>NZ_LZZQ01000010.1:0-715041 GCF_014170225.1 Pseudomonas sp. UME65 | reverse complement strand
GAAAAATGCCCCGGTCTCTCGATCGGGGCATTTCGCCATTACGCAGCTTCTATATAGAAGCCGATACATTCATCTCGCTTAGTGCGACACCGCCCCACTGGCACCCAGGCCGGTCTGCGAACGCACGAACTGCGGGAAGAACAGCGCCCGCTCGTTGACCGCCGCGGTCGACTTGTCGGTGATGGAGAAGAACCAGATACCGATGAAGGCGATGATCATCGAGAACAGCGCCGGGTACTCGTACGGGAAGATCGCCTTCTCGTGATGCAGGATCTGCACCCAGATGGTCGGGCCGAGGATCATCAGCGCCACGGCACTCACCAGGCCCATCCAGCCGCCAATCATGGCGCCACGGGTGGTGAGCTTCTTCCAGTACATGGAAAGCAGCAGTACCGGGAAGTTGCAGCTGGCGGCAATGGAGAACGCCAAGCCAACCATGAACGCGATGTTCTGGCTTTCAAAGAGAATGCCCAGGCCGATGGCCAGTACGCCCAATGCCACGGTGGTGATCTTGGAAACGCGGATCTCGTCCTTCTCGTTGGCCTTGCCCTTCTTGATCACGCTGGCATACAGGTCATGGGACACCGCCGAGGCGCCAGCCAGGGTCAGGCCTGCAACGACCGCCAGGATGGTGGCGAAGGCCACGGCCGAAATGAAGCCGAGGAACACGCTGCCGCCCACTGCGTTGGCCAGGTGCACCGCCGCCATGTTGTTGCCGCCCAGCAAGGCGCCTGCGGCATCCTTGAAGTCCGGGTTGGTGCTTACCAGCAGGATCGCGCCGAAGCCGATGATGAAGGTCAGGATGTAGAAGTAGCCGATGAAGCCAGTGGCATAGAGCACGCTCTTGCGAGCTTCCTTGGCATCGCTGACGGTAAAGAAGCGCATCAGGATGTGGGGCAGGCCAGCGGTACCGAACATCAGCGCGAGACCTAAGGAGAACGCCGAGATCGGGTCTTTCACCAGGCCGCCGGGGCTCATGATCGCTTCACCCTTGGGGTGAACCTTGATCGCTTCGGAGAACAGGGTGTTGAAGTCGAAGTTGACGTGCTTCATCACCATCAGTGCCATGAAGGACGCGCCGGAGAGCAACAGCACCGCCTTGATGATCTGCACCCAGGTCGTGGCCAGCATGCCGCCGAACAGCACGTACAGGCACATCAGGATGCCCACCAGGATCACCGCCACATGGTAGTCGAGGCCGAACAGCAGCTGGATCAGCTTGCCGGCACCCACCATCTGCGCGATCAGGTAGAACGCCACCACCACCAGCGAGCCACAGGCCGACAGGGTGCGGATCTGGGTCTGCCCGAGGCGGTAGGACGCCACGTCGGCAAAGGTGTACTTGCCCAGGTTGCGCAGGCGCTCGGCGATCAGGAACAGAATGATCGGCCAGCCCACCAGGAAGCCGATGGAGTAGATCAGGCCGTCATAGCCGGAAGTGAACACCAGGGCGGAAATCCCCAGGAAGGACGCCGCGGACATGTAGTCGCCAGCGATCGCCAGGCCGTTCTGGAAGCCGGTGATCTTGCCGCCCGCCGCGTAATAGTCGGCAGCCGACTTGTTGCGCTTGGAGGCCCAGTAGGTGATGCACAGGGTGGCACCGACGAAGACCACGAACATCACGATCGCCGATACGTTGAGTGGTTGCTTGTGGACTTCGCCCGTCAAGGCGTCTGCAGCCCAGAGGGCGGGAGCGAAGGCGGCAAGACCGAGTGCTGCGAATAGACGTCGGATCATTGCTGAGCCTCCTTCAGGATCGCATTGTTCAACTCGTCGAATTCGCCGTTGGCGCGTCGCACATAGATGGCCGTCAGGATGAAGGCCGAGAGAATCAAGCCGACACCGATGGGAATGCCCCAGGTGATGGATGAGGTAGGACTGAGTTTGGCGCCCAGGATCTGGGGACCATAGGCGATCAACAGGATGAAAGCCGAGTAAAGCCCAAGCATGATCGCCGAGAGAATCCAGGCGAACCGCTCTCGTTTGCTGACCAGCTCCTTGAAACGCGGGCTGTTTTGAATCGAGAGGTAAATGCTGTCGTTCATTGTTTTTATCCTCGCAGCACAGATTTTAGGTGGAACCTAATCCACTCTATGCGGCTATGGAGCAGGTTCCAGACGACCTTAGTATTAGAACGACATTAGCGTTGGCGCCGGTTTTTTCTTCAATAAATGACAAGGCCGCCCACTGTTTCCAGTGCGCGGCCTCAAGACCCCTGATCTAGACGCGTTGTGCTTATTTAGCAGTCCACTCGGCAACCCTTTCCGGGTGCTTGCTCACCCAATCCTTGGCCGCCACATCGGGTTTTGCACCCTCTTGAATGGCCAGCATGACCTCACCGATTTCATCTTTCGAGGCCCACTGGAATTTCTTCAGGAAGGCCGCCACTTCCGGCGCCTTCTTCTCCAGGCCCTTGCTGCCGATGCTGTTGACGGTTTCAGCAGCGCCGTACACGCCCTTCGGGTCTTCGAGGAAGCGCAGTTTCCACTTGGCGAACATCCAGTGCGGCACCCAGCCGGTCACGGCGATGGAATCCTGTTTTTCTTCGGCGCGGGTCAGCTCGGCGATCATTGCCGCCCCGGAACTGGCCTGCAGCTTGTAGTCCAGGCCGTAGTCCTTGATCGCCTGGTCGGTCTTGAGCATCACCCCCGAGCCGGCGTCGATGCCGACGATCTTGTTCTTGAACGTGGTATCGGTCTTGAGGTCCTCGATGGACTTGGCCTTGACGTACTCCGGCACGATCAGGCCGATCTTGGCGTCCTTGAAGTTGGGGCCGTAGTCCACCACCTTGTCCTTGTTCTTGGCCCAGTACTCGCCATGGGTCACCGGCAGCCAGGCCGAAAGCATGGCGTCGAGCTTGCCGGTGGCTACGCCCTGCCACATGATCCCGGTCGCCACCGCTTGCAGCTTGACGTCATAACCGAGCTTCTGCTTGATCACTTCCGCCGCCACATGGGTCGTCGCCACGCTGTCGGACCAGCCGTCGACATAGCCGATGCTCAGGGTCTTGCTGTCGGCACTGGCCAGAGTGGAGCTGATGGCAAGTACCAGTGCGGCACCTGCGCCTAAGAGTCGTCGCATCTTCATCGTTACTTCCCCGAAAAGTGCAGTGCCGGGCGGCTGCCAGGCACGTCAACGTATGGTTATGGTGCTCAGCGCCCCCATCACGCCTCACCGCGAACGCGTTCGATCATCAGCGGAGTACTGATGCCTGGATCATCAACCCGCCCTGTTCCGCGACCTGCTCTGTCTACGACCTCAAGGCAGCCAGCAGCGACATCAGATAGCCAGTAACCAACGGCCGACCTCTCCCGGGCAATGGGTCCGCCCGAACTTTGCATGTCAAAATCATGCAGCCCACCAAGCTGCGGACAAATGCGGGTAAGATGCCCGGCTTTGTTCCACGACGGCCCGATCATGCCCGCCACCCCTCGTTTCCACGCCCTGCCCTATCTGTTCGCCTGCCTGCTCGGGCTGCTGGCCCTCTGCGGTTATTGGTACGGCCTTGGCCGGCCGGTGCACCTGCCGGATGTCGCCAGCGCCAGCCACAAGCTGCAGTGCGCTTCCTACACTCCGTTCGACAAGGACCAGTCGCCCTTCGACCAGCCGTTCAAGCTGCGCCCGCAGCGCATGGACGCCGACCTGGCCCTGCTGGCGACCCGTTTCGAATGCATCCGTACCTATTCCATGACCGGCCTGGAAGCCCTGCCGGACCTGGCGCGCAAGCACGGCCTGAAGCTGATGATCGGCGCCTGGGTCAACAGCAACCCGGTGGACACCGAGAAGGAGGTCGACCTGCTGATCGCCTCGGCCAACGCCAACCCGGACGTGGTCAGTGCGGTGATCGTCGGTAACGAAGCACTGCTGCGCAAGGAGGTCACCGGCGCGCAATTGGCGCGGCTGATCCTCAAGGTCAAGGCCGGGGTCAAGCAGCCGGTGACCTACGCCGATGTCTGGGAGTTCTGGCTCAAGCACCCGGAAATCGCCCCGGCGGTGGATTTCCTCACCATCCACCTGCTGCCGTACTGGGAAGACGATCCGTCGAACATCGACGCCGCCTTGAACCACGTGGCCGAGGTGCGCCAGGTGTTCGGCAACCGCTTCGCCCCCAAGGACGTGCTGATTGGCGAGACCGGCTGGCCCAGTGAAGGCCGGCAGCGAGAAACCGCGCTGCCCAGCCGGGTCAACGAGGCCAAGTTCATCCGCGGCTTCGTCGCCCTGGCGGAACACAATGGCTGGCACTACAACCTGATCGAAGCCTTCGACCAGCCCTGGAAGCGCGCCAGCGAAGGTGCCGTCGGTGGCTACTGGGGGCTGTTCGATGCTGATCGCCAGGACAAGGGCATCCTCGCCGGCCCGGTGTCCAACCTGCCGTACTGGCCGCTGTGGCTGGGCGTCGGCGGCCTGATACTGCTCGGCACCCTGGTGCTCGGCGGCCGGCCCCGCGACCACCGCGCCGCCCTGCTGCTGCCCCTGTTGGGCGCAGTGGCCGCTTGCAGCATCGGAACCTCTGGAGAACTGGCGCGGGCAACCAGCCGTTTCGCCGGTGAATGGTGCTGGGCCGCGTTGCTGCTGGGGCTCAACCTGCTGGTGCTGGCCCACGCCGCCCTGGCCCTGAGCCCTCGCCAGAGCTGGCGCCTGAAAGCCTTCGGTGCACTGGAGAAACGGGCCGGCTGGCTGCTGACGGCCGCAGGGTTCGCCGCGGCAGTGATGATGCTGGAGCTGGTGTTCGACCCGCGCTACCGCAGCTTCCCCAGCGCGGCCCTGCTACTGCCGGCACTGGTCTACCTGTGCCGCCCGGTGCGAGTGCCGCGCCGGGAGATTGCCCTGCTGACCTTTATCGTCGGTGCCGGCATTGCCCCGCAGTTGTATCAGGAAGGTCTGGCCAACCAGCAGGCCTGGGGCTGGGCCCTGGTCAGCCTGCTGATGGTAGCGGCGCTTTGGCGCAACCTGCGGGCCCGCAGGGCCTGAGGCCATAGGCCATGGCCGCTGCTGCGGCTATGGCTTGCTGGCGCGCACCAGGCGCAAGCCGGCAATCACCACGGCAAATACCGCCAGGGTGGTGTTGTACAGGGCCAGGGCCGGGATGCCGATCAGCAACGCCAGTACGCCCAGCCCCCAACCGGCACGCCCGGGCATGACAAAACCCAGGAGCGCCACGGCCACCGAGCTCCAGCCCAGCACCTTGAAGTGAATCATCCAACCCAGGCTGGAGCGCAGCCCGCACTCCCAGCGGCTGGCAGCCTCGACACAGGCACCCACCCAGCGAGCATCCTCCATGAAGCCGTAGCGCAGGCCATAACTGGCGGCCAGCCACAGCGGCAGGACCACGAGCAGCAGAATCAGGGGAAGGCGGCGGGACATGAAACACTCCGAACAGTCAAAACGGCGCCCAGCATAATCCCCCGCGAACGCTTGGCAAGCGCCAGGCGCAGATATCTGTCATGCAAATGGCGGCAAAGTGTATCGTCCGGCTACTATCACTTCCCAATAAGCCTGTCGCAGGCGTTATTTGTGCCCAACCATGGCACTTCGGCAGCAGCGCGGTGGTCATAGCCTGCGAACCTCATTCGGTACCTTCTTCTAGGGATACAGTCATGCTTCGTTCCTTGCGCTTCGCTGCCCTGTTTGGCGGCCTTATCCTGAGTGCGTCCGCGCTGGCGGTCGACGTCGACCCGGCCACCTATGGCTACCCGTTGACCAACCCCTTCGAAGCCACCATCGCCACCACGCCTCCGGAGTTGCGCCCGGAACTGCCCTCCAACGATGACATCCGCCAGTCTGACCACAGCCTGACGCTGCGTCCGGAACGGGAATTCATCCTCCCGGACAACTTCTGGGCGGTGAAGAAACTCACCTACCGCATTGCCACCCAGGACCACGCCGCGCCGCTGATCTTCCTGATCGCCGGCACCGGGGCGCGCTATGACAGTAGCCTCAACGAGTACCTGAAGAAGCTCTACTACAAAGCCGGCTACCACGTGGTGCAGCTGTCCTCGCCCACCAGCTTCGACTTCATCAGCGCCGCTTCGCGCTTTGCCACCCCGGGCGTGACCCAGGAAGACGCCGAGGACATGTACCGGGTGATGCAGGCCGTACGGGCGCAGAATCCCAAGCTGCCGATCACCGAGTTCTACCTCACCGGCTACAGTCTTGGCGCGCTGGATGCGGCCTTCGTCAGCAAGCTGGATGAAACCCGGCGCAGCTTCAATTTCAAGAAGGTCCTGCTGCTCAACCCGCCGGTCAATCTCTATACCTCGATCACCAACCTCGACAAGCTGGTGCAGACCGAGGTCAAGGGCATCAACAACAGCACTACCTTCTACGAACTGGTGCTGGGCAAGCTGACCCGCTACTTCCAGCAGAAGGGCTATATCGACCTCAACGACGCCCTGCTCTACGACTTCCAGCAATCCAAGCAGCACCTGACCAACGAGCAGATGGCGATGCTGATCGGCACCTCCTTCCGTTTCTCTGCGGCGGACATTGCCTTCACCTCGGACCTGATCAACCGCCGTGGCCTGATCACCCCGCCCAAATACCCGATCCGCGAAGGCACCAGCCTCACGCCGTTTCTCAAGCGTGCCCTGCAATGCGACTTCGACTGCTACCTGACCGAGCAGGTGATCCCCATGTGGCGCGCCCGCACCGATGGCGGCAGCCTGCTGCAACTAATCGACCAGGTCAGCCTCTACGCCCTGCAGGACTACCTCAAGGCCAGCCCGAAGATCGCCGTGATGCACAACGCCGACGACGTGATCCTCGGCCCCGGCGACCTGGGCTTCCTGCGTAAAACCTTTGGTGACCGCCTGACCGTCTACCCCCATGGCGGCCACTGCGGCAACCTCAACTACCGCGTCAACAGCGACGCCATGCTGGAGTTCTTCCGTGGCTAAACATCTCCTGCTTATCGCTGCGTTGCTCTGCGCAGGCTATGCCCAAGCCGACAACAGCAAGGCCAACATCCCCGTCACCCCCGACCCCGATGGCTTCACCGAGCCGTTGAAGAAGCTCAAGTTCAACCCGGGGCTGGACCAGCGCGAGTTCGAGCGCTCGACCTTGAACGCCCTGAATATCTACGACCCGCTGGAGTCGTGGAACCGCCGGGTCTACCACTTCAACTACCGCTTCGACCAATGGGTGTTCCTGCCGGTGGTGGACGGGTACCGCTACGTGACGCCGAGCTTCCTGCGCACCGGGGTCAGCAACTTCTTCAACAACCTGGGCGATGTGCCCAACCTGTTCAACAGCCTGCTGCAGTTCAAGGGCCAGCGCTCCATGGAAACCACCGCGCGCCTGCTGCTCAACACCACCATCGGCGTGGCCGGCCTGTGGGACCCGGCTACCAAGATGGGCCTGCCGCGCCAGAGCGAAGACTTCGGCCAGACCCTGGGCTTCTACGGCGTACCCGGCGGCGCCTACCTGGTGCTGCCGATCCTCGGCCCGTCGAACCTGCGTGATACCGCCGGGCTGGCGGTGGACTACACCGCCGAATCGGCGATCAACTTCCTCAATGTTTCGGAAGCCAGCAGCAACCACCCGGAAATCTGGGTCCTGCGCGGGGTCGACAAGCGCTACCAGACCAGCTTCCGCTATGGCCAGCTGAACTCGCCGTTCGAATACGAGAAAGTGCGCTACGTCTACACCGAGTCGCGCAAGCTGCAGATCGCCGAGTAACCCTGCCTCGCCCCGCCATCCGGCGGGGCGTCCGCTCCCCGTCAAAGCCCCTTCCTCCCCCGCTCGTTGAAAAGCCGATTGGCACACCCTGGCAAAATCGATACGATGCTAATCATTAGCTAGCTATCGATGTGTCTGAAAGATGAAACTGCCGACCTTTTTCCGCGCCGATATCTGGCAAGCCCTCTTCGCCCCTGCCCCTGCCGACCTGCTGTTCGCCGCGCGCAACCTGATTGCCGGCGGCCTGGCCCTGTACCTGGCGTTCCGCCTGGATTTCGAACAACCGCAATGGGCCCTGACCACGGTGCTCATCGTCAGCCAGTCCAGCAGCGGCATGGTCCTGGCCAAGGGCGCCTACCGCCTGTTGGGCACCCTGGTGGGGGCCGTGGTGTCGATATTGCTGATCGCAACCCTGGGCCAGGCGCCCCTGCTGTTCCTGCTGGCCATGGCCCTGTGGCTGGCCTTCTGCACCACCGGCGCCTCGCTGCTGCGCAACCACGCAGCCTACGGTTTCGTACTGGCGGGCTACACCACTGCCATCATCGCCCTGCCCGCCACCGCAGCGCCCTTGCAGGTGTTCGACCAGGCAGTGGCGCGCTGTTCGGAAATCGGCCTGGGGATCATCTGCGCCGCCGTGGCCAGCCAACTGCTCTGGCCGCGCCGGGTGGAACAGGCGCTGGCGGTCCAGGGCCGCGCCGCCTGGCTGGCCGGGCGCCAGGCCGCAGCCTCGGAGCTGCTGGGGGAAGACCAGCGCAAGGGGCTGCTGGAAGCCCTGGGGCGTATCGTCACCGTGGATGCCCAACGCGATCACGCCTGGTTCGAAGGCCCGCAGGGGCGCCGTCGCTCCCAGGCGCTGCGGGTGCTGAGCCGCGACCTGCTGGGCTTGCTCCGGTCCGCCCGCGGCGTGGCGCGGCAACGGCAGATGCTCGACGCCGCCACCGCGCAGCAACTCCAACCCTTGCTCGGCGAGACCATCCAGGCCCTGCAGGCCGAACATGACGCCGCCCTGCCGCCCTTGCTCCAGCGCCTGCAACAGGCACTGCAGGACCCTTCGCTGTCCGCCGCAGGCCATCTGTGCCTGGTGCAACTGGCCCAGGTACTGGAGCGGGTGGAACAGAGCGCCCTGAGTGTCAGCGCCGTGGAACAGGGCCGGGTCCCGCCCGGCGCTCCCGGCGCCCTGTCCTGGCACCGGGATATCCAGCAAGGGGTGCTGGGAGGCTTGCGCAGCGCCCTGGCCTTTCTCGCCGTCGCCGGCTTCTGGCTGCTGTCCGCCTGGCCCTCGGGGCTGGGGGCCGTCTCCATCTGTGGCGTGGTGCTGAGCCTGTTCGCCGGGCGTGAGAACCCTGCCGCGTCCTGCCTGAATTTCTTCAAGGGCATTGCCCTGTCCATTCCCGTGGCGGCCTTCGTCGGCCTTGGCCTGCTGCCGGGCTGGGACGGTTTTCCCCTGCTGTGCCTGGGGCTGGCAGTGCCGCTGTTCTGCGCTTCGCTGTGCATGAGCCGACCGAAGCTCGCGCCCGTCGCCTCGGCGTTCTGCATCTTTTTCGTCAACAACGTCGGCCCCAGCAACCTGATGAGCTACGACCTCGGGGCGTTCCTGAACAAGGCCATGGCCACCCTGATCGGTGTCGGCATCGCCGTGGTGGTGCTGCGCCTGGTCAGCCTCAACCCGGGCGAGCAGCACTACCGGCGGATGTTCAAGGCTTCGCTGTTCGATCTGGCGCAGCTCACCTCACGCCCGCCGGAGCAGGCCGAAAGCTGGTTCGGCGGGCGCATGGCCGATCGGCTGATCCGGGTGTCGCGGTATTGGCAGATGCAGCCCGAGAACCGCCGCAGTCACTGGGACAACGGCCTGCTGGGGCTGGACCTGGGAGATGAGCTGCTGCAATTGCGCAGTTGCCTGGACCCGGCCCGGGGCACCCTGGCCACGGAATGCGAGCATTATCTCGCGCACCTGGCGACGCTGCTCAGGCACGGCGGCCCCAGCGCCAACCGCAGCGAACAGCTGGATGCGGTCTCCGCGGCCCTGCTCAAGGCCCTGGATGGCGACCGCGACCTGCCCCTGCAAGCCCGGGAGATGGCCCGGGCGGCGATCCTGCAACTGCAGTTCACCTGGCGCCGCTGGTGCCGCCAGCAACAAGCGGCCGCGCTGCCGACCCCGGTGCCGGCAGCGGGCTGAGCGCCCGTCAGCCGCGCAGTGCGCGCCAGGCCTTGCCCGCCAGGGTGACCGCCAGCAGCACCACGGCACCGGCAATGATCCCGGCCACGGCATTGAGCAGGGTCGGCATCAACGCCGATACCGGGCCTATGACCCCGGCGCTGCGCTCGGCCAGCCCTTCTATCAGGTGGTGCACGGCGGGCACACCGTGGGTCAGGATGCCGCCGCCGACCATGAACATCGCCGCCGTACCGATCACCGACAGGCTCTTCATCATCAGCGGCGCTGCCCGCAGGATCGCCCCACCGATGCGTTTGGCCAGGGCAGCGGGCTTGTGCACCAGCCACAGCCCCAGGTCATCGAGCTTGACGATGCCGGCCACCAGGCCGTAGACGCCGACGGTCATGACAATGGCGATACCCGAGAGCACCACCACCTGCTGGGTCAGGGAGGCCCCGGCCACGGTGCCCAGGGTGATGGCGATGATTTCCGCGGAAAGGATGAAATCGGTGCGCACCGCCCCCTTGATCTTGTCCTTCTCGAAAGCCACCAGATCCACCTGGGGGTCGGCCAGGGCTTGCAGGGTCTGGGTATGTTCGGTCGCCACTTCGGCGTGGTGCAGGTATTTGTGCGCCAGCTTCTCGAAGCCCTCGAAACACAGGTAGGCGCCACCCAGCATCAGCAGCGGGGTAACCAGCCACGGCGCCAGGGCGCTGATGGCCAGCGCCGCCGGCACCAGGATCAGCTTGTTGCGAAACGACCCCTTGGCCACCGCCCAGACCACCGGGATTTCCCGCTCGGCGCGGACCCCGGAGACCTGCTGGGCATTGAGCGCGAGGTCGTCGCCCAGCACACCGGCGGTCTTCTTCGCCGCCATCTTGGTCATCAAGGCCACGTCATCGAGTACCGCGGCGATGTCATCGATCAACACCAGCAAACTGCTTCCGGCCATGAACCTGGCTTCCCTGCATGGAAATAAGGCGCGCAGCATACCGTGCCGCTGGCAGCACAAGCGAGATGCCAGAAGCAGGAAAACCCCAGCCGCCGGGCATTCTTGAGCCTCGCGCGACGCCGGTGCTACCATGCGCAACCGCCCGAACAGGCAAGGAATCCCCTGGTTTATGAGCACCATCCGCGAGCGCAATAAAGAACTGATCCTGCGGGCCGCCAGTGAAGAGTTTGCCGACAAGGGCTTTGCGGCGACCAAGACCAGCGACATCGCCGCCAAGGCCGGGTTGCCCAAACCCAACGTCTACTACTACTTCAAGTCCAAGGAAAACCTCTATCGCGAGGTGCTGGAAAGCATCATCGAACCCATCCTCCAGGCCTCCACCCCGTTCAATGCCGATGGCGTGCCCAGCGAAGTGCTCAGCGGCTACATCCGCTCGAAGATCCGCATCTCCCGCGACCTGCCCTTCGCTTCCAAGGTCTTTGCCAGCGAGATCATGCATGGCGCGCCGCACCTGAGCCCGGAGCAGGTGGAACAGCTCAACGCCCAGGCCAAGCACAACATCGAGTGCATCCAGACCTGGATCGATCGCGGCCTGATCGCCCCGCTCGACCCCAACCACCTGATGTTCAGCATCTGGGCCGCGACCCAGACCTACGCCGACTTCGACTGGCAGATCTCGGTGGTCACCGGCAAGACCAAGCTCGACGAAGACGACTACGAAGCTGCGGCGCAGACCATCATCCGGTTGGTGCTCAAGGGCTGTGAACTGGATCGCTGATAGCGTTTCGGTACTTTCCGGTTTGTTTCCCGGCCCGCAAGGGCGCAATAGTTTCAATCAAGATCCTGCGCGGCTTTTCGCAGCCTCGCGGGCTCGGCAGTGGCTACAGGCCGGGCCCGCGAGGTCGAGGGCTATGCGCTGACGCCAGCGTCCGCCGCCAGGCCCTGGGCTTCGATCGCGCTGATGGCGCACTGCTCATCGATGTCCGAGGTATCGCCACTGATGCCGATCGCCCCCATCACTGCCCCCGCCTGATCCCGAATCAACACCCCGCCCGGCGCAGGTACCACGCTGCCCTGCCCCAGACCGTTCAATGCGCCGATGAAGGCCGGGCGCTGCTGCGCGTCCAGGGCCAGCAGACGCGAGCCCTTGCCCAGGGCCACCGCCCCCCAGGCCTTGCCGATGGCGATCTGCGGGCGCAGCAGGCTGGCGCCGTCCTCCCGTTGCAGGGTCACCAGGTGCCCGCCGGCATCCAGCACCGCGATGGTCAGCGGCGCCGCATTGATCTTGCGCCCCGCGTTGATGGCCTGGTTGGCCAGGTTGACTGCGACTTTCAAGGTTAAAGCGCTCATGGGTGCCGTCCTTATCTTGTTATTGAGAAAGCCTGGGGAAGCTTCTTGTAGGAGAAGTCCGATACAACAAATAGAACACAATGAATTTATTTTTTGTATACAATAATTCGCTAAAGGCAGCCCCTGCGACAAAAGGACGCCGGTTTATCGGGGCTTTGATGAAAGGCGCTGCCGCTCAAGAAAATGGATTGACCTGCGCCATCCGCCGTGAATACACTTTGCGCAAAACCACTTGTATACAATTACAAAACGCAAGAGGCACAAAACCATGAGCAAAATGAGAGCAATCGAAGCCGCCGTTCTGGTGATGCGCCGTGAAGGGGTCGATACCGCTTTTGGCATCCCGGGTGCCGCCATCAACCCGCTGTATTCCGCGCTGCAGAAGGTCGGTGGCATCGATCACGTGCTCGCTCGCCACGTCGAAGGCGCCTCGCACATGGCCGAGGGCTACACCCGCACCAAGGCCGGTAACATCGGCGTATGCATCGGTACTTCGGGCCCCGCCGGCACCGACATGGTCACCGGCCTGTACAGCGCCTCGGCCGACTCCATTCCGATTCTCTGCATCACCGGTCAGGCCCCCCGCGCCCGCCTGCACAAGGAAGACTTCCAGGCCGTGGACATCACCAGCATCGTCAAGCCGGTGACCAAGTGGGCCACCACCGTGCTGGAACCGGGCCAGGTGCCCTACGCCTTCCAGAAAGCCTTTTATGAAATGCGCTCCGGCCGTCCCGGCCCGGTACTGATCGACCTGCCGTTCGACGTGCAGATGGCGGAAATCGAATTCGACATCGACGCCTACCAGCCCCTGCCCCTGGCCAAGCCGGCGGCGACCCGCCTGCAGGCGGAAAAGGTTCTGGCCCTGCTGGACCAGGCCGAACGTCCATTGCTGGTGGCCGGTGGCGGCGTGATCAACGCCGACGCCAGCGAGCTGCTGGTGGAGTTCGCCGAACTGACCGGCATTCCGGTGATCCCGACCCTGATGGGCTGGGGCACCATCCCTGACGATCACCCACAGATGGTGGGCATGGTCGGCCTGCAGACCTCCCATCGCTACGGCAATGCCACCCTGCTCAAGTCCGACACCGTGCTGGGCATCGGCAACCGCTGGGCCAACCGCCACACCGGTTCGGTGGACGTCTACACCGAAGGCCGCAAGTTCATCCACGTGGACATCGAACCGACCCAGATCGGCCGCGTCTTCACCCCGGACCTGGGCATCGTTTCCGATGCTGGCAGCGCCCTGACCGTATTGCTGGAGGTGGCCCGCGAATGGCAAACCGCCGGCAAGCTCAAGGATCGCAGCGCCTGGCTGCATGATTGCCAGCAGCGCAAGGCCAGCCTGCACCGCAAGACCCACTTCGACAACGTGCCGGTCAAGCCGCAACGCGTGTACGAAGAAATGAACCAGGTATTCGGCAAGGACACCTGCTACGTCAGCACCATCGGCCTGTCGCAGATTGCCGGCGCGCAGTTCCTCCACGTCTACAAGCCACGCCACTGGATCAACTGCGGCCAGGCCGGCCCGTTGGGCTGGACCATCCCCGCTGCCCTGGGCGTGGTCAAGGCCGACCCGAACCGCCAGGTGGTGGCGCTGTCCGGCGACTACGACTTCCAGTTCATGATCGAAGAACTGGCGGTGGGCGCGCAGTTCAACCTGCCGTACATCCACGTGGTGGTGAACAACTCCTACCTGGGGCTGATCCGCCAGGCCCAGCGCGGTTTCGACATGGACTACTGCGTGCAGCTGTCCTTCGACAACCTCAACGCGCCGGAACTCAACGGCTATGGCGTCGACCACGTGGCCGTTGCCGAAGGCCTGGGTTGCAAGGCCCTGCGGGTGTTCGAACCCAAGGACATCCAGCCGGCCCTGCGCCAGGCCCAGGAAATGCTCCAGACCTTCAAGGTACCGGTGGTGGTGGAAATCATCCTGGAGCGCGTGACCAACATTTCCATGGGCACCGAAATCAACGCGGTCAACGAGTTCGAAGACCTGGCGCTGGTGGGCAACGACGCCCCTACCGCGATTTCCCTGCTCGACTGATACCCCTGGCCGCTGGCACCGGCCGGGCCCCGCGCGCCACCTCTCGCCAGAGGTGGCGCCCGGGCCGCCCGCCCCCTGGCGCCAGCCCCAGGCTTGACCGAACCACAGGAGACCACCATGCCGCGCTTTGCTGCCAACCTGTCCATGCTGTTCACCGAACAGGACTTCCTCGCCCGCTTCAAGGCGGCCGCCGATGCCGGCTTCAGCGGCGTCGAATATCTGTTCCCCTACGAATTCAGCTCTGCCGAAATCAAGGCGCAGCTTGACGCCCACGGCCTGAGCCAGGTGCTGTTCAACCTGCCGGCCGGCGACTGGGCCAAGGGTGAACGCGGTATCGCCTGCCTGCCCGACCGGGTCGAGGAGTTCCGCGCCGGGGTCGACCTGGCCATTGCCTACGCCCAGGTCCTGGGCAATACCCAGATCAACTGCCTGGCAGGCATCCGCCCACAGGGCGCCGATGAAGCCCTGTTCGAAAAGACCTTGGTCGCCAACCTCAAGTACGCCGCCGACAAGCTCCAGGCCGTGGGCATCAAGCTGGTGATGGAAGCCATCAACACCCGCGACATTCCCGGCTTCTACCTCAACAATACCGCCCAGGCGCTGTCGATTCGCGAGCAGGTGGGCAGCGACAACCTGTACCTGCAGTACGACATCTACCACATGCAGATCATGGAGGGAGACCTGGCGCGGACCATGGCCAACCACCTGGGCCAGATCAACCACATCCAGCTGGCGGACAACCCCGGGCGCAACGAGCCGGGCACCGGCGAGATCAACTACCGCTTCCTCTTCGAGCACCTGGACCGCATCGGCTACCAGGGCTGGGTCGGTTGCGAGTACAAGCCGCTGACCACCACTGAAGCCGGCCTTGGCTGGCTGAAAACCCACAACGCAATCTGAACCTGTACCTGCGTAGGAGCCGGCTTGCCGGCGAAGAGGCCCGCAAGACCGCCTTCGCTGGCCAGCCAGCGCCCACAAGGTCCCGTTGAATAGAGGATTTTTATCATGGCTAAAATCGGATTTATCGGCACCGGCATCATGGGCCACCCAATGGCCGCCAACCTGCAGAAGGCCGGTCACAGCCTGCTGCTCTCGGAACACCACGGCAAGGCTCCGGCCGACCTGATCGCCGCCGGCGCCATCGCCCTGGCCTCACCCCGGGACGTCGCCCAGGAAGCCGAGTTCGTCATCATCATGGTCCCCGATACCCCCCAGGTCGAAGACGTGCTGCTGCGCGCCGACGGCGTGGCCGCCGGGATCGGCAAGGGCAAGATCGTCATCGACATGAGCTCGATCTCGCCCACCGCTACCAAGGCCTTCGCCGCCAAGATCAACGAAACCGGCGCCCAGTACCTGGACGCCCCGGTGTCCGGCGGTGAAGTCGGGGCCAAGGCCGCCACCCTGAGCATCATGGTCGGTGGCGACAGCCAGGCCTTCGCACGTGCCCTGCCGCTGTTCCAGAGCATGGGCAAGAACATCACCCTGGTGGGTGGCAACGGTGACGGCCAGACTGCCAAGGTGGCCAACCAGATCATCGTCGCCCTGAACATCCAGGCCGTGGCCGAAGCCCTGCTGTTCGCCTCGAAGAACGGCGCCGACCCGGCCAAGGTGCGTGAAGCACTGATGGGTGGCTTCGCTTCCTCGAAGATCCTCGAAGTGCACGGCGAGCGGATGATCAAGGGCACCTTCGACCCGGGCTTCCGCATCAACCTGCACCAGAAGGACCTGAACCTGGCACTGAGCGGTGCCCGCGAGCTGGGCATCAACCTGCCCAACACCGCCAACACCCAGCAAGTGTTCAGCACCTGCACCGCCATCGGTGGCGCCAACTGGGACCACTCGGCCCTGATCAAGGGCCTGGAACACATGGCCAACTTCTCGATCCGCGAGAAGAAATAAGCAGCATCCGTAGCCGCTGCCGCAGGCTGCGCCAAGGTTCGCAGGAAACGCCTCACGGCGGGCCAGGGACAGGCCCTGCTGACCTTGCCGCCGCCTGAGGTGGCGGCTACACCCGTTTCAAGCCCCCCATAACAAGAAATCCGGGAGCCCGCCATGTCGGTCGATCCGCAAAAATTCCTCCGTGAGCTGTTCGCCACAGCCATCGACGCCGCCCACCCGCAACAGGTTCTGCAAGCCCATCTCCCCAGCGACCGCAGCGGCCGCGTCATCGTCATCGGCGCCGGCAAGGCCGCCGCGGCCATGGCCCAGGTGGTCGAGCGCAGCTGGCAGGGCGAAGTCTCCGGGCTGGTGGTCACCCGCTACGGCCACGGCGCCCCCTGCACCAAGATCGAAGTGGTCGAAGCCGCCCACCCGGTGCCCGACGCCGCCGGCCTGGCCGTGGCCAAGCGCGTGCTGGAACTGGTCAGCAACCTGTCGGAACAGGATCGGGTGATCTTTCTGCTGTCCGGTGGCGGTTCGGCGCTGCTGGCCCTGCCAGCCGCCGGCATCACCCTGGCGGACAAGCAGGCCATCAACAAGGCCCTGCTCAAATCCGGCGCCACCATCGGCGAGATGAACTGCGTGCGCAAGCACCTCTCGGCGATCAAGGGTGGACGCCTGGCCAAGGCCTGCTGGCCGGCCACGGTCTACACCTATGCGATTTCCGATGTACCCGGCGACCTGGCCACGGTCATCGCCTCCGGCCCCACCGTGGCCGACCCCAGCACCTCGGCCGAGGCCCTGGCGATTCTCAAGCGCTATGGCATCGACGTACCGGCCGCGGTCCGCAGCTGGCTGCAGAGCCCCGAGTCGGAAACCGTCAAGCCCGGTGACCCGTGCCTGGCGCGCAGCCACTTCCAGCTGATCGCCCGGCCCCAGCAGTCCCTTGAGGCGGCGGCCGTGAAGGCTCGCCAGGCCGGCTTCAGCCCACTGATCCTCGGCGACCTGGAGGGCGAATCCCGGGAGGTGGCCAAGGTCCACGCCGGCATCGCCCGCCAGGTCGCCCTGCACGGCCAGCCCCTGGCGGCGCCCTGCGTGATCCTCTCCGGCGGTGAAACCACGGTCACCGTGCGCGGCAATGGCCGTGGCGGGCGCAACGCGGAGTTCCTCCTGAGCCTCACCGACAGCCTCAAGGGCTACCCGGGCATCTATGCCCTGGCCGGCGACACTGACGGCATCGACGGTTCCGAGGACAATGCCGGGGCCATTATGACCCCGGACAGCTACGCCCGTGCCGCGGCCCTGGGCCTGAGCGCCAGCGACGAGCTGGACAACAACAACGGCTATGGCTACTTCGCGGCGCTGGGGGACCTGATCGTCACCGAGCCGACCCGCACCAACGTCAACGACTTCCGCGCCATCCTGATTCTCGAGAACCCCAAACATGACGCCTGACAAGAAGGTCAAAATCCTCGCCACCCTGGGCCCGGCCATCGACGGCATCGAGGACATCCGTGAGCTGGTACAAGCCGGGGTGAACATCTTCCGGCTCAACTTCAGCCACGGCGCCCATGCCGACCACGCCCAGCGCTACGAGTGGATCCGCCAGGTAGAGCGCGAACTGAACTACCCCCTGGGCATCCTCATGGACCTGCAAGGGCCGAAGCTGCGGGTCGGCACCTTCGCCGAGGGCAAGGTGCAACTGGTGCGCGGCCAGGCCCTGCGCCTGGACCTCGACGCGACCCCGGGCAACGCCCAGCGGGTCAGCCTGCCGCACCCGGAGATCATCGCCGCCCTGGAGCCGGGCATGGACCTGCTGCTGGACGACGGCAAGCTGCGCCTGCGGGTGATCGCCAAGCAGGCCGATGCCATCGAGACCACCGTGCTCAATGGCGGTGAGCTGTCGGACCGCAAGGGGGTCAACGTGCCCCAGGCGGTGCTCGACCTCAGCCCGCTGACGGCCAAGGACCGTCGCGACCTGAGCTTCGGCCTGGAACTGGGGGTGGACTGGGTGGCCCTGTCCTTCGTGCAGCGCCCGGAAGACATCCGTGAAGCCCGTGCGCTGATCGGCGACAAGGCCTACCTGATGGCCAAGATCGAGAAGCCTTCGGCCGTCACCCAACTGCGGGAAATCGCCGAGCTGAGCGACGCGATCATGGTGGCCAGGGGCGACCTGGGGGTGGAAGTGCCCGCAGAAAGCGTGCCGCAGATCCAGAAAAACATCATCAGCACCTGCCGCCAGCTGGGCAAGCCGGTGGTGGTGGCCACCCAAATGCTCGAATCCATGCGTTTCTCCCCTGCGCCGACCCGGGCCGAGGTCACCGACGTCGCCAACGCAGTGGCCGAGGGTGCGGACGCCGTGATGCTGTCGGCGGAAACCGCTTCCGGCGAATACCCGCTGGAGGCCGTACAGATGATGAGCAAGATCATCCGCCAGGTGGAAACCGGCCCGGACTACCAGACCCAACTGGACGTCAGCCGGCCCCAGGCCGAGGCCACGGTCTCGGACGCCATCAGCTGTGCGATCCGCCGGGTGTGCAGCATCCTGCCGGTGGCGGTGCTGGTGAACTACAGCGAATCCGGCAGTTCGACCCTGCGCGCCGCCCGCGAGCGGCCTTCGGTGCCGATCCTCAACCTGACGCCGAACCTTGCCACTGCTCGCCGCCTGACAGTGGCCTGGGGCGTGCATTCGGTGGTCAACGACCGGCTGCGCCAGGTCGACGAGGTGTGTGCCACGGCCCTGGAAATCGCCCAGGCCCAGGGCCTGGCCAAGCGCGGCGACACCGTGGTGATCACCACCGGTGTGCCGTTCGGCCAGCCGGGCACCACCAATTCGTTGCGCGTCGAAACCCTTCTCTGACCCGCAGCCCATGGCGCCGCTGACCGGCCAGAGCCTCCCGCAGAGGAGGCCTGGGCGGTCGGCGCAACCCTCGCCCAGGGGCCGCCCCACTGATTTGCATCATGCCTTCACAGTCTTTCAATGCCTTCTGCCCCGACTGGGCCACTGCCCTGCTTAACGGCTTCAGTCAGATCTTTCTCCAGCGCCATCCGCTGTGCGGCCTGCTGTGCCTGCTGGCGATCCTGGTCAGTGCCCCGGCACTGCTCGGCGCTGCCCTGCTGGGTGCCCTGGCCGGGCTGCTGACCGCGCAACGCCGGGGGTACGCCAAGGCCGACCGCCAGGCCGGGCTGTTCAGCTACAACGGCGTATTGCTGGGCCTGCTGCTGGGCCTGTACCTGCCCTGGTCGGTATTGCTGCCGCCGCTGATCATCGCCGCCGGCGGCCTCAGCGCGATCATTACCCAGCAATGGCTCAAACGTGCCCGCAACCCCGCCAGCCTGCCGGCCTACACCGCGCCCTTCGTCGGCCTCGGCTGGCTGCTGCTGAGCCTGATCGAGCCGCTGCCCGCGGCCACCCAGGGCGTGCCCGGGCTGTCCCTGGCGAACCTGCTGGGTGGGCTGTTCCAGGGTCTGGGGCAGATCATGTTCCTCGGCCAGCCCCTGGCCGGCCTGCTGATTCTGCTCGGCCTGCTGCTGGCCAGCCGCCGCGCGGCAGCCTGGGCCCTGTTCGGCTCCGCCTGCGGCCTGCTCTTTGCCCTGCTGCAGCAAGAGCATGCCCAGGCCCTGCAGGGCCTGGGCGGCTACAACTGCGCCCTGGTCGCCCTGGCCCTGGGCCAGCAGGCCCGGCACCCCTGGCGGCCGCTGCTGGGGATGCTGCTGGCACTGCTGATCAGCCCGGGGCTGGTCGCCCTGGGTCTTGCGCCCCTGACCGCACCCTTTGTCCTGGCCTGCTGGCTGGTGCACACCGTCGACCGGGTGCTGGGCCGCAACGTGCGGGGCGACGCGCCTTGCGCTCCCCCGGCAAATCCCCCTAGGCTTCGCTGACTTTCGATTCAGGCGATTTCCATGGGCAACAGCGACAACTGGCGGCAGCGCCTCTACGTAATGATCTTCCAGACCGATACGGTGGCGGGGAGGCGCTTTGACAGCACCCTGCTGCTGATCATCCTCGCCAGCCTGGTGATCGTGATCCTCGACAGCATCGACGAGGTCCATCGCAACTACGCCAACGTCCTGGCCTACATCGAATGGGGTTTCACCCTGATCTTCGCCATCGAGTACGGGCTGCGCCTGTACTGCTCCCCCCGGCCGCTGCGCTATGCCTTCAGCTTCTATGGCCTGGTGGACCTGCTGGCGATCGTTCCGGGGATCCTCGCCCTGTATTACAGCGACGCCCAATACCTGCTGATCATCCGCATCATCCGCATGCTGCGGATCTTTCGCGTGCTCAAGCTGGCGCCCTACCTCAAGCAGGCCCACTACCTGCTGGACGCCCTGCGCGGCAGCAAGCAGAAGATCCTGGTGTTCCTGCTCAGCGTCTGCACCCTGGTCACGGTGTTCGGCACCCTGATGTACGTGGTCGAAGGCCCGGAGCACGGTTTCACCAGCATTCCCAAGGGCATCTACTGGGCCATCGTCACCCTGACCACCGTGGGCTACGGCGACATCGTGCCCAAGACCGTGATCGGCCAGGTGATCTCGTCCATGGTGATGATCACCGGTTACTCGATCATCGCCGTGCCCACCGGGATCTTCACCGCGGAACTGGCCAGCGCCATGCGCGGCGAGCAGCTCAAGCACGACTGCCCGGTGTGCCGCAAGAACACCCACGAACCCGCCGCGGCCTTCTGTTCCCGCTGCGGCAATGCGCTATTCAGGAAACTGGAATAAGCAAAGTACTTTTTAATCTTTAAAGAGATATAGCGCCCCGGCTATAGTCGGCGGCAAATTGCCTTCACTCTCGAACAAAAGGAATGTGCAGTGAAAAAACTCTTCAGCGCCTCGCTACTGGCCGCCAGCCTGGCCCTGGGCAGCGTCGCCCAGGCCGCACCGACCCTGCTCAACGTTTCCTACGACGTGATGCGCGACTTCTACAAGGACTACAACGCCGCCTTCCAGAAACACTGGAAAGCCGAGCACAACGAGAACATCACCCTGCAGATGTCCTTCGGCGGCTCCAGCAAACAGGCGCGCTCGGTAATCGACGGCCTGCCGGCGGATGTCATCACCATGAACATGGCCACCGACATCAACGCCCTGGCGGACAACGGCAAGCTGGTGCCGGACAACTGGGTGACCCGCCTGCCGAACAACAGCGCGCCGTTCACCTCGGCCACCGTGTTCATCGTGCGCAAGGGCAACCCCAAGGCCCTGAAGGACTGGCCGGACCTGCTCAAGGACGGCGTGCAGGTGATAGTGCCCAACCCCAAGACCTCGGGTAACGGCCGCTACACCTACCTCTCGGCCTGGGGCTATGTGCTCAAGAACGGCGGCGATGAGAACAAGGCCAAGGACTTCGTCGGCAAGCTGTTCAAGCAGGCGCCGGTGCTCGACACCGGTGGCCGCGCCGCCACCACCACCTTCATGACCAACCAGATCGGCGACGTGCTGGTGACCTTCGAGAACGAAGCGGAGATGATCGCCCGCGAATTCGGTCGCGACCAGTTCGAGGTGATCTACCCGAGCGTGTCCGCCGAAGCCGAGCCGCCGGTATCGGTGGTGGACAAGGTGGTAGAGAAGAAAGGCACCCGCGCCGCCGCCGAGGATTACCTCAAGTACCTGTGGTCGCCGGAAGGCCAGGAAATCGCCGCCAACAACTACCTGCGCCCACGGGACCCGAAAGTGCTGGCCAAGTACACCGATCGCTTCCCGAAAGTCGACTTCCTCTCGGTGGAGAAGACCTTCGGCGACTGGCGCAGCGTGCAGAAGACCCACTTCAACGACGGCGGGATCTTCGACCAGATCTACACCAACGCCAAGTGACCCCTAACGGGTGAATGAAAAAAGCGACCTCCGGGGTCGCTTTTTTTATGCCCCAGGCATGGCGCTCAGAGGGCTCGCGCCGGAGTGAACAGCGCCGCTTCGGCGACCTGATGGCGCTCCTCCAGCACCGCCTCCGCCTCGACTTCGATCAGCCACTCTGGCAGCGACAGCCCGCTGACGATGATCCACGAAGACGCCGGCGGCTGGCTGGCAAAGCGTTCGAGCAAGACTGCGCTGATGTGCTCCTGCTGGTTGCGGGCCGCTTCGGCGATGTAGATCCGCAGCATCGCCACATCCGCCAGCCGGCCACCCGCCTCGGCCAGGACCCGGGCGATATTGTCGAAGGCCTGCTCGGTCTGCTCCCGCAGGCCCGGGCCCACGGTGCGCTCCTGCTCATCCACACCCACCTGGCCGGAAAGCAGCAGGCGCCGCCCACCGCGCACCTCCACCGCCTGGCTGAAACCGTATTGCAAGGAATTGAACACACTGGCTGGGTTGAACGTCGACTTTTCCATAAGGCACTCCCGGCGCATTGAACGACCGGAAACCGTAAACCAAGCCTTTGCCGACTTCCACTGCAACCCGCGCGCAGCAACATTTGGCAATGCAAGCCCCCGCCCGCCTGGTGGCAACCCCGTGCAGCAGCGGCCTACATCGGCGGCGCGACCCCATCCTTGCCGGCGGAGATCGACTGCGCGGTGAGTTTGCCGTCATCGCTCTGGGTAACGAACATCACCACCTTGACCCCGACCTTGAGCAGGCTGCGGTCGCCGGGAGTCAGGTTGACGATGGGCACATCGTCCGGCACCAGGATCTTCTGCTGGCCGCCCTTGTAGTTGACGGTCAGGGTGCGGCCGTTGCTCACCACCAGGTCGCCGACGCTGCCGTTGGTCATGCTGCTGCCCTTGGCCAGGTCGAAAGGCCGGTGGCCATCACCCGTACCGGCCAACTGCGGTGGAAACACATGCACTTCCAGCGCCTTGAGGGTGCCGTCGGCCATGGGCATGGCCGCCGAGCCGATATAGCTGCCGGGCTTGATGTCCTCGATATTGGCCAGGGTCACGGCACGCACCTGGGTCTGGGGCGTCAGCTCGACGCTGACATTCTCCCCACTGTTGACGTGCACCCGCACCACGTCGCCGCCGACCCCGGTGATTTCCCCGCGTACGCCAATGCGCATGCCCGGCGCATCCTGGGCCAGGGCCGCGGCGCTGCCCAGCAGGAACGCCAGGGCCAGGCATTGAAGGTTGCACAACAAACCAGGCAAAGACCGATTCATGGAACGGATTCCTCAAGGCAATAGGTGCACAGAGCCCGTCAGTCGACTGCAAGGCCCCGGGGGAGCATGAGCATGCTATCGAACAGGATGTAAGTAAATGTATCATCGCCCCTCGACAGCGACACGCCCCGGTACTCAACGGGCCTTCATCATTCGATCGCTGACCTTTGCCACCCGGCCCGCTCCATCGCTTTGCCACGGGGTCTTGCCGACCTCGCTCCTTGCGCTTGCCCCAGAGATCGCCAATGAATTCCACGACCCAGGCTCTGCCCACCGGCAGCGCGACAATGACCCGAGGCATGGTGCTGCTGTTCGCCTTCTGCTGCGGGGCCATAGTCGCCAACATCTACTACGCACAACCGATCATCGAGCTGATTGCCCCGGACCTCGGCCTGTCCAGCGCCCTGGCCAGCCTGATCGTGTCGCTGACCCAGATCGGCTACGCCCTGGGCCTGTTCTTCCTGGTGCCCCTGGGCGATTTGCTGGAAAACCGCCGGCTGATGATCTGCACCACCCTGGTGGCGATTGCCAGCCTGCTGGGCGCGGCCTTTATCCAGCAGCCCAATGCCTTTCTCCTGGTGTCGCTGTTGATCGGCTTCAGTTCGGTGTCGGTGCAGATCCTGATTCCCTTGGCCGCGCACCTGGCCCCCGAGGAAACCCGGGGCCGGGTGGTGGGCGGGATCATGGGCGGCCTGCTGCTGGGGATTCTCCTGGCCCGGCCGGTGTCCAGCGTGGTGGCCGACCACTTCGGCTGGCGGGCGATGTTCATCGCCGCGGCGCTGCTGATGGCAGCCATCAGCCTGGTGCTGATGCTCACCATTCCCAAGCGCCAGCCGGCCCACAGCGCCACCTATGGCCAACTGCTGCACTCCCTGGGCAACTTGCTGCGCCAGCAACCGGTACTGCGCCAGCGCGCCTTCTACCAGGGTTGCCTGTTCGCCACCTTCAGCCTGTTCTGGACCGCCGCACCGCTGGAGCTGGCGCGCCAGCACGGCCTGAGCCAAAGCCAGATCGCGATCTTTGCCCTGGTGGGCGCCATCGGCGCCATCGCCGCGCCCATCAGCGGACGCCTGGCAGATGCCGGCCATACCCGCATCGCCTCACTGCTGGCCATGCTGCTGGCGGCCCTGAGCTTCATCCCCAGCCTGGTGCATCCGGCCTACAGCGTGATCGGCATGGCCGTGACCGGGGTGGTCCTGGATTTCTGCGTGCAGATGAACATGGTGCTCGGCCAGCGCGCCGTGTACGCCCTCGACGCCCACAGCCGCAGCCGCCTGAATGCGCTGTACATGACCAGCATCTTCATCGGCGGTGCCTTTGGCTCCTCGATTGCCAGTGCGGTGTACGAGCATGGCGGCTGGCTGGGCATCGTGCTGGTGGGCAGCGCCTTCCCGCTGCTGGCCTTGATGCGTTTCCTGCTGGTGCGGGACAACCGCCGCCCGGCCCGGGCCTGAGGAAAAGGCGCGGCGCCCTTGCCCCTGCCCGGAGTTGCCCGGGCAGGCAAGCTGCACAGGAGCGGGCGCCTCAGATGCGTTCGCGCACCAGGACTTCGATATTGGCCGCCGCCCCCCAGAGCCGCAGGCGCCCGATCAGGCCGGCATCGGTTTCCCCCACCAGGTACAGAGTGTCGATGGTCTGGGTCGCGGCCCATTCGACGAACTCGCTGCTGTCGAAGTCGGCCAGGCTGGCCAATTGGAATTCACTTTCATAGAAGCCCGGGGTGACCGGGACCGGGGTGTCCTGGGGGCCGGGCGCGCCGATGAAGTCGCAGCCCAGGTGCACCACGCCCCAACGGGCTACCCGCCAATTGCCCAGGGCTTCATCCAGCCGAGCCCGGGCGCCACGGGCAAAACCCAGGCCATCGATGACCACGCGGCGGTTGATGATCAGCCACAGCTTGCGCCGCCGTGGTGCCTTGAGCAGCACTTCGGCGGTGACCTTGGAGGCGCGCAATGCCAGGGCGATCACCAGCAGCAAGGGCACGAAGTAGCTGTAGAGCCTCTCGGTAGCGCTGACCGTTACCAACCCGTACAGGCGCCGCACCTCGGCCCGCTGCTGCTCCAGTTCCTTGATGCTTTCACTCAAGCCCTGCAGCCATTGGCGGATGGGAGCCGCCGTGTATTCGCCGCGGATATCCTCCAGCGCCTGCTGCACCTTGACCTCTGCCAAGACCGAAAGGCGCCCGTCCGCGGTGCGCTCCAGCGCTGCAAAACGCTCGCACAGGCTGCTGACCTGGGCCGCATCCTGGGGCTCGTAGCGAGCGATGGCCGCCTTGCAGTGCTCCACGCCCAGCATGTCCTCGATCTCCGTGGCCACGCGCCGCTGCAGCCCGGCCTGGGCCTGCTGCGCCAATTGGTAGTCGGTCTGGAACCAGTCCACGCGCACCGCCTGGGTGGCGCTGATCAGGGCCAGGGACGCCAGCAGCAGCCAGGCGTAGTCCACGCGCTTCCAGCCGATCTCGCCCAAGCGAAAGACCGAGATCAGGCTCCAGCAGAAGAAGTAGTACATGAAGACGAATGCCAGCAGCAGGCACACCGGCTCCAGCGACAGGTAGATCAGCTCCGGCACCTCGGCCGGGCCAAAGCCATACACCAGCAACAGCACACAGATCAGCGCAAGCCAGAACACCATCGGCGTGAAATAGGGTTTGTTCAGGTCATTCTTCATCGGGCGCTCAACGGCTGATACTCGGGAACACCCCGCTGTATCGGCCAGGCATCCCGAGGCTTAAATAATCCAGCCCGGGCGCAGGCTCTGGCCTGCGCCTCTGCGCTTATCGGACAGGGTTACTGGAACTGGCGACCAAGCCCGGCGGGCACACCATGGATATCGGTGTCTTCCCAGGGCCCGTCAGGGCTGATGGAGCGGCTCCAGCCATTGTTCCAGCGGTAGTAGGTGCGCTGGCGGTAGAAGGTGTTGCTCTGGTCATCCAGCACATAGACCCCCAACCGCGCATCCCAATGGCTGTGCCCGCCCGGTGGCGGCGCGAAGCTGGCGGAGGTGCGTGGCAGGGGCTTGGCGGCGGGGATCGGCGCGCTGGGCGTACCCGGCGCCGTGGACGGGGCCGGGCGTGTGCTCGGCCCAGCCGGCGGGATCGGCTCGGAGCTGGTGGGCACCGGCCGATGGACCGTACATGCGCTCAACCCCAGGACCAGTGATAACAGGGTGATACGAGCGATGGCGGTCATGGCGGCTTCTCTGATTATTGATCCGGGCTGTCGATGGTCAGCTGCTGGGCAGCGGTGGTGCTGCTGGCCAGAGGCTGGCTGCGCCCGACCCACTCGCCGGCCGTCGGCTGGCCGGCGCGGGACACGCGCGCAACCAGTTGGACTTCAGGGAAGTTCGACAGTTTCAACTGCGGCATCATCGCGTCGGCATCCGCCAGCTCGACCGTGGCCGGCAAGTCGGCCACGGTCAGGCGCTTGGCCGCCAGCGGCGCGGGTGGGCCCTGGGTGGCGCGAGCGAAGATGAACACGCTGTCGCCCGGCTGGACCTTGGCCTTGAGCTCGGCCGCCAGGTCGACCCTGACCTTGAGCACCGCGCCCTTGGCCTGAGCCTTGGCCGCAGGTTCGCTGGCAACCTTGCCGCCACTGGCCACCAGCTTCTCGCTGGCGCGGTCGATACCGCCCTGCAACGCGGCGCGGGAGTTGTCGTCCGGCGGCAGTTGCGCCTGCAGGCGCTTCCAGTAGTCGATGGCTTCCTGGAAACGCCCGCCTTCGAAGGCGGCGATCCCCAGCAGCCCAAGGCTGGTGACTTCATTGGGGTCGGCTTTCAGGGCTTCGTCGGTCAGGCCCTGGACCTTGTCCGACCATTGCTTGTTGTCGGCAAAGTACTGCGCCTGGGCCCATTGCCCCAGCAGCTCGGGCTGGCGCCCGGCCAGGGCCACGGTGCGTTCGAAGATCTTCGCCGCGTCCGCCGGCCGGTCCTGGGCCATGTAGGTTCGGCCGAGGAAGTACAGGCCTTCGGCGGAATCCGGCTGGGCCGCTACCGCACGCTCCAGGCGCCGGGTCATTTCCTCCATGGACTGTGGCGCCTGGGCGAACTCCCGGGTCAGCTCGACCTTGTCGCTGGCACCAAAATGCAGGTACAGGCCCAGGCCCAGTACCGGCACCAGCAGCGCAGCCAGCAACGGCAGCGGCTTGCCCAGGCGCGAAGTGCGCACGTTAGCGCTGCCTTCGGTATCGGCCAGCAGTTCGCGCGCGGCTTCGGCACAGCCACTGTCCATCTGTTCGGCACTGAGCACGCCTTCCTGCTGCTGGCTGTGCAGTTCGGCCACGCGCTCTTCATAAAGCGCCACGTTCAGCGCGGTACGATCCTCTTCACGCTGAGCGCGACGCTCACGCAATACCGGGATCAACAGGAAACTCAGGGCAATCAGGAGCAGCAGGCCTGCCGCAAGCCAGAAATCAATCATGGGTGGTTTTTATCCAGCAGTTGGTCGAGGCGCTGACGCTCTTCGACGGAAAGCGTGTTCGGGCTGTCGCTGCGCTGCACGCGCCGACGCCGGACAATCACGACAATGATCACCAGCCCGCCCAGCAGCAACCCGGCGGGGCCGAACCAGAGCAAGGCAGTCTTGCCGGTCAGGGCCGGCCGGTAGCGCACGAAGTCACCGTAGCGATCGACCATGAAGTCGATGATCTGCTGGTTGTCCTTGCCCTCGCCGAGCATGCGGAAAATCTCTTTGCGCAGGTCGGCAGCAATCGGCGCGTTGGAATCGGCGATGTCCTGGTTCTGGCACTTGGGGCAGCGCAGTTCCTTGGTCAGCTCGTGGAACCGTTCGCGATCGGTGTCGTTGGCGAACTGGTAGGTGTCGATGGCGGCATGGGCCATGCCGGCGATGCCCAGGCCCAGGATGGCGGCGGCTAACCAGCGCTTCATGGCTTGGCCTCGTCGACCAGGGCCTGGTACTTGGCGGCCAGTTGCTCGCGCCACACCACTTCGTCGATCACCCCGACGTACTTGTCGCGGATGATGCCCTTGGCGTCGATGAAAAAGGTTTCCGGAGCGCCGTAGACGCCCAGGTTCAGGCCCAGGGAGCCCTCCTCGTCACGCACGTCCAGCAGATAGGGATTGTGGAATTCGGCCAGCCACTTCAGGGCATCGGCGTTGACGTCCTTGTAGTTGATGCCGTAGATCACCACGCCCCTCTCGGCCAGCTTGTTCAGTACCGGGTGCTCGACCCGGCAGGAAATGCACCAGGTGCCCCAGACGTTGACCAGCGCCGGCTTGCCCAGCAGGTCGGCGCGGGTCAGGGTCTTGTCGCCCTGCACCGACGGCAGGGAGAACTCCGGGAACGGCTTGCCGATCATCGCCGACGGCAGTTCGGCCGGGTCCAGGTACAACCCGCGATAGAGGAACACCGCCACCACCAGGAACACCGCCAGGGGCAGCATCATCATCCAGCGTCTCATGCCGTAGCTCCTGTCATGCCCAGCGCTTCGCGCACGCGGCTTTTAACCTTGACCCGGTAGCGCCGGTCCAGGGCCGCCAGCAAGCCACCGAAACCGGTGAGCAGGCCGCCGAACCAGATCCAGCGCACGAACGGCTTGACGTGTACCCGCACCGCCCAGGCGCCATCGCCCAGGGGCTCGCCAAGGGCCACATACAGGTCGCGGGTGAAGCCGGCATCGATCCCGGCCTCGGTCATCATCGAACTCTGCACGGTATACAGGCGCTTCTCCGGATGCAGCACCGCCACTTCCTTGCCGTTGCGCACCACGCGGACGGTGCCCTTGTCGGAAGTGAAGTTCGGCCCTTCGAAGTGCTTGGCGCCCTCGAAGATGAAGTGATAGCCGGCCAGTTCCATGGATTCGCCCGGCGCCAGGCGCAGATCGCGCTCGGCGCTGTTCTGGCTCGACAGCACCACGCCCAGGGCGCAGACCGCGATGCCCAGGTGCGCCAGCTGCATGCCCCAGTAGCTGCGGGTCAGGCTCGGCAGGCCCTTGATCAGGCCCTTGTGCCGGGTCTTGTCGACGATGTCGCGAGCCCCGGCCAGCAGCACCCAGGCCGCCAGCAGGAAGGTCGCCAGCACGGCCCAGTTGAAGTCGCCATAGGCGATGCCCGCAACCACGGCCAGGGCCACGCTGCCCAGCAGTACCGGGCCGAGCATGCCCACCAGCCATTTCACCGGGGTGTCTTTCCAGCGCACCAGCACGCCCACCGCCATCACCACCATCAACAGGGCCATCAGCGGAATGAACAGCGCGTTGAAGTACGGCGGGCCCACCGACAGCTTGGCGCCGGTCAGGGCGTCCAGCACCAGCGGGTACAGGGTGCCGAGGAGAATCATCGAGGCCGCCACCACCAGCACCAGGTTGTTGCCCAGCAGCAGGGTTTCCCGCGACCAGAGGTTGAAGCCCACCTGGCTCTTGACCACCGGCGCGCGCAGGGCGAACAGGGTCAGCGAACCACCCACCACGAACAGCAGGAAAATCAGGATGAACACGCCGCGCTCAGGGTCGGAGGCGAAGGCATGCACCGAAGTCAGGACGCCGGAACGCACCAGGAAAGTCCCCAGCAGGCTCAGGGAGAAGGCAGCAATCGCCAGCAGCACGGTCCAGCTCTTGAACACCCCGCGCTTTTCGGTGACCGCCAGGGAGTGGATCAGCGCCGTGCCCACCAGCCAGGGCATGAACGAGGCGTTTTCCACCGGGTCCCAGAACCACCAGCCACCCCAGCCCAACTCGTAGTAGGCCCACCAGGAGCCCAGGGTGATGCCGATGCCGAGGAAGGCCCAGGCGACAATGGTCCAGGGCCGCGACCAGCGAGCCCAGGCGGCGTCCAGGCGACCGCCGAGCAAAGCGGCGATGGCGAAGGCGAAGGCCACCGAAAAACCCACATAGCCCATATAGAGCATCGGCGGGTGAACGATCAGGCCAATGTCCTGCAACAGCGGGTTGAGGTCGCGACCATCGGCCGGCACTTGGGGCAGGATCCGCGAAAACGGGTTGGAGGTCATGATCAGGAACAGCAGGAAGCCGGTGCTGATCATGCCCATCACCGCCAGCACCCGGGCCAGCATCACCTGGGGCAACTGGCGCGAGAACACCGACACGGCGAAGGTCCAGCCACCGAGGATCAGTGCCCAGAGCAGCAGCGAGCCTTCGTGAGCCCCCCACACGGCACTGAACTTGTAGTACCAGGGCAAGGCGCTGTTGGAGTTGCTGGCGACATAGGCCACCGAGAAATCGTCGCTCATGAAAGCGTAGGTCAGGCAGCCGAAGGCGAACGCCAGGAAGGCGAACTGGCCCCAGGCAGCCGGCTGGGCCAGGCTCATCCACAGGCGATCACCGCGCCAGGCCCCCAGCAGCGGCACCACGGCCTGGACCAGGGCGAAGCACAGGGCGAGGATCATCGCCAGGTGACCGAGTTCGGGAACGAACAGTGCGGAACTCATGGCTTAACCCTCTTTCGCTGGTGTCGGTGCCGACTGGCCGCTGTCTTTCAGGGCCTTGGTGACTTCCGGCGGCATGTACTTCTCGTCGTGCTTGGCCAGCACTTCATCGGCCACCACCACGCCATCGGCGTTGAGCTTGCCCAGGGCAACGATGCCCTGCCCTTCGCGGAACAGGTCCGGAAGGATGCCGCGGTAGGTGATGGTCACCGACTTGTTGAAGTCGGTGACCACGAATTTCACGTCCAGGGAGTCGGCGGAACGCTGCAGGGAACCGGCCTGGACCATGCCGCCGGCGCGGATCCGCGTGTCCAGCGGGGCTTCGCCATTGGCGATCTGGGTCGGGGTGTAGAACAGGTTGATGTTTTCCTTCAGCGCGCTGAGGGCCAGGCCGACGGCAATGCCGACACCGACCAGAATCGCCAGGATGATCAAAAGACGCTTTTTACGCAGCGGATTCACTTACCGTTCTCCCGGCGCAGACGACGCGCCTCTTGTTGCAGATAGCGCTTGCGCGCCAGGATCGGCGCCACCAGCTCACGAGCCAGGACCACCAGGCAAATGCCATAGGCCGACCAGACGTAGAGGCCGTGATGGCCCATGGCGAGAAAATCGCTGAAGGATGCAAAGCTCATCGGGCGGCCTCCAGGCTGCGTTGGACTTCGGCCTTGACCCAACTGGTCCGGGCTTCACGCTTGAGCACCTCAAGGCGCATGCGCAGCAACAGCAGCACACCAAAGAAACAGTAGAAACCCAACGAGGTCAGCAGCAGCGGCAGCCACATTTCCACCGGCATGGCAGGCTTTTCGGTCAGGGTGAAGGTCGCGCCCTGGTGGAGGGTGTTCCACCATTCCACCGAGTATTTGATGATCGGGATATTCACCACCCCGACAATCGCCAGCACCGCACAGGCCTTGGCGGCGCTGTCACGATTGCTGATGGCGGCATTGAGCGCAATCAGACCTGCGTACAGAAACAGCAGGATCAGCATCGACGTTAGTCGGGCATCCCAGACCCACCAGGAACCCCAGGTCGGCTTGCCCCAGATAGCCCCGGTCACCAGGGCCAGGAAGGTGATCGAGTGCCCGATCGGCGCCGCGCATTGCAGGGCGACATCGGCCAGTTTCATTTTCCACACCAGCCCGACCACACCGCACACGGCCAGCATGACGTAGCAGGACTGGGCCAGCATCGCCATCGGCACATGGATGTAGATGATGCGGAAACTGTTGCCTTGCTGGTAATCCGGTGGCGCAAAGGCCAGGCCCCAGACCACGCCGAGGCCGATCAGCAACACGGCGGCAACACTCAGCCAGGGCAGCAGCTTGCCACTGATGCCGTAAAACCATTTAGGCGAGCCGAGCTTATGAAACCAAGTCCAGTTCATTCACTATTTCCATCACGGGTGCTTTTCGTGGTCGAAAAGCCTGGGTCTTTTCTCAGAAAGAAGTGATCAAAAAATGATCAGACCTCATTATTATTCGCCGACGCTGATCTTCAGGCCAGCCGCTATTGCAAAGGGTGTCAAGGTTACTGCCAGGGCGGTCAGGCTCCCAAGCCAGAGCAGGTAACCGGTTGCCGGCATGCCCTGCAATGCCGCCTGCAGGGCGCCACTGCCGAGAATCAGTACCGGGATGTACAACGGCAGGATCAGCAGCGCCAGCAGCAGGCCGCCACGCTTGAGCCCCACCGTCAATGCCGCGCCTACTGCGCCCAGCAGGCTGAGCACCGGGGTCCCCAGCAGCAGGGACATCAGCAGCACCGGCAGACAGGCGGCAGGCAGCCCCAGCATCACCGCCAGCAAGGGCGCGAGCAAGACCAGTGCCAACCCGGAAAACACCCAGTGTGCCAGTACCTTGGCCAGAACCAGAAGAGCCAGGGGGTGCGGCGAAAGGACCCACTGCTCCAGGGATCCATCCTCGAAATCACTGCGAAAAAGCCCGTCCAGCGAGAGCAGGACGGACAATAGGGCCGCTACCCAGACCAGCCCCGGAGACAAGGTTTGCAACAATTGTGTCTCAGGTCCCACGGCCAGGGGGAACAGTGCAACAACGATTGCGAAAAATACCAAGGGGTTGGCCAGTTCCGCCGGGCGCCGGCACAACAGGCGCGCTTCACGGGCCACCAACAGGGCAAACACACTCATGCGGCCCACCGTCCCAGGTCAATGTCACGGTAGCCGGAAGGCATGCGGGCCAGGCTGTGGTGGGTGGTCAGGACCACCATGCCGCCACGCTCGCAATGGCCCGCCAGGTGCTCTTCGAGCTGGGCCACGCCCTGCTTGTCGAGGGCGGTGAAGGGTTCGTCGAGTATCCACAACGGCGGGCTGTCCAGGTACAGGCGCGCCAAGGCCACGCGGCGCTGCTGGCCGGCGGAAAGGGTATGGCAAGGCACATCCTCGAAACCGCGCAGGCCGACCGCCGCCAGGGCCTGCCAGATCGCCTCGCGCCGGGCAGGCTGGTGCAGGGCACAGAGCCAGCTGAGGTTCTCCTCGGGGCTCAACAGCTCCTTGATGCCGGCGGCATGGCCGATCCACAACAGGTTGCGGGCCAGTTCCGCGCGCTGGGCGTGCAATGGCTGGCCATTGAGCAGCACCTGGCCGCTGGTGGGCTGCATCAACCCGGCCAGCAGGCGCAGCAGGCTGGTCTTGCCGCTGCCGTTGGGGCCGCTGATCTGCACCATGTCGCCGCCCGTCAGACGCAACTCGAGGTGTTCAAATAGCATCCGCCAATCGCGCTCACAGGCGAGTGCTACGGCTTCGAGAAGAGGGCTGGTCAAGGGATAGCGGGCCTTTACAGGTTCAAGTCGGCAACGGAGCGGCCGTTAAAGAGATGCAGGATAAATGCATTGGCGGCCTGTTCTAGAGAGCTGCGTCAAACAATTGCAATGTTTTCACCACTCCCCCAAAGACGGGCGGCATTATACATGCGAAGCCCTACGCTTATGAGGGCTAATTTCCACAGGTTGTGTCCGAATGACAGGCGAAATGAACATCCTGCCTGCGCCCCAGGTGCCCGCGCCCGGCGCCTCGCGCCCCCAGGCGATCAGCGGGGAACTGCTGAAGCTGGTGCCGCCCCTGGAAGGCCTGATTGCCGCCGGCCAGAGCGCCAAGGCCGAAGTGCTGTCGCTCAAGCAGACCGACCAGACGTTCCAGTTGCTGCTCAAAGTGACCCTGGACAACGGCCGGCAAACCACTTTGCAGGCCACCAGCAATCAACCCCTGCCCCAGGGCACCAGCCTGGCGGTCACCCAACCCTCGGCGGGCAACCTGGCGATCACCGTGCAACAGGCCATCGCCTCCAGTGTCGCCGCCCTGACCCGCCTGGACACCAGCCAACTGCCCCCCGGCACCCTGATCCAGGCCAAGGTGCTGACCAGCCAGATGCTGCCCCAGGGCACCAGCCAGCCGGCGATCTATCGCTCCCTGGTGAGCCTGCTCAACACCGCACAGAGCGGCGCCACCCTGAGCATCGAAAGCCCGCAGCCACTGCGCATCGGCAGCCTGCTCAGCGCCCTGGTCTCGGATGCCCAGACCCTGAATTTCGTCCCCCTGAGCAGCCGTCAGGAGCAATTGGCCATCGCCGCCCAACTGGCCAGCCAGCAAAGCCGCCAGGGCTCCCTCAGTAGCTTGATCAACGCCCTGCAGAACCTGCCCGCCGACAGTGACCCCTCGACCACCTCCACTGACCTGCGCGCCGCCGTCGAGCGTCTGCTGGCCGGCCTGCCCGACGTGCAGCAACTGAGCAACCCGCGCGGCGTGGCCCAGGCCTTGCTGGGCAGCGGCCTGTTCCTGGAAGCCCGGCTGCTGGCCGGGGCCAACCCAGGGCAGGTGCCGGACATGAAGGCCGACCTGTTGCGCCTGATCGCCCGGCTGACCCCGGGCCTGCCCGCCTCCACCAGCTTCAACGCCATCCTGGCCGCCAACACCCTGGCCCAGTCGCTGCCCAGCTTCGTGCGCAGCGCCCTGGGTACCCTCGGCCAGGTCAGCGCCAAGGCTTCGCCCACCGGCTTTCCATTGCCGGAACGGTTGCTGCAGAGCCTGGAAGGCGAAGGTGACCTGGAACAACTGCTGCGCCTGGCCGCCGCGGCCGTATCGCGCTTGCAGAGCCATCAATTGTCGAGCCTGGAGCAAAGCGGCCTGACCGACGATGGCCGGCTGTTGAGTACCTGGCAGTTGGAAATCCCCATGCGCAACCTGCAGGACATCGTGCCCTTGCAGGTCAAGCTGCAGCGCGAAGAGGCGCCGGAACCGGAGCCGGAACACAAACGCGAGGAACGTGAGCCCAAGCAGGCCCTGTGGCGGGTCGACCTGGCCTTCGACCTGGAGCCTCTGGGCCCGCTGCAAGTCCAGGCACAGCTGATCCAGGGCCGGCTGTCCAGCCAGCTCTGGGCCGAGCGCCCCTACACGGCGAGCCTGATTGAAAGCCACCTGGGCAACCTGCGCGAACGCCTGCTGGCCTCGGGACTGAATGTCGGCGACCTGGATTGCCACCTCGGCACTCCGCCCCAGGGCCCGCAAACCCGATTGGAACAACGCTGGGTGGACGAAACCGCATGAAGCACTCTCCGCCACCACGCCAGGCCATCGCCCTCAAATACGATGGCCAGCAGGCTCCGACCCTCACCGCCAAGGGCGATGACGAACTGGCCGAAGCCATCCTGAAGATTGCCCGGGACTATGAAGTACCGATCTACGAGAACGCCGAGCTGGTGAAGCTGCTGGCGCGACTGGAGCTGGGCGAGAGCATTCCGCCGGAGCTGTACCGGACCATCGCCGAGATCATCGCCTTCGCCTGGAACCTCAAGGGCAAGTTCCCGGCGGGGCATGATCCGCAACGGGCGGAACTGGAGAAGGACATCACCGAACGCGGCGACGATTACTGAGACAGCCCGGCCGCATGAGGGCCCCAGGGGCCTTTTTGCAGCGGGCGTTCGCGGCTACATCAGCCTTTGTGCAGCTTGCTGACCAGCTCCGCTTCGGCCTGGGTGAGGCCGCAGGACTGGGTCAGCTCGTCGACGCTGGCGCCCATGCCCACCAGGCGCGCGGCCTGGGCGAACGACAGGCTGGAAGGGTCACGCTGCTCCAGCTGGGCCAGCTTGTCCGGCAAAGGCGCTACCACAGCGCGCAACTCGTGCAGGTCCTCGCCCATGCGCACCGTACCGCTCTGGTAATGGTCGACGCGCTTGGCCAGCTCCTTGATCCGCTGGTCGCGCACGGCGTCACCCTCAGCCTGCTGGGCAGCAATCTGCCGCTGGTTGCGGGTGTAGGACAGGAACAGAGCCAGAGTGGCGACCCAGAGGATCGCCAGGACAATTACCGCTACCTCGAGGATCAATCAGATACTCTCCAGTTCCGACCATTCCTCTTCGCTCATCATCTTGTCCAGCTCAACCAGAATCAGCAGTTCGCCGTTCTTGTTGCACACGCCCTGGATGAACTTGGCCGACTCTTCGTTGCCGACGTTCGGCGCGGTCTCGACTTCCGACTGGCGCAGGTAAACCACTTCGGCGACGCTGTCCACCATGATCCCGACCACTTGCTTGTCGGCTTCGATGATGACGATCCGGGTGTTGTCGTTGACTTCGGTCGGCACCAGGCCGAAGCGCTGGCGGGTATCGATCACGGTCACCACGTTGCCGCGCAGGTTGATGATCCCCAGCACGTAGCTGGGTGCGCCCGGCACCGGAGCGATCTCGGTATAGCGCAGCACTTCCTGGACCCGCATCACGTTGATGCCGTAGGACTCGTTATCCAGCTTGAAGGTGACCCATTGCAGGATCGGATCTTCGGAACCCTGTGCAGACGACGACTTATTCATACCCTGACCCCTCAAATAACCGTTGAAAACGGCGTGTGTTCTGTGTGGCTACGCCCGACGGACGCGGCCTGTTGTTGGTTTACTTCGGCTTGTGGGCCGCTTGACTGATCGCCATCTGCTTGGCGCCACCGGTGGCGATCAATTCCGCCAGTTCGGCAACATCGAGCAAGGCGCACATATGTTCAATCACCGTGCCGGCCAGCCACGGGCGTTGGCCACGGTGACTGCGCCACTTGATTTCATTGGGGTCCAGGCGCAGCGAGCGGCTGACCTGGTGCACCGCCAGCCCCCACTCATAGCCCTGGACCGAGATCACGTACTGCAGGCCCTGGCGGAAATCGTCGCGGTAGCGATCCGGCATGACCCAGCGTGCGGTATCCAGCACCTTCAGGTTGCCAGCCTGGCTCGGCAGGATACCGAGGAACCATTCCGGCTGGCCGAACAGCGGCGTCAGCTCCTGCCCGGCCAGGGAATAGATCGAGCCCAGGCACACCAGGGGCACCGCCAGGGTCAGGCCCGCGACATCGAACAACAGGCACTCGAACGGCTCTGCCGCCCAGGCGGGACGATCGCTGCCGGTGACCGGAGGCGGCGTATTGCTCGGCGGCAAGTGCACTTCCACCACGGGCGGCACCAGGGCCTGGAGCATCGGCACCACGGGCGAGAGGGTGCTTGGCATGGGCTCCGGTGCTTCCAGCACAGGGGTGGCAACGGGCTCTGGCGCAGCAACCGCAGGCGCCGAGTTCTGCTGGAGCTCGGCGTCACGGGCCTGCTCTTCCAGTACCGCGGCCTGGAATTCATCCAGCACTTCACTGGAGGCTTCGACCACTACCGGGGCGGGCACCGGGATCGGCGGCTCTGGCAGCAACTCCTCGTCGGTGGCGTCCTGCAGCAAAGCGTCCAGGTACGACTGCAGCGCCAACTGCGGCCGGCTCTTTACATCCAGAGGACGGTTCATGAGGATGCCCACGCTAAAACCCCGATACAGTGACCTGTAGGGGTTATCGGCCGGGCGGCGTGGCGACTTGAATAACGCTTCACGTCAAGCCACCTGCGCCACGAGCTGCTGGGCCAGCAAGTGCTTGAGCAAGGCCTTGTAGGCCAGTACGCCGCGGCTCTTGCCATCGAATTGCGAAGGGGTGACCCCGGCCCGGCTGGCGTCGCGCAGGCGGGTATCCACCGGAATGTAGCCTTGCCAGATCTCCTCGGGAAACTTGTCCCGCAGTACCCGCAGGGTGCCCAGGGAGGCCTGGGTACGGCGGTCGAACAGGGTCGGCACGATAGTGAACGGCAAGGGTTGCTTGCGCGAGCGATTGACCATGGCCAGGGTATTGACCATGCGCTCCAGGCCCTTGACCGCCAGGTGCTCGGTCTGCACCGGGATCACCAACTGCTGGCTGGCCGCCAGTGCGTTGACCATCAGCACCCCGAGCAACGGGGGGCTGTCGATCACCGCATAGTCGAAATCCTGCCACAGCTGCGCCAGGCTCTTGGCGATCACCAGGCCCAGGCCGCTCTGCCCCGGCGACTGGCGCTCCAGGGTGGCCAGCGCGGTGCTGGACGGCAACAGCGAAATACGCTCGTGGCTGGTACCCAGCAACAACTGGCCCGGCAGGTCCTGGGGCACATTGCCCTTGTGCAGGAACAGGTCGTAGCTGCTGTGCTCCAGGCTGTCCGGGTCATAGCCGAAGTAGCTGGTCATGGAGCCGTGGGGGTCGAGATCGACCACGACCACACGCTTGCCCGCCTCGGCCAGCAAGCCGGCTAAAGCGATGGAACTGGTGGTTTTACCGACACCACCCTTTTGATTGGCAACTGCCCAGACTCTCATTCGGTTGGTTCCTCCCGCCCGGCCACAGCGGGGCGAGACATAGCGCTAAGTTATAAAGCAGGTGACGGAGAATTGACGGCGCTTCCCTGTACCGGCGTTTTGACCGGGGTTGGTGCAGTTTGTGTGCCAGCACGCTTGAGTGCCGCATCCGGTGTTGCATGGGCGGTGCCGGTACCGGTCAGGCTGCGGCGCACATCCAGGTTGCGCGACACCACCAGCACCACCCGGCGATTGCGCGCCCGACCTTCGGCGGTGGCGTTGTTGGCCACTGGCTGGAACTCACCGTAGCCCACCGAGGCCATGCGCGCCGGGTTCACCCCCTGCATCGCCAGCATGCGCACGATGCTCGCCGAACGGGCCGAGGACAGTTCCCAGTTGGTCGGGTATTGCGCGGTCTGGATCGGCAGGTTGTCGGTGAAGCCCTCGACATGGATCGGATTGTCGAAGGGTTTGAGGATCTTCGCCACCTTGTCGATGATGGTGAACGCCTGGTCGCTGGGCATGGCATCGCCACTGCCGAACAGCAGGCTGGAGTTGAGTTCGATCTCCACCCACAGTTCATTGCCGCGCACGGTCATCTGGTTGGAGCTGATCAGGTCGCCAAAGGCTGCGCTGATGTCATCGGCGATGCTTTTCAGCGGGTCACTGGCCCCGGCGATGCCGGCGTCGGTCTGGTCGCTGTCCTTGACCAGGGGCTTGGCCGGGGTCACGGTCTTGGGACGCTCGTCGCCGATGGGAATCGGCTTGAGGCTACGATCGGAGTCGGTGAAGACCCCGATCAAGGCTTCGGAAATGACCTTGTACTTGCCCTCGTTGATCGAGGAAATCGAGTACATGACCACGAAAAACGCGAACAGCAAGGTAATGAAGTCGGCGTAGGAAACCAACCAGCGCTCATGGTTGACGTGTTCTTCTTGCTGGCGACGACGGGCCATAATCAGTCCATGAAGCCTTGCAGCTTCAGCTCGATGGAGCGGGGGTTTTCGCCTTCGGCGATCGACAGGATGCCTTCGAGGAGCATTTCCCGGTAACGCGACTGGCGCAAGGCAACGGATTTCAGCTTGGCGGCGATCGGCAGCAGCACCAGGTTGGCACTGGCCACCCCATAGATAGTGGCGACGAAGGCCACGGCGATGCCGCTACCCAGCTGGGATGGATCGGCCAGGTTGCCCATCACGTGGATCAGCCCCATTACCGCGCCGATGATGCCGATGGTCGGCGCATAGCCGCCCATGCTCTCGAACACCTTGGCGGCCTCGATATCACGACTTTCCTGGGTATAGAAATCCACTTCGAGAATGCTGCGGATGGCTTCGGGTTCGGCACCGTCCACCAGCAACTGCAAGCCCTTGCGCGCATAACTGTCAGGCTCGGCATCCGCCACGCCTTCCAGGCCCAGCAGGCCTTCCTTGCGCGCGGTGAGGCTCCAGTTGACCACCCGGTCGATGCCGCCCGGCAGATCGACCCGGGGCGGGAACAGGATCCAGGCAAGGATCTGCATGGCCCGTTTGAAGGCGCTCAGCGGCGACTGCAGCAGTGCCGCGCCGATGGTCCCGCCGAGCACGATCAGTGCCGCCGGACCGTTGGCCAGGGCCGACAGGTGCCCCCCCTCCAGGTAGTTGCCACCGATGATGGCGACAAACGCCATGATGATCCCGATAAGGCTGAGCACATCCATCAGAGACAGGCCTCGACCAGGTGCCGGCCGATGTCGTCCAGGCTGTACACCGCATCCGCCAGGTTGGCCTTGACGATGGCCATTGGCATGCCATAGATCACACAGCTGGCCTCGTCCTGGGCCCATACCGCACTGCCGCCCTGTTTGAGCAGACGCGCGCCTTCACGACCGTCGGCGCCCATGCCGGTGAGCACCACCGCCAGAACTTTGTCGCTGTAGGACTTGGCCGCAGAGCCGAAGGTGATATCCACGCACGGCTTGTAGTTCAAGCGCTCATCGCCCGGGAGAATCTTCACCGCACCGCGACCGTCGACCATCATCTGCTTGCCGCCAGGCGCCAGCAGCGCCAGGCCTGGACGCAGGATGTCGCCATCCTCGGCTTCCTTGACGCTGATGCGGCAGAGCTTGTCCAGACGCTCGGCAAAGGCCTTGGTGAAGGCCGCCGGCATATGCTGGATCAAGACGATAGGTGCCGGGAAGTTGGCCGGCAGCTGGGTCAGGACCCGCTGCAGCGCCACCGGGCCGCCTGTGGACGTACCAATGGCCACCAGCTTGTAGGCCTTGCGCTTGGGTGCCGGCGAATTCGCACTGGCCGCCGGCGCCGCTGCGCGGGCCGGAGCCGGTGCGGGAGCTGGCGAGCGCGAACTGGCGAAGCTCGAAGGAGCAGGTGCCGGCGCACTCGCCGGCTGCGGTGCTGGAGCACTGTAGCTGCTGAAGCGCCGATTGCTGCGCGAGATACTGTGGACCTTCTCGCACAGCAACTGCTTGACCTTCTCGGGATTGCGCGAGATGTCCTCGAAGTTCTTCGGCAGAAAGTCCACCGCCCCGGCATCCAGCGCATCGAGGGTCACTCGGGCGCCTTCGTGGGTCAGGGAGGAGAACATCAGGACCGGCGTCGGGCAGCGCTGCATGATGTGCCGCACTGCGGTGATGCCATCCATCATCGGCATCTCGTAGTCCATGGTGATCACGTCCGGCTTGAGCGCCAGGGCCTGATCGATCGCCTCTTTACCATTGGTCGCCGTGCCGACGACCTGGATATTCGAATCCGCTGAAAGAATTTCCGAGACGCGGCGGCGGAAAAAACCCGAATCGTCCACCACCAGGACTTTGACTGCCATAAACACTCCGTTAGGTGGGGCGAGGCCAACCGCCCCTCCCCGCCGAATCAAATACGCCGTGCGGCGTAACGCTTGAGCATGCTCGGAACATCGAGGATCAGAGCAATGCGGCCGTCACCGGTAATGGTGGCGCCGGACATGCCCGGGGTTCCCTGAAGCATTTTGCCCAAGGGCTTGATGACCACTTCTTCCTGGCCCACCAGTTGATCGACGACGAAGCCGATCCGCTGGGTACCCACCGAAAGGATCACTACGTGGCCCTCGCGCTGCTCTTCATGAGCGGCGGAACTGACCAGCCAGCGTTTGAGGTAGAACAGGGGCAACGCCTTGTCGCGCACGATCACCACTTCCTGGCCGTCCACCACGTTGGTGCGCGACAGGTCGAGGTGGAAGATCTCGTTGACGTTGACCAGCGGGAAAGCGAATGCCTGGTTGCCGAGCATGACCATCAGGGTCGGCATGATCGCCAGGGTCAACGGCACCTTGATGACGATCTTCGAGCCCTGGCCCTTGGTCGAATAGATGTTGATCGAACCATTGAGCTGGGAAATCTTGGTCTTCACCACGTCCATGCCCACACCGCGACCGGACACATCGGAAATCTCGGTCTTGGTGGAGAAGCCCGGGGCAAAGATCAGGTTGTAGCACTCGGTATCGCTCAGGCGGTCGGCGGCGTCCTTGTCCATCACGCCGCGCTTGACGGCGATGGCGCGCAACACGTTCGGGTCCATGCCCTTGCCGTCATCGGAGATCGACAGCAGGATGTGGTCGCCTTCCTGTTCCGCCGCCAGTACCACCTTGCCGCCACGGGACTTGCCCGAGGCTTCGCGCTCTTCCGGCGATTCGATGCCGTGGTCCACCGCGTTGCGCACCAAGTGCACCAGCGGGTCGGCCAGGGCTTCTACCAGGTTCTTGTCGAGGTCGGTTTCTTCCCCCACCAGCTCCAGGTTGATCTCTTTCTTGAGCTGCCGGGCCAGGTCGCGAACCAGGCGCGGGAAGCGCCCGAAGACCTTCTTGATCGGCTGCATGCGGGTCTTCATCACCGCGGTCTGCAGGTCGGCAGTCACCACGTCGAGGTTCGACACGGCCTTGGACATGGCTTCGTCGCCGCTGTTGAGGCCCAGGCGCACCAGGCGGTTACGCACCAGCACCAGCTCGCCCACCATGTTCATGATTTCGTCCAGGCGCGCGGTATCGACACGCACCGTGGTTTCCGCTTCGCTGGCAGGCTTTTCCGCCGGCGGGGCCGCAGCGGCGGCGCGAGCCGGTGCCGGTGCCGCAGCAGGAGCAGCGGCAGCTTTCGGCGCCTCGGCCTTGGGCTCGGGCTTCTTCGCCGCCGGCTTGGCGACGGCAGCAGTGGCCGCCGCAGCCGGAGCCGCAGTGGCCGCGGCTGGCTTGGCCGCACCCGGGGTTTCGGAGAATTTGCCCTTGCCGTGCAACTCATCCAGCAGGGATTCGAATTCGTGATCGGTGATCAGGTCGCTGCCGGCTGCGGCTGCGCTTGGTGCGGCTGCGGCAGGAGCGGCAGGCGCCGCCGCCACGGCCGAATCCAGGGCCTCCACGGCGAAGTTGCCCTTGCCATGCAACTGGTCCAGCAATGCTTCGAATTCATCGTCGGTGATCTCATCACCTGCGCCAGCCGCACCACTGGTGGCACTGGCCGCGGCCGGTGCCACGGCATCCGGGGCGAACTGGCCCTTGCCGTGCAACTGATCGAGCAGGGATTCGAACTCGGCGTCGGTGATTTCATCGCTGGCTGGCTCGCCCTGGGCCGCAGGTGCGGCGGCAGGCGCTGCTTCGGCTTCGGCCTTGGCGGCATTCAGCGAGTCGAGCAACAACTCGAATTCGTTATCGGTGATGTCCCCTGCCGGGCTTTCTTCGGCCACAGGCTCGGCAACCGGCTCAACCACCTCTTCCACAGCAGGTGCTGCAGGCTCGGCACCGGCAGGTTCGGCCAGGCGCGCCAGGGCCGCCAGCAACTCCGGTGTGGCAGCGGTGATTTCGGTGCGCTCACGGACCTGGCTGAACATGCCGTTCACCGCGTCCAGAGCTTCAAGCACCACGTCCATCAGTTCCGAGTCGACTCGCCGCTCACCCTTGCGCAGGATGTCGAAGACGTTCTCGGCGATGTGGCAGCACTCCACCAGCTCATTGAGCTGGAGGAAGCCGGCGCCCCCTTTAACAGTGTGAAAACCGCGAAAAATTGCATTGAGCAAGTCCGCATCATCCGGCCGGCTTTCCAGCTCGACCAGTTGTTCGGACAGTTGCTCTAGAATCTCGCCGGCCTCAACCAGGAAATCCTGAAGGATCTCTTCATCGGCGCCGAAGCTCATTAATGGGTGCTCCTAGAATCCAAGGCTGGAAAGCAAATCGTCTACATCGTCCTGACCGGACATAACGTCTTCCCGTTTATCGGCATGAATCTGCGGACCTTCACCCTTGGCGAGATGTTTTTGCGGATCTTTTTCAGCGAGGATCGATTCACGGTCATGTTCGATGCCGGCAAAACGATCGACCTGGCTGGCCATCAAGACGAGTTTGAGCAGATTGCTTTCGACTTCCGTGACCAACTGGGTCACACGCTTGATCACCTGACCGGTCAGGTCCTGGTAATCCTGCGCCAGCAGAATGTCGTTGAGGTGGCCCGAAACGGTGCGGGTTTCCTGCTCGCTGCGCGTCAGGAAACTGTCGACCCGGCGCGCCAGTTCGCGAAACTCTTCAGCGCCGACCTCGCGCCGCATGAAGCGCCCCCAGTCTGCGCTCAAGGCCTGGGCTTCAGTGCTCAGGCCGTTGACCAGCGGGGTGCTGCTCTCCACCAGGTCCATGGTGCGGTTGGCTGCGGCTTCCGTCAGCCGGACCACATAGGACAGGCGCTCAGTGGCATCCGTGATCTGTGAAACTTCCTCGGCTTGCGGCATGTGCGGGTCAATCTGGAAATTGACGATCGCGCTATGCAGCTCGCGGGTGAGCTTGCCCACTTCCTGGTACAGGCCGCGGTCACGGGTCTGATTGAGCTCATGGATCAATTGCACCGCTTCGCCGAACCGGCCCTTTTCAAGGCTCTCGACCAGTTCCAGCGCATGTTTTTTCAGGGTCGACTCAAAGTCGCCCAGTGAAGATTCGTTATGCTCCATAGCTCCCCCGTGGCGGAATGGCTACGCGTCTCAACCGATGCGTTCGAAGATTTTTTCGATCTTCTCTTTCAACGCCTGAGCCGTGAATGGTTTGACGACATAGCCGTTTACGCCGGCCTGGGCAGCTTCGATGATCTGCTCGCGCTTGGCTTCAGCAGTCACCATCAATACCGGCAGGTGCTTGAGTTTTTCATCGGCGCGCACGTGGCGCAGCAGGTCGATACCGGTCATGCCCGGCATGTTCCAGTCCGTTACCAGAAAGTCGATGCTCCCGCTGTTGAGTACCGGAATGGCGGTAGTGCCATCGTCGGCCTCGACCGTGTTGGTGAATCCCAGATCACGCAACAGGTTCTTAATGATCCGCCGCATCGTTGAAAAGTCATCAACGATGAGGATTTTCATGTTCTTGTCCAATTCGACCTCCAAGCAGTCTTAAACGCATCCAGCACCTGAACGCGCCATTCAATCAATCCGGCATAACACACAACGACTGCATGGAGCACATACTGCAAGACCGGTGCAGCGCTTGCTTCACCGGTCCTGAACGCAGTGTCCCCACACTGCCTGTCAGCGCGCTCGCCACTCCCCCAAACGCCCCCGCAAACGGGCTGCGCACTGGCTGTGTAACTGGCTGACCCGCGATTCGCTGACCCCCAGGACCTCACCGATTTCCTTGAGGTTCAGCTCTTCGTCGTAGTACAGCGCCAACACCAGTCGCTCGCGCTCCGGCAAATTGGCAATCGCATCCGCCAACGCGGCCTGGAAGCGTTCATCCTCCAGGTCCCGTGACGGCTCGAGATGAGCACTGGCGCCATCCTCATGCAGCCCTTCATGCTCGCCGTCCTGCAACAGGTCGTCGAAACTGAACAGGCGGCTGCCCAAGGTGTCGTTCAAAATCCCGTAATAATCGTCGAGACTCAATTGAAGTTCGGCCGCAACTTCATGATCTTTAGCGTCACGACCGGTTTTAGCTTCAATTGCGCGAATCGCATCACTGACCATGCGCGTATTACGGTGCACCGAACGCGGTGCCCAGTCGCCTTTACGAACCTCGTCGAGCATCGCCCCACGGATACGGATACCCGCGTAGGTTTCGAAACTCGCCCCCTTGCTCGCGTCATATTTGGTCGATACTTCGAGCAAACCGATCATCCCGGCCTGAATCAGGTCTTCTACCTGAACACTGGCCGGCAACCGCGCCAGCAGGTGATAGGCAATACGCTTGACCAGAGGCGCGTAGCGCTCGATCAATTCGTACTGGCTGTCACGCGCCGACTTCTTGTAGAGGTTGTAGCCACTGGCAGTCATAGCACCGGTCCCGCTGTTTGATGCACTAGCCGCTCGACAAAAAACTCCAGATGCCCGCGTGGGTTCGCCGGCAACGGCCAGGTATCGACTTTTTGCGCGATGGCCTTGAACGCCAATGCACACTTCGAACGAGGAAAGGCTTCATAGACCGCACGCTGCTTTTGCACGGCCTTGCGTACGCTTTCGTCGTAGGGAACTGCGCCGACGTATTGTAAGGCCACGTCCAGGAAGCGATCCGTGACCTTGGTCAATTTTGCAAACAGGTTGCGACCTTCCTGAGGGCTCTGAGCCATGTTGGCCAGGACCCGGAAACGGTTCATGCCGTAGTCGCGGTTGAGCAGCTTGATCAGCGCGTAGGCGTCCGTGATCGAGGTCGGCTCGTCGCACACCACCAGCAGTACTTCCTGGGCCGCGCGGACAAAGCTGACTACCGAGTCACCAATACCCGCAGCGGTGTCGATCACCAGCACATCGAGATTGTCGCCGATATCGCTGAAGGCCTGGATCAGGCCAGCGTGCTGCGCGGGGCTCAGGTGCACCATGCTCTGGGTGCCCGAGGCGGCCGGTACGATGCGGATGCCTCCAGGGCCCTGGAGCAGCACATCGCGCAGCTCGCAACGGCCCTCGATGACGTCGGCCAGGGTATGTTTGGGAGTCAGGCCCAGCAGGACATCGACATTGGCCAGTCCCAGGTCGGCATCCAGCAGCAAGACCCGCCGGCCGAGCTCAGCCAGAGCCAGGGACAAGTTCACTGACACATTAGTCTTGCCGACGCCACCTTTGCCGCCGGTCACCGCAATCACCTGTACGGGATGCATGCTGCCCATGTTCTTTCTTTACCTTGTCTTACTTAGACGGGGCCACATAACTGGCTGCGCGTTCACCATTGGAACAATGCATGGCAGACCATCGATGTAGATACACTGCAATCTATTCATGATTACCTCAGCCAACCCGTTTGGACGGGCTGTGGTAAAGGTCAGCGAACATGTCGGCCATGGCTTCCTCGCTGGGTTCTTCCTGCATCTGTACGCTTACCGCGCGACTCACCAGCTGATGCCGGCGAGGCAGGTGCAGATCGTCAGGAATCCGCGGACCATCAGTGAGATAGGCAACCGGCAGCTCATGACTGATGGCCAGGCTCAACACTTCGCCAAGACTGGCTGTTTCATCAAGTTTAGTCAGGATGCAACCGGCCAGGCCGCAGCGTTTGTAGCTGTGGTAGGCGGCGGTCAGCACCTGTTTCTGGCTGGTGGTAGCCAGTACCAGATAGTTCTTCGCACGAATGCCACGACCGGCCAGGCTCTCCAGTTGCATGCGCAACGCCGGATCGCTGGCCTGCAGGCCGGCGGTATCGATCAGCACCACGCGCTTGCGCAGCAGCGGATCCAGTGCCTGGGCCAGGGACTGGCCCGGGTCCACATGGGTCACCGACACATTGAGGATGCGCCCCAGGGTCTTGAGCTGCTCCTGGGCGCCGATGCGATAGCTGTCCATGCTCACCAGGGCAATGTTCTGCGCCCCGTACTTGAGCACGTAGCGCGCCGCCAGCTTGGCCAGGGTGGTGGTCTTGCCCATGCCGGCCGGGCCGACCATGGCGATCACGCCGCCCTCTTCCAGAGGCTCGACTTCCGGGGTCTGGATCATTCGCGCCAGGTGCGCCAGCAACATGCGCCAGGCCTGACGGGGTTCGTTGATTTCGGTAATCAGTGCCAGCAGGTCGCGGGCCAGCGGGCCCGACAGGCCGATGCGCTGCAGGCGACGCCAGAGATTGGCCTGCTCCGGACGACTGCCCTGCAATTGGCTCCAGGCCAGGGAGCCGAGCTGCACTTCCAGCAGTTCGCGCAGACCGTTGAGCTCGAAACGCATCGAGTCCAGCGCCCGCGTATCGGCAGGTGGCGCTGCAGGAGCCGGCGCCGGGCGCGGACGCTCGGTCAGGGTCGGCTCGATCAGGGGCTCGGCCGCGGTCAACGGCAGGCCGGCGAACAGCTGGCGATTGGTGATCGAGGCACTGTCGCCCTCGCCCCGCAGGCTCAGTTCAGCCTGGGCGGTGACAATCCGCGACTGGGTCTTGCGCAGCTCGTCCTCGAGTTCCATGTTCGGAACCCGTGGCGACAAGGCCGACAACTTGTAATCCAGCGCAGCCGTCAGCTCGACACCGCCGGCGATCCGCCGGTTGCCGATGATGGCGGCTTCAGCGCCCAACTCATCACGAACCAGTTTCATGGCCTGACGCATATCGGCGGCGAAAAAACGCTTAACTTGCATAACCCACTACCTCAGCCGTTGGGCCCTACTGTCGCAACGATGGTCACTTGCTTGTTGTCCGGAATTTCCTGGTACGCCAGCACATGCAAACCCGGGACGGCGAGACGGCCGAACCGCGAGAGCATGGCGCGGACCGGCCCCGCTACCAACAGAATCACCGGTTGACCTTGCATCTCTTGACGCTGCGCCGCATCGATCAGCGAACGCTGCAGCTTCTCTGCCATGCTTGGCTCCAGCAGAACGCCTTCTTCCTGGCCTTGCCCTGCCTTCTGCAGACTGCTGAGCAAAATTTGTTCCAACCTTGGCTCCAAGGTGATCACAGGCAGCTCAGACTCAGTGCCTACAATGCTTTGGACGATGGCACGAGACAATCCGACGCGTACCGCGGCAACCAAAGCGGCAGTATCTTGACTCTTGGCGGCATTGTTGGCGATGGCTTCGGCAATGCTGCGGATGTCGCGTACCGGCACCTGCTCGGCCAGCAGCGCCTGCAGGACCTTGAGCAACTGCGACAGCGACAGCACGCCCGGCACCAACTCCTCGGCCAGCTTCGGCGAACTCTTGGACAACACTTGCAGCAACTGCTGGACCTCTTCGTGGCCGATCAGTTCGCTGGAGTGCTTATACAGAATCTGGTTCAAGTGGGTGGCGACCACGGTACTGGCGTCCACCACGGTGTAGCCCAGGGACTGCGCCTGCGGCCGTTGGCTGATTTCGATCCACACCGCTTCCAGACCAAAGGCCGGGTCCCGAGCGGAGATGCCGTTGAGCGTGCCATAGACCTGCCCCGGGTTGATCGCCAGCTCGCGATCCGGATAGATCTCCGCTTCGGCCAGGATCACCCCCATCAGGGTCAGGCGGTAGGCGCTCGGCGCCAGGTCCAGGTTGTCGCGGATATGCACCGTGGGCATGAGAAAGCCCAGGTCCTGGGAGAGCTTCTTGCGCACCCCCTTGATCCGCGCCAGCAATTGCCCGCCCTGGTTGCGATCCACCAGGGGAATCAGGCGGTAACCGACTTCCAGGCCGATCATGTCGATCGGCGTCACGTCGTCCCAACCCAACTCCTTGGTTTCCAGGGCACGGGCCGGGGAAGGCAGCAGGTCCTGTTGACGCTGGACCTCTTCCAGAGCCTTGACCTTGACCTGGTTCTGTTTTTTCCAGACCAGGTAAGCGGCGCCACCGGCCACGGCCGCCAGGCTGAGGAAGGAGAAGTGCGGCATGCCCGGCACCAGCCCCATCACGGCCATCAGGCCGGCTGCCACCGCCAGCGCCTTGGGCGAAGCGAACATCTGGCGGTTGATCTGCTTGCCCATGTCTTCGGAACCCGAAGCCCGGGTCACCATGATCGCCGCCGCAGTGGACAGCAACAGTGATGGCAATTGCGCCACCAAACCGTCACCGATGGTCAGCAAGGCGTATACCCGGCCCGCATCGCCAAAGCTCATGTTGTGCTGGAAGATACCGACGGCCATGCCGCCGATCAGGTTGATGAACAGGATCAGCAAACCGGCGATGGCGTCACCGCGCACGAATTTGCTGGCACCGTCCATGGAACCGTAGAACTCGGCCTCTTGGGCCACTTCGAGACGGCGCAGCTTGGCCTGGTTCTGGTCGATCAGGCCGGCGTTCAAGTCAGCATCGATGGCCATCTGTTTGCCGGGCATGGCGTCCAGGGTGAAGCGCGCGCTCACCTCGGAAATACGGCCGGCACCCTTGGTCACCACCACGAAGTTGATGATCATGAGGATCGCAAAGACCACGATACCGACCACGTAGTTGCCGCCGATCACCACCTCACCGAAGGCCTGGATCACCTTACCGGCAGCGGCGTGGCCCTCCTGGCCATGGAGCATCACCACCCGGGTCGAGGCCACGTTGAGCGCCAGGCGCAGCAGCGTGGCCACCAGCAGAATGGTGGGGAACACGGCAAAGTCCAGCGGCCGCAGGGCGTACACGCACACCAGCAGAACCACGATCGACAAAGCGATGTTGAACGTGAAGAACACGTCCAGCAGGAACGCCGGGACCGGCAACATCATCATGGCCAGCATGACCAACAGCAGCACCGGCACACCCAGATTGCCTCGACCGAGGTCAGCCAGGTTGCTGCGAGCCGTGTTGATTAACTGAGAGCGATCCACCGATTTACCCCGTTCCGTAAAGCAAACTTTTGACGCCTGAAGCGGCACGGGGCTGCTACTGCAAGAAACCTTCCAACTTTGCCCTGACGCCGGAAGCAGAGGGACGCAGCCTCTATCAGCCGCATCGGCAAGCCCGGGCATGCACAAGCAAAAAAATAATGGCAATAAGCCACTTTTCTGGCGAGGAGTGTTTTTAGCGCCGCTATGGCCTGGCTTATACCGGCGTGACGGGCCCGGGTGGGGCTTGCTTGCCAGAAGTATCGCGCTGCAGATCCGGCGGAATCGGCAGGTCCTTGAGCGGATCCGGGCGCTTGCCCTTGCCCGCGCGGTGCTGGCGGATCTGATAGACGTAGGCCAGTACCTGGGCCACCGCCAGGTAAAGCCCGGCAGGAATCTCTTCTTCAAGCTCGGTGGAATAGAAGATCGAACGCGCCAGGGCCGGCGATTCCAGCAACATGACTTCGTGGGCCACGGCGATCTCGCGAATCTGCAAGGCCAGGAAATCGCTGCCCTTGGCCAGCAGCACCGGCGCCCCGCCCTTCTCGGCATCGTATTTGAGCGCCACGGCGTAGTGGGTCGGGTTGGTGATGACCACATCGGCCTCCGGGATCGCCGCCATCATCCGCCGCTGGGACATCTCGCGCTGCAACTGGCGAATCCGCTGCTTGACCTCGGGCCGCCCCTCCTGGTCCTTGTGCTCGTCGCGCACTTCCTGCTTGGTCATCAGCAACTTCTTGTGGGCCTGGTACAGCTGCACCGGCACATCCACTGCGGCAATCAGGATCAGCCCGCAGGCCATCCACAAGGTGCTCCAGCCCACCACCTGGATACTGTGGATGATCGCCTTCTCCAGGGGCTCATGGGCGATACGCAAGAGGTCGTCGATATCTGCCGAGAGCACCGAGAGCGCCACGAACAGCACCAGGGCAAACTTGGCCAGGGCCTTGAGCAGCTCGATCAACGCCGTGGGGGAAAACATCCGCTTGAGGCCGTTGGCCGGGTTCATCCGGCTGAACTTGGGCGCCAGGCTCTTGCCGGCGAACAACCAGCCGCCCAGGGAAATGGGGCCGATGACCGCCGCCAGCAGCAGGGTCAGCAGTACCGGCTGCACCGCCAGGATGGCGATCTTGCCCGAATGCAGCAGGTACAGGCCCATGGCCCCGGGGCTGAGCAGCACTTCACGGGGCAGGGAGAAATTCAGGCGCATGATTTCCAGCAGGTCCAGGGCCAGGCCACCACCATAGACCAGCAGACCGCCCGCCCCCGCCAGCATGATGGCCAGGGTATTGAGCTCCTTGGAGCGGGCAATCTCGCCCTTTTCCCGGGAGTCCTTTTTGCGTTTCTCCGTGGGCTCTTCTGTCTTGTCCTGACCGCTCTCGCTCTCTGCCATGGTTCAGCGTGCCCTCGCCAGTTCGCGCAAGAACTGCAGGGCCTCGGAGGCCAGCGGTTGATACTGATTGAGAATGTCAGCCAGGCTGACCCAGACGATGCCCATGCCCAGCACCAGGGTCAGGGGAAAGCCGATGGAGAAGATGTTCAATTGCGGCGCCGCGCGAGTCATGACGCCAAAGGCAATGTTCACCACCAGCAGCGCGGTGATCGCCGGCAATACCAGCAGCAGCGCCGCCCCCAGCACCCAACCGAGCTTGCCTGCCAGCTCCCAGTAATGGTTGACCATCAGGCCGCCACCCACCGGCAGGGTGGTAAAGCTCTCGGTAAGCACCTCGAACACCACCAGGTGGCCGTTCATGGCCAGGAACAACAGGGTCACCAGCATGGTGAAGAACTGCCCGATCACCGCCACCGACACACCGTTGGTGGGGTCGACCATGGAAGCGAACCCCATGCCCATCTGGATCGCCACGATCTGTCCGGCAACCACGAAAGCCTGGAAGAACAGCTGCAGGGAAAACCCCAGTACCGCGCCGATCAGGATCTGTTCGGCGACCAGCAACAGGCCGCTGAGATCCAGGGCGTGCACTTCGGGCATGGGCGGCAGCCCCGGCGCTATCACCACGGTGATCGCCAGGGCAAAGTACAAGCGTACCCGCCGCGGCACCAGGGTGGTCCCGAAGACCGGCATCACCATCAGCAACGAGGTGACCCGGAACAGCGGCAACATGAAGCTCGCCACCCAGGTACTGATCTGGGTGTCGGTCAACGCCAGCAGGGACATGGGCTCAGCCGATCAACTGCGGAATACTGCCGTACAACTGACGGATGTATTCCATGAAGGTTTGCACCAGCCAGGGCCCGGCGACAATCAGGGTCACCAGCATCACCAGCAGGCGCGGCAGGAAGCTCAGGGTCTGTTCGTTGATCTGGGTGGCGGCCTGGAACATGGCCACCATCAGGCCCACCAACAAGCTGGGCACCACCAGCACCGCCACCATCATGGTGGTCAGCCAGAGCGCTTCGCGAAACAGGTCTACCGCGACTTCCGGAGTCATTGTCGATCACCCGCAAACAAGGTTTTAAACACCACCGAAACTGCCCGCCAGGGTGCCGATGATCAACGCCCAACCGTCCACGAGGACGAACAGCATGATCTTGAACGGCAGGGAAATGATCAGGGGCGAGAGCATCATCATGCCCATGGCCATCAGCACACTGGCCACCACCAGGTCGATGATCAGGAACGGAATGAAGATCATGAAGCCGATCTGGAACGCAGTCTTGAGCTCGGAGGTGACGAAGGCCGGGACCAGGATGGTCAGCGGCGCCTGGTCAGGGCTGGCGATGTCGGTGCGCTTGGACAGGCGCATGAACAGCTCCAGGTCGCTGCTGCGGGTCTGCGCCAGCATGAAGTCCTTGATCGGCACCTGAGCCTTGGCCACGGCGTCCTGGGCGGTGAGTTTTTCCGCCAGGTAAGGCTGCAAGGCGTCCTGGTTCACCCGGTCGAACACCGGCGCCATGATGAACATGGTAAGAAACAGCGCCATGCCGGTGAGGATCTGGTTCGACGGGGTCTGCTGCAGGCCCAGGGCCTGACGCAGGATCGAGAAGACGATGATGATCCGGGTGAAGCTGGTCATCAGCATGACGAACGCTGGAATGAAGCTCAGCGCCGTCATAATCAGCAGGATCTGCAGGCTGACCGAATACTCCTGCTGGCCGCTGGCATTGGTGCCAAGGGTGATCGCCGGGATCGACAACGGGTCCGCCGCCAACGCCAGCGGCGCCGCCAGCATCAGTGCCAACGTCAAGATGATGCGCAACGGCATTACTTCTTATCCTTCTGATCCTTGCCCAACAGCTCCATCAGGCGCTGGGCGAACTCGGGCGTCGCCTGCTCGGCACTGGGCACCTGCACCGGCTCTTTGAGTACATGCAACGGGGTGATGGTGCCCGGGGTCAGGCCCAGCAGGATCTGCTCGTTGCCAACCTGCACCAGCACCAGGCGATCGCGCGGGCCCAGAGCCCGGGAGCCGATCAGTTCGATCACCTGCCCCTTGCCGGCAGGACCGGCCTGCTGCACCCGGCGCAACAGCCAGGCCAGGAAGAAGATCACGCCGATCACCAGCAGCAGGCCCAGTACCAACTGGGTCAACTGGCCGCTGACACTGCCGGTCACGGGCGCAGCCGCAGCCACCGCGGCGGTGGCCGCCGGCTCCGCGGCCAGGGCGCTCAGGGGCAGCGCGAATGCAATGCCAAGCAGCTTGTTCACTTAGCGCAGCTTCTTGATGCGTTCGCTGGGGCTGATCACGTCAGTCAGGCGAATGCCGAACTTTTCGTTGACCACAACCACCTCGCCATGGGCGATCAGGGTGCCGTTGACCAGCACGTCCAGCGGCTCGCCGGCCAGGCGATCGAGCTCGATCACCGAGCCCTGGTTGAGCTGCAGCAGGTTGCGAATGTTGATATCGGTACTGCCCACTTCCATGGAGATCGATACCGGGATATCCAGAATCACGTCCAGGTTAGGACCGTCCAGGGTGACCGGCTCATGGTTCTTCGGCACGCTGCCGAACTCTTCCATCTGCAAGCGCCCGGAACTTGACGCGGCGCCGGCATCCGCCGCCAGCAGGGCATCGATATCCGCCTGACCGGCATCACCGGTTTCTTCCAGCGCAGCAGCCCACTCGTCGGCCAGCGCCTGGTCGTCCTGGGAGTTAATTTCGTCAGCCATCATGGGTCCTCGACGGGCAAAAATTCATTGAACAGCAAACAGGTTGGAGCGCCGCTCAACGGCGCTCGATCGGCTCGATCACTTGCAGCGCCAGGTTGCCCTTGTGGGAACCCAGCTTGACCTTGAACGACGGCACGCCATTGGCGCGCATGATCATGTCTTCGGGCAGTTCCACCGGGATTACATCGCCAGGCTGCATGTGCAGGATGTCCCGCAGGCGCAACTGACGACGGGCGACAGTGGCACTCAGCGGCACGGCCACATCCAGCACGTCCTCGCGCAGAGCCTTGCTCCAGCGTTCGTCCTGGTCGTCCAGGTCGGACTGGAAGCCGGCGTCGAGCATTTCGCGGATCGGCTCGATCATCGAATACGGCATGGTCACGTGCAGGTCGCCGCCACCGCCATCGAGCTCGATGTGGAAGGTCGACACCACGATGGCTTCGCTGGGACCGACGATGTTGGCCATGGCCGGGTTCACTTCCGAGTTTATGTACTCGAAGTTGACCGGCATGATCGCCTGCCATGCTTCCTTGAGATCGACGAAGGCCTGCTCCAGCACCATGCGCACCACCCGCAGTTCGGTCGGGGTGAATTCGCGCCCTTCGATCTTCGCGTGGCGGCCATCGCCGCCGAAGAAGTTGTCCACCAGCTTGAACACCAGCTTGGCGTCAAGAATGAACAGCGCGGTGCCGCGCAGCGGCTTGATCTTCACCAGGTTCAGACTGGTGGGTACGTACAGCGAGTGCACATACTCGCCGAACTTCATTACCTGCACGCCACCCACTGCCACGTCAGCCGAACGGCGCAGCATGTTGAACATGCTGATACGGGTATAGCGGGCGAAACGCTCGTTGATCATTTCCAGGGTCGGCATGCGTCCACGGACGATGCGATCCTGGCTGGTCAGGTCGTAGCTTTTGACACTGCCGGGCTCGGCAGCGTGTTCGGTCTGTACCAGACCGTCGTCGACGCCATGCAACAGCGCATCGATCTCATCCTGGGACAGCAGGTCCTGCACGGCCATGTCGTGTTCCTACTGCAGTACGAAGTTAGTAAAGAGCAACTGCTCGACCACCACTTTGCCCACCTCTTTCTGCGCCACTTCCTGAACGCTGGCGGTGGCCTTCTGGCGGAGCATTTCCTGGCCGACCGGAGTGGCCAGGGTGTCGAAACTCTGCCCGGAGAAGAGCATGACCAGGTTGTTGCGGATCACTGGCATGTGCACTTTCAGCGCATCCAGGTCGGCCTGATTACGCGCCAGCAGGGTAATGCTCACCTGCATGTAGCGCTGTCGGCCGTTCTGCGTGAAGTTGGCAACAAAGGCTGGGGCCATGGGCTCGTAGATCGCCGCAGGCTTGACGTTGCTGGCGGTCTCTGCAGCCGGGGCCGGCTTGCTCTGAGCACTGTGCATGAAGTACCAGGTGGCGCCGACCGACAGGCCGATGGCCAGCAACAACGCCAGGACAATCAAGAGGATAAGCTTGAGTTTGCTTTTCCCTGCGGTGGGTTTTTCTGCTGCTTCGCTCTTCGCCATGCCAATAATCCGTCACTAATCGGGGGTTCACAGTCGCACGGCAAGGCAAGAGCAAGTGTTATGCCAGATTTGTCAGAAAGGCAGGGATCAACAGCGAAGGGCGACGCTGCGAAGGGAAACCTGGGGTGCAAGCTGTTGCAGTTACACCGCGAGGATCAGTGCAGGGGCCGGTAGCGACCCCCGCCACAGGTCAGGCGTAGTAGTCGACGGCGCTGCTGCCGATCACGGTCTGTACCGGAGCCTGCACTTCTGCCACGGCCGGGGACGACTCATCATCGCCATTGTCCAGGCGCCCGCCGCTGGTGCTGGAACCGCTGCGGCGATTCTGCTCCTGCTGCGCCTGCTCCTGGCCCTGCCAGCCACGGGACTGATCGGAGACGTTGACGTCCACCTGCCCCAGGCCCTGCTGGTTGAACATGTCGCGCATGCGGTGCATCTGCCCTTCCAGGGCTTCGCGAACGCCAGCATGGGCACTCATGAAGGTGACCTGGGTCTGCTGGTCCGGAATCATGTGCACGCGAATGTCCAGGCGCCCCAGCTCGGCCGGCTGCAACTGGATGTCTGCCGACTTGAGGTTGGTGCTGGACAGGTACATCACCCGATTGACCACCTCTTCGGTCCAGCCATTCTGGTGCATGGCCAGCGGCTGGTTGACCGGCACCGCGTTGGCCGTCTTGGGCGTCGCGGCCTGGGTCAAGGCCGCCAGGCGATTGGCGAAATCATCCACCCGGGTATCACTGGAAGCCCCCTTGAGGTCCTTCAAGCCATCGGCGATCAACCCGCTAAAGGCCTTTTCGCCGCCCTGCTCGGTGCCGCTCTTGCCCGCCTGCTGCTCGAGCATGCCGGCCATGCCATTGGCGAAGTTCTGCACCGAGGCCAGCTGCCCTTCATTGCCGGCATTGCCTGGCGCGGCCTTCGGCTGGCTCTGGCTGGACGCCGACACATGGCCGCCCTGCTCCATGGCCAGGCGCACCGCAGGTAAGGCATCCAGAGGATCAGCCTCGGGGTCGAATTCAGGCTTGGCCGGCTCGACGGGTGGCGCCACCACTGCGGCAACGAGGGCCGGCGCAGGGGCGACGGGAGCCGCCTCGACCTGAGGCGGCGCAGGTGCCGCCGGGGCCGGTTCAGCCGGCACCACAGGCTGCGGCGGCGCGACCTGTACCAGGCTTGGATCCAGCATCGGATCGCTGGGGGGCGGGGTGTCGGTTTGTGCGGTATCAGCCGGCTTCGCAGCATCAGTGGGCGCTGTTTTGCTGTCGCTGCTGGCCGGCTTGTCGGCAGGCAAGGATTTGCCGCTATCGGCAACGGCTGGCTGCGGCGCGGCAGAAGAGTCCTTGCTGACATCCTTCTTCGGGCTACTGTCAGCCCCCTTGTCGCGCACCGGCTTGGGCGAGTTGTCGGCAAAGCTTGGAGGCTTGGCCTGCGGCTGGTTCTGGGATTCCTTGGCGTAGAGCTGCGCGAAGCTGGAAGCCTTGTCCCCAGGCTCGGCAATGCTCGCCAGGGGGCTGACAGGTGCCGCTTGAGTCTTGGACTTAGCGCTGGCCTGGGCAGTGGCCTGAAGAAGCGAATTAGGGGTAACAGCCATGGGACAGTCTCCGCTGCACGGGGATCATAGGTACAGTTGGAAGACTTGACTGCAAAGGCCGGGCCAGCTTTAACAATCCGCAGATAAAAAGCTGTTTCTCAACAATGAAAGCGCTGCAGCTCCTGCTCGCACAAGCGTCGAACGATAGCGAACTCGCCGTCGATCTCCCCCACCAATTGTCGAATGCCATCCGCGGCCGACTGCCCGGCCCGCAGTTCCAGCTGATGACAGAGTTCGGCCAGGCGGGTGGCGCCCATGTTGCTGCTGCTGCCCTTGAGGCTGTGGGCGGTGGCTACCAGCAAAATCGTATCCTCGGACTTATGCAGCAGCCGCACACGCTCCTCGGAATCGCAGACGAAGGTATCCAGCAGGACGGGATATTCATCCTCCATGACCTCTTGCAAAGCATTGAGCACCGTGTGGTCCAGATGAATCTCAGCCACTTGTTCACTCCTTGATCAAGAACCCGGGAATTATGCCAGAGCCTCCCAAGAAAACTCCACGCAGACACTGCGCCCATCATCCGCCCACACGGCCTGCCGGCTCATCTGCCGGATCAGACTGACGCCACGCCCCGACAGACGCTCCATATCATTGGGCCGCGCCAGGACCGCAGCCACATCGAAGCCCTCGCCACTGTCCTCGACGCGCACCACCAGGCGCCCTCCCGCTTCCAGGGGCTGCACTTGCAGATGCACCCGGACAAAACCCTCCTGCAACTGCGCAAGCCGGGTCGAGCGTTCGCGGTAATAGCGGGTGAACCCCTCGGCATCGCGCTTGAGCCGCGAGTCGAGCTTGAGCACGCCATGTTCCAGGGCATTGGAGTAGAGCTCTGCCAAAACGCTGTACAGCGCCCCGCTCTGGGAGCGCAGGCCATGCACCTCAAGCAACAGTTGCAGCAGATAGGGCAAGGGATTGAAACGCTTGAGGGTGGCAGCCCGAAACTCGAAACTCACCGACCAGTCCAGCGGGCAGGACTGGCCACTGTCGGAGTACACCAGAGCCGGCGGCGCCAACCGGGGAAACTCCGGCAACCCCACCTCGACCATGCTCACATCATCCCGGGCACTGCCGCCAAAGCGCTCCAGGGCCTGCCGGATCTCTTCGAACAGCTGATCTTCCTGGCGATTGGCGGCAAACACCTGGTGCAATCGCTCGACGCCAAACAGTTGCTCCTCGGTATTACAGGTATCGATCACCCCATCCGACAACAGGAAGACGCGGTCTCCCGGCGCCATGGAAAACACTTCGGTGCTGTCCTCGAAGGCCTCGGCGCTCAACACACCCAAGGGCAAGTGGCGAGCCACCAGCGGCGTGCGTGCGCCGCTGGCGTGCCGATACAGATACCCTTCGGGCATGCCGCCGTTCCACACCTCCACCGCCCGCCGCTGGGAACTCAGGCACAGCAGGGTGGCACAGCAGAACATGTCCACGGGCAGGATGCGCTTGAGCTTGGCATTCATCTCCCGCAGGGTTTCCGGCAGGCCGTAGCCCTTGGCGGTCATGCCGTAGAACACCTCCGCCAGCGGCATGGCGCCTACCGCCGCAGGCAGCCCATGGCCGGTGAAATCCCCCAGCAGTACGTGCATGTCTCCGGCCGGGGTGTAGGCCGCCAACAACAGGTCGCCGTTGAACAGGGCATAGGGCGATTGCAGGTAACGGATATTCGGCGCATCCAGGCAGCCGGCATGGGCGACCTTGTCGAACACCGCCTTGGCCACCCGCTGCTCGTTGAGCAGGTAGTCGTGGTGGCGAGTGATCTGGTCACGCTGGTGCAGCACGGTCTCTTGCAGACGGCGCAGGCGGTCCATGGCGTTGATCTTGGCACCCAGCACCACCGGGTTGTAAGGCTTGGCCAGAAAGTCGTCGCCACCCGCTTCCAGGCAGCGGGCCAGGGCCTCGCCGCCGCTCAAGGAGGTGAGAAAGATGATCGGCACCAGGGTCTCGCCAGCCAGGGCCTTGATCTGCCGGGAAGCCTCGAAACCGTCCATCACCGGCATCAATGCATCCATCAGCACGATGTGCGGGCGCTGTTGCTGAAACAGCTGCACCGCCTCGGCGCCGTTGCTTGCCGCCAGCACCTGATGCCCCTGGCGCCGGATGATGCTGGACAGCAGCATGCGGTCCGCTGCGCCATCTTCGGCGATCAGCACACACAGGGGCTCGAGCATCGACCGCATACCGGTCAACTGATGTCGAAAAGCTTGTCGAAGTTGGAGATGGCGAGGATCTTGCGCACATCCGAGTTGCTGTTGATTACCCGGACATCGGCGTTGTCGCCGCCGGCGTGGTCACGCAGCAACAGCAGCATGCCCAGGGCCGAACTGTCGAGATAGGTGGCTTCCTTGAGGTCCACCACGATGGACTCCGGTGTCCGGTTGAGTCGCTCGTAGGATTCGCGAAACTCCTGGTGGCGTCCGAAATCGAAACGGCCTCTGATGGAGATCGTGAGTTTTTGCCCGTCCGGGGATATTTCTGTAACGACCGACATGTGACTGCTTCCTTGTCATTGACGACGTCTAAAAGGTTTAGCACCCACTCGCCGGGGGGACAACCCGCACGGGGCAAATGAGCACCATCAGTATGGGCTCTGACGAGGCAAGCGTTGGGAAAGTTCATCCAGCAACTTCTGCTCACGCTTGTCCTCAAGCGCCCGCGCCTCGTCGATATAGCGCTGCACCAGCTTGCGCAGCCCCTCGACCCGGGCATAGGCCTGCTGCCAGGCCTCCCGGGCGCGATCGAGGTTGTTCTGGTGCCAGGCCAGGCTCTGTCGCTGCTGACCGACGGCGGTATCCAGCTGGCTGAGAAAGTACTGGTAGTTCATCAGCCAGTGGCCACTGACCCCCAACTTGCCGCGCTCGACCCACTGTTCCTGGTAGTCGCCACGAAAACGCTCCAGGTCCCCCAGCTTGCTCTCGGCCACACGCACCTGGCCGTGAAAGTACTCCAGGCGCTGGGCGGCCGTGCGCTCGGCACTCTCTGCCATGTCCACCACCGGCGCCAGGCGCGCCGCACGGCTATCGGCCATGGCCGGTTACCCGCCCGCTGCCGGAGCGAAAAGCATTTCCAGGTGGGTCTGGCTATGGCCCAGGCTGATGTTGTCATTGAGCCCCTGGCGCAGGTACGCAACCATGGCCGGATGCAGGGAAATGGCCGTATCGGTATCCCGGTCGCCGCCGGCCACATAGGCACCGACGCTGATCAGGTCCCGGGCCTGCTGGTAACGCGACCACAGCTGTTTGAAGTACTGCGCCCGCGCCATGTTGTCAGGGCTGATCACCGCCGGCATGACCCGACTGATGGAAGCCTCGATGTCGATGGCCGGGTAGTGCCCCTCTTCCGCCAGGCGCCTGGACAGCACGATATGCCCGTCGAGCACGCCCCGCGCCGAGTCGGCGATCGGGTCCTGCTGGTCGTCGCCTTCGGACAAGACCGTGTAGAAGGCGGTGATCGAACCGCCGCCGGCCTCGGCATTGCCGGCACGCTCCACCAGTTTGGGCAGCTTGGCGAACACCGAAGGCGGATAACCCTTGGTGGCCGGCGGCTCGCCGATGGCCAGGGCGATTTCCCGCTGGGCCTGGGCGAAACGTGTCAGGGAATCCATCAGCAACAGGACGTTCTTGCCCTTGTCGCGAAAATATTCGGCGATCCGCGTGCAGTACATCGCCGCCCGCAGACGCATCAGCGGAGCATCATCCGCTGGCGAGGCCACCACCACCGAACGCTTGAGGCCTTCCTCACCCAGGATGTGCTCGATGAACTCCTTGACCTCACGTCCCCGCTCGCCGATCAGCCCGACCACAATGATGTCGGCCTCGGTGAAGCGGGTCATCATGCCCAGCAGCACACTCTTGCCCACGCCGGTACCGGCGAACAGGCCGAGACGCTGACCGCGACCTACCGTCAATAAACCGTTGATGCTGCGAATACCCACATCCAGCGGCTGGCTGATGGGGTCGCGCTTGAGCGGGTTGATGGTGGGGCCGTCCATCGGCACCCAGTCTTCGGCACGCATCGCACCCTTGCCATCCAGCGCCCTACCGGCGCCGTCCAGCACACGCCCGAGCATACTCATGCCCATGGGCAAACGGCCGGTGTCGGCCAGGGGCACCACGCGCGCGCCCGGAGCAATCCCGGCCACGCTGCCCACTGGCATCAGGAATACCTTGCTCCCGGAGAACCCCATGACCTCGGCTTCGACCTTGACCGGGTGGTAGCTGTCATCGTTGATCACCATGCACCGGGTGCCCATGGCCGCGCGCAAGCCTTCGGCTTCCAGTGTCAGGCCGACCATGCGCAGCAGGCGGCCCTCAAGGATCGGCTGGCCCGGCAGGCTGATGGCCTCGGCATAGCCCCCCAGGCGCTTGCCGAAGCTGGTGCGTTCAAGGCGCATTGCTAGGGTCCGCTGGCTCGTGCGCGGCGGCGTCAGGGTCAATAGCGGGGTCGGCGATGTCGCTCTGCGGCGCCGACGGCGTCAGTGGCCCCAGGTCCAGGCCAAGGTCCGCTGCTGCCGGATGCAGCGATTGTTCGTGCAACTGGTCGGACAGCTGGTCCATGGCCTGGGCGATCCGGGTTTCCATGCTGGCATCGATACGGCTGTGCTCGGTCTCGACCCGACAACCGCCGGGCAGCAGCGCTTCGTCCTCGACGATGCGCCAGCTTTCCTCATGGCGCTCGCGCAGGCTTTTGACCTGCTCGAAATCCTGCGGATTGACGTACAGGCGCACATTACCGACGCCCAGGGGCAGCAGCTTGAGCGCTTCGCGCATGACATGTTCGATCTGCGTGGAGTCCATCGCCAGCTCGCGCTGGATCACCTGGCGGGTGATATGCCGCACCAGCTCCACCAGGGTCTTTTCAATCTGGGTGTCCTGCTCGGCAATGGGCTCGAACAGGTTGGCGATCAGTTGCTCGAGCGCCTGCAACTTGGCGCTCAGTGCCACTTCGGCTTCCTGGCGCACTTTGAGGGTGGTGCTGTGAAAGCCCTCTTTCTCGCCAGTGGCGAACCCTTCGTTATAGGCTTCCTGGCGGATGCTCTCGAGCTCTTCAAGGGTCAGCGGCTGGACTTCCTCCAGCGGCACCTCCTCGATCTCCTCCTGCACCTCTTCCGGCTCGCGTTCAGGCTCGGGCGGCTCGGGATCGAAACTGGGCAGCGCCCAGACGTCAAAACCCTCGACGTCCCGGGCGCGAATCAGCTCGCTTTGGGACTCATCACTGCTGGACGACATAAAGCGACCTTAGATCATTTCTTCGCCGCCCTTCCCGCCGAGAACGATTTCTCCGGCTTCGGCCATACGGCGGGCAATGGTGAGGATTTCCTTCTGCGCGGTTTCCACATCGCTGACGCGAACCGGGCCCTTGGCTTCCAGGTCGTCGCGCAGCAGTTCCGCCGCACGCTTGGACATGTTCTTGAAGATCTTTTCCTTGACCCCTTCGTCCGAGCCCTTGAGAGCCAGCACCAGCACGTCGGAAGAGACTTCGCGCAGCAGCGCCTGGATGCCGCGATCGTCGACATCGGCGAGGTTGTTGAAGACGAACATCAGGTCTTCGATCTGGCCCGACAGGTCTTCGTCCACTTCGCGGATCGAATCCATCAGTTGGCCTTCGATCGAGCTGTCGAGGAAGTTCATGATGTCGGCTGCACGCTTGATACCACCCAGGGTGGTCCGCGATGCGTTGGAGTTGCCGGAGAACTGCTTCTCGAGAATCTGGTTGAGTTCCTTGAGCGCCGCGGGTTGCACGGTGTTGAGCGAGGAAACCCGCAAGATGATGTCCAGGCGCGCCTTGTGGTCGAAGTTGCCGAGCACTTCGCCGGCCTGGTCAGGATCGAGGTAGGCCACCACGATGGCCTGGATCTGCGGGTGCTCGTAGCGGATCACGTCGGCAACGGCCCGCGGCTCCATCCACTTCAGGCTGTCCAGGCCGCTGGTGTTGCCACCCAGCAGAATACGGTCGATCAGGCCGTTGGCCTTGTCTTCGCCCAGGGCCTGGGTGAGCATCTTGCGCACGTAGTCATCGGAACCGACGCCGAGGCTGGTCTGGTCGCCGACAATGTCGACGAACTCGCTCATCACCTGTTCGACCTGCTCACGGTGCACGTTACCCATCTGCGCCATGGCCACACCCACCCGCTGGACCTCTTTGGGGCCCATGTGGCGCAACACTTGCGCAGCATCGGTAGAACCCAGGGACAGCAGCAGGATCGCGGCTTTGTCGACCCGGGTCAGTTTGGCGGTAGCGGCTCGGTTATCACTCATCTGCGTTAATCCACTCTTTCACGACCTGAGCCACTCGACCCGGGTCTTCAGCCACCAGACTCTTGATTGCGTTCAACTGAGCGTCATAACCCTCGCTCGGGCTCGGCAGCAGAATGCTCTGCGGGCCGCCGAGGCTCACGCGGTCGTTGCCCAACTCACCGTCCAGGCCGCCCATGCCGCCCAGTTCGACGTCACTGCCCAGGCCTGCCAGTTCTTTGTTCTTGCCGCCGCCAGTGATGTTGTTGAGCACCGGACGCAACACGCCGAACACCAGCACCAGGATGAACAGCACGCCGAGCACTTGCTTGACGATGTCCCAGAACCAGGGCTGCGAGTAGAACGGAATATCGGCGATCACTTCCCCGCGTTCGGCGGAGAACGGCACGTTGATCACGCTGACGCTGTCGCCACGGCTGGCATCGAAGCCCACGGCGTCCTGCACCAGACGGGTGAAACGCGCCAATTCGTCGGCGCTCCACGGCGCTCGGCTGGTTTCGCCATTGGCCGGGTTGACCTTGACCTGGTCGTCCACCACTACCGCTACCGACAGACGATTCAGGCGACCCTGCTGCTGCTTGGTATGGCTGATGGAGCGATCGAGCTCGAAGTTCTTGGTGGATTGTTGACGCTTGTCCGACGGGTACGGCGCCAGCATCGGCTGGCCGGTGGCCGGGTCCATGATCTGTTGGCCGTTGGCGTCCAGCAGTGGCTGGCCCGGTTGCACCATGCCGGCGGCGGCAGTGGCGCCACCGGTGGTTTGTGGCGCAGAGGCCGGCGCTGGCGGCTGGTTGCTCAGAGCACCCGGCACGCCTTGCGGGCCGTTGCTGCTGGAGCGCTGCTCATTCACCGACTGCTCGCTGCGCAGGGCCGGCTGGTCAGGGTTGAACTGTTCGGAGGTGGATTCCACGGCACTGAAGTCGACGTCCGCCGAGACTTCAGCCTTGTAGCGATCGTTGCCCAGCACCGGTTGCAGGATGTTGTGCACCCGCTGGGTCAGCATGCCTTCCAGGCGGCGGCTGTAGTCGAACTGCTTGCCAGCCATGGTCAGTGCGGAGTTTTCCGCCTGATCGGACAACAGGTTGCCCTTCTGATCGACCACGGTGACCTGGGACTTGTTCAGCTCGGGAACACTGGTCGCCACCAGGTTGACGATGGCCATGACCTGGCCGGGCTCCAGGGAACGGCCGGAGTAGAGTTCTACCAGGACCGAGGCGCTGGGCTTGCGTTCATCACGCACGAACACAGAGCTTTTAGGAATCGCCAGGTGCACCCGGGCGCCCTTGACGTTGTTCAGGCTGGAGATGGTGCGAGCCAGCTCGCCTTCCAGGCCGCGACGGTAACGGGTCGCTTCCATGAACTGACTGGTACCCAGGCCCTGCTCTTTATCGAGGATCTCGAAACCGACGTTGCCGTCACCCGGCGCTACGCCAGCCGCGGCCAGCTTCAGGCGGGCTCGGGACAGGTCATCGGCCTTGACCAGCAAGGCGCCGGAATTGGGCTCTACGGTGTAAGGAATGTCGGCAGAGGCCAGGGTATCCATGACCTGCTTGGCGTCCATACCCGCCAGGCTGCCGTACAGCGGCCGGTAATCGGGTTGCTGGGACCACAGCACCACGGCAAAACCAATCGCCACGCTGGCGGCCAGGCCCACCAACAGGCCGACCTGACGCAGCATGGTCATCTGGGACAGGTTTTCCAGGAAGGACAAACCGAACAGCGGCGGTTTACCGTCGATCGGGGCGGCCTTGGCCGGTACGTTATCGGCGACTGCTTCTGCCATGACTCAATCTCGTCCTTAAACCGGCATCTGCATGATGTCTTGATACGCTTGAACCAGCTTGTTGCGAACCTGGGTCAAAGCTTGAAAAGACACGCTGGCCTTTTGCGAGGAAATCATCACGTCCGTCAGGTCGACACCGCTCTTGCCAATTTCAAAGGCACTGGACAGCTGATTGGACGCCTGCTGAGTGTCATTGACCTTGTTCACGGCCTGGCCAAGCATGTCAGCAAAGCTGCTGCCGCTGACTTCTGCCACCGCGGCGGATTTAGGCTGCGACATTGCGTCCATCTGCATGGCACGCATATCCAGCATCAACCGATTAAATTCAACACCTTGGCTCATGGTCTACTCTCTCTGACGACCCGCAATTTTTTGACGCTCACTCAGCGGTTAGTGAGGTGTTAGCAACAAGGGTGCCAGCTCCATGGCCCTTATCGACAAAAGCCCATCCCGGGCTTGCCTCTCACAGATCAGGTCGCGAACAGATAGGCCTCGACGTCCATTCCAGCATCGCGCATCTGCGCCAACTTGTAGCGCAAGGTCCGCGGGCTGATACCCAGGCGTTCCGCGGCCTCCTTGCGTCGCCCGCGCTCGGAGCGCAGGGTATCGATGATCATCTGAAACTCCCGGCGCCGCAGGTCATCGCCCAGGCCGCCGGATTCTTGAGCCGGCACCTCCACCTCGGCAGCCATGCCACGCGCCGCCATCTGCACCACGGGCGCCAGCGCCGGCAGCGGAGCACAAGCCACAGGGCCGGCAAGACAGAAATCTTCCGGCTGGATCAAGCCCCCCTGCTGCAGGATCAATGCGCGCTGCAATGCGTTGTCCAGCTCTCTAACGTTGCCTGGCCATGGATAGGCCAGCAGGCAGTCCTGGGCCTTGGCCGATAGCCTGGCCGCCGCGTGCTTCATTTTATTGACGTGCTTGGCCAGCAGGCGTTCGGCCAGCGGCAGGATATCGGCGGTACGCTCGCGCAACGGCTTCCAGGCCAGAGGAAATACCGACAAACGGTAATACAAGTCCTCACGGAAACGGCCGGCCGCCACCTCCCCCGCCAGATCGCGGTTGGTGGTGGCGACCACGCGGATATCCAGGGTGATCGGCTTGCGCGCACCCACCCGCTCCACTTCGCGCTCCTGCAAGACCCGCAGCAGCTTGGCCTGCAAGCCCAGAGGCATTTCGGAAATCTCGTCCAGCAGGATGGTGCCGCCATCGGCCTGCTCGAACTTGCCGGGCTGGGCAGCGATGGCCCCTGTGAAAGAGCCCTTCTCGTGCCCGAACAAAGTGGCTTCGAGCATGTTGTCCGGGATGGCCGCGCAGTTGATGGCGATAAACGGCTGATTGACTCGATGGGAATGCTGATGGATATAGCGCGCCAGCACCTCCTTGCCAGTGCCGGATTCACCGGAAATCAGCACCGTGGAGTCACTGCGGGCCACCCGCGCCGCCAGCTCCAGCAACTGAGCGCTGGCTGGTTCGAAGGCCACAGGCCCCTCATCCTCGCCAACACCCAGGCCGCCCAAGGCATGGCGCGCCACCAGGTCCAGCAGGGCCCGCGGCTCGAAAGGCTTGACCAGATAATCGGCCGCCCCCTGGCGCATGGCGTCCACGGCACGCTCGACGGCGCCATGGGCAGTCATCAGCAACACCGGCAGTTGTGGCTGGCGGGCTCGCAGCAGGCCAAGCAATTGATGACCGTCCATGCCCGGCATGTTGACGTCGCTGACCACCAGGCTGAAGGGCTCCCCGGCCACAGCCTCCAATGCTTCCTCAGCACTGCCGACAGCCTTGTAGTCATGACCGGCCAGCAGCAGGGTATCCGCCAGGGCCTCGCGCAATGCGCGGTCGTCTTCAACCAGTAGAACCTTGATTGCCATTACCTTCACTCCACTCCATGCACGCTGGAGAACAGAGGCAGTGTCACCAGCGCACAAGTACCGCGCCCAGGACGCGAGCGCAGCGACAATTCTCCCTGATGAGCACGGGCTACCGCCTTGACCACCGTCAGGCCCAGCCCGGTTCCATTGGCCTTGGTGGTGAAGAACGGCTCTCCCAGGCGCTCCAGGACCGCAGCGTCGATACCACTGCCACTGTCACTGATGCACAGCCGCAAGGTGTCGCCGCGGCTGTACAGGTGCACCTTGAGTCGCGCCGCGCCGGCACTGGCCTGCACCGCGTTCTCGATCAGATTGAGCAAGGCGCCCACCAGAGTGTCGCGATTGCACAGCAACTCACCGTGGTGGCTATCGCACTGCCAGCGCACGGCAACGTCCTGCACATGGGTCAGGGCCGCGGCCTGCAACGACTGCAACAGCGACTTGGGCGTCAGGCGATCGGTCAGGGGCAATTCGCCACGGGCGAACACCAGCATGTCGCGCACTTGATGTTCCAGCTCGTGCAAACGTTCCTTGAGCCGCCCGGCAAAGCGCTGATGGGTAGCGACCGGCAGTTCCTGCTCAGTGAGATGGCTGGCGTACAGCAGGGCCGCCGACAACGGCGTGCGGATCTGGTGAGCCAGGGAGGCAACCATCTTGCCCAGGGAGGACAGACGCTCATGACGGGCCAACTGGTCTTGCAGATGACGGGTTTCAGTCAAGTCATTGAGCAGCACCAACTGCCCGGGCTCGGCATCCAGCGAGCGCGTGGCAATCGACAGGCGTCGACCGTCGCGCAGGGAAATTTCATGGCCATCGTCTTCGCGAGGGGCAAAGCTGCGGGCGATGATGTTGCGCCACAACTGCCCTTCCAGCGGCAGCCCCAGCAGCTCGCAGGCTGCCGGGTTGGCCTCGGTGACGATGCCATGACCATCAATCACGATGACTCCGCCCGGCAACAGGTCCAGCAGGTTCTGCAGACGATTGGCCAGACGCTCCTTTTCCGCCAGCTCCTGCATGCGCTGGGCGCTGACCACCGCCAACTCGCCCTTGAGCTCGGTCACCCGGGCCTCAAGCATGCTGTAGGAGTCAGTAAGTTGGCTCGACATCTGGTTGAACAAGGCGAAGGCCTGCTCAAGACCTAGCCGGCTTGCCTGCTCTACGGACGACGATTGCCCCTGTGCATCAGGGGCAGGAGACATCTGGGCGGCTTGGGGCATCGTGCACTCTCGCGTGGCTGACCGTCAGTTAAACGGAACGTTGCAAGAGACTTAGCAATACCCGTGCCTAAAAAAAACCACCCAGTTTTCAAAGACTTGAAAAATCGGCGTCAATCATCCGCCTGTTCATCACCTTCACGACGACTCATACCGTACTTGCGCATCTTCTCCACCAGGGTGGTGCGACGGATGCGCAAACGCTCTGCGGCCCGCGCCACGATGCCATTGGCGTCGTCCAGCGCCTGCTGGATCAGCCCTTGCTCCAGGCTGCCCAGGTAGTCCTTCAGGTCCAGGCCTTCCGGCGGCAGCATGGCCGTGGCGGCGAAGTCTGGCGCGTGACCGTTGATCGCTACGCGCTCTTCCAGATCGCTGCGCAGGCTGTCCACCAACTGCTCGTCTTCGTCATCCACATAGCGGAACTTCTTCGGCAACTCGACGACGCCAATCACACCATAGGGATGCATGATCGCCATGCGCTCCACCAGGTTGGCCAGCTCACGAACGTTACCCGGCCAGCCATGCCGGCACAGCGACATGATGGCGGCAGAGTTGAAGCGTATAGAACCGCGCTTCTCGTGCTCCATTCGCGAAATCAGCTCATTCATCAGCAGCGGAATGTCTTCCACTCGCTCACGCAGCGGCGCCATTTCAATGGGGAACACGTTGAGGCGGTAGTACAGATCCTCCCTGAAACTGCCTACCTCGATCATGCTTTCCAGGTTCTTATGGGTGGCAGCGATGATTCGCACATCAACACCCTGGGTCTTGTTGCTGCCCACGCGCTCGAACGTGCGCTCCTGCAGCACCCGCAACAACTTGACCTGCATCGGCAGTGGCATATCGCCGATTTCGTCGAGGAACAGGGTGCCGCCATTAGCCAGCTCGAAACGCCCGGCACGACTGGTGATAGCACCGGTGAACGCGCCCTTTTCATGGCCAAACAGCTCACTTTCCAGCAGCTCTGCCGGAATGGCGCCGCAATTGACCGGCACGAAAGGCGCGTCGCGCCGCTTGGAGTGATAGTGCAGGTTGCGCGCTACCACTTCCTTGCCTGTTCCCGACTCGCCAAGGATCAGCACGCTGGCGTCGGTATCCGCCACCTGCTGCATCATCTGCCGCACATGCTGGATGGCGCGACTGGTGCCTACCAGGCTGCGGAAAAGATTGGGTTCACGGTGACGACCGCGCTCACGGGCCTGATCGTACATTTCACGATAGACCTGGGCCCGGTGCAGGGAGTCCAGCAATTTGCTGTAGCTGGGAGGCATTTCCAGGGTGGAAAGCACACGACGACGCTGGTCTTCAGGCAGATCAATGGAAGAATTTTCGCCCATCAACAGCACTGGAAGGAACTCATCCCAGGTTGAGAGTGTCTTTAACAGGCCCAGAAGTGCACCAGGAGCATTTACGGTCCCGATGAGGACGCAAATTACTTCGCGACTTGACGACAAAGAGCCGACAGCCTGCTGCCAGTCATGGCTACCGCAGGGTAAATTTTCTTCGCCAAGAAAATTTAAAATCACCGCCAGGTCGCGGCGGCGCACGCTATCGTCATCGATCAGCAGAATTTTGGTTTCACGCCACATGCAATAGCAACTTCCCTAGTCAACTCAATGCCCAGATAAGGGGCAAGCTAGACGCGCTTGTAGGCATTTTCTGCCTTATAGACGCCTGAAATCTGAAAACAGCCACTAGTTAAGTCAAAAAAGCGTGCACAGTCAAATTTATGGCGCGCAGTGTTCGGGATTAACTCAACATCAACCGAACAAATGGTAAACCTTTGCCGCGTTCTGTGCTTGCTGGATCTGCGACATCTCGTCGACTATCGCCTGGCGCTCCCCTGTTGCCACCTCAAGCAGTTGCCGGTAGACCCCCAACAACTCCTCCAGATTGTCGCGCAGTGCCGCCTCGTCGACCTCAGCCTCGCTGAGCACGTCCTCCATGCATGAACGGCACGCCAGGTCCAGCTCGCCAATGGCTTGCCAGTTGCGCTCGGCCAGGGCGCCGACCAGCGCCTCACGGGTTTCTTCAATGCGTTGCAGGACAGCACTCATGGTGTTTCTCCTTAAAACTGCGGACCCGGCGCGGCGATGGCATCCCAGCCCTCTTTGACCGTGCGCAGCAGATCGGCGACCTCATCGAGAATCTTCGGATCGGTCTTGATATTGGCTTCAGCCAGGCGCTTCATCATGTAGGTATACAGACTGTCCAGATCCCCCAGGGTATCCAGGGAGTTTTCCAGGTCCAGGCCTTCACGCAGACCACCAATGATGCCGATGGCCTTGCTGATGAATATGCCTTTGTTGGCGATATCCTTGCGCTCGATCGCCCCCTTGGCCTGAGCGATACGATCCAGGCCGCCTTCCATCAGCATCTGCACCAGACGGTGGGGACTGGCTTCGGAGGTCTGCGCCTGCGCACCGATCTTCTGGTACTGCCGAAGGGCTAACATCGGATTCATGTAATACCTCTTCAAAACTCAAGGGTTCGTATAAGCAATATATCGACGCAACGCCAAAAAACTTTAGGCCAAATACAAAAGCCCGGAGCGCTGAAAAACGCTGCCGGGCTTTTGGCGCTGAGTGAATATCAGCCTTTTTGCTGGGCGGTCAAGGCTTCAAACATCGACGTGATGTTACTGGCGGTGGCCTTCAGCTTGCCCACCAGGGTGTCCATGTCGTTGTACTTCTTGGTCAGCACCGCTGTCAGGGTAGCTACCCGGCGATCCAGGGCATCCTGTTGATCGCTGAGCTTTTTCTTGGTGATATCCAGGGTCTTGGTACGAGTGGTCAGGATCCCCTCGGTCATGCTACCTACACCCTGGGTAAACGGCTTGATCGCGTTAGTCATGCGTTCCAGCAGACCCGGGTTGGTACCATCACCGGTAAACAGCTTCTGCACTTCACCACCGAGCTTCTTGTCGGTCATGGCAGCCGTGAATTTCTTGTCGTCGAAATCCAGTGCACCGGTCTTCTGGTTGGTGGTGATCCCCAACTGCGCCAGCACTGTCAACTTGTCGCCGGCGCCCGTTTCGGACAGTGGTGCACGAATAGCCGCCAGAATCGAACGAGGCAGCGAGTCACCAGTGAGCTGTGCCGGGATGGTCGGGTTGCCACTGTCATCCAGGGAAGGCTTGGTCAGCGTAGTAATGCCGTTGGCCACGGCGTTATAGGCGTCGACAAACTTCTGGATCGAGGTCTTAAGACCCTCAGTGTTTGTGGCAACTGTCACGGTGATCGGCGTGGTGGTTGGCGCAACCAGATTGAGCTTAAGACCGGAAATGGCCTGCGTGACTGTATTGGTCTTGCTGGTCAGTTGCATGCCGTCGACGCTGAAAACCGCGTCCTTGGCCAGCCCACCGATATTGCCGGATGAGGCGGCGGAAGCCGGATTGGTATCACTCGACATCGACTGAGTGCCATCGATCTCCAAACCGGCAATACCGCTGACAGAAATGTCGGTGCCTGCACCGGTCTTTTCGGAGCCGATCACCAGTCGCGAACCGAACGAGTCGGTCACGATGTTCGCGCTGAGCCCGGCCATGTTCATCTTCGAATCAGCGTTGATCGAGTCACGCACCGATTGCAGCGTCGCATTGGCGCCGACGGTCAACGGGTAGTTAATGCCATTTTGAGTGATGTTTAACGTACCACTCGGAATGGCACTGGTATTTCCTCCGCTAAAAGCCGCACTGGCCACTTTTGACGAAGTTGCAAGATTTTTGACGGTAACCGAGTATTTGCCGGCAACCGCATAGTTGTCTGCGGTGGCGTCTACGGTCTTGCTGTCGCTGGAGGTCGCAGCGAAACCGGCAAAGGCGGGATTCACAGAGCTTCCCAGCCCAGCAACCGACAACGTGCTCTGGAAGGTCGACAACAACGACTGCAATGTCCCGATACCAGAAATGCTGGCGCTATTGGTGGTGGTCGCGCGATCGATCTGACCTTGCTTGGCCGCCTTGTCAGCAGCTACCAACGCCTTGACGATAGCACCGGTGTCGAGGCCGGAACCCAAGCCGGTACCCGGTAGAATTGGACTTGCCATGTGTCTCTCCCTTCAGTGTGCCGCCAGTCTTTTGACCACAACAGCGCTCAAACGTAACCAGCAACAATTTTCATGCCAGCTGTCAGGCCTTGGCACTGAACAACAGACTACTCGCATCATTCAAGCTATTGGCCAGTTTCAGCACTTCTTCATTGGGGATCTGGCGAACCACTTCACCCGAATCACTGGCAATGACTTTGACCACGACCTTTCCGGAAGGCTCGTCGATCGAGAATTCTAGATTGCGCTTGACCGACTGGACGAACTTTTCAATTTCCTGAACGGCCATTTTCAACTTTTCCTGCTCGGTCCGAGCTTCTTTCTTACTGTCCTGAGCTGCGGTTTTGGCAACTGCAGGAACGACCTCTCGAGGCTTCTCCACGGGCTTGTCAGCGACAGGCGTCACCGGCTTGGCCGCTGGATAAGACAAGTTCAGCTTCACGCTCATATCCATGTCCATCACCTCTTAAAGTAAAAAAGCGAGAGAGCACGACCAGCGCACTCCCCCGCCAAAGCTTAGCCAGCTATTACTGAAGCAGCTTCAGTACAGCGGATGGCAGTTGGTTGGCCTGGGCCAGAACTGCGGTCGAAGCTTGTTGCAGAGTCTGCTGCTTGGTCAGCTGGGCAGTTTCAGCAGCGAAGTCGGTATCTTGTACGCGACCCAGTGCAGCACTGGCGTTTTCGTTGATGTTCTGCAGGTTGGAGATGGTGCTGGTCAGACGGTTCTGGGCAGCACCGAGGTCGGCACGGCTGGAGTTGATGGTCTGCAGCGCCTTGTCGATAGCGTCCATAGCGGCTTTGGTGCTGGCTTCAGCAGTGGTGCTGTCAGTACCGGTGATGGCGATGGTCGCGGAATCCACGCTCAGGGTTGCAGCGTCGAAGCCGCTGGCCAGAGTGATGGTGATCTGGTTGGTAGCACCAGTGTTGGAACCAACCTGGAAGGTCATGGTACCAGCAGTACCGTCGATCAGGTTCTTGCCGTTCAGGTTGGTCGACTTGGCGATACGAGTCAACTCGTCCGACATCTGACCGAATTCTTTGTTCAGAGCAACACGGTCTTGAGTACCGTTGGAGTCGTTTCGCGACTGAACAGCCAGTTCACGCATACGCTGCAGGATGTTGGTGGATTCTTGCATCGCGCCTTCAGCGGTCTGGGCGATGGAGATACCGTCGTTGGCGTTTTTGATCGCCATGGTCTGACCACGGATCTGCGAAGTCATGCGGGTAGCGATCTGCAGGCCGGCGGCGTCGTCTTTTGCGCTGTTGATCTTCAGGCCGGAAGACAGGCGAGTCATCGAAGTCGACAGAGCGTCGGAAGCGCGGTTCAGGTTTTTCTGAACGTTCAACGACGTGACGTTAGTGTTTACTGTTAAAGCCATGACGAATTCCTCGTTGGTTGGGTACTGCGGCTTCCGGCCCTGGCAACCGCCGGGTAATGGCCTAGAGAACCTTCGTAATAGTTATCGTCGGTAATGCAAGTTGCTTTAGGGCTTTTTCAAAAATATTTGCCATCACCCGGCCATCCCTTGGAAAACAAGGGGTTAAGCCGACACCAAACGAAAAACTGACGCCAGAAAATCCCCACCCAAAACACTCGTCCAGCCTGTCGCACCACTCATCCGCCAAACTCGGCCTGCAACCAGTCCAGCAGTTCGTACTCCAGATAGTCGGCCAACCCCAACCAGTTTTGCCCTTCCTGGCATGCCAGCATCAGGGTCAGCAATTGCGCCCAGTCCTGCTGGACAGGCGGTGCAGCTCCGTCCACCAACGATTGGATGGGATCGAACAGCTCAACCATGACACCCACCGCCTCGACATCACGCCCCAGACGAAACAGATCGGCGACTTCTCTGGCTCGGGAAAACACAGGCTCTAGCTGATTCATTGAGCAAAATCCGGGTGAAAGGTGGTACCGAGGATCATCGCGCCATCACGACTGGTATTGAAAAACGCCACCTCAGGCTGACTGCTGATATAGCGCTCCAGTTCGCACAGGTAGCTGCGGAAATTAAGCTGGGTCTTGACTCGCTGCCCATGCCCATCCAGCACCCAGTGTCGGGCCGCGCCGAGTTGCGGGCCAAGATCGCCGTCATGCCAACCGGCATGGGTACGGTTCATGGGGAACGCGAAGTCCGCACCAAACAGGGTGATCCGTCGCCCTCCCATCTTCACCGCCAGATCCACGGCCGGATGAATCACGCTGCCACCGGCATGCAGCTGTGCCCGGGGGATGCGCTGGCGCAATGCCTGGAACACCGGGCTGGCGGAATACGCCACATACCGCGGCCCGAGCCAGCCCTCGAGTACCTGCGGGTCCGCCAGCGGCATATACACCAGAGCGGTGCAGTCACTGCCTTGAGCAGGCAGGTGCCGGGTGGAAATTCGCTGGTCGACACTCACCACCAGGTCCACCCGGATGCCCTCTTTGAGCAGCGGCTGGTATGCCGTATCGACACAGATCAGCAGCGGCCGCTGCGCCTGGCCGGACACGGCGCGCAATGCCGCATAGTGATGCTCCAGGCTCGGCCCCGTAGCGATAACAAAGACTTCGCTCCCGGGATGGCGATCAAACAGCTCGGCAATATCGCGATCCATCCCAACCCAAGGCTCAATGGCAGCCAGGCGCTCGGCGATATCCGCTGTATCTGCGGCAAACAAACGATTATTGAAGGAAAGATGAGTCTCGCTGATCAACCGATCGCGGATCTTCGCGTTGTAGTCATCGGCCAGCACCAGCTCGGCCGGCAGGGCGAAAAACGGCAATGCAATCTCCGGCAGGTCGCCGGCATACAACAACTCGACCCGCGGATCAGCCAGCCAGGCCTGCTGTTCCAGCAGTTGCAGCACCAGCTTGAACAGTGCGCCATTGAGAATGTGCACATACAGACGCTCCAGCCCCGGCCGCTGCAGCAACGCCATTTGCAGGTCACCCAAGCCACAGCCGTAAAGATGCAATACCGCCGCCTCAGGCAGGCTGGCGGCCTGGACCTGAGCCTCGCGACTGCGATCATGGCGACTGGTCAGCTGGACCCCGCCAATGCTCAGGGTCGAGCCAAGGCCTTCCACCAAATCCGCCTGCAGCACAGCAGCATCCTCAGCCTGCACCCGTGCCAGCAGCGCCGGCCAGCGCTCGCCAATCACCCGGGCGTTGTGTTCAAAGCTGTCGCTCATGCCGCCTCGCTTATCACTCGTGCCAAAAAATAGCGCTCAAGATTACACCTTGAGCGCTATCTGTGCCGCTGCGAGCTGAAACTCAGGAGCGGTAGATGATGGCCGATCCCCAGGACAGACCAACGCCGAAGCCACTGAGGGCAACGCGCTTCCAACTGGAATCGAACATGTGCTTTTCCAGCAGTAGCGGAATGCTGGAGGACACGGTATTGCCGGTCTCCACCATGTCCTTGATGAACTTGTCGGGGTTGCCTTCGAAACGCCGGGCCACCGCATCGACGATCGCCGCGCTGCCCTGGTGAATGCAGAAGGCATCGATATCGTCAGACTTCAGCCCCGACTCATCCAGCAACTCGTGCAGGTGTGCCGGCACTTTCAGCAGAGCGAAGTTGAACACCTGGCGGCCGTTCATAAAGAACACACCATCGGTGACCTTCAGGTGCGGAGCCCCCGAACCATCGGTACCGAACTTGGCCTTGCCCAGCTGCCAGGTGGCGTCCTCGCCCAGCCAGGTGGCCGTGGCGGCGTCACCGAACAGCATGGTGGTATTGCGATCTTCGGGATCGACAATCTTCGAGTAAGGGTCAGCGGTGACCAGCAGGCCATTCTTCAGGCCAGCAGCTTCCATGAACCCCTTGATGGCATAGATGCCGTAGACGTACCCGGAACAACCCAGGGAAATATCAAAGGCCGCGACGGTGGTGGGCAGGCCCAGTTTGTCCTGTACGATCGCCGCGGTGTGAGGCAAACCTTCTTCGTCACCGTTCTGGGTAACCACGATCAACACATCGATGGCTTCGCGCTTGAGTTCCGGGTTAGCGGCAAACAATGCATTGACTGCTTCGACACACAGATCGGAGGTTTCTTGCCCGGCGTCTTTGCGCGGCAGGAAGGCCGAACCGATCTTGCCCAGGATGAACTCTTCATCCTTGGCGAATTTTGCACCTTGTGCGTAATTGTCCACGCCGGCTACAGGCACGTAGCTCGCAATGCTTTTTATGCCAATCATTACGGCTTCCCAATAATAAACAGCTCAATACCCCCGCGCGATGACCGAGCAGGGGCTGCCGAAAAAACACAGATACTTGCGCCGAAACACGGCGGTATCGGGAAGAACCAAGGGCTATCACTGGACCTGTCACACAGGGCTGGCGCCATCTTCCCGGGCGATACAATACAGTGAAGATGCACGTTATGACTCACAGGTCACGCTATTTTGCCGAAACTGCCATACAAAGGGCTACTCGACGAATGCCCAGTCCAGCGCGGTGCCGCGCTTGAGGGCCTGGCGCGCGCGACGGCCAAGCAGGGCGTCATAGTGCTTGGGAGCGAGCCCCAGCCCGGGACGGATGGCCCGCACGTTGTCGGCGCTGAACAGCTCTCCGACCTGCATGTCTTGGGTGACATACAGCGACCGGCGGTAAACCAGTGATTTGCTCTCGGCCTGGGTGGCGCCATAGCTGACCTGACCCATGGCCTGCCAGGCCCGCTCGGTTTCCAGCACCAGGCTGGCCATCTCTGCAGGCTCCAGGGAGAAGCTGGCGTCGACCCCACCGGCAGCTCGATCCAGGGTGAAATGTTTCTCGATCACTGTGGCACCTAGCGCCACCGCCGCCACGGACACACCGACACCCATGCTGTGATCGGACAAGCCCACCTCACAGCCGAACAACTCCCGCAGATGAGGAATGGTCAGCAGATTGCTGTTGGTCGGTGATGCAGGATAGGTGCTGGTGCACTTGAGCAGCACCAGATCGCGGCAACCCGCCTGTCGTGCAGCCCGGACACTTTCGTCCAGCTCGGCAATGCTGGCCATGCCAGTGGAGATGATCAGCGGCTTGCCGGTAGCGGCCACCCGGCGAATCAACGGCAGGTCGGTGTTTTCAAAACTGGCGATCTTGTAGGCCGGAACGTCGAGGCTTTCCAGGAAATCCACGGCGCTCTCATCGAATGGCGTGGAGAAGGCCAGCATGCCCAGGGCCTTGGCCCGGGCAAAGATCGGCTGATGCCATTCCCAGGGTGTGTGGGCCTGTTGGTACAGCTGGTAGAGCGATGATCCGGCCCAGAGGCTGTCCGGGTCCTTGATGAAGAACTCGCCCTGAGCGAGGTCCAGCGTCATGGTGTCGGCGGTATAGGTCTGCAACTTCAGTGCATGGGCACCGGCCCTGGCCGCTGCCTCGACAATCTGCAAGGCCACATCCAGCGACTGGTTATGGTTGCCGCTCATCTCCGCAATGATCAACGGCCCATGGCCGGCGCCCACGAAGCGCGAGCCAATCTTGAAACTAGTCATCCAGATGTTCCTTCAACATACGGGTGAATTCGCAGGCGCCTTGGCCATAGCCAGCCCGGCGAAACAAACTCAGCGACACTTGGTTATTCGACAGGACCTGTGCCCGCAGGCGCTGCACATCGGGCCAATGGTGCAGCAGGCAGGCCTCCCCCTGCTCCAGTAGAACCTGCCCCCAGCCTAGGCCGAAGCGTCCGGCAAACAGGTAGATCGACACCTCGGCCTGCCCTCCCTCCCGGTCATAACGCAGCATTCCCAGAGGGCCATCTGGCAACTCGGCGATCAGCAGCAAACACTGTGGGTCGCTCAGACAGGCCTCCAGCCACTGCACATGGTTCCACCAGTCGATGGCCTCGGGCTGCTGCGACCAGCGCCTGACCAGATCACTATTGCGCCCGTCAAATAGCAGCCGGGCATCGTCAAGGGTCGCCGGTCGCAGACGAACTGCCGCCGCGAACAGCGCCGCGGCCACCCGCTGCGAGCCCAGGCCATCGACCAGTTTCCGGGCACGAGCAGCCAGGCTATGACGCAGCCCAGGGTTGCCCAGCATGAGCTTCACGGCATCGCGCAGTTGTTCGACTTCCACCTGCTCACAAGGCCCCAGGTACAAGTGGGCACCCGTTTCAGCCAACAGCCGGGCGTTGGCCTGCTGATTGTCGGCCACGGTGATGCACAACGTAGGCACGCCCAGCACTGCACGTTCCCAACTGGTACCGCCCCCGGCCCCCAGGCACAGGTCTGCTTCGGCCAGCAACCCGGCGAAGTCGTTCACATAACTGTGCAAGTGCCAGTTCGGCCGGTCTGCTGCCAGCACCTGCATGGCCTGCCAATCCGGGTTGCCACTGCCAGCAACAAAATCCACCTGCAGTTCATGCAGGTCCGCCAGCGCCAGCATGGCCTTGTGGGTCTGGCCGGCAGCATCAAAACCTCCAAAGTTCACCAGCAGCCGCTGGGCCTGCGGCCGAATCAGGATCGGAGGGCGCCGGAACTCCTCACGCAGCAAGGCAAAGTGCGGCCCGAACAAGGTCCGGCACTGTGTGCCGTACAACCCGGCATACGCCTCGGCCGAACCACTGAAGTTCTGGTCCAGCAACAGATCTGCGGCATGCCGGCGGTTGGCCAGATCATCGATCGCGGCGATCCGCGGCGCCCATCGGCGAGCGGCGCTTTGCCACTGATGATCAAGGCCGTAGTGATCCACCAGCACCCAGTCGAAGGCCGGCTGATCTACCAGGGCTTCCTGCAGTGCCGCGATATCGGCCTGCCAGGGCAAGGGCGCTTCGATACCCAACCGAGGGTTCTCATCGGTATAGAACTCAGGCAGTGCAAAGGTCGGAAAACCTTCAGCTTGCAAGGCCGCCAAGCGATTGCCGGGCAGGCGACGGCAGGCGAATGCAACTTCGGCCCCCTGCTGGCGCAACACCTGAGCCAGGGTCAGGCAGCGGGCCACGTGGCCGCTGCCGATCGCCGGCGAGGCGTCAGCCCGGATCAGCACCCTCACTCCAGCTCTCCTGCGGCCTTGAGCGCGGCGTACAGGTATTGCGCCCGCCGCCAATCCTCTTCAGTGTCGATATCCTGCACCAGGTGACGCGGCAGGATCACCGGCAAGCTGCGAGACGAGAACAACGCCTCCCCCTCCAGCCAGGCCTGGCTTCTACCCCAGTAGAACTGCGCCGCATCCTGATAGGCCACGGGCAGATCCTGGGAGCGGGCCTGACTGAACTCCGGATACAGCGCGCCCAGAGCGCCCTGCTCGTCGAGCGTCAGCGCCCGTTGCACCGGAAAACCAAAACTGCACACCGAAAAGGCAAACGACCTGTCCTGATGCTGCTCCAGCAACGCCAGCCCCTGGCGCAAAAAACGCAGTTGCAACAGGGGGGCGGTGGCATAGATGCAACAGGCATATTCGAATTGCTGCCCCAGCTCCCGCAACGCTTGCAAGGCATGCACGATCACCGCCGCAGTGCCGGTGAAGTCATCCGCCAGAGCCTGCGGTCGGACAAAAGGCACCTCTGCGCCACAGGCAATGGCCAGCTCGGCGATCTCGGGATCGTCGGTGCTGACCACCACGCGCTGGAACAACCCCGAACCCAGCGCCTTATCGATAGAACGGGCGAGCATCGGCACGCCATCGAAGGGCTTGAGGTTCTTCCTCGCAATTCGCTTGCTTCCACCTCGGGCGGGGATAATCGCGATCGAGCTCATGGCGCTACAGCTCCTGAATCCAATGTCGCAATTGCTGTACAACGTAGTCCTGCTGGTCATCCGTCAGCCCGGGATACATCGGCAAGCTGACGGCCTGGGCGTAATAACGCTCCGCCTCGGGGAAATCACCCTCAGCAAAACCCAGATCCCGGTAGTAGGGTTGCAGGTGCACTGGGATGTAATGCAGGTTGACTCCGATCCCAGCCTTGCGCAGCCCCTCGAAGACCTCACGGTGCGAGTGCTTGATGTGCTGGAGTTGCAAGCGCACGACATACAGGTGCCAGGCCGAGTGAGCATCAGGTTGAGCCTGGGGCAGGCTCAACGGCAGGCTCTGCAACAGATGCTGATAACGCTCTGCAAGATAACGCCGGCGTTGTAAAAAGCCCGGTAGCTTATTCAACTGCGAACGCCCGAGCGCCGCCTGAAGATCGGTCATGCGGTAGTTGAAGCCCAGTTCGACCTGCTGGTAATACCATGGGCCATGGCTCTGGCCCACCATCTGCGCCGGGTCGCGGGTCATGCCATGGCTACGCAGACGACGCAGATGATCCGCCAGCTCCGGGCTATTGGTCATGACCATTCCACCTTCGGCACTGGTGATGATCTTCACCGGATGAAAGCTGAACACCGTCATCGCAGCGAACTCTCCACAGCCAACCGGACGCCCCGCATAGCTGGCGCCCACCGCGTGGGAGGCATCCTCGATCAAGGTGAAGGCATAACGCTCGGCCAGTTCCGCCAGGCGTCGCATATCACAGCTCTGCCCCGAGAACGCCACCGCGATCACCACCTTGGGTAATGCCCCGCTGGCCTCGGCCGCTTGCAGCTTGAGGGCCAATGCCTCGGCGTCGAGGTTCCAGGTCCGCGGATCAATATCGACAAAGTCCACATCCGCACCACAGTAACGACCACAGTTGGCCGACGCGAGGAACGTGTTAGGAGTGGTCCATAACCTATCGCCCGGCCCAAGGCCCGCCGCCAGGCAAGCAATATGCAAGGCGGCAGTGGCGTTGCACACCGCTACGCCATAGGCTGCCTTGCAGACGGTCGCCATTGCCTGCTCGAAAGACTCGATTGCTGGCCCCTGGGTCAACCAGTCGGAGTGCAAGACCCCCAGCACGGCATCGATATCCTCCTGGTCAAGGCTTTGGCGACCATAGGGAATCATGGCGCGATCCCGGTGTGCAGTTCGGCTATCTGCCCGACCGACAGAAACTCCGGATTGGTATCGGAGCGATACTCGAAATCCTCGGCCACAGAAACGCCCCGCTCGCCCTTGCCGTCCACGGCAAAATCAACGTTGACGCTGGTAAAGCGGATGGAGGGCTGGATCGTGTAGTGATCGTCGAACTCCAGGGTCATGCGCGCATCATCCAGAGGCACCATCAACTCATGGAGCTTCTCTCCCGGACGAATCCCCACCTGCTTGTGTGGCAAGTGCGCGGCCATCCCCAAGGCCAGATCGACGATGCGGATCGACGGAATCTTCGGCACGAAAATCTCCCCGCCGTGCATCCGCGCGAAGCTGTCCAGAACAAATTGCACCCCGTGGTCCAGGGTGATCCAGAAGCGGGTCATGCGCTCATCGGTAATGGGCAGCTCCGTTGCACCCTTGGCAATCAGCTGGCTGAAGAACGGCACCACTGAGCCTCGGGAACCTGCAACGTTGCCATAGCGCACCACGGCAAATCGAGTGGCCTGCTCACCCGCGATGTTGTTCGCCGCCACGAACAGCTTGTCCGACAGCAGCTTGGTGGCGCCATACAGGTTGATCGGGCTCGCAGCCTTGTCAGTGGACAAGGCAACGACCTTCTGTACCCCGTTGTCGATGGCCGCAGCAATGATGTTTTCAGCGCCATTGACGTTGGTGCGAATGCACTCCGTGGGGTTGTATTCGGCCGCCGGCACCTGTTTCAGCGCCGCGGCATGCACCACATAGTCGATACCCCGCATCGCCTGGCGCAAGCGCTCGGCATCGCGAACATCGCCGAGGAAGTAACGCATGCAGGGCGCATTGAAGGTCTGCTGCATCTCGTACTGCTTGAGCTCATCGCGAGAGAACACCACGACCCGCTTGGGCTGATACTGCTCCAGCAGGCGTCGAATGAAGTTGCGCCCGAAAGAGCCGGTGCCACCGGAAATGAAAATGGATTTGCCGTTGAACATCACTGATTCCTTATCCCAGCAACTGGTTCCAGTTCACCGCGCTCGCGGCCCCCAGCGCAAAGCCCTTGCCAGTCAACGCCAGGTTCTGGTTGTAGGCCGTATCCTGCGCAAAGCGCGCCGCCCATTTGTCTTTCAGGGCTGCCAAGGCCTGTGGATCTTGCGCCAGGGTGCCGGGATGCATGACCTGCGCTTGCGGAGTCAGGACGGTGAGATAACCGGCATCGGCCACCTTCAGGCACAAGTCGACATCGGCGAAGGCCTGGTCGAAATGCTCCTCGTCCAAACCACCTACGGCCTCGAACAACGCCTTGGCGATCATCAGGCAGACGCCGGATACCGCCGAGTAGTTCTTCTCCACCCAGAGGCTGTTCATGTAGCCCGGAGCATCCTTGGCCTCTCCAGCGAAGGCGGCGCCCAGATGACCATTGAGGCCGAGGATCAGGCCCGCCTGGGTGGTCATGCCGCGCTCATTGACCAATCGTGCACCAACCACCCCGACCTCGGGGCGCTGGGCCTGATTGAGCAAGCTCTCGATCCAGTTGGCGTTGACCACCTCGGCATCCGACGATAGCAGCACCAGGTACTCGCCCTTGGCCTCACGACACGCGGCGTTGTGCAGGGCCGAGACACTCAAGCGCTGTTCGCTGCGCAGCACACGAATACGATCACCCTGGCGCTCCAGGCTAGCCAGCCAGCTGTCGAGCTCGGCGTTCTGGCTATGGTTTTCGGCGATCAGAACTTCGTAGCGCTGGTAGCGGGTGCGCTGCAGTACGCTGACCAGGCAACGTTGCAACTCGGCGAAGTTATCCTGGCTCGCCAGGATGATGGAAACCAGAGGCCGTTCGGCATGTTGATAATCGATCTGGTAAGTGCCCGGCTGCGCCGAACTGACCTGGGCGCGATAGCCCCGTGCCGCCAGGTGGCGGGTCAGCACCTGCCGCTCCTCGGTGCTGGCCTCATCTGCCGGAACACGGCAGATCAACAGCGGCTCGGCCAGATGGGCCAGACCAGCAAGGCCACCCTCCTGGATCAATCGCAGCAGCACATCGAACTCCAATGCCTGCTTGAGATCGCTGGAAAAACCGCCGATCTGCATCAGAGCTTCGCGCTGCAGCAGCCAGTGCCGAGCCATCAATCCCGGCGCGCTTTGCAATTGGTCAAGGTTGAACCCCGGGCGGAACACCGGGCTCAGGGTGAAATCACTACGGCGCTGTACTTCATCCATCGCAACCGCACGAATACCTTCGGCGCCCAGCAGCTCGAGGCTGGCCCGCAGCAGGCCGCTGGCAGTGAACTGGTCACCGGCCTCGGCCAGCAGTACCCAGTCGGCACGGGACTGAGCCAGGGCCTGATTGATCCGCTCTACATAGTTGCTCTCAGTGACCTTGACGAAGTGCAAGGTGTCCTGAGCGCTGGTGGTGGCCGGCAAGTCGCCGGTGGTCAGCACCACCAGCTTGAAAGCCTTGAAATGGCTAGCCACCAGGCTGTCAAGACTGGCTTGCAGCTTGACCATGTCGGCGTCGAGATCGAGCAGCAGGATCTGCACTTGAGGACCGCCGCCGTGGCGTGCCAGGTGAGCATTGATGGCATTCAACTGCGCCGGCTCCGGCGAACGCGCCTCCAGCCAACTGAGCAGACGTCCCGATTCAGTGCCATTGAACAGCGCACGACTGTCCGGCCCAGGCACCGAATCAAGCCGCTCGGCCCAGACTTGTAGCTTGCTGGCCTCCTCCGGCTCGTCGCTCTCCCGCATCGACTCGGCCAGGCGCTTGACCACCTCGCGGTTGAACAGGTTCAAGGTCAGGGCTTCCCACAGACGACTGCGCACGGTCTGCACAGTGTCGTTGGAATGCACCCGCATCAGTTCTTCCTGACGCAACAGCACGCCTTCGAGCTCTTTGAGCTGGACCCTTCCCGCCGGCATGGCGTGCATGAGGAACTCGAACTGGGTCAAAAGATCGAACATCGGCTTGTTGTAGAACGGCATTTCGACAAACTGCTCGGGGCCGAAGGAACGTACCGGCTCACCGCCCACCTCGACCCAGGCCGAACGGAAAATCATCGTACCCCTGAGGGAGCGTCCAGCAAGCAGGCACTCGGCCATGGCCGCAAAACTGTCCAGGGCAATCTGCTTCACCTGCTGCTGATCCCGGCCACTGAAACCGCTGGGCAGCGTAGCAAGAAACGCGGCAAAGTCTTCACGCTGCTGCACCGACCTGGCGTCCTTGAACGTCAGCACCGTCAAGACGTTGGTATTGTGCTCGGAAGCGCCATAATTGACCTCGCGCACGGCATAGGGAATCGGCAGGATCCGAGCCTTGGCACAAGCCAGGAGATAGAAACAGTGGCCGATTTCCTGCCACTCGAAACTCACTTCGGGCGGCAGCCGGTTATACCACTGGCGCAGCAGGTCGGTGCGCGTCACGGCATAGAACGGAGGCAAGAACTGCCCCATGAAACTCATGACCCGATCCTGGGGATCGTCGGACGCATAATCCTCGATCACCCGGCAATCTCGACGGTAGTAGTTGGTTTCTGCAGCCCGAGCCAGGTACATCATCCCGTAGCCATGGCACAGACCGTAGTCCGGATTGGCCTCAAGAAACTCCACCGATGCATTCAGGGCATCATGAATCAGGAAGTCGTCGTCGGCAGCGAACGCCATGTAAGGCGTGCTGACCAGGTTGACACCGTAAGTCAGCTTGTCCTGCAGGCCCTTGTAGCCGAACTGCGGCAGATGCCGGTAGTCGACCTCGGGATAGCGCTCGGCCAGAGTCTCGTCCGCCTCCTGGGAAGAATCCAGAACCAGGATCGAGCAGGGATAGGTGCTGTAGTACTGCAAGGTGCGTTGCAGGAACGCCTTGCGATTGTGGGTCATCACCACCAGAGTGAAACGTTCGCTCATCGGCGCTGCGCTACTGTTCATTGCTTTGTCTTCAACCCACATATGCCCTTCCCCACAACCGGCCAAGCGCCCGGAACCTGCAACCATTGATATTCAGCGAACCCGACGCAGGTAACCATCCGGCGCTACGGTGATCAGCAACTTGTTCTGCATCTGGTAGTCGATCTCGAAGTCAGCGTTCTCTTTCAGATAGGCCCAGACCGCGGTTTTCGGGTTGTCCCCTGGCCCCCATGGGCGATCAGGGAAGAAGGTCGGCGGCATGTCCTCGACCACGGTATCCATGACCACGCAATAGCTGTCGACCGACACCAGCGGCGCATACAGGCGCAGCTCTTCGAGCACGTGATCGTGAGTGTGGTTGGAGTCCAGGACCAGAATGACCTTCTTGCCCTGCGCGGCAGCGCGAACCTGCTCGGCGATGACCGGATCGATGCTCGAACCTTCGATCATGCGAATGCGCTTGCTCATCGGATGCTGCTCGATGGCTTCACGGTTGTGGGCGCGGATGTCCAAGTCGATGCCCAGCACTTCACCATGCCCCTGCAATTCCAGCAGCGAGGCGTAGTAGATGATCGAACCGCCATGGGCGATACCACATTCGATCACCAGGTCCGGCTTGACCCGCCAGATGATCTCCTGCATCGCCATCATGTCCTGGGGCAACTGAATGATCGGCCGCCCCATCCAGGAGAAGTGATAGCTGTATTTGTGCTCCGCGGACTCATTGAAAAAATCACGGGCCAGGCCCTTGAGCTTCTCATCCTGGCCCTGAGCACTGATCTGTGCCTGGCATTCTTCTTCAAACGCTTGGATGACGTTTTTCTCGGTCATGTTCGATTCTCACTGACAAATTAGCTGAATGAAGCGCTATCGACGGCGTGATAGACATAACGGCCATCGGTCATGCGCTTGATTTCTTCGAGGTAGTTGGAGTTCATCACGAACAGATTGGCGCCCACGGGCAATGCTTCCATGGCCTCTTGCGGTGATGACACTCGCATGCCGCTCAGTGGCAAGTAACGGCCTTGCTTGGCCGGATTGATATCCACCACTTGATCTACCGCTACGCCTGCCCGTTGCAGGAACAGCGAATAGATCACGCCCTTGGAGGACGCCCCCCAGATGCCGGTGCCGGTTTGTGGAGCGGCCTGGATGATGCGCTTGGCGGATTCGATGCTGGCGGTGAAATCGGCTGGCATCTGCAGGGGCTGAACCGGCGCCTGCAAACGCGACTGCAAGCTGCCCAGATCCGCCACCACATACAGGTATTGGCCGCCAAACAGATGCCCAGCCTCATGCACGGTGCCGAACATCCGGCGCAGATCCTCAAGGCGGAAATAATTCACGTGCTCGTAAAACACATCGAACCAGGCACGGTGTTCGAGTATCCAGTCGAAACACGGCACCTCGATGTAGATCTGCCCCCCCTGGTTGGCCTTGGCAATTTCATCAAGGAACCCCACAGGATGGCTGATGTGCTCCAGCACATGGCGCAACACGATGGCATCAGCGGCCAGTCCCAGTTCACGGGTGAACGGCGCCTTGATCACCTCCGGGTTGTCGCCCTCATAGGAGGGGTCGATGCCAGTGATCGAGTAGCCGCGATCGCGCAGCATCTCGAGGAAATATCCCTTGCCGCAGCCCACTTCAATCAGCTTGCGGTTTTTAAAATGCCGGGCGATCACGCCCTCGACATCCTGCAAGTGCCGCTGGAACTGGCCCGAGTGGGCCTGCTCGTTCTGATAGTCACTGTCGTAGCTGAGCTTGTCGGCATCAAAGGCCTGATTGAAGATCAAGCCGCTATCGGCGTCCTGCACCAACACGATATCGGCGTGGCCTGAAGTCCTAGCCTGTTCGGCCGTGGCGAAAGTGCGATTCTGCAACACCGGCAAACCGGTGGCGCGATACAACTCATGCCTCATGGGCGTCTCCTGCCAAGCGCTGCAAACGCTGGTTCACGCCCCAGAACGCCAGGGGTTCGTGGGCGGCGTAAGGGTAGTGCCCTAGGTTCAAGGCAATATTCGAGTGACGTTGCCGGGCCCGCTGTTCCACCAAGGCCCGCAGGGAAACCGGCTGGCCGCTGCAACAGTTGATCACCCCGGTCACCTCGCGCTGGGCCAATAGGCGTGCCAGCCACTGGGCCGCCGCTTCGATGGCTAGGTAATCGCGCAACTGATCGCCTGCCGACATGTCGAACACCGCATCACCGGCGTCGATGGCCCGATCCAGGCTGGCCAGGAGGCTCTTGGGGTTCTGTCCCGCACCGTGTAGGTAGAACAGGCGCGCCCACTGCAGAGTGAACGGCTGTTCGCGCTGCAAGGCTTCAAGGAACAGGCGCAGGGTATTTTTGGCCAACCCGTAGGGCGTGACGGGCTGCGGCACCGTTTCTTCGCTCAACGCACCGTTTTGCAGGCCGTACTCAAAGCAAGTACCGGTGACCAGCACTTGCTGTACACCGCTTTGCACCACCTGCTTGATAAAACCGTAGTCCGCCGGCAGGGTGCGCTCAAAGTGGCTCAAGGCTTGATAGTTCGGCAACCCGGGCCAGGCCAGGTGAGCCAGGGCGTCAATCCCGGCGGTCAACACGGTCACGTCGAGGTCGGCGGCATGCACGTCGGCTTCGACAAACTCCACCGCCGCGAACCAGGGCAAGCGCTCGGCGGGCTCACGCCGGCGGGCTACTGCGCGCACCGCAACCCCCCGCTCCAGCAAGGCGCTCACCAAGTGCTGGCCGACAAAGCCGGTGGCACCGGTGACCAGCACCTTCATGGCCGGCAACCTCACAGGCGCACGCCCGGGAACTGTGCGTTCAGTAGCGGATGGCAAGCGTCCTTGGCCGACAGGTTTCGCACCGGAAGCGGCCAGTTAATGGCCAGGGCCGGATCGCTCACCGACAGACCGGCTTCATGCTCCGGGGCGTAGTCAGCGTCGGTGAAGTACAGCACTTCACTGTCATCTTCGAGAGCCTGAAAGCCGTGGGCAAAACCACGGGGAATCAGCAGGCTGCGTCCATCATTGGCACGCAGCTCTTCGGCATGCCATTGCAGGAAGGTCGGCGACTCGGGACGCAAGTCAACCGCCACGTCCCAGATCGCTCCCCGCAGGCAGGTAATCAGCTTGGCTTCGGCAAACCCGGCCTGCTGGAAGTGCAGGCCTCGCACACTGCCGCACTCCGAAGTGCGCGAGTGGTTGATCTGGCGAATATCGAAGGAGCGTCCTTCCAGGGTCAGGCGAGTCTGGCAAAACAGTCGGGCGAACCGTCCGCGCTCGTCACTGAAGACCTTTTGCTGGACCAGATAAAGCCCTTCCAGGCGCAATGCCTGGAGCTTGACTTCATTCATGCTCGTTCCTTGTAGAGATTCAATTGGTTGAGGCTGACCGCGCGCATGTCTTCCCCTGCGCGCCAGGCCAGGTGCCAGTCCAAGGTGTGCTCCAGGCATTGTCGCAACGACCAGCGCGGCTGCCATGCCAAGTGCTGGCGGGCGCGACTGCTGTCCAGTCGTAGCAGCCCGGCCTCGTGCAGATCACTGGGCTCGACACGCAGCCCCGGGGAATCGGGCCAGCGCTGAGCCAGCAACTCCACCACCTCGCCGACGCTGCACATGTCCGCCTCGCCCGGTCCGAAGTTCCACGCACCGTTGAACGCAGGTCCCTGCTCGTACAAGCCTGCGGCCAGTTGCAGGTAGCCCGCCAGGGGTTCCAGGGCATGCTGCCAAGGGCGCACCGCCTTGGGATAACGCAAGGTCACCGGCTCCCCCGCCAACCAGGCCTGAAGCACATCGGGAATCAACCGCTCAGGGGCGAAGTCGCCGCCACCCAGGACATTGCCGGCCCGCGCCGTGGCCAAGGCCAGGCCGTGCTCGGCATGACGCTCGGGGGCAAAGAACGAAGCAGCGTAGGACTGCGCCAGTAACTCGCAGCAGGCCTTGCTACTGCTGTAGGGATCATGACCGCCCAGGGCTTCGTTTTCCCGGTAGGGCCACAGCCACTCCTGGTTGGCGTAAACCTTGTCGGTGGTCACAAGCACACAGGCGCGCACAGCGCCAGCCTGGCGAATCGCCTCGAGCAGGTTGAGGGTACCCATGACGTTGCTGGAATAGGTGCCCAAAGGGTCGCGATACCCCTCTCGCACCAAGGGCTGGGCCGCCAGGTGCAGGACGATTTCCGGCTGGGTCTCGGCGATCAGCTCGAGCAAGGCGCCCAGGTCTCGCAGGTCTCCGCGCTGATCATTGAGGCCCTCAGCCACCCGGGCCAACTCGAACAGGCTCGGCGTGGTCGAAGGGGCCAGGGCAAAGCCCGTGACTTCGGCTCCCAGGCTCTGCAACCACAGGGCCAACCAACTGCCCTTGAAGCCGGTGTGGCCGGTGAGCAAGACGCGCTTGCCCTGCCAGAACGCCGGGCTCAGTCCCATTGCTTCCATGGGGCCTCCCCACTCTGCCATAGCTGCTCTAGATGATTCTTGTCCCGCAAGGTGTCCATGGGCTGCCAGAAACCGCCGTGTTCAAAGGCGTGCAGTTGCCCTTCCTTGGCCAGGCGCTCCAGAGGATCGGCCTCCCAACTGACATGATCACCGTCGATGTAACTCAGCACCTTGGGCGACAGGACAAAAAAGCCGCCGTTGATCCAGCCACCATCGCCCCGGGGTTTTTCCGTGAAGCCCAGCACCTGGTCGCCGCTTCGCTCCAGGGCACCGTAGCGACCCGGCGGCTGCACCGAGGTCACGGTCGCCAACTTGCCGTGGGCCTGGTGGAAGTCCAAGAGCGCGCGGATATTCAAATCAGACACGCCATCACCGTAGGTGAAGCAAAACGCCGGCTCATCCTGTAGGTAGCGCGCGGCGCGGCGCAGGCGCCCACCGGTCATGGTTTCCTCCCCGGTGTCGATCAGCGTCACGCTCCAGGGCTCGCTGTAGTTCTGATGCACATCCATGCGGTTGTTACGCATGTCGAAGGTCACATCCGAGGTGTGCAGAAAGTAGTTGGCGAAGAAGTCCTTGATCGCGTAGCCCTTGTAGCCGAGGCAAATCACGAAGTCATGAATCCCGTGGGCGGAATACTGCTTCATGATGTGCCAAAGAATTGGCTTGCCACCGATTTCGATCATGGGCTTGGGCTTGAGGTGAGACTCCTCGCTGATTCGCGTACCCAGCCCACCCGCCAGAATTACTGCTTTCATCACTGTCCTCTTGCTCTTCGTGGGCTGAATCAGCCCTCTTGAGGCCTGGTTTGGCGCCAGACGCAAAGATTCATTCGCAGCCAACGGCTACCTTGCACCACGTTGCAGTGAAGGTTTTATGGCGATATGAAGAGGACTTGCAGGAAGTGCGCCAATTACGCGAGCGGCGCTTGGGGCACGGCAGAGGACGATACATACAGCCGCCCCGACAGGGCGACGATGGGGAAAACCGGCTCGCGACGGGGCGATCACGAGCCCTGATCCGATCAATCCGGCAACCACCCCCACAACCAATGCCGCAGGTTGTCGTCGCGCAGCATGAAGTCGCGATGCACCGCCTCGCGCAACTCATCCCCCATGCGGTAGCTGGCAACCGGGTCGGACAGGTGCATGCGGATCGCCTGCAACCACTCCTCGGTGCTGTTGCTGCGAACCTTGGTACAAGGCAAGAAACCGCGATAGGCCTCGGTATCGGTGCAGATCACCGGGTAACCGCAGGCACCATATTCCAAGAGCCGCAGATTGCTCTTGCAGTCGTTGAAGATATGGAACTCCAGGGGCGCCAGCGCCAGATCCAGGTTCAGGCTGGCCAGCTTGAACGGATAATTCTGCAGGCTGGTCACCGAATGAAACTCATGCACGTAGGGACGCAAGGCATCGGGACACATGCCGAAGAACACCCACTCGACCTCGTTGGCCAGCTCGCGCACCACCTCGGCAATGATCTCCAGGTCTCCGGTATGGCTGGTGCCACCGCCCCAGCCCACCCGTGGCTTGCGGGAGGTGCCACGACGACTGGTCAAGCTGGCCCAGGGGTCGAGCGCCAGCATGTTGGGCACCACGCGGATATCGCTGTGCATACTCGACAACGCATCGGCCAGAGGCTGGGTAGTCACCACTACGCGATCGCACAGGCCAATCCCCTCGCGCAGCATCTGCTCGGTGTTCACAGGCTTGTTACGGGCATGGGTGTTTTTCTTCGGCGCACTGACGATGTAGTCATCGAGCTCGAAAACCCGCAGGGCACTGGAGTACTTTTTCATCCGCAGAATGTCACTGGCCGCGCCATCGCTATACCGGCACTGCAGGATGATGGTATCCGGCGACAGACGCTCGATCTCTACCGTGGACGGCGACTCGTAGGCCACTCGACCAATCACCCGTCCTGCTTCCTCCAATGCCGTCAGCGGCCCCGTCACCCTGTAATGCCCCACTGCAGAACTGTTGACTGGCAGCCCCAGGATCAACGGCAACGCCCGACTGCAGAACGGATTCCAGTTGTTGCGCAACGAAGGCTCCAGGCTGAAGCTGGAGTAACCCAGGCTTAAAGCCGGGTTATAGGCCGGATCGCGCGCAACCTTGGGCATCCACTGCCGATAGAAGCGCTCCTGCTCGGCATCATGTGCCTGCTGCTGTTCACGGTCATCACTGACGACGGAGGCCGGCGTCAGAATCAGGCTGGCGTACGGCGTCCAGACCACCAGATAGCCGTCGCGGTCGATTCGCAGGCACAGATCGGTTTCTCCGAGCTCGTTAGCAAATGCCTGCTCATCCAGACCGCCCAGGCTATCGAAGACCTCCTTGCGTACCATCAGGCAATCGCCACTAACCGCACTCCAGTTCTGCACCACCTGCAACCGCTGCATGTAACCACGAGCCCCCATGGCTTCGCCGACAAAGGGCGAGCTTGCTGGCCCAGCCATCCCCAGCACCTGACCGGCCTGGAGAATGCAACCGTCGACATCCAACAGACGCGCACCAACAACCCCCACCTCAGGACGCTGAGCCTGATTGAGCAACTCATCCAGCCAGTCGCCACTACAGATCAACGCCCTCGGATCAAGCAGCAACAGGTAGTCGCCACGAGCCTGACTCGCCGCACTGTTGATCAGCGCGGCATGGTTGTTCGGACCGGTATAAGGCAGGACCCGTAGCATTGCGCCGCCCAACTGAGCCATGGCCGCCAACCAATCCGTCATCGCAGGATCGCGGCTGCCGGCATCCACCAGCACAATCTCGTAGTGGCTATAGGCAGTCTGCTCGATCAGGCTTTCGACACAGCGCTGCAACGTCGCCAGAGAGTCGCCGCACGGCAGGAGAATCGACACCAGTGGCCGGCTACCATGCAGATAGTCAATACGATTGAGCAAGGGCAGATCGTCATGAACGATCCGGTGCTCCACGCCAATCCGCTGCAGATGCGCTGCCACCAGCCCTTCACTGCCCTCAATCACCTGGGGCCGTGACAACCACTGGGCAAAGCTCAACTCGGACTCCAACTGGATATCGGCAATATGCTCGATAGTCTGTGGCCCAGCGGTCTCCACCATCCGCCACAGCAGATCATGGGGCGCCAGCTCACCACGGGCCGGATCAAAACCGCCCTCGACCATGAAGTGCGCGCGAGAAAAAGCCAGGGCGCGGCCGACATAGGGATAGGAGCGCATCAGGTCGAGATTGAAGTCGGGTTTGAACACCGGCTCCGACGACTCGCCTTCAACCAGCGCACCTTCATCGCTATAGGCACACAGCATGGCCGGAGTATTGGCAATGCGCTCGGCAAGGATCAGTAGCGCCGACTGCTGCAAGCGGTCACCGGCCTGCAGCAGATAAAACCAATCCCCTCCCTCCAACTGCGGTATCAATTCATTAAGCTGTTGCACCCAGTCCTCGCGCAACGGCTGGAGCAGGACTCGCTCTCGCTCTGCCACTAGGGCTTCGCCCCTCGACAACACCAGCACCGCCGCAGAGGCGTACAACTGAGCATCGATGCTGTCCAGGGTCCGCGCAAGCGCTTCGCTATCGCCTTCGAAATCAAGAACCACCACTACCAACTGCACCCGTCGGGGCCAGCTGTCGATGCGCTGAGGCATCAGCCGCTGTTCCACCGCCGAGAATTTGCGCACTGACAGCCATTCCCGATAGAAGCCCTCGTAGCTGATGCTCTCGCCACCGACCCGACCATCGACCACCGTACTGCGATTACCCAGCACACGGGTCACGCAAAGCTCTTGCCAGTTACGCGGCTGCTCGGCTGCCCGCGACAGATCGACATAACGCACCCACCCCGCCGCCGGCGCCGATTCACCGCTGCGCGCGGCCAGCATCTGCACCAACCAGGTCCACTCATTCTTCGCCAGTTTGAGCATTTCCGGCGTATTACTCAGACGCCCAGAATAAAGTCGCTCGCAACCTAATACTGTCACCTGCGCCGCCAGATTGCCGCGACGCATCAGACAGATGAACAGGGCAAAATCCAGCAGCGCGACAAAACCGGCGCCTTCCTGGATCAACGCCGGAAGCAGCTCCAGCACATCGGCACGACGCATCAGCGCGGAACTGAAGTTACCGAGGAAATTGCGCGGTGTGCTCTCGAAGATCGCCAGCATGTCATCGCCCTTGAGCACCGCATTGTCATGGGTGAAGCGACAGTTATCGACTCGCGACGGCAGGATGAAATTCCCTGCATCACTGAACACCCGCAACGCACACACCAGACTGACATCGGGGTTATCGAGCAGCACCGGAGCCTGCAGGGCGATACTCGGAGCGAATAGCCGATCGTCATCACACAGGACCTTGATCAGCTCACCACGAGCCTCCTCGACGCAGCGCAGGATATTCTTCTGCAATCCAAGGCGCTGCGGGTTGCGCAGATAACGCACAGGATGCACCGGTTCGACGAAGCTCTCGACAATCTGCCGGAGTTCATCGCCGGCACTGTCGTCGCAAACAACGATCTCCAGTGGCTGGTAGGTCTGCGCCAAGGCACTTTCCAGAGCCTGGCTGAAGAAGCGTGGGTTGAAGGCGGGAATGACGATGCTGACTAAAGGGGCTTGGCTCACGGCGGGAAACTCTCGAGCGGCGAGCCCTGGCCAGTGATGCCAGGGCTGCAAGACCGCTTAAAAAAGACGGCTGGCTGCTCGAAGATCGCGGCGTCCGGGCGCCAGCCCGAACGCCACGCACTCAGACCTTGTTGAACAGACCCAGTTGGGCAATCTTGCTGAAGGCCAGCTGCGAGGCTTGCAGCATGGTCTGTTGCAGGGTCAGGCGAGTCATCACTTCGGCCGGATCGGAGTCGCTGATGGCCGAGCGGGTCTTGGTGTTGGCAGCTGCCAGGCTTTCGTTGATTTCGCTCTGGGTGTCCAGGGCCGAACCACGACCACCCACCGAACTGATACCGATGGACAACTGGTCGATGCCACTGGCCAGGTTGGCCATCCCCGAGGCGAGGTCGGCCAGTTGCTTCTGGGTCGCCAGGGTGTTGCCGGCGGTCGGCGTGTTCAAGGCGTTTTTCAGCTGGCTCACGGTATCCAGTATGTTCTGGGTCTCGTGGGTATTGACCGACACACTGAACTGATCGTTGGCCGCCGGAGAAGGCGCGCCGGTCAGGGTGAAGCTCACGCCTGCCGCGGTGGCGACGTTGCCCGGCCCGACCACGCCCGAGGACACCGGCTTGCTATCAGCGGTCAGTGGCGCAGCGTACAGATCGAAATTGGTAGCGCTGGTGAACTTGAGGATCGCCGAACCACTGGGGAAGGTGGAGTTGTAGGCCACCGGATCGGTAATGCTGGTGTTCGAGACCTGAGTCATGCTCGGGTTGCCCGGCGAGCGCGCCACGTTGAAGGTGTCCGGCTTGGAGCCCAGGTTGAAGGTATGCCCCGGCAGCACGGCGTTGGCGTCGTCGCCGGACTTGAGGTTGACGTTCAGGCTCAGGTCGACCCCACGGAAGCTCACGGTCTGGTTCGGTGTAGTGCCGAAAACACCACCCTGACTGGCCTCGGCCGTTACATCGTTGCCACTGCCGTCGACGATCTTCAGCTGGGTGCCCGATACGAAGGACACGGTGTAAGGCTCGCCGCTGCGGAATTGGCTGTTGTAGGCACCGTTGTTGGCCACCTGGCCGTTGGACAGGGAAATCCGCCCGTCATCCACGGCTGGCGCGGTCATGGTGACCTGGCTGCGACTGGTGTTCAGTGCCTGCTGGAACACGTCCCAACCGGTGCTGTTGGCGGCCATCATCATGGTGTCGCCGACCGGCAGTTGCAGGCTGCTCTGGTCACCGTTGTAGCTGTAGGTGCCATCGGAGTTGCGGCTGAACGGTGGAACATCATCCTTGGAGCCACCGAAGATGTACTTGCCGTTTTCGTCCTGGGAGTTCATCAGGCTCAGCAACTGCTCTTCGATCTGCCCCAGTTCCGAAGCATTGGCCTGGCGGTCGGCGTCGGTGTAACCGGCGTTGCCGGCACCGGAGGCCAGTTCCTTGGCGCGGGCCAGCACGTTGTTGATGCTGGTCATCACCGATTCGGTCTGGCCCAGGGAGGCCTTGATCGAGTTGGTGTTGGTCTTGTACTGGTCCAGCAACGAAGCCTGTTGGCCCAGTTGCAGCAGGCGCGCGGCACCTACCGGATCGTCGGCAGCGGTCTTGACGCGAACCAGGCTGCTGGCCTCTTCGCTGCTCTGGACCACTTTGGAAAAGTTCTTCTGGTAGTTGGTAGCCGAGGACTCGTAAAACTGGGAGGTGGAAATGCGCATGGGCTACGACTCCTTAAAGGCTGTTGATCAGCGTGCTGAAGGTTTCCTGCGCAGCCTTGATGATCTGCGACGACGCTGTGTAGTACTGCTGGAACTTGACCAGGTTGCCGGTCTCATCATCCAGGTTGACCCCGGACAGCGAGTCCCGGGCGCCCTTGGCGTTAGCCAGGATGGTGCCGGTAGCGGCGCTGTCGAGGCTGCCCTGACTGGCCTTGGCGCCGACGTTCTCGATCAGCTTGCCGTAGGCATCCACCAGGGTGATGCCTTTGCTGGCAGAACCTGTATCGACTGTCTGCTTGCTCTGCAAACCGGCCAGCGCCAGGCCGTTGCGGTTGTCCGAAGAGCCGGCGCCGTTCACCGAGATGTTCATGCTGTCGCCGGCAGCGGGAGCGCCGGCCACGGTCATCTGCACGCCGAACGTCTTGGTCACCGGTGGCGTGCCGCCGTCGGTGATCGGCGCACCGCTGGCATCCAGCATGTTGATCTGCAGGTTGAGGGTGTTGGTCTGCCCGGGAACGATGGAGCCGCTGCCCATCTTGTTGCCCTTGGCATCGAAATAGTCGTAGCTCTGGCTGCCGCCTGCCGGCGCATTGAACACCACTTTGACCGGACCCGAATTCTTGATTGCGGTCTGCATCTCAAGCTTGGCTGCGGCGTCGTAGTTGTCGATCGGCACGCTCAAGGAAGGCTGTGCGGAAATGCTCAGGGAGCTCTTGAGCCCGGCAGCCAGCTCGGCCTTCAGCGGAGCCGCGAGGGCCAGGCGCTTGGGGTCGGTCATTTCGGTCTGGATGGTGGTAGCGGCATTGCGGGTCGGGGTGATCTTGAAGCTGTCACCGGCACCGACCGTACCATTGAGTTTCAGCGAGAAGCCATCGATCACCGGTGCCGGGCTGGTGGTGGTGCTGAAGCTACCCATGTCGGTGCCATCGGAGCGCTTGACGCTGTAGTCGGTGGCACTGCTGAAGGTCACGGTGTAGTCGCTGGTGCTCAGCTTGCCGGTGTCCTTGATGGTGACATCGAAGTTGCCCGAGCCTGCGCTGTTGGTGGCACTGCCAATGCTGCGCTGGCTGATCATCCGGGCGCTGTTGATGTCGTTGAACAGGTTGCCGCCGAAATCACCGTTCTTGTCGATGCCCTGAGCCATCAGGCTGTTCATCTGGTCGGCGACCACGAGGGCTACGCGGCCCAGCTCGTTCATCGCCGGATCCAGCACTTCGCTGCGGTAGCGCAGCAGGCCGCCGATCTCGCCACCGGTGGTGAGGTTGGTGATGTCGATGCTGCTCGAGCCCCGGTTCAACTGCAGCGCGGAGCGGCTCGGGTCGTTCTTGCCCTGCACCACTTCCAGGGTATTGGCCGAGTTACCCATGACCAGCGGCTGGCCGCTGCCCAGGTACAGGTCGACGCTGGAGCCACGCTCCGAGACCTGCACGCCGATGAAGGTCGAAAGCTGGCGCACGGTTTCATTACGCGCATCGAGCAGATCGTTGGGCATGCCGTTGCCGTTGGTCGACAGCTCGGAAATCTTCTGGTTGAGCTGGGCCACGGTGTTGGCCAGCTTGTTGACCTGGTCCGCCATGTTCGCCAGGTTGCCGTTGATATTGGTGTTCTGCTGGTTGAGCTGGCTGGATACCGAGTTGAAACGGTTGCTCAGGGCCTGGGTGTCGCTGAGCAGCAACTGCCGGGAAGCCTCGTCGGTAGGCTTGGCGTTGAGGTTCTGCACCGAGGCGAAGAACTTGGTCAGGGCGCCGGTCATGCCGGTGCCGCTGTCCGACAGCAATTGGTCGATCGGACTGATCTGCCCCTGGAACGCCGCGGCATCGCTGTTGAGCGAGGTGGCGGTGCGCAACTGGGCATCGAGGAAGCTGTTATAGACCCGGCGCACGTCCGCCAGGGTGGTGCCGGTGCCGATGAAGACGTTGCCATTCTGGCTGGAGGCCTTGGTGCCCTGCACGGTCTGCTGACGCGAGTACCCGGCGGTGTCGGCGTTGGCAATGTTGTTACCCGTGGTCATCAACGACGTTTGGCTGGCGGCCAGCCCCGACATCCCGATATTGAGCAAACTCATGATTCAGACCTTATAAATTCGTGGAAACGCCAGCCGCAGCGTAGTTCTGGTAATTCTTCATCTGCTTGGCTATCTGCGAAATCTTGCTTGCGTAATCCGGGTCCGTTGCATACCCGGCTTTTTGCAACTCGCGAACAAACTGTTCTGGTTTATCGGCCACCTTCAGCACTTCTTGATAGCGATTGTTGCTCTGCAACAAGGTCACCAGATCGTGGAAGCTGTCCTGATAGGAATCGTAGGAACGGAACGCCGCCGTCTCCTTGACCATCTGCCCGTTGCGGAACTCGCTGGTGATCGCCCGGGCCTGTGCACCCTGCCAACTGCTGCCGGCCTTGATGCCGAACAGGTTGTGGCTGCTGCTGCCATCCTGCTGGCGCATCACCGATTTGCCCCAGCCGGTTTCCAGGGCGGCCTGGGCCACCAGGTAGCGCGGATCGATCCCGATACGCTGGGCCGCCTGCTGCGCCATCGGCAGCATGGTGGCGACGAAGTCGTCGGCGGAACTGAAGGCACGCTTGGCCGGTGCCAGCGGCGGCTGGGCCATGGCCCGGCCATAGACCCGCATCTTGCCCTGGGATGCGGCGTAGCCCTGATTGACCCGCCACTCGCCCCGCAGCACGGCATCGGCGGCCGGGCTGTTGCGGGTCGGCGCGGCGTTCTGTGCGCCGCCCTCGACGGCACCGGCCGACGGCACGATGCCGGTCAACAGGCGATCGGTGAGCTTGCTGGGCAGGGACAGACGACGCTGGTTGAGCAGCACCATGTCGTTATGCGCCACACTCGTGCGCAAAGGATCGTGGGCCCGCGAAGCCCACATCGGGCGCTGGCCGTTGACCCGGCTCAACGGACCATCCTGGGCCGTGGTACCGGCAGCGATCGGCGTCGGAGTCGCCACCGGCGCCGCGGCCGGCAAAGTCGTGGTGGCCGCATTCGGATGAGCCGGCTTGTTCTTCATCATCTGGCGCATCAGCACATTGGCCAGGCCGATACCGCCACCCTCGCGAGACAGGGACACCGCCAACTGCTGGTCATACATGTCCTGGTACTGCTTGGCGGCCGGGGTATTGAGCGGGTTGTCCTGGCCTATGACGTCAGTGGCCTTGCGCATGGACTTGAGCATTTCATTGAGAAACAGCGACTCGAACTCCTGCGCCACTTTGCGCACGTTGGCTTCGCCGTCCTTGTCGCCGACCTTCAGTTGCTGCAGGCGGTTGAGGTCGGAGTAAGACCCGGAGTCGCCGCTGCCAATCAGTCCGCTCTTACGAATATCCATGGCGCTCACCTCAAATCACGATCAGGTCGGCCTGCAAGGCGCCGGCCTGTTTCAAGGCTTCGAGGATGGCCATCAAGTCGCCTGGCGCCGCGCCCACCTGGTTCACCGCCCGGACGATCTCATCCAGAGTGGTGCCCGGGCCGAACTTGAACATCGGCTTGGCTTCCTGCTGAGCATTGACCCGCGAGCGGGGCACCACCGCGGTCTGGCCATTGGACAGAGGGCCGGGCTGGCTGACGATCGGGTCTTCGGTAATGGTCACGGTCAGGCTGCCGTGGGTCACCGCCGCCGGCGAGACCTTGACGTTCTGGCCAATGACGATGGTGCCGGTACGGGAGTTGATGATGACCTTGGCCACCGCCTGCCCCGGATCGATCTCCAGGTTCTCCAGGATCGACAGGTAGTCCACACGCTGGCTTGGGTCCAGGGGCGCGGTCACCCGGATCGAGCCACCGTCGATGGCTTGGGCCACGCCTGGGCCGAGCATGTCGTTGATCTTGTCGACGATGCGCTTGGCGGTGGTGAAATCCGAACGGTTGAGGTTCAGGGTCAGGCTGTTGCCCTGGTTGAAACCACTGGGCACGGCACGCTCGACCGAGGCGCCACCAGGAATCCGCCCGGCCGACGGTACGTTGACGGTGATCTTCGAACCGTCGCGTCCTTCGGCATCGAAACCACCCACCACCAGGTTGCCCTGGGCGATGGCGTAGACATTGCCGTCGATACCCTTGAGCGGCGTCAGCAGCAAGGTGCCGCCGCGCAGGCTCTTGGAGTTACCAATGGAGGACACGGTGATATCCACCTGCTGGCCCGGCTTGGCGAACGCCGGCAGATCGGCACTCACCGACACCGCCGCGACGTTCTTCAACTGCACGTTGCCGGAGCCGGCCGGCACCTTGATGCCGAACTGCGACAGCATGTTGTTGAAGGTCTGCAAGGTGAAAGGCGTCTGGGTAGTCTGGTCGCCGGTACCGTTAAGCCCGACCACCAGGCCATAGCCGATCAATTGGTTGGAACGCACGCCGGAAATGCTGGCGATGTCCTTCAACCGCTCGGCCTGGACGCCAAGGGAAGTGGACAGCAACAACGCCGCCGCCATCAGGTGCTTGAAATTGAGCATGAGTCTTTTCATCACCTAGAAAGGGAACAGCGGGCTGAGGAAGAAACGGTCGAACCAGCCAGGCTGGTTGGCATCGGCAAACGAGCCGGTGCCCGAATAGGTAATGCGTGCATCCGCGACCCGGGTCGAGGACACGGTGTTGTCGGTGGCGATGTCGTCCGCCCGTACCAGGCCTGCAATCCGCACCAGCTCATCGCCGGTGTTGAGAGTCATCCACTTCTCGCCGCGCACCGCGATGATGCCGTTGGGCAGTACGTCGGCCACGGTCACGGTGATCGAACCGGTCAGGCTATTGCTCTGGGCCGCCTTGCTGTCGCCCTTGGTGGCGCGATTGCCGCTGTAGCCGGCATTCAGGGTCAGGTCGCCGTCGCCCAGCGGGTTGTTGGTGTTGGGCACGGCACCGAACAGCGAGGTCAGGCCAATGCTGTTGGAACTGGTCTTGGTCAGCGCCGAGTTGGCACCCTTGCTGGCGTTGGTCCGCTCGTTCAGGGTGATGGTGATGATGTCACCGACCCGGAACGCCTTGCGGTCGCTGTACAGGTTCTGCTCGAAGCCGGCCTGGTAGATCGAACCGTTGTTGGACGCGGAAGGCAGCGGTGTACGCGGCAGCACCGGCGCGTAGTAAGGGTCATTGGGCTTGGGCGGCGGGGCGACACAGCCCGCGAGCACGGCACTCCCACTCAGCGCTAGAACACAAATAAACCGATTCATGACCCTTCCTCACGATGTTGCCGGCGCGCCACTTCAGACCCGTGGCGACCTCAAGACTTGATTACAGCTTCTGCGTAATGAACGAGAGCATCTGGTCCGCGGTGGAGATCACCTTGGAGTTCATCTCGTAAGCGCGCTGAGTGGTGATCATATTGACCATCTCCTCAACGGTGCTGACGTTGGAGGCTTCCAGGGTGTTCTGCAGCGTGGTGCCGAAACCGTTGAGGCCCGGGGTACCGATCTGCGGCGCGCCACTGGCGGCGGTTTCCAGGAACAGGTTGTTGCCCTGGGCCTGCAGGCCTGCCGGGTTGATGAAGTCGGCGGTTTGCAGGTTGCCGATCACCTGGGAAGCCGGGTTGCCGGCAATGGTGATGGACACGGTGCCGTCCTGGCCTACGGTGAAGGTCTGCGCATCGTTGGGCACGACAACCGCAGGCTCCAGGGCAAAACCGCTGGCGGTGACGATCTGGCCGTCGGAGTTCAGGTGGAAAGTACCGTCACGGGTGTAGGCCGTGGTGCCATCGGGCTGCAGGATCTGGAAGAAACCGCGTCCGTTGATGGCCAGGTCCAGAGGTTGCTCGGTGGTCTGTAGGCTGCCGGCGGTGAAGTTCTTCTGGGTGCCGACAATGCGCACACCGGTACCGACCTGCAGGCCGGTTGGCAGCTCGCTGTCCTGGGTGGACTGGGCCCCCGGCTGACGCTTGATCTGGTACAGCAGGTCCTGGAACTCGGCGCGATCACGTTTGAAGCCCGTGGTCGAGACGTTCGCCAGGTTGTTGGAAATGACGGTCAGGTTGGTGTCCTGGGCGGACAGACCGGTTTTGGCAACCCATAGAGCCGGAAGCATTGATTTCTCCTCTCGCGCCTGTTTTACGGCGCTAGATACTGGTAATTAGCTGATCTGCAAGACCCGAGCCATGGCCTGGTCGTCTTCTTTGGCGCTGTTCATCATCTTCACGTGCAATTCGAACTGCCGGGACAGGGCCAGCACCGCGGTCATCTCTTCAACGGCGTTGACGTTGCTCGACTCCAGGAAGCCCGAGACCACCTGGACATTGGCATCGGCGGGTGCCGGCTGGCCGTCCTTGGTCTTGATCGAGCCGTCCAGGCCTTTGGTGAGGTTCTTGATGTCCGGGTTGACCAGCTTGATGCGGTCGACCTCGGCCATGACTCGCGGGCCCTCGCCCATGGCACGGATACTGATGGTGCCGTCCTGGCCAACTTCGATCTTCTGCTCGGGTGGCACGGCGATCGGGCCGCCATTGCCCATCACCGGCATGCCGTTGCCGGCGCGCAGCACACCCAGGGCGTCGACATTCAAACTGCCGGTACGCACATAGCTTTCGCTGCCGTCGGGGCTCTGCACGGCGATCCAGCCGTTGCCGCTGACGGCCACGTCCAGGTCACGACCGGTCTCCACCATCGAGCCGGCACTGAAATCCGTTGCCGGGCGCTCGCTCATGGCAAAGGCGCGCGCCGGAAAGCTGTCACCAAATACCGGCATCGCACGGGCCTGCTCCAGGTCGCGCTGAAAACCATTGGTAGAGATGTTCGCCAGATTGTTGGCATGAGCCTTTTGCGCCAGTGCATTCTGGCTGGCGCCGGTCATTGCCACATAAAGGTACTTGTCCACAGTCTTTCCTCTGTCTGCCGGACGTTTGCCGCCCACCGCTGTACTGCGAAGCCATAAGCAATAAGCGCACCAACTTTTTCACGCAGTGGTGATCCCCAGGCGGGGCAAGGCTTTGCCTGATTACAGAGGAAAAAACAGCGCTGGCAGAAGACGGAAAAACGGCGGTCTTATGCCGCTACCGGCAAGTAACGGCCCGGATACAAGCCTAGGGATTGTCGCCGGCATTCCTGCCGACCTCGTATTCGCGCAGTTTGTTGGCGATGGTGGTGTGGGAAACCCCCAGCCGCTTGCCCAGCTGACGGCTACTGGGGTGCTCGGCGTACAGACTCTCGAGCACGGCCTTTTCAAAGCGCCCGACAATCTGTTCCAGGCCACCCTCCAGGGAGAAATCGCCAAGCGGCTGGCGCGCACCATAGTCCGGCAGCCGGATGTGCTCGGTCTTGACCGTACCGCCATCGCACAGGGAAACCGCCTGAAACAGCACGTTCTCCAGTTGCCGCACATTGCCCGGCCAGTGGTAGTGACTGAGGCGTTCCATGGCCGCCGGCGCCAGACGCGGCAACGGGCAACCGATCTGCCGGCTGGCCTGGTCGAGAAAGTGCTCCACCAGGGGGGTCAGGCCGTCGAGGCATTCGCGCAATGGCGGAATGTGCAGGGACAGCACATTCAACCGGTGATAGAGGTCCTGACGGAACTCGCCCCTGGCGCACAACTCGGAAAGATCCACCTGGGTCGCGCAGATCACCCGCACATCCAGGTACACCTCTTCATCGCTGCCGACCCGGCGGAAGCAGCCATCCTGCAGGAAGCGCAGCAGCTTGACCTGCAAGCGCGGGCTCATCTCCCCTACCCCGTCGAGAAACAGGGTGCCACCGGCGGTCAGCTCCAGCAGCCCCAGCTTGCCCTCTGCCCGAGCCCCCTCGAAGGCGCCGGGGCCGTAGCCGAACAGCTCGGTCTCGGCCATGGACTCCGGCAACCCGGCGCAGTTCAGGGCCATCAGCGGCGACTGCCCGCGCGGGCTGGCCAGGTGACAGGCACGGGCCAGCAGCTCCTTGCCGGTCCCGGTCTCGCCCTCGATCAAAAGCGGCGCATCCAGCGGCGCCATGCGCCGCGCCTCACGCACCACCGCCGCCATGACTTTCGAACTCTGGAAGATGCTGTCGAAGCCCCGCAGCTCCTGCTTGCGCACGTTGTAGATGCGCTCGCCAACGCGATCCGCCCGGTGCAAGGTCAATACCGCGCCGGCCATGGCTTCGCTGTCGTCATGTTCCGATTGCAGCGGCGCGATGTCCGCCAGGAACACATCACCCCTGACCTTGACCCGCAACCCGTTGATCCGCGACTGGTTGGCCCGCACCAGTTCCGGCAAGTCGAAGTCTTCGGCGTAGCGCGACAGGGGAATGCCCGGCACCTCGTCCACCCGCACCCCCAGCAACTGCGCTGCGGCCCGGTTCGCCGCCACGATGGAGCCGCCCATGTCGATGGACAGCACCGGGAACTCCAGGGCCCCCAACAGCGCATTGAGCTCCATGTGCCGGCGCTCGCTAGGCATCAACCCGACTCGCTTGACGCCAAACACCCCGGCGATGGACTCGAACTTGGGGCGCAGCGCCTGGAATTGCAGGTTGATCAGGTTCGGGCAGTGCAGATAGATGGCATTGCCATGCTCGCCCCCCACCTCGCCACGGGCCACGTTGATCCCGTATTCCACCAGCAGGTTGAGAATGTCGCGCAGGATGCCGATGCGATTCTGGCAGTGAACTTTGATACGCATAGAAGGAAGGCCCTGGGACTGACAGTGAAAGGCATAAGCGCCGAAAACCGACGCTTATGGCATCGGGCTTTACAAACTTTCTGCAGGATGGCGCAGATAATCGTCAAGATTATGTGACAGCAAAGCGCTTTTTCAAACCTGAAAACCCACCACAGGGTGGAGACCCCGCCAGATTCGTAACGTTTACTTTACAAATGGGTGCACGACAGCCCTCTACCCGCACCGGCCACCTGCTGCAAAGCGTCGCACCCTCAGGTATCACTGGAGTCACACATAACAAGAACGCATCCCCTGGCAGGAGAGCAGCATGAAGCAGACGCAGTACGTGGCCCGCGAGCCCGACGCGCAAGGTTTTATCGACTATCCACCCGAAGAGCACGCGGTGTGGAACACCCTGATCACACGCCAGTTGAAAGTGATCGAGGGTCGTGCGTGCCAGGAATACCTGGACGGCATCGACAAGCTCGGCTTGCCCCACGACCGTATTCCGCAACTGGGTGAAATCAACAAGGTCCTGGGTGAAACCACCGGCTGGCAAGTGGCCCGGGTACCGGCGCTGATCCCCTTCCAGACCTTCTTCGAACTGCTGGCCAGCAAGCGCTTTCCCGTGGCGACCTTCATTCGCACCCGCGAAGAACTCGACTACCTGCAAGAGCCGGACATCTTCCACGAGATCTTTGGCCACTGCCCGCTGCTGACCAACCCCTGGTTCGCCGAATTCACCCACACCTACGGCAAGCTCGGCCTGCAAGCCACCAAGGAAGAGCGGGTGTACCTGGCGCGCCTGTACTGGATGACCATCGAGTTCGGCCTGGTGGACACCCCGGCCGGGCGGCGCATCTACGGCGGCGGCATCCTGTCCTCGCCCAAGGAGACCGTGTACAGCCTGTCCGAAGAACCGGAACACCAGGCCTTCGACCCGCTGGAAGCCATGCGCACGCCGTATCGCATCGACATCCTGCAGCCGATCTATTTCACCCTGCCCAACCTCAAGCGCCTGTTCGACCTGGCCCACGAAGACATCATGGCCCTGGTCCACCAAGGCATGCAGCTGGGCCTGCACGCCCCCAAGTTTCCGCCAAAACCCAAGGCGGCCTGAGCGGCCCGCACTCGCGAGCCGCTGCGAAAGATAGTAACTTCCAACAAGAATTGAATCCTGGGAACCCACCATGACCGCTCTGAACCAAGCCCATTGCGAAGCCTGCCGTGCCGATGCTCCTCAAGTCAGCGACGAAGAACTGCCGGTACTGATCAAGCAGATCCCTGACTGGAACATCGAAGTTCGCGATGGCGTGATGCAGCTGGAAAAAGTCTTCCTGTTCAAGAACTTCAAATTTGCCCTGGCCTTCACCAACGCCATGGGCGAGATCTCCGAGGCCGAAGGCCACCACCCGGGCCTGCTCACCGAGTGGGGCAAGGTGACCGTGACCTGGTGGAGCCACTCGATCAAGGGCCTGCACCGCAACGACTTCATCATGGCAGCCCGCACCGATGAAGTGGCCAAGACCGCAGAAGGACGCAAGTAATGCACTTCGACGCCATCGGCCGGGTTCCCGGCGACCCGATTCTCGGCCTGATGGGGGCCTACGCCAACGATCCCAACCCGCGCAAGTTCGACCTCGGCGTGGGGGTCTACAAGGACTCCCAGGGCCTGACGCCGATCCCGCGCTCGGTGAAGCTGGCCGAACAGCGCCTGGTGGACAGCCAGGACACCAAGATCTACATCGGCGGCCATGGCGACGCGGCCTTCGGCAAGGTGATCAATGAACTGGTACTGGGCAGCGATTCGAAACTGATCGCCACCCAGCGTGCCGGCGCCACGCAAACCCCGGGCGGCACTGGCGCCCTGCGCCTGAGTGCCGACTTCATCGCCCACTGCCTGCCGGGCCGTGGCGTGTGGCTGAGCAACCCGACCTGGCCGATCCACGAGACCATCTTTACCGCGGCCGGGGTCAAGGTCAGTCACTACCCCTATGTGGGCAGCGACAACCGCCTGGACGTCGAGGCCATGCTGGCGACCCTGAACCAGGTGCCCGAGGGCGACGTGGTGCTGCTGCACGCCTGCTGCCACAACCCCACCGGCTTCGACCTCGGCCACGCCGACTGGCAACGGGTGCTGGACGTGGTACGCAGCCGCAAGCTGCTGCCGCTGATCGACTTCGCCTACCAGGGCTTCGGCGACGGCCTGGAGCAGGATGCCTGGGCCGTGCGGCTGTTCGCCGCCGAACTGCCGGAAGTGCTGATCACCAGCTCCTGCTCGAAGAACTTCGGCCTGTACCGCGACCGGACCGGCGCTTTGATCGTCTGCACCCAGGACGCCGAGAAACTGCTCGATGTGCGCAGCCAACTGGCCCATATCGCCCGTAACCTGTGGTCCACGCCACCGGATCACGGCGCGGCGGTGGTCGCCACCATCCTCGGCGATCCGGAGCTGAAAAGCCTCTGGGCCGACGAAGTGGAAGCCATGCGCCTGCGGATCGCGCAACTGCGCGCCGGCCTGGTGGAAGCCTTGCAACCCCATGGCCTGGCCGAGCGCTTCGCCCATATCGGCGTGCAACGGGGAATGTTCTCCTACACCGGCCTGAGCCCTGCCCAGGTCCAGGAACTGCGTGACCACCACAGCGTGTACATGGTCAGCTCCGGCCGCGCCAACGTGGCCGGAATCGACGCCACGCGCCTGGACTTGCTGGCTAGCGCCATCGCCAGCGTCTGCAAGGGCTGATCCCTCCCCTACCGGCAAGCCCAGCCTCTGCACTGCGGTGCCGAGGCTGGGCTAGCTGCCCCAGTTCGCAAGCCCTGGCCCCACCCTCGCAACAACGCCCCGCCTCAAAGATCTTTCTGAATCAACTGCCCCAACGCCGCCAACTCGCTCTGCTCCAGGTCGGACACCAGGATGAAGCGCAGGTGATTGCGCCGCCATGCCACCAGGTTATAGCCGCGCAAGGATAGGTTTTGCGCTGCTGCATCGGCATCCGCCGTGGGCAGGATGAACAGGTTGATCAAGTGCCGCCCATGACCATAGATCAGGGCCGCCGCACTTTGCTGCTGCAGGTAGTCCAGGCGCCCGCCCAGCAGCGGATAGCCCTGCTGACTGAAGTCGAAGACCGGCGGGGCAAAATCCAGCTTGCCGGTGAACCAGGGCTTGACCGTGTGCCGGTCCGAGGACACCACGTCATTCAAGTGATCAACCATCAGCGAACGCACATGACTGGACACTGCCTCATCCAGCCATGGCCGCTCGACAGAGGGCGCTGCCAGGTAGAACACCAGGGCCAGGGCCAGCGCCAGGCTCGAAAATCCCGGGGCCAGCCAGCGCCAGCCGCCACCTCCCAGCCAGCGCTGGAACAACCCCGCAGGAGGCGAGGCAGGTGCGTCGATGCTGGCCAGCAGACGCTGGGCCAAGCCTACCGGTGCCTGGTGATAGGACATGTGAGCCTTGAGCTGTGCCACCAGACGCCGGGCGTCGGCATATTCCCGAGCACATTCGGCACAGTGGCGTAGGTGCTCGGCCACCTCGGCAGCGGCATTGGTTTCCAACTCGTTGTCTAGGTAGCCATGCAGCCACGCCCTACAGGTCTTGCAGTCGATATCGTTGATCATGGCCGGGACTTCTGCAGTTGCAGCCGGAGCATGGAACGTGCCCTGGCAAGACGCGACATGACCGTTCCCAGGGGGATATCAACGATCTTCGCAATGTCCTTGTAGGGCATATCTTCCAACTCCTTGAGCACTATCACCTCACGAAACACCGGAGCCAGAGCCAGGAGCGCCTGCTGCAACTGCTCCACCTCCTGCCCCTGGATCAGTTGCCACTCCGGTGTTCGTCCATCGGCCAGGGCCGGATCGTCTTCGCCACAGGTCTCGTCGAAAGCCACCGCGCCCTGGCGTGCCGATGCCTTGAGCCAGTTGTAGCTTTCGTTGCGCACTATGGTCAGGAACCAGGCCTTGGCGTTGCTGCCGTCGAAACGATGGAGGAACTTCACTGCGCGAAACGCGCTTTCCTGAACCACGTCCTGGGCCGCGCTGTCGTTATCAGTCAGCCAACGCGCGAGGTTATAGGCCGCATTCAGATGCGGCAGGAACAGTTCCTCGAATCGCGTCATGGTGGCTCCGTCTCCTTTGCACCCTATAACGGTGAAAGCCGGCGTTTTATTCCCGAAATAAAAAACTTCTTTCCTGGAATAAAGCCCCGCACCGCACGGTTTTACAGATGTGAGACCCATCACTGTAGACCGCTACCGAGGGCGCACCATGGATACCCATGCCACATCGCACACCCGAGCCACCGACAGCCCGCAGAACCCCGACCGACGCACTTTGCTCAAGTGCTCGGCCTGGGCCGGCGCCGGCGTCATCTGGGCCTTGAGCGGAGGGATCCCGCGGGCCTTTGCCCTGGACCAGGCAGGCCAGCCAAGCGACCCCACCGCACTGAACAGCAGCTTTCACTTCGTACAGATCAGCGACTCGCATATCGGCTTCAACAAGGAAGCCAACCCGGAACCGGTGAAGACCCTGCAAGTGGCCATCGACAAGGTCATTGCCCTACCCAGACGGCCCGCACTGATCCTCCATACCGGGGACATCACCCACCTGTCCCGGGCCGAAGAGTTCGACACCGCCGCCCAGTTGCTCAAGGGCCTGCCCTCCACAGTGCACTATGTGCCGGGCGAGCATGACACCCTGGATGAAGGCGGCGGCCAGCTTTACCTGCAGCGCTATGGCAAGGGCACCCGCGGGAACGGCTGGTACAGCTTCGACCAGCAGGGTGTGCACTTCATTGCCCTGGTGAATGTCTTCAACCTGCAACCCGGCCATGAGGCCACCCTGGGCGCCGAGCAACTGACCTGGCTGGCGGACGACCTGCGGGCAGTGGCCAGCAGCACGCCGATCGTAGTCTTCACCCATATCCCGCTGTGGACCATCTATCAGCCCTGGGGCTGGGGCACGGAGGACGGCGACCAGGCCATCGCCCTGCTGCGCCGCTTCGGCTCGGTGACTGTCCTCAACGGTCATATCCACCAGGTCATCCAGAAAGTCGAGGGCAACATCACCTTCCACACCGCTCGCGGCACGGCCTACCCGCAACCAGCCCCCGGTGCCGCGGCCAACCCCGGGCCGATGACCGTGGCTGCCGACCAGTTGCGCAATTACCTGGGCATCACCGATGTTCGCGCAATCCAGGGCGAGCACCCCCTGGCCCTGCTCGACTCCACTCTGGTCTGAGGTCCTCGTGCGATGAAGACATTGCTCACGCTGCTGCTTCTGGGTTGCCTGGCGACGCCGGCCTGGGCCCAGGAGGTGAAGATCGATATCCGCGCGTTCATGTACAACCCCCAGGATGTGCAAATCACCGCGGGCACCCGGGTCACCTGGGTCAATGACGACCAGATACCGCACACGGTGACCGAGACCCACAAGCTGTTCCGTTCCGCTGCACTGGACACCAACGACAGTTTTTCATACCAGTTCGATACCCCCGGCACCTACCAGTACTTCTGTGTGTTGCACCCACAGATGATCGGCAAGATCATCGTCAACCCGCCACAACCCTAGGCAACAGGCCCGTTGCAACGCCTTATGCGGCGCTGTACCGGGCCGCCATCGCCGGCCCGCACATGCCGTTTCATGCGCGGCCAAAGCACCCAGAACCTGACGAATAACCCTCGACCGAGGGGAAATAAAAATCTTTCTGTCATTTGTACTGCTGTATCCTGCCCAGGCTTTTTAAAAGCGCGGATCTACCCAGCGATTTAAAAAACAGACTTTGCGAGGAGCAACGACATGCATGAGATCCCGAATCTCCCCTTCCCAAGCCTGCACGAAACTGAGCAGACAACTCCGCCACAAGCCAGTGCCGACAAGCCTGTAGTGCAAGAAGCCGCCGACAGCCGCAAGGCCGACAGCGAAGACTGAAAGCTGTAACCAGACCGTGTGGAAAGCGCTACTCAAGCGCTTTCCACACCGCCTGAAACCCTCCTCCCGAGCCCCGCCGCACCATGACCGAATCCTTCAGCGAAACCCAAGCCAGCGTGCTGATCGGCACTGCCGAACAGATGATCGACGTGTGGAATCGCCTCAGCGAAGAAAAACAGGCCGCTCTGCTGGCCCGCTTCGGCACCCAGGAAAATGCCCTGGCCGCCCTGGTCACCACCCGGTTGCTGGGCAACAATGACGCCTGAACCGACTCCGGCCAGGTAAAAACCTGAACAACACGTCGATTTCCCCCACAACCCCTCCCTGCACATCGGTATCATAAGCAGCCTATCTATTGAGCTGTCGCAGTGGTCCGATCCCCATGCCAGATACCCAGCGCCCCTTGACGGTCACGCTGCACGTCGTCTCCATCGTCCTGTTCACCTTTATCGGCTACCTGAATATCGGCATTCCGCTGGCAGTATTGCCGGGCTACGTGCACAGCGAGCTGGGCTTTGGCGCGGTGATCGCCGGCCTGGTGATCAGCGTGCAATACCTGGCCACCCTGCTCAGCCGGCCCTATGCCGGGCGCATCATCGACAATCTGGGCAGCAAGCGCGCGGTGATGTACGGCCTGGCCGGCTGCGGCTTGAGCGGGGTGTTCATGCTGCTTTCGGCCTGGCTGCACAACCTGCCGACCCTGAGCCTGATCAGCCTGCTGATCGGCCGCCTGGTCCTGGGCAGCGCGGAAAGCCTGGTGGGCTCGGGTTCCATCGGCTGGGGCATCGGCCGGGTCGGGGCGCAGAATACCGCCAAGGTGATTTCCTGGAACGGCATCGCCAGCTACGGCGCCCTGGCCATTGGCGCGCCGCTGGGGGTGTGGCTGGTAAGCCGGCTGGGGCTGTGGAGCATGGGAGCGAGCATCATCCTGCTGGCGCTGCTCGGCCTGCTGCTGGCCTGGCCGAAACTCGCCGCGCCGATCGTTGCCGGCGAGCGCTTGCCGTTCATCCACGTGCTGGGCAAGGTGTTTCCCCACGGCTGCGGCCTGGCCCTGGGCTCCATCGGCTTTGGCACCATCGCCACCTTCATCACCCTGTACTACGCCACCCGACACTGGGACAACGCGGTACTGTGCCTGAGCCTGTTCGGCGCCAGCTTCATCGGCGCGCGACTGCTGTTCGGCAACCTGATCAACCGCCTCGGCGGCTTTCGCGTGGCGATTGCCTGCCTGTCGGTGGAAACCCTCGGCCTGTTGCTGCTGTGGCTGGCCCCGGATGCCAATTGGGCCCTGGCCGGCGCAGCCCTGAGCGGCTTTGGCTTCTCCCTGGTATTCCCGGCCCTGGGGGTGGAAGCGGTGAACCTGGTGCCAGCCTCCAGCCGCGGCGCGGCAGTGGGGGCCTACTCGCTGTTCATCGACCTGTCGCTGGGCATCACCGGCCCGCTGGCGGGGGCGATTGCTGCTGGTTTCGGCTTTGCCTCGATCTTCCTGTTCGCCGCCATCGCTGCCTGCACCGGCCTGGTGCTGAGCCTGTACCTGTACCACCAGGCGCCCAAGCTGCGCCAGGAACGCGAGGCGCGCTAGAAGTCCACTTTGCCGCGCCCGGCCTTGATGCTGCCGCGCTTGGCCTTGGTCTCCAGGCGGCGCTTCTTCGAACCCAGGGTCGGCTTGGTCGGGCGGCGCTTCTTCTCCACCTTGATGGCGCTGAGAATCAGCTCGGTGAGGCGCTCCAGGGCATCGGCGCGGTTCTGCTCCTGGGTGCGGTACTGCTGGGCCTTGAGAATGATCACGCCGTCACTGGTGATGCGGCTGTCGCGCAACGCCAGCAGGCGCTCCTTGTAGAACGGAGGCAGGGACGAAGCCGGAATGTCGAAGCGCAGGTGCACCGCGCTGGACACCTTGTTGACGTTCTGCCCACCGGCGCCCTGGGCACGGATGGCGGTCAGCTCGATCTCGGCATCCGGCAGATGCACGTTGTTGGAAATCACCAGCATGGAACAGGAATCCGTCTTCAGGGCGCATAGGATACCCCCATTCCCCACGCTCTTGCGGGTCTCTTCGCTGGCAAGCCAGCCCCCTACAGCGGGCAGGCACACCGTAGGAGCCGGCTTGCCGGCGAAAGCGATCTCAGCCCCCGACAAAAATCACGGCCATGAAAAACCCGGCCGGAGCCGGGTTAGTCGTTGCCAGGGCCGCGCTTACTTCAGCGAAGCACTGGCTGCCTGCAGCGCGTGCTGGGCACTGCGCTTGTTCTTGATGCAGTAGCAGACCCACATGAACACCACCCACACCGGGATCGCGTACACCGAGATCTGGATGCCCGGAATCATCAGCATGATGCCCAGGATGAACACCACGAACGCCAGGCAGACGTAGTTGCCGTAGGGGTACCACAGCGCCTTGAACAGCGAGGTCTGGCCGGTACGCTCCATGTGCTGGCGGAACTTGAAGTGCGAGTAGCTGATCATCGCCCAGTTGATCACCAGGGTCGCCACCACCAGGGACATCAGCAGCTCCAGGGCGTGCTGCGGAATCAGGTAGTTGAGCACCACGGCGACGAAGGTCACCAGCGCCGAAGCGAGGATCGACATCACCGGCACGCCGCGCTTGTCGATCTTGGCCAGGGCCTTGGGCGCATCGCCCTGCTCGGCCATGCCCAGGAGCATGCGGCTGTTGCAATAGGTGCCGCTGTTGTACACCGACAGCGCCGCGGTCAGGACCACGAAGTTGAGGATGTGCGCCGCGGTGTTGCTGCCCAGCATCGAGAACACCTGGACGAACGGGCTGCCGCTGTAGGCATCGCCGGAAGCGTTCAGGGTCACCAGCAGGGTGTCCCACGGCGTCAGCGACAGCAGCACCACCAGGGCGCCGATGTAGAAAATCAGGATGCGATAGATCACCTGATTGATCGCCTTGGGGATCACGGTCTTCGGCTTGTCGGCTTCCGCTGCAGTGAAACCGAGCATTTCCAGGCCGCCGAAGGAGAACATGATGATTGCCATGGCCATCACCAGGCCGCTGACCCCATTGGGGAAGAAGCCGCCGTGGGACCACAGGTTGCTCACCGAGGCCTGCGGGCCGCCGTGGCCGCTGACCAGCAGGTAGCTGCCCAGGGCGATCATGCCGACGATGGCGACCACCTTGATGATGGCGAACCAGAACTCGGCCTCGCCGAAGACCTTGACGTTGGCCAGGTTGATGGCGTTGATCATGACGAAGAACACGGCTGCCGAGGCCCAGGTCGGGACGTCCGGCCACCAGTAGTGCACATACTTGCCGACCGCGGTCAGCTCCGACATGCCCACCAGGATATAGAGGATCCAGCAGTTCCAGCCCGAGAGGAAACCGGCAAAGCCGCCCCAGTATTTATGGGCAAAGTGGCTGAAGGAGCCGGCCACCGGCTCCTCGACGATCATCTCGCCGAGCTGGCGCATGATCATGAAAGCGATGAAACCGCAGATGGCATAACCGAGGATCATCGACGGGCCGGCGGACTTGAGCACCCCGGCCGACCCCAGGAACAAACCGGTACCAATCGCGCCGCCCAGGGCGATCAGTTGAATATGGCGATTCTTCAGGCCGCGTTTCAGCTCGCCCGAATGCGAGTTTTGTCCACTCATGAAAAGGCTCTCACGCAAGGTAATGTGTGTCAGACGTTGCCGCCCGGTAAAGGCTTAAGCGGCGCGGATCAAACCCCAGCGCAGGCACCAGAAGTTCAGCGTTCTTTTAACGGTCATGCGTCACCTGTTTGTTTTTATCTGTGACGAAATCGAACCCACCACGCTCGTGACGCGGCGGAGTGAACAAGGTGGATAACCTTGAGTTTATTGGCCTTGCAGCGAGCTCTTCAGCGCCTCGCAAGCGGTCTGGAAAGCACGTTTCAGGCGCAAAATGCGCGGGTACGCAGTTGGGTCACAGTTAAAACGCCGCGCATTGTACACCCCTGACTCCCTGCCGCCAGACACCGCTTTATCAGCGTGCCGGTAACCGGAATCCTGCGGGGCCAGCCCGATGCTCGGCATCGGCGGCGCGAAAGTGGACGGACCGAGTGGGGTCGTCGATGAATGAGCGAAGGCCATCGCCCATCGAAGGGTGTGGGTGAAAGTCGGTTACGGCGTTCATTGCGCCTCCTTCTTGTTATGCACCTGTACGCAGGCAGGTGTGCATCTCACCTGCCTTGGCGCCCCGGAACAAGCGGGCTAGAGCCTCGGCGGTGGCTTTCCCGAACAACTGCCGGCAGCTTTTCCTTACAGCACATCCATCGCCGCGGATTACGGGCGGATCACGGCGCATTTCGTAATTTTTTCTTTACGAGGCGTAACGATAAATTGCCAAACCAGATCAACTGGCGAACCGACTGCAAATTGACACCCACGCCGCCCGACAAGCGGAAAAGCCTTAGCTTTTTGTTTTCTGGGAATAAATATTTCACCTAAAAATAGAAAATAAAGTTCAGCAGAAAATAATCTAATTATTTTTTTGCACTTCAAAATGCCCTGGACTAGGTTTCCAGCCACTTGCCGGCTCAGCCAGCCGACAAGTTCCGGGAGTGGATGAGCGGCCCAGCAACCTTCCCGTTCTCCGCTGTTCAACTGCTCCGCCAATGGACTGCTTACACGCACTGTATCTAGGAGAGACACCATGCAAGCACTGGAACAAGACCTGGAAACCGAACTGCAACTGGACGACTGGTTCGAAGCCGCCACCCATGAAGCAGCAGTGGAAATGATGCAGGCCGACGCGGTGGTGCCATTCGGCACTGCCATGTGGCCGATGTAAGGCGCCCGGACCGGTGCAGGCCTGGTGCCTGCGCCGGTCACCTTTGTCCTCCAGGGAGGTTTTATGGACCAGACCCGCGCCATCCGCCATTTCCTGTACTACCTCGAGCGGCATCCGGCCTTGAGCGGCGCCCAGCCCTCCAGGGTGGTGATCGGCCACACCGCCGAGTACCAGGCCATGGTCAGCGCCATCCTCGAACAGTCGCGCCAGGCCACCCCACTGACAGTCAGCGCCCTGCGCCTGGACCAGGAGCCGGCGGCGACCCTTGCCCAGGCCATCATCGACTGTGACCTGTACATCTTCTTCTACGACTCCTCGACCCTGCCCCAGCCACGCCCCGACGGCCCGGAGTTCCTGCGGCCACTGCATGGGCTGATGGCCGAGCACTGGAAGAAATCCCTGCTGTTCAAGGATTACGGCGAGTACTTCTACGACACCTTCAGCGTCGAGCCGCAACGCATTGCCGACCTCAACGCCACTCTGATCCGCCGCCTGTCCCAGGCCACCACCCTGAGCTTCAGCGACCTTCAGGGCTCATATTTCGAAGCGCCCTTGAACAGCGTGAAGAAATGGACCGACATCAACGGCGTCGGCAACTACGACCTGGCACCGGGGGAAATCGCCACCCACAGCGATGCCATCAACGGCCACGTGAAGTTTCTCGGCACCTTCCTCAGCACCATCCCTTTCGCCCGCAAGTACGGGGTACTGAAAGCACCGCTGGAACTGTGGATCGAGAACTCCAGCATCAGCCGGGTGGCCACCGAGGTGCCAGGGCTGGCCAATGACTTCAACAAGTACCTGGATGCCAACCCGTCCAACCGGCGCATAGAGGAACTGGGAATCGGCACCAACGAGGGCATCAGGTCCCTCTACGGGCGCAACTCCGGCTTCGAAGAGCGCCATTGCGGCCTGCACCTGGGCCTGGGGGGCGGCGCCAAAGGCAGCCATCACCTGGACCTGATCTTCAGTTCCGGAGTGCTGGCGGTGGATAACAAGCCTGTGTTCGACGGCCAGTTCGCCTTCTAGCGTAGGAGCTGGCAAGCGAAGGCCGCTATCAGCCTGCGCAAGCCGGGCGGCCCGGTTCGCCGGCAAGCCGGCTCCTGCGCAGTTGCAGGCAAAAAAAAACGCCAACCCGGAGGTTGGCGTTTTTGTCGGCAGGCCGGGAATCACTCCGGCTTGCGGCGACCAAAACCGGGACGCTGGCCGGAACCGGCCGGGGCGCCACGGCGCTTGCCGGAAGGTGCGTCCTTGTCCAGCACCAGGCTTGGGCGCTTGGACTTGGGCGCCGGCTTGGCCGGACGCTTGGTGTCCGCCGGGCGTTCGGCCACCGGAGTGCCGCGGCCAGTAGCCGGACGCGGAGCACGGGAGCCACGCTCGCCATCCGGACGGGCAGCCGGCTTGCGGCCAGGACGCTCGCCTTCGATCTGCGGCTCGCGGGAAACACGCGGGGTGGCAGCGCTGCCATTGGCCGGACGCAGGGTGCGCACGCGCTCGCTCTTGCCCACCGGACGCGAGGATTTGCGCTGCATGCGCTCCAGCTTGTCCTTGGACTTGGCATTGAGCTGCGGCATGGCCACCGGCGTCAGGCCGACTTCGGCGCTGAGCACATCGACTTCGTACTGGCTCATTTCGCGCCAGCGGCCCATGGGCAGGTCGGAGTTCAGGAACACCGGACCGAAGCGCACGCGCTTCAGGCGGCTGACCACCAGGCCCTGGGATTCCCACAAGCGGCGCACTTCACGGTTGCGACCTTCCATCACCACGCAGTGGTACCAGTGGTTGAAACCTTCGCCACCGGGCGCCTGCTGAATGTCGGTGAACTTGGCCGGGCCGTCTTCGAGCATGACGCCGGCCTTGAGGCGCTCGATCATCTCGTCGTCGACCTCGCCACGCACACGCACCGCGTACTCACGGTCCATCTCGTAGGAAGGGTGCATCAGGCGGTTGGCCAGCTCACCGTCGGTGGTGAACATCAAAAGACCGGTGGTGTTGATGTCCAGGCGGCCAATGTTGATCCAGCGGCCTTCGCGCGGACGCGGCAGCTTGTCGAACACGGTCGGGCGGCCTTCCGGGTCGTCGCGGGTGCAGATCTCGCCGTCGGGCTTGTTGTACATGATCACGCGGCGCACCGATTCGGCGGCCTCTTCGCGCTTGATCACCTTGCCATCGATGGAAATGGCGTCATGCAGGTCGACGCGCAGGCCCAGGGTGGCCTCTTTGCCGTTGACCTTGATCCGGCCCTGGCTGATCCAGGACTCGACATCGCGGCGCGAGCCGACGCCGATGCGGGCGAGGACTTTCTGCAGTTTTTCGCCGGCTGGACGGATTTCCTGGTCGTTCTGATCGGTATCGCTCATCTGGGCACCTCCCGGTGTGTCACTTCAGGCTTGAGCGGCCTGAAGACGTGAAAACAGGTTCTGTGGCGAAGGGATCGCCAAAGGGTCGCGAATCATACGCTCATGGCGGCGGTTGCGCATCACAGACTAGTTGATAAGTCGCCCCTCAGGACTTTTTCCGCCGGCCGGTGGCGCGCAATTGCAGCAGGCGCATGGCGGCTTCAGCCAGCACTTGACGGCGCTCGGCCTTGTCGAGCTTCTTCCAGGCCTTGATCTCACGCTTGCTGCGCCCGCAGCCGATGCAGATGTCATCGCTGAACTTGCACACGCTGATGCAGGGATCCTTGGCAGAACTCATCCATCACCTCTGTAGGAGCCGGCTTGCCGGCGAAAAAAACCGCCAGCCATGCGCCGAGCCGGCCAGCGACTACAAGGTCAATCGTCCAGCAGGCGGCGTTCGTTTTCGATGGCTTCGGCCAGGGCCAGGGCTTCGGCCTCTTCCTCGCTCAACTGCGGCGTAGCAGGCTCCAGTGCGGCTACTGCGGCGAGCAACTTGGCCCGGGCCTCGGCCACGCCCAGCACATCATCCTCTGCTTCGACCGGCGGCCGGTCCTCGGGTTCGACCGGGAATTCATCGGGCTCATCGGCGAGGACCTCAGATTCGGTCCGGGCCTCCTCCTGCGGGAGATCCGGCACCGGCTCTTGTACCCCTCCCTGCTCCGGTTCCACCACACCATCACGGTGCAAGTCTTCGAAGTCGGTCTTGATCCCCTCCTCCATGGAATCCAGCTCCAGCAGCAGGGTATGGAAGCTGGTTTCTTCCTTGGGTTCCTCCGGCTCGGCGCTGGCATCGGCCAGTTGTTGCAGGTGCTCGGGCACCGGAGCGTCGTCGAATTCCAATACCGGCTCGGCCTCGATCTCCCGCAGTTCCGCCAAAGGCGGCAGGTCGTCGAGGTTCTTCAGGTTGAAGTGATCGAGAAACGCCTTGGTGGTGGCGAACATCGCCGGCTTGCCCGGCACGTCGCGATACCCCACCACGCGGATCCATTCACGTTCCAGCAGGGTCTTGACGATATGGCTGTTGACCGCCACGCCACGCACGTCCTCGATCTCGCCCCGGGTGATGGGTTGGCGATAGGCGATCAGGGCCATGGTTTCCAGCATGGCGCGCGAGTAACGCTGTGGGCGCTCTTCCCACAGGCGGCCGACCCAGGGCGCGAACTTCTCGCGGATCTGCAGGCGATAGCCGGAGGCCACTTCCTTGAGCTCGAAGGCCCGCCCTTCGCAGGACTTGCCGAGCAGGGCCAGGGCTTTCTTGAAGACCGCCGGGTCCGGCCGCTCGGCTTCTTCGAAGAGCTCGAACAGGCGTTCCAGGGACTGGGGTTTTCCCGAGGCCAACAGAAAGGCTTCGAGCAGGGGCGCCAGCTCGCGGGGTTCATTCAGGTTCATGATTTAAGCTCGTTATTCGGCTCGCGCCCGTACGTGGATGGCCGCAAAGGGCTCATTCTGCACCAGCTCGACCAGGGATTCCTTGACCAGTTCGAGGATCGCCATGAAGGTCACCACCACCCCCAGGCGCCCTTCCTCGGCGGTGAACAGCTCGACAAAGGGCACGAAACCGCCGCCCTTGAGCCGCTCCAGCACATCGCTCATGCGCTCGCGGGTGGACAGCGCCTCGCGGCTCACCTGATGGCTTTCGAACATGTCGCCACGGCGCAGCACCTCGGCCATGGACATCAGCAACTCTTCCAGGGCCACATCCGGCAGCAGCTTGCGCGCCCGGGCCTCCGGGGCGTCGAGCTTGGGCACCAGCACATCGCGACCGACCCGGCTCAGGCCGTCGATGCCCTCGGCGGCCGCCTTGAAGCGCTCGTATTCCTGCAGGCGGCGGATCAGTTCGGCCCGCGGATCGTCCTCTTCTTCCTCGACCTCGGCTGAGCGCGGCAGGAGCATGCGCGACTTGATCTCGGCAAGCATTGCCGCCATCACCAGGTACTCGGCGGCCAGTTCCAGGCGCACCGACTGCATCAGCTCCACATAACCCATGTACTGGCGGGTGATCTCCGCCACCGGGATGTCGAGGATGTTGATGTTCTGCTTGCGGATCAGGTACAGCAGCAGGTCCAGCGGGCCTTCGAAGGCTTCGAGAAAGACTTCCAGGGCATCCGGGGGGATGTACAGGTCCAGGGGCATTTCCATGACCGCCTGGCCGTAGACCATGGCGAAGGGCAGCTCCTGCTGGGCGCCGGCCTGGTCGTCGACGGTTTCCACTGCGGACATCTAGGCCTCGGCCATGAACGGCGCGGGGTCGCCGCAACCGACGCGGATCACTTCCGGCTCGCCGTCGGCGAGGTTGATCACCGTGGACGACTCGGTGCTGCCGAAACCGCCATCGATGATCAGGTCCACCTGGTGCTCCAGCAACTGGCGCATCTCGTAGGGATCGCTCAGGGCCTCGGTATCACCGGGCATGATCAGGCTGACGCTCATCAGCGGCTCGCCCAGCTCGGCCAGCAGCGCCAGGGCGATCGGGTTGCTCGGCACCCGCAGGCCGATGGTCCGGCGCTTGGGGTGCAGCAGCAGGCGCGGCACTTCCCGGGTGGCGTTGAGAATGAAGGTGTAGGGCCCCGGCACATGGGCCTTGAGCAGACGGAAGGTGCCCGTGTCGATCTTGGCGAACAGGCCCAACTGCGAAAGGTCGCTGCAGATCAGCGCGAAGTTGTGCTTGTCGTCCAGCTGGCGCAGGCGTCGAACCCGTTCGATTGCGCCCTTGTCACCCATCTGGCAGGCGACGGCGTAGGACGAATCCGTGGGATAGATCACCACACCGCCGCCGCGAATGATCTCGACGGCCTGTTTGATCAGGCGTGGCTGGGGGTTTTCCGGGTGGATCTGGAAAAATTGACTCACTGTCTCTACCTGTTCAGGCGGCAATAATTGGCTCATGTTTGAACCGACACCAAAGGGGCGGCAGGTCTTCCGGGACCGGGCGATACTCACCAATCTCGGACCAGCCTCCAGGGCCATGAAAGTCACTGCCAGCGCTGACCAGCAGTCCGAATTCACGAGCAAGGATAGCCAAACTGCCCACTTGCTCTGCAGGTTGGTGGCCATTGACCACTTCGATAGCATGACCACCGGCTTGAATATAGTCGGCAATCAAGCGGCGACGCTTGCTGCGGGTGAAATCGTAATGCCAGGGATGGGCCAGGCTGACCCAGGCCCCCGCGGCCCGCAGTGTGCCGACGGTTTCTTCCAGGGTCGGCCAGTGCTGCTTGACGTCCCCCAGCTTGCCGGCCCCCAGCCATTTGCGAAACGCCTCGGCGCGATCCTTCACGAAACCGGCACGCACCAGGTAGTCGGCAAAGTGCGGCCGCGCCGGTGCATTGCCACTGTCCCCCAGTTCCTGCTGGATCGCCCGGGCGCCTTCCAGCGCTCCCGGCATGCCCTTGAGGGCCAGCTTGCGGCTGATCTCCTCCGAACGCAGCCAGCGGCCTTCGTGGAGCTTTTCGATGGCTTGCACCAAAGCCGGGGCCTGGGTATCGAAGCCGTAGCCCAGCACATGGATAGTGGCGCCGCCCCAGGTGCAGGAAAGCTCGACGCCATTGACCAGCTGCATGCCCAGTTGCTGCGCCGCTTGGCGCGCTTCGTCCAGCCCTTCGAGGGTGTCGTGGTCGGTCAGGGACAGGATTCGCACGCCTCTCTCGTACGCACGCGCAACCAGAACCGCGGGCGCCAGGGCGCCGTCGGAGGCCGTGCTATGGCAGTGCAAATCAACATTCACAGGACGATAAAACCTCAAGTCAGCTGGCGCTTTCGCTACCAAGGATGTTTGTTATTATGCCGGGACATCCTGCTTCTGGCTGCCACTGTGAAACAATTCATCGACTTCATCCCGCTGTTCCTGTTTTTCATCGTCTATAAAATTGATCCCCGCGTCGTCGACCTTGCCGGTCACGAAGTCACCCTGGGCGGCATCTACAGCGCCACAGCGGTGCTGATCATCAGTTCACTGGTGGTGTATGGCGCCCTGTTCATCTCCCAGCGCAAGCTGGAAAAAAGCCAGTGGCTGACCCTGATCGCCTGCCTGGTCTTCGGCAGCCTGACCCTGGCCTTCCACAGCGAAACCTTCCTTAAATGGAAAGCTCCGGTGGTCAACTGGCTGTTCGCCCTGGCCTTCATCGGCAGCCACTTCGTCGGCGACCGCCTGCTGATCAAGCGCATCATGGGCCACGCCCTGACGTTGCCAGACCCGGTATGGACCCGCTTGAACATCGCCTGGATCGCCTTCTTCCTGTTCTGCGGCGCCGCCAACCTGTTTGTCGCCTTCACCTTCCAGAGCATCTGGGTCGACTTCAAGGTCTTCGGCAGCCTGGGCATGACCGTATTGTTCCTGGTGGGCCAGGGTATCTACCTCTCGCGCCACCTGCATGACGCCGATCCCACCACCCCGAAAACCGAGGACTGACATGCTTTACGCAATCATTGCCACAGACGTCGCCAACTCCCTGGAAAAACGCCTGGCCAACCGGCCGGCGCACCTGGAGCGGCTGCAAGTGCTCAAGGATCAGGGGCGCGTGGTACTCGCCGGCCCGCACCCGGCGATCGACAGCAATGACCCGGGCGCGGCCGGTTTCAGCGGCAGCCTGATCGTCGCCGAGTTCGACTCCCTGAGCGCCGCCCAGGCCTGGGCCGACGCCGACCCGTTCGTGACCTGCGGCGTCTACGCCCATGTACTGGTCAAGCCGTTCAAGCAATCGATGCCGTAAATCCTCCCGGGTGCGATGAACCTTCGCGGTTCATCGCGCTCTCAATCGCTCATTATTCTCGTTTGACTGCCGACAACCTGCCCAACACTCGATTGGAATCAGGAGTTTCGATGCGCCAAGGTCCGCTGTGCCTGCTGTTGGTCATGTTGTCGATCGGGGCTCCAGCCCTTGCCGAGGAAACCCAAGACACCGGCCATTCCACGCCGCTGTCCCTGAGCGCCGGCAGTCAGATCACCGAGTTGCAGCAACGCTTGAAAGAAAGCGAGCGCCTGCGCGATGAACTGAGCAAACAATTGCAAAATACCGATGCCGAACGGGAAAGCCCCCAACTGACCCGCTTGCGCCAGGAGAACCAGCGCCTCAAGCTGCAACTCAAAGAGGCCCAGGCCAACCCGGCACCCCGCCTGTTGACCGATCAACAGCAGTGGTTCGTCACCGGCGGCGGCGTGGCCCTGCTGGCCCTGCTCTGCGGGATCTTCGCCAGTGGCGGGCATCGCAAGCGTCGACAATGGCTAAATTGAGAGATTCATGAGCGACCTGTTACTGATTGATGATGACCAGGAGCTGTGCGAGCTCCTGAGCAGTTGGCTGAGCCAGGAAGGTTTTCTGGTGCGGGCCTGCCACGATGGCCTGAGCGCCCGTCGCGCCCTGGCCGAAACGGCGCCGTCAGCGGTGGTACTGGACGTGATGCTGCCCGACGGCAGCGGCCTGGAGCTGCTCAAGCAACTGCGCAATGAGCACCCCGACCTGCCGGTGCTGATGCTCTCGGCCCGTGGCGAACCCCTGGACCGCATCCTCGGCCTGGAACTGGGTGCCGACGATTACCTGGCCAAGCCCTGCGACCCCCGTGAACTCACCGCCCGCCTGCGTGCCGTACTGCGCCGCAGCCATCCGGTGGCGGCCTCCAGCCAGATGGAACTGGGCGACCTGTGCTTCAGCCCGCTGCGCGGTGTGGTCAACATCGACGAGCAGGACATTACCCTGACCGTTTCCGAAAGCCGCCTGCTCGAAGCCCTGCTCAAGCAACCGGGCGAGCCCCTGGACAAGCAGGAACTGGCGCAGATCGCCCTGGGCCGCAAGCTGACCCTGTATGACCGCAGCCTGGACATGCATGTCAGCAACCTGCGCAAGAAGATCGGCCCGCACCCCGACGGCCGTCCACGGATCGTCGCCCTGCGCAGCCGCGGCTACTACTACAGCCTCTGATCCCGATGTGCCCTGGCAGATTTGTCAGGGCCGTGAAATACCTTCTTTACCCAAGCTTTACCCTCCGCTGACTGCCGCTGACCTTGATCTGGGTAACCTGAACTCATCCGGAACTTACCGGGAATGAGACAAGGAGATACACCATGCGCAAGACCCTGATCGCTCTGATGTTCGCCGCCGCCCTGCCAACCGTGGCCATGGCCATGCCGGAAGGTCACGGCCCGATGGGCCCCATGGACGGCCCTCGGCACAGCGAGCACATGCGCGGCAAAGGCCCTTTCAGCCAACTGGACCTGAGCCGCGAACAGCGCCAGCAGATCGGCAAGCTGATGGGCGAGCAAATGCACGACCGCAAGGCCGTGGTGGAAAAGTACCTGGAGAAACTCTCGCCGGCCGACCAGAAAGCCATGAAGGATGAGCTGACCGCCAAGCACCAGAAGACCCAGGCCGATATCCGCGCCCTGCTCAAGCCAGAGCAGCAGAAAGAGTTTGACGCCATCGTCAAGAAACAAGAGGAGCGTCGCGCCGAATGGGCCGAGTTCAAGGCCTGGAAAGCGCAGCAACCGCAAAAAGCGCAATAATGCGTTAGCGTCCACCCCCAGCCCAGTGGCCTCCCCCCACTGGGCTTTCGCGTTCGAGGAGTTCCTGTGCGTTCATTGTTCTGGCGCATCCTGGCCAGCTTCTGGCTGGCCATCACCCTGGTTGCAGGGCTGTCGATCCTGCTCGGGCACATGCTCAACCAGGATGCCTGGATCCTCAGCCGTCACCCCGGCCTCAACAGCCTGACCGAGGAATGGACACAGACCTACGAGAACCAGGGCGAGGACGCTGCCCAGGACATCCTCCAGCAGCGCAAGCGCCAGTACCACATCGATGTCCAGGTGCTCAACGAGAGCGGCGACCCAGTGGTTCGCGGCACCTTCCCGCGCCGCGCCGCGGCCTTCGAAGCCCGGCAGAACAATGACGACCGGCACCTGCCCTGGCGCCGCCTGACGGCGGAATACACCAGCCCGAAAACCGGCGACACCTACCTGTTCATCTATCGCATCCCCCATCCGGAACTGGACGCCTGGCACCGCGACAGCCTGACCTGGCCCCTCAGCGCCCTGGCCATCGCCCTGGTGGTGCTGACCCTGTTCAGCCTCCTGGTCACCCTGTCCATCACTCGTCCCCTGAGCCGCCTGCGCGGCGCGGTACACGACCTGGGCCAGGCCACCTACCAGCAGAACAGCCTGGCGCGCCTGTCCAACCGCCGCGACGAATTCGGTGTACTGGCCCGGGACTTCAACCGCATGGGCTCGCGCCTGCAGAGCCTGATCGGCAGCCAGCGCCAACTGCTGCGGGACGTGTCCCACGAACTGCGCTCGCCCCTGGCCCGCCTGCGCATCGCCCTGGCATTGGCGGAACGGGCCGCCCCCGAAGAACGGGAAAAGCTCTGGCCGCGGCTGACCCGCGAATGTGACCGCCTGGAAGCGCTGATCAGCGAGATTCTGGTGTTGGCCCGGGTCGATGCGGACAACGCCAGCGCCGAAGAAGTGGACCTCAACGCCTTGCTGGTCGCCGTGCAGAAAGACGCGCAACTGGCCTGCCCGGAACAGCCGGTGCTGATAACCGCCCCGCCACAGCTGCACCTGCGCGGTTGGCCGACCATGCTGGAGCGGGCAGTGGACAACCTTCTGCGCAACGCTCAGCGCTTCAACCCCGCCGGGCAAGCGATCGAAGTCACGGCCCAACGCCAGGGCGAGAAGATCCAGATCAGCGTGCGCGATCATGGACCCGGCGTAGAAGCCGAGCACTTGAGCCAGCTGGGAGAGCCCTTCTTCCGCGCCCCGGGGCAAAGCGCTCCGGGCCATGGCCTGGGGCTGGCCATCGCCCGCCGCGCCGCAGAGCGTCACGGTGGCAGCCTGCTGCTGGCCAACCACCCTCAGGGCGGATTCATCGCCACCCTGGAACTGCCCCTGGTCCCCGGCGCCGTGGTGCAGGCCTGAACGCAATGCGGGCAAGCCGCTGCCGCCGGGTCCGGCAACAGCGGGCTTGCCCGCGAGGTACACAGCGTTAGAAGAGGAAAATCAGGCCTTGGCAGTCCAGGCGCTGACGAACTCGGCGGTATCGACCTTGGGGGCGATCCGCGGCTCATTCAGCGGCGTGCCAAGATACAGGAAGGCAATGATCTCTTCGCCGTCCTCCAGGCCCAGGCCCTTGGCTACATGGGGCGAGTAGGACAACTCGCCAGTACGCCACACCGCGCCGATCCCCTGGGCGTAGGCCGCCAGCAGGATACCGTGGGCCGCGCAGCCCGCTGCCAGCAACTGCTCGCTCCTGGGCACCTTGAAGTGCTCCTGCAAACGGGCGACCACCACAACCACCAGTGGTGCGCGCAGGGGCATGGCCCGGGCCTTGTCCAGGGCCGCCTGGGTCACTTCGCCGCCCTGCAGCTGTACCGCCTCCACCAGCAACTCGCCCAACTGCTCGCGTGCCGCACCTTCGACGGTAAGGAACCGCCAGGGGCGCAACTGACCATGATCCGGCGCGCGCAGGGCGGCGGCGAACAAGGCTTCGCGCTGCGCGGCGCTAGGCGCGGGCTCCACCAGGCGCGGCACGGAAACACGGTTGAGCAAAGCGTCGAGAGCCTCCATCGGCCACCTCCTGAAAAAAATGTCCGCCATTCTAGCGGGATCTGCCGGCCGGGTGCCGGTTTACATGCCCTGCCCCGCAGGTAGAATGGGCGCCCTTCATCTACCAGCCCGAGCGGAACACATGGCGTTGCCGACCTTAAGGATCATTGGTTTCATCATCGGCATCTTCCTCATCACCCTGGCGATCGCCATGGTGGTGCCGATGGCGACACTGGTGATCTTCGAACGCACCGGCGACCTGCCGTCCTTCCTCTGGGCCAGCATGATCACCTTCATCGCCGGCCTGGCCCTGGTGATTCCCGGCCGTCCCGAACATATTCATCTGCGCCCCCGCGACATGTACCTGCTGACGGTCTCCAGCTGGGTGGTGGTGTGCATCTTTGCCGCCCTGCCATTCCTGCTGACCCAGCACATCAGCTACACCGACTCGTTCTTTGAAAGCATGTCCGGCATCACCGCCACCGGCGCCACGGTGCTCAGCGGCCTGGACAGCATGTCGCCTGGCATCCTGATCTGGCGTTCGATGCTGCACTGGCTGGGGGGTATCGGCTTTATCGGCATGGCGGTGGCGATCCTGCCGTTGCTGCGTATCGGTGGCATGCGCCTGTTCCAGACCGAGTCTTCGGACCGCTCGGAAAAGGTCATGCCGCGCTCGCACATGGTGGCGCGCCTGATTGTCGCCAGCTACGTCGGCATCACCATCTGCGGCAGCCTGGCCTTCTGGTGGGCCGGGATGAACATCTTCGACGCCATCAACCACGCCATGTCGGCGATCTCCACCGGTGGCTTCTCTACCTCCGACGAATCCCTGGCCCACTGGCAACAACCGGCGGTGCACTGGGTGGCGGTGGTGGTGATGATCCTCGGCAGCCTGCCCTTCGCCCTCTATGTGGCGACCCTGCGGGGCAATCGTCGGGCGCTGATCAAGGATCAGCAGGTCCAGGGCTTGCTGGGCATGCTCCTGGTGACGTGGCTGGTGCTCGGCACCTGGTACTGGTGGACCACCGACCTGCACTGGCTGGATGCCCTGCGCCACGTAGCGCTGAACGTGACGTCGGTGGTCACCACCACCGGGTTTGCCCTGGGCGACTACAGCCTGTGGGGCAACTTCTCGCTGATGCTGTTCTTCTACCTGGGATTCGTAGGCGGCTGTTCGGGATCGACTGCCGGCGGGATCAAGATCTTCCGCTTCCAGGTCGCCTACATCCTGCTCAAGGCCAACCTCAATCAACTGATTCACCCGAGGGCGGTGATCAAACAGAAGTACAACGGCCATCGCCTGGACGAAGAAATCGTCCGCTCGATCCTGACCTTCTCGTTCTTCTTCGCCATCACCATCTGCATGATCGCCCTGGCCCTGTCGCTGCTGGGCCTGGACTGGATGACCGCCCTCACCGGTGCCGCCAGCACCGTGTCGGGCGTGGGCCCGGGCCTGGGTGAAACCATCGGCCCGGCCGGCAACTTCTCGACCCTGCCGGACGCCGCCAAGTGGATCCTGTCCCTGGGCATGCTCCTGGGCCGGCTGGAAATCATCACGGTGTTCGTGTTGTGTATTCCGGCATTCTGGCGTCATTGACCGGGGCCGGCGCGGCCTGTAACCGCGCCCGGTACTCACCGGGCGTGGCATCGAACCAGCGGCGGAATGCACGGAAGAAGTTGCTCGGGTCGGCAAACCCAAGCAAGTAGGCAATTTCCAGCAGGGTCATGCGCGGCTGCGCCAGGTACTGCTCTGCCAGTTCCCGGCGGGTGTCATCCAGCAGCGCCTGGAAGCTGGTGCCCTCTTCCTGCAGGCGGCGCTGCAAGGTGCGCTGGGACAGGTGCAGCGTCTGCGCCACCATTTCGCGCTTGGGCTCCCCCTGGGGCAGCAGGCGACACAAGACCTGCCGCGCCTTGTGGGTCACCCGGCTTTCGGAGAAGCGCGCCAGGTATTCGCCGGCGAAACGATCGTGCAGCAGGGCCATGGCCTCGTTGGCGGTGGGCAGCGTGGCCTCCATGTCGGCACGCTCGAAGATCAGCGCATCAAAGGGCGCGGCAAACACCAGGGGCGCGTGGAACATGTCCTTGTAGGGTTGCAGGTCCCCGGGCTGCTCGCCCTGCAGCAACACCTTGCGCGGCTGCAACGCGCGCCCCGTCAGCCAGCCGCACAAGGCCAGGGCACAGGCCAGCGAAGCCTCGGCACTTTGCCGGGTGGGCGGTAGATGGTCGCCATGCACCGTCAGGATCAGTGCATAGCCCTCGGGAAGAAGGCGGAAACTCAAGTCAGCGCTTTCGGCAATGATCCGCTGATAACGCACCAGCCGCTGAAACCCCTCCGCCAGGGTACGACTCGACATCAATGCATACCCGGCCACGTGAAAAGACGCCGGACGCACCACCTTGCCCATGTTCAGGCCGATCGCCGGGTTGCCGGAAAGCTCGACGGCGCGCTGCCAGAGCCGGGTCATGGAGTCCTGGGTGAAGCGCGCGTCGGGATCTTCCAGGGCACCGTAGTCGAGCCCCAACTGCTTGAACAAGGCCCGGCAATCCAGGCCGTCCATCTCCAGGGCCTTGACGATTCCCAGGGTCCAGCTTGCAGAAGTCGTTCGTTCGCTCATGAGGGGTTCTTACATGATGAGCCGCATGCTACGGCCAATTTCCCAAGGATACTAAAGTGGCGCCTATTGTCACTGGCCTGCGCCGCCAAGGACTCTAGACTCAAATAGGCTCCCCGCCGAACATCCGCCGACAGAACAACAGACACAGAGATCGCGGCCATGGAAAACATCCGACAGTTCAACAGCTTCGCCGAGTTCTACCCCTACTACCTGAGCGAGCACAGCGACAGCACCTGCCGACGTCTGCACTTCATCGGCACCAGCCTGGTGATCTTCATCCTCGCCCTGGCCATCGGCAAAGGCGCCTGGTGGCTGCTGCTGGTGTTGCCGATAGCCGGCTATGGCTTCGCCTGGGTCGGGCATTTCTTCTTCGAGAAAAACCGCCCGGCCACCTTCCAGCATCCGCTGTACAGCCTGCTGGGGGACTTCGTCATGTACCGCGACATGATCCTCGGCAAGGTGCCCTTCTAGACCCCAGGGCCGCCAGCGGCTCCCCACAGGGCCAGGCCTTGCAGACCCGCCCCATGACAACAAGAGGATGGCCGATGAACACCCATGCGCGCTTTACCCATATGCAGGACGGTACCCAGGAGGACTGGGCGATCATCGCCGCGGATTTCAGTGCCTACGCCAAGCAGTTGCCGACACGCATCCTGGCCCACCTGCAATTGCTGGAAGGCGACTTCGGCGGCTTCCCGGTGGACCGCCTGACCCATTCGCTACAGACCGCCAGCCGCGCCTGGCACGACGGGCGCGACGAGGAATACGTGGTCTGCGCCCTGCTCCACGACATTGGCGATACCCTGGGTTCCTATAACCATCCGGATATCGCCGCCGCCATTCTCAAACCCTTTGTCAGCCCGGAAAACCTGTGGATGGTGGAGAAGCACGGGATCTTCCAGGGTTACTACTTCTTCCATCACCTGGGCATGGATCGCCACCTGCGCGAGCAGTTCAGTGACCACCCGCTGTACCAGTACACCGCCGAGTTCTGCGCCAAGTACGACGCCGCCGCCTTCGATCCGGCCTACGAGAGCCTGCCCCTGAGCTTCTTCGAGCCCATGCTGCAACGGCTGTTCGCCCAGCCCCGGCAGTCGCTGTACAAGGCGGCCATGGAGCAGGCCAGCCCGGCCTGAAAAACCGTGTTCGGGCCCGGGCTCAGGCCGGCTCCGCGACTTTCATCCGCTCAGCCTTGAGTTGGGCCTCACGGGCCTGGGCCTCGGCCAGGCGATAGAGCTCGATGCTGCCGTCCCAGTGCTCGATCAGCGCCGTGCAGGACTCCACCCAGTCACCGCAATTGAGGTAATCCACCTCGCCCACCTTGCGGATCTCGGCATGGTGAATATGGCCACAGACCACCCCGTGTAACTCGCGCTTGACGCATTCGTGGGCAATGGCTTCCTCGAAATCGCTGATGAAACTCACCGCCGTCTTGACCTTGTGCTTGAGGTAGGCCGACAGCGACCAGTACCCATAGCCATAACGCGCCCGCCAGTGGTTGAGCCAGCGGTTGAGGGTCAGGGTGAATTCGTAGGCCGAGTCGCCGAGAAAGGCCAGCCAGCGGTGATAGCGAGTAATCACATCGAACTGATCGCCGTGGATCACCAGCAGATGACGCCCGTCCGCAGTGACATGCACCGCCTCGTCCACCAGTTGGATATTGCCGAGAATCAGCCTGGAGTAGCGCCGCAGGAATTCGTCGTGGTTGCCGGTGACGTAGATCACCTCGGTACCACGCTTGCTCATGGTCAGCAGGCGCCGGATCACGTTGGTATGGGCCTGGGGCCAGTACATGCCGCCGCGCAGCTTCCAACCATCGATGATGTCGCCCACCAGATAGATGCGATCGGCGTGATAGGCCTTGAGAAAGCGTGCCAGGTGTTCGGCCTGGCAATCCCGGGTGCCCAGGTGCACATCTGAAATCCACAGGGTCCGCACCCGTTGCTTGCGGCTGGGCTTGGCGAGTTCGGCATGGGTCATGGACGCTCTCCTGGATTTTTTGCGAGCTTGCGCCCCAGCGATTAATAGCCCATGACACAAATGCGGCAGTGCGATGACAGCGCGAAACGCCCGACCGCCGGTGTAGACTGGCCGCCTGCCAAGGAGACCGTGATGGGATCTATCCTCACCCTGCGCCACTACACCCATGACCTGATCGCCCACAGCCATGAACATGCGCAACTGGTGTTCGGCCTGCGTGGCCAGCTCGATTTCGAAGTCGAAGGCCAGGGCAGCCGGGTGCAGCAGCAGAGCTTCGTGGTGGTGCCGGCCGGCGCCCGGCATGTCTGCGGCAGCCCCAGCGGCAGCCATTGCCTGGTGCTGGACATACCCGGCGAACACTGGGTGCAGCAATCGTTGGGGGAACATGCCGAGGCCAGTCGGCGTTTGCTCGATGCGCCCCGACACCAGGTCCTGGGGCCGAGCCAGAGCCGCCTGGTCAACTGGCTGGCGGACAGCCCGGTGGACGACCCCTTGATTGCCCAGCAAGGCGCGGTCTTGCTGCTGGCCAGCCTCAATCATCGCGCCGACAGCCAGCCCCGCGAGCGCCGCCTGCCCTATGCCGCCCTGAATGCCCATATCGATCATCACGCCGCCCACCCCTTGCAGGTGGCCGACCTGGCCCGTATCGCCGGGCTGTCCGCTGCCCGCCTGCATGCACGGTTCATTGCCGAGTGCGGGGCCAGCCCCATGGAATACGTGCGACGCCGGCGCTTGCACATGGCCCTGGAACTGTTGCGCGGATCGACCTTGCCCATGGGCGAAATCGCCAGCCGCGTGGGTTACAGCTCCCAGAGTGCCTTTGCCGCGGCGATACTGCGGCAGTACGGCCACTCGCCGCGCCAACTGCGCCAAGGGGCAGACGCTAGTCCTTCGACAAAAAACGCCAGGATCGCGACAGACCAACAGGCCGCCCCGCCCGTAGACTGAGCCCATTGCCGCCTAAGGCCATTACTGCCCGTCTTGTGGTTAAGGATAAAAATGACTCCGCGTACCGCCCTTGGCGCCTTGCATATCGGTGCCCTGATGTTCGGCCTGACCGGTGTATTCGGTAAGCTCGCCGCCGCTTCGCCCGCGGTCATCGTCTTCGGCCGTGCAGCCTTTGCCGTGCTCGCCCTGGGTGTCTTCGCCCGCCTGGCGAGCAACACCCCCTGGCAGAAACTGGCCGCCACCGATTGGCGGCGCCTGCTGCTCAGCGGCCTGCTGCTGGCCGGGCACTGGGTGAGTTTCTTCGTGGCGGTGAAGGTCGCGGGGGTGGCTATCGCGACCCTGGGCTTTGCCAGTTTCCCGGCGTTCACCGTGATTCTCGAAGGCCTGATCTTCCGCGAGCGGATCCGCTTCAACGAAATGCTGTTGGTGCTGCTGGTCAGCATCGGCCTGGTGCTGGTGACCCCGGACTTCGACCTGGCCAGCCAGGCCACCACCGGCCTGCTCTGGGCCGTGGGCTCGGGCCTGCTGTTTGCGCTGCTGTCACTGAACAACCGTGCCAGCTCCGGGCGGATCCCCGCGGTGCAGGCAGCGCTCTGTCAAAACGTGGTGGTCGCCCTGTGCCTGTTGCCGGTGGCGGCTCCCGAGCTTGGCCAGGTGCGGGCCATGGACTGGCTGTGGATCAGCCTGCTGGGAATTTTCTGCACCGGTCTGGCCCACAGCCTGTTTGTCGCCAGCCTGGCAGTGATCAAGGCGCGCACCGCAGCGGTGGTGTTTGCCCTGGAACCGGTCTACGGAATTACCGTGGCCTGGTTGCTGTTCGGCGAAAACCCGACCCTGCGCATGTTGTTCGGTGGGGCCTTGATCATCGTTGCCATCGTGGTTTCAAGCCGCCTGTCGGCGGGTTCGGGCAGCAAGGCAGCCACGGCTGAAGCCGGTTCTCACTGAGTACGGTCGTTGTGACCCAGGTCGCGCTCGGGGTCTATCTGGTCGCGAACCCGCTGCTTCAGCACCTTGGCCTCGGGAAAGCCACCATCGGCCTTGCGCTCCCAGATCTGCACGCCATCGCAGGTGATGCGAAAGGCCCCGCCGGTTGCCGGCTCCAGGGACACCTTGCCCAGGTCGTCGCTGAAGGTGCTCAACAGCTCCTGGGCCAGCCACGCCGCCCGCAGTAGCCACTGGCATTGGGTGCAATAGGTGATGATCACTTCGGGTTTACGTTCAGTCATGGTACGGCCGACTCCTGGATTCAAGGGCGTCGTTATAATAGCCGGCTTTATCGCCCGCCCCGAGAACCGTAATGCGCCGCCTGCTGTCCTGCCTGTTCCTCTGCCTGCTGCCCTTGCTCGCTCAATCTGCCGAAGCGCCACGACCGAAAATCGGCCTGGTGCTGTCTGGGGGCGCCGCCCGCGGCCTGGCCCACATCGGGGTGCTCAAGGCCCTGGAGGAACAGGGCATCCGCATCGACGCCATCGCCGGCACCAGCATGGGCGCGGTGATCGGCGGGCTGTATGCCTCGGGCTACAAGATCGACGAGCTGGAAAAGCTTGCGCTGAACATCGACTGGCGACAGGCCTTGTCCGATGCCCCGCCCCGGGAAGACGTGCCGTTCCGGCGCAAGCAGGACGACCGGGATTTTCTGGTCAAGCAGAAGCTCAGCTTCCGCGACGATGGCAGCCTGGGCCTGCCGCTGGGGGTGATTCAGGGACAGAACCTGGCACTGCTGCTGGAAAGCAAGCTGGCCCACGCCAGCGATACCCGTGACTTCGACAAGCTGCCGATCCCCTTCCGGGCCGTGGCCACCGATATCGCCAGCGGCGAGAAAGTGGTGTTTCGCAAGGGCCACCTGCCCCAGGTGATCCGCGCCAGCATGTCGATCCCGGCGGTCTTCGCACCGGTGGAACTGGATGGCCGTCTGCTGGTGGACGGCGGCATGACCGATAACATTCCCCTGGACGTGGCGCGGGACATGGGAGTCGACATCGCCATCGTGGTGGACATCGGCACACCGCTGCGTTCGCGCAAGCAACTCAATACCGTGGTCGACGTGCTCAACCAGTCCATCACCCTGATGACCCGGCGCAACTCGGAGGTGCAACTGGCGGCACTGCACAAGGATGACGTGCTGATCCAGCCAGCGCTGTCGAGCTTTGGCGTTACCGACTTTGGCCGGGCCCAGGAAATGATCGACGCCGGCTACCGCGCCACCCGTATCCTCGACGCGCGCCTGGCCCGTCTGCGTCCGGCCCATGCGCTGGATGCCGAACTGACCGCTGCGCGCCAGCCCAGCCAGCGCACTCCGATCATCAGCGCGATCAAGGTGGAAAACGACTCCAAGGTCAGCGACGAAGTGATCCGCTACTACATCCGCCAGCGCATCGGCGAGCCGCTGGACCTGGGCCGCCTGGAAACCGACATGGGCACCCTGTACGGCCTGGATTTCTTCGAACAGGTGCAGTATCGCGTAGCCCACAAGGGGCAGGACAACACCCTGGTGATCAGCGCCCGGGGCAAGCGCAGTGGTACCGACTACCTGCGCCTGGGGCTGAACCTGTCCGATGACATGCGTGGCGACAGCGCGTTCAATATCGGCGCCAGCTACCGCATGAACGGCATCAACAGCCTGGGTGCAGAATGGCTGACCCGGGTGCAGATCGGTGATCAGCAGGAACTCTACAGCGAGTTCTACCAGCCACTGGATGCCGGTTCACGCTACTTCATTGCGCCCTTCATCGCCGCCGAAGCGCAGAACGTCGAGGCGGTGCTGGACAACGACCCGATCGCCGAATATCGCGTGGAACGCTACGGTTTCGGGCTCAACCTAGGGCGCCAGATCGGCAACAGCGGCGAAGTGCGTTTCGGCGTCGGCGAGGCCTGGGGCAAGGCCGATGTGCGCATCGGCGACCATAACCTGCCCAGCGAAAACTTCAACGAAGGCTACTACCAGTTGCAGTACTCCTTCGACTCGCTGGACAACGTCTACTTTCCTCACTCCGGCGAAGACATCAAGCTGAGCCTGCGCCAGTTCGAACCGAGCCTGGGTTCGGACAATCGCTACCGGCAGTGGGAGTTCAAGCTGGACAAGGCGCTGAGCAGCGGCCCCAATACCTTTGTCCTGGGCGGTCGCTATGGCCGGACCCTGGACAACGCCGACGTGGTGACGTCCAGCTTCCTGCTCGGTGGAGCTCGACAACTGTCCGGTTTCCGTCAGGACGCCCTCTCCGGGCAGAACATCAGCCTGGCTCGCGCCGTGTACTTCCGTCGCCTGACACCGCGCTCCTATCTGCCCCTGGACTTTCCACTGTACCTGGGAGGCTCGCTGGAGCGGGGCCGGGTGTGGAACAACGACAATGCCTTCGACAGCGGCTACATCAACGCGGCAAGCATCTTTCTCGGCTTCGACACGCCGCTGGGGCCGCTGAACTTCAGCTACGGCTTCAACGACGACAACCAGAAAGCCCTGTCACTGAATCTGGGCCAGACCTTTTGACAGGCACGCAAAAAACGCCCCTTGGCGCAGCAGGCTTGAATTCAGAATGGCAGAGGAACAAGACAAACCGGGGTCAGGCAACCCCGGTTGAAGGCGTCAGGATTTTTCCAGATTGGCCAGGATGCGTTCATGAACGCGAATGCAGACCCGCAGGTCTTCTTCGTCAACGCCAACGAACAGCTCATGACGCAGGGCGGTGGCGATGGTTTCGATCTGTTCGATCAAGGGCCGGGCGGACGGACAGAGAACGATTTTCTTCGCCCGGCGATCTTCCACCACCGACTGGCGCTGAACCAGGCCCTGGGTTTCCAGGCTGTCCAGCAGCCGGGCCAGGGTCGGCCCTTCTACGCCGACGCTTTGCGCCAGCTCGCGCTGAGTGGGCGCCTCTTCGAAGCGAGCCAAATGCAAAAGCACCAGCCAGCGGGCCTGGGACAGGCCGAGCCCCGCCAGGCGGCGGTCCAGTTCGGCACGCCAGCCGCGAGACATATGCGCCAGCTGCATACCAAAACGGTGTTCATCGGTTAACGGCATAAAACACTCATGATCAGACTGAAAATAAAGAAAAACTAATTATTAGTCAGCTAAGCATGCCCCTTGCCCGGAGGCAAGGCCTGTAAGGGACTGAATCGTTACAACATTGACGCACCCCTTCACATTTCAAACTCCGACTCCAAGGCCGCACGTACGCAATACAGCACCCCTTCCGGCACCCTTCCGGCAAACACCGGGATAACCTCGGCCACGGGCGGCAACTCGCCCTCGCCGTCGAGGAACGCATCCTGGATCTCTCCCAGCAGGTCTTCCGGCAAGTCCAGGGCCTGTTCCAGCGACAGCTGCTGCTTGCCGATGGCTTCGGCGAGCAGGGTGTAGACGTTCTTTTCCGTGCACTGCAACTGGCCGGCGATCTGCACCGGAGTCATCCCCGCGCGAGCCAGGGTGATCAGTTCATGGCGCAGGTCGGCAACCACTTTCGGCGCCTCGACACCGCCGCCGAGGACTTCGAGGAAGGCTGCGCCATAACGCTCCAGCTTGCGCGCACCCACGCCGCTGACCTCGGCCATTTCGGCCATGGAGCCGGGCTGGCTGCGGAGCATTTCGAGCAAGGTGGAATCGGGGAAAATGACATAAGGCGGCACCCCATGTTCTTCCGCCAGCTTGCGTCGCAGGGCCCGCAGCGCCTCCCACTGCTCGCGCTCCTCGCCCCGTACCAGCTGGCTGGCCTGGCTGGTGCTGCTCTTGGGGGTGGTTTGCGGCTTGAGATCACGACGCAACTCCAGGGTCACTTCGCCCTTGAGCAGCGGGCGGCAGCTGTCGCTCAGGCGCAGGCCGCCATAACCTTCCAGATCGATGTCGGCCAGGCCGCGGGCCACCAGCTGGCGGAACAGCGAGCGCCATTCGCCTTCGCTGCGGGCCTTGCCGACACCAAATACCGACAGGTGCTGATGGCCGAAACTGCGGACCTTTTCCGTGTCCTTGCCCAGCAGCACATCCACCAGGTGACCGACACCGTAGCGCTGGCCAGTGCGATAGATCGCCGACAGCGCCTGGCGTGCCGGCTCGGTGGCGTCCCAGGTCTGTACCCCATCGACGCAGTTGTCGCAGTGACCGCAGGGTTGCGGCATGTCTTCATCGAAATAGGCCAGCAGGGTCTGGCGCCGGCAACGGGTTTCCTCGCACAGGGCCAGCATCGCATCGAGCTTGTGCTGCTCAAGACGCTTGTGGCGCTCGTCGCCCTCGGAGTTCTGCAGCATCTGCTTGAGCATCAGCACGTCCTGCAGCCCGTAAGCCATCCAGGCGTCTGCCGGCAGGCCGTCACGACCGGCGCGACCGGTCTCCTGGTAGTAGGCTTCCAGCGACTTGGGCAAGTCCATGTGGGCCACGAAGCGCACGTTGGGCTTGTCGATGCCCATGCCGAAGGCAATGGTGGCCACCATGATCAGGCCTTCTTCGTTGAGGAAGCGCTTCTGGTGATAGGCCCGTAGCTCATTGGGCAACCCGGCATGGTAGGGCAGCGCGGTGAAACCCTGTTCGCAGAGAAATGCAGCCACTTCGTCGACCTTTTTGCGCGACAGGCAATAGACGATCCCGGCATCGCTGCGCCGCTCGTTGAGGAAGGCCTGCAACTGCTTGCGTGGCTGCTCCTTGGGCACGATGCGATAGAAGATGTTCGGCCGGTCGAAGCTGGAGAGAAAACGCTCGGCATCCTGCAGGTGCAGGCGATTGACGATCTCTTCCCGGGTGCGCTTGTCAGCCGTGGCGGTCAGGGCAATGCGCGGCACCTGGGGAAACATTTCCGCCAGCTGCCCCAATTGCAGGTATTCGGGGCGGAAGTCGTGGCCCCACTGGGACACACAGTGGGCTTCATCAATCGCGAACAAGGCGATTTCCAAGCTCTGCAGAAACGCCAGCATGCGCGGCTGGACCAGGCGCTCGGGGGCCAGGTAGAGCATCTTCACTTCGCCGCGCCGGATGCGCGCGGCCAGGTCACGCTGCTGCTCGGGGCTGAGGGTGGAGTTCAAGGCTGCCGCCGCGACACCGAGTTCCTCCAGGGTTGCAACCTGGTCGTCCATCAGCGCGATCAGCGGCGAAACCACCACCGCCAGCCCTTCGCGAAGTAGCGCCGGGACCTGGAAACACAGCGACTTGCCACCACCGGTGGGCATCAGTACCAAGGCATCGCCGCCGCTGGCCACGCGCTCAATGATCGCACCTTGGCGACCACGGAAACTGTCGTAGCCGAAGATGTCCTTGAGGACGCGTTGAGCCTGTTCGAGCATGAAAAACTCCAAAAATCGCTGAAATCCCTGGGGGCAGACTGGACGAAAAGCCGGCACGCTTCACCGACATTTGCGTTAGCGGACTTGTCCGGAACAGACGGCCAGCCTGCAGGGCATCACAAAACGCGCGAGTATACCCGACCCCTTCCCGGCAGAGGGCACCGACAATGGACCGCTGGTAACCTTTAGAACCGCTCAAATCGGCACCGCGGCTGGCTTGAGCGCGCAAGAAAGCCTAGAATTCAGCATCGTTTATTCCCCAAGGTAGCCGTCAATGTCCTTCGCTGAGCAACTAACCCGCCTGCAAGTCTTCCTCGATGCAGATGATCTGCACGACGAGGCGCTGGACTACGTGGCCGCTCACGGCTACCTGACCGCGCTGTCCATCTGCTCGGAAAGCGTTCCGGACCGTGAATGGATCGACGCCCTGTTCGCCGAAGAGCCGCACTACCGTGACGACGCCGAACGCGAAGCCATCGAGTCGACCCTGCTGGCCCTCAAGGCGCACATCGCCCGCCAACTGGCTTCCGACGAAGAATTCGAGCTGCCCTGCGAACTCGACCTGGGCGAAGACCCGGACGACTCCGACCTGCGCGGCTGGTGCATCGGCTTCATGGAAGGCGTGTTCCTGCGTGAAGCGGCCTGGTTCGAAACCGCCGAGGAAGAAGTCAGCGAGATGCTGCTGCCGATCATGGTGGGTTCCGGCCTGTTCGACGAACAGCCGGAGTTCTCCGACATTGCCAGCGATGCCAACCTGATGGACGACATGATCGTGCAGATCCCCGAAGCGCTGACCGCGCTGTACCTGCTGTGCAACGCCCCCGACGAAAAACCTGCACTGCTCAAGCCGCGCCACCACTGAGTCGTTGCCTATGGCCAAGCCCATAGGCCAACGCCCCCTGCTATGGCGTTACGTTCTGCTGGCCATCGGCTGGTCGAGCGTAGCGCTGGGGGTAGTGGGTATCTTCCTTCCTGTATTGCCTACCACGCCTTTCCTGCTGCTGGCAGCCGCCTGCTTTGCCCGTAGCTCGCCACGCTTCTACCAATGGCTGGTGCAACACCCGCGCCTGGGTCCGTGGATCCGCGACTATCTCGACGGCAACGGCATTCCGCTCAAGGGCAAGGTCTACGCCATCGGCCTGATGTGGTTGAGCATCGGTTTCTCCTGCTATCTGGTGCCATCGCCCTGGGCCCGGGGCTTCATGCTGACCAGCGCAGTGCTGGTGAGTCTCTATATCCTGCGGCAGAAGACCCTGCGGCGCTCCTGAAGGTTTGTGGGGTGGCCGGGAAGAGCGGAGCCCTTGCGCGCGCCATCACCGCCTGCGGCTCCGGATTCGGGAGCGGTCAGGATTTGGCGTGGTTGCGCTGGTAGGTGTCTTCGCCCATCGCGGCAATCTGCCCTTCGATCAGGGCCTCGAAAGGCCGCAATAGCGGTTCGAACGAAGCAGGTGCTTCCAGTACCTGCAATGCCTGCACGATCGCTTCCACAGTGGACAAGGCTCCCGGCCCCGGGGCCTTGCGCAGGCGATAGCGAGACTCCACCGCGCTCGCCAGGGTCACCCGTGGCAGCGCCGCCAGCAACGGATTGAGGTGCAGCAACTTGCGCGCCTTGCGCCAGGTGCCGTCGGGCACCACCAGCAGCAGCGGTGCATCCGTCTCGGCATAGGCCTGCAATGGCCGGGCATCATCCGCCGGGAACAGCAGGCATGCTCGATATCCGGGCTGGTCGAGCAACGCCGGCAGCTCCTCGAACACCTCCCCCACCACCAGTTCGGCGTTGTTCAGCCCCAGCGCCGCCAGACGTGCGGTGTTCAAGGCATGATTGACCTCACTGGGATGCTGCAACAACAGCACTCGGGTGCGGCTGGGTAGCTGGGGAATCAGCGGGCACAGACAATGGCCCGCAGGGCGCAGGCAACGCTCGCAGCGTGCTCGAGACATGGGACCTCCTTATGACTGGTTGAGCTGCGCCTTGAGCAGGTCGCGAAAGGTCTGGATCAGCGGCTCTCGACCGCGTCCGCGACGCATGATCATGGAGAACGGCGCCTGGTAGCCAAAGGTTGCCGGCAGCAGCACCCGCAAGTCGCCCTTGTCCGCCCAGGCCTGGGCGTAATGTTCCGGCAGGTAGCCGATGTAGGCGCCGGACAGCACCAGGATCAACTGCGCCTCCATGCTCTCCACCGTCGCCGCACTGTGCTTGAAGCCGTGCCGGGCCAGTTCGGCCTGGCTCCAGTAGCCGCGGCCGACCATGCGTTGCTGGGTGATCACCTGCTCGGGAATGCGCCGCTCGCTGTACAGCGGGTGACGGTTGCTGCAATACAGCCAATGCTGCTCGCGGTACAGCGGCATGTACACCAGGCCGCTCATGCGCGTGGAAAAGGCACCGATGGCCAGGTCCAGGCGATTGTCCTGCACCCCCAGTTGCAACTCGTGGGGGCTCATCACCGACAGGTGCAGGTGCACCGCCGGATGCTCCTGGCTATAGGCGCCGATGGCCTCGGCGAACGGCAGGGCCTTATCACTCACCGTGGAGTCGATCACCCCCAGGTTCAAGGTCCCGCGAAGCTCGCCCTTGAGGGCTGCGGCGTACTGTTCGAAACCTTCCAGCTCGCCCAGCAGGCGCAGGGTTTCCTGGTGGAACAGCTCGCCCTTGCTGGTCAGGCTGAAACCGCCCCGGCCACGGTGGCAGAGCACCAGGCCCAGGGATGCCTCCAGCTGGCTCATGTAGGTGCTGATGGCCGAGGTGGAAAGATTGAGTTCGTGCTGGGCGTTGGCGAACCCCTGATGCCGCACCACGCTGACGAAGATGCGCAATAGTTTCAGATCAGGTAAAGCGTTGGCCATGACAGGCTCCGATAACAGGCAAAACGACAACGTCCCTGCGGCGAGGGTGCGGGTTCTCGCCGAGCGGCAAAGCAATCCCGATGGCCTCCATGCCCGCTTTCAATCCAACCCTGCAACCCGGATAACGGCGGCTGCACCACCGGACGGGAGCAAGCTCCCTCGCCACCAAGGGCCTGGGGAGCAGCGCGGGAGTCTAGCGCGCCATCGGCCATTAGTTTAGAAAAATCTGAACTAAGTATTTGTTCGTAGCGATTCTTTCCCCGCACTACATTTCGCAGAATCGGCCCCACTCGGTTGCTCGGGCAGGATTCGCTGCGCCGTCGACCCCATAAATATAAAACAACGATGAGGCCTATCCCGTGGACAAGATTCTCCACCAACCACTGGGCGGCAACGAAATGCCGCGCTTCGGCGGCATCGCCACCATGATGCGTCTTCCCCATCTGCAATCCGCTGCCGGCCTGGATGCTGCGTTCGTCGGCGTGCCCCTGGACATCGGCACCTCGCTGCGTGCCGGCACCCGTTTCGGCCCGCGGGAAATCCGTGCCGAATCAGTCATGATCCGCCCTTACAACATGGCCACCGGCGCTGCCCCGTTCGACTCGCTGTCGGTGGCCGACATCGGCGACGTAGCGATCAACACCTTCAACCTGCTGGACGCGGTGCGCATCATCGAAGAAGCCTATGACGGCATCCTCGAACACAACGTGATTCCCCTGACCCTGGGCGGCGACCACACCATCACCCTGCCGATCCTGCGGGCCATCCACAAGAAACACGGCAAGGTCGGGCTGGTGCACATCGATGCCCACGCCGATGTCAACGACCACATGTTCGGTGAGAAGATCGCCCACGGCACCACCTTCCGCCGCGCCGTGGAAGAAGGCCTGCTGGACTGCGACCGCGTGGTGCAGATCGGCCTGCGCGCCCAGGGCTACACCGCCGAAGACTTCAACTGGAGCCGCAAGCAGGGCTTTCGCGTGGTCCAGGCCGAAGAATGCTGGCACAAATCCCTGGAGCCCTTGATGGCCGAAGTCCGCGAGAAAGTCGGCAACGGCCCGGTGTACCTGAGCTTCGACATCGACGGCATCGACCCGGCCTGGGCCCCAGGCACCGGCACCCCGGAAATCGGTGGCCTGACCACCATCCAGGCCATCGAGATTGTCCGTGGCTGCCAGGGCCTGGACCTGGTGGGCTGCGACCTGGTGGAGGTTTCGCCGCCTTATGACACCACCGGCAATACCTCGCTGCTGGGCGCCAACCTGCTGTACGAAATGCTCTGCGTACTGCCTGGCGTCGCCCATCGCTGAGACTCAGCACATGCTGCGCGCCGCCAGACCGTTTGCGGCGCAAAGCGGTACTACCCGCTTCATCTTTACCCCGTCCTCGGCTGCTGTTGCGCAATGCCTGCCAGGCATTAGCCGGGCCGATAAGGGGCCAAGGATGGTTCCGAGGTGCGGTGACGCATCCCGGACAACGCCGTCGTCCGCCCACATGGGGACGGCGCCGGATTGACTCATGACGTAGCCACGAAGCTGCGCATGCAAGGGGAGCAAGACTTCAGCCAGGAACGCGAAACCATTGGGTCTCGCACAAAACAACAAGGCCTCTGGCTGGCCTGTCACAACCATTTGTCCGCTGTGCCGGAAGGGCTGCCACCCCCTTAGCCAATGTGATCGGAGCAGATCATGAATAACAACAAAGAAAAAAACCCTAGCAACATCGCAACCAACAGGATCGGACAGATCCTCGAGCACCAGCGCGACACCAGGCCTTGCGACCTGTTTCGCCTGCCCCCCGGCCTGGCCAGCACCGCCATCGCCACTCTCGAAACTGCGCACTCCAGCATGGCCAGCCGCTGTACCAGCGGGCTGCTGGCAAGTCGCGCGCTACTGCCCGGATAACCTCCTGGAGCGGCCGGCCTCGCGATAGAGCCCCTGGGTCTTGCACAAGACTTGACCCCGCCTTCGCTGAGCAGCCAGCACCTGCATGAACCGTTTGTTTCACATAAAAAAGATAATCGGAGACACGCCACCATGGCTTTAGATCTATTTGTCGTACTCATCTATGCCGCCGGCATGCTCGTACTCGGCTACTACGGCATGCGCAAGGCCAAGACCCACGAGGACTACCTGGTGGCCGGCCGCAACCTGGGCCCGACCCTGTACATGGGCACCATGGCCGCCACGGTCCTGGGCGGTGCCTCCACCGTCGGCACCGTGCGCCTGGGCTATGTCCACGGCATTTCCGGTTTCTGGCTGTGCGCCGCCCTGGGGGCGGGGATCATTGCCCTGAACCTGCTGCTGGCCAAGCCGCTGCTCAAGCTGCGCATCTTCACCGTCACCCAGGTGCTGGAGAAGCGCTACAACCCCATGGCCCGCCAGGCCAGCGCAGTGATCATGCTGGCCTACGCGCTGATGATCGGGGTGACTTCGATCCTCGCCATCGGCACCGTTCTGCAAGTGCTGTTCGGCCTGCCGTTCTGGGTTTCGGTTTTGCTGGGCGGCGGCGTGGTAGTGGTGTACTCGGCGATCGGCGGCATGTGGTCGCTGACCCTGACCGACATCGTCCAGTTCGTGATCAAGACCGTGGGCCTGATGTTCATCCTGTTGCCGATCTGCCTGTACCGCGTAGGCGGCTGGGATGAGTTGGTGGCCAAGCTGCCAGCGTCCAGTTTCAGCTTCACCGCCATCGGCTGGGACACCATCATCACCTACTTCATGATCTACTTCTTCGGCATCCTGATCGGCCAGGACATCTGGCAACGGGTGTTCACCGCCAAGACCGAGAAAGTCGCGCAATACGCCGGCACCCTGGCGGGCTTCTACTGCATCCTCTACGGCCTGGCCTGCGCCCTGATCGGCATGGCCGCCCATGTTCTGCTGCCGGACCTGGACAACGTCAACAACGCCTTTGCCGCCATCGTCAAAGCCTCGCTGCCGGACGGCATCCGTGGCCTGGTGATCGCTGCGGCGCTGGCCGCCATGATGTCCACCGCCAGCGCCGGCCTGCTGGCCGCCTCCACCACCCTGACCGAAGACCTGCTGCCAAGGCTGCGCGGCGGCAAGCAATCGAGCCTGGGGATCAACCGCCTGTTCACCTTCCTCACCGGCATCGTGGTGCTGGGCATTGCCCTGGTGGTCAACGACGTGATCAGCGCCCTGACCCTGGCCTACAACCTGTTGGTGGGCGGCATGCTGATCCCGCTGATCGGTGCCATTTTCTGGAAACGCGCCACCACTGCCGGCGCTATCGCCAGCATGGGCCTGGGCTTCGTCACGGCTCTGGCCTTCATGTTCAAGGACGGCCTGGATGCCAACACACCGATCTACTACAGCCTGGCCGTGGGCCTGGTGAGTTTCGTGGTGGTGAGCCTGGCTTCCCGGCGCCCTGCGCCCCTGGCCAACGCAATCTGACGTGAAGCCGGAGGTCTGAAGCTTTTCTTCGACGGGTGCGGCGTCGGTGGCCGCACCCGTTTTTTTTCGCCTGGCAAAAGCCTCGCGGCACCGACGGGCAAAGCCCGCAGCCATTTTCGTCAGGACCATGAATGGACGAATGGTTACCCCGCCGGAAAAAAACCTGTGCTGTACTCAGATCCAGCGACGACTGTTCCCGCAGGAAAACAGTACAAGGATCGCTGGCCGCCTCAGTGCACGCTATCGCTTCACCCTTGGATGGGGTCATAAAACAATAAGAGCCTCTCCCTGCCCCGAGGTGTTTATGGACCGTTTCTCCATCCAGCAAAGCATCCGTCATGCCATCGATGCACAAATGGCCCAGAAGTGGCCAATCCCGCCCTGCCAGGCCCGCGAACACGACAGCTACTCCCTGGACCTCAAGGCCCTGCTGCACAGCCTGGAGCGAGAGTTCAACATTCGCCTGGATCCCGACCGCGACCTGTATCGAATCAGCAGCATCAGCGAGCTGAGCCTGTTCATCCTGGAAAAGACCCGCGCCGACGCTGCCCGTCCCGCCTGACCTGCTGTCGTATGGGGAGCAACGCAGATGAATCGGGCCCAAGCGCGCGCGGCAGTGCACCTGCTCATTCGCCACTGGCTGGATGAGCCTGTGGATTTCGATGACCAGAGCGGTCTCTCTGAACTGGGGCTGGACAGGGATGATATCGAGGCGCTGCTGTGGCGCCTGGAGGACAGGTTCGACCTGGGTGTCTTGCCCCGTGAAGAGCAGCGAGCGCTCGGGCAGTTGGAAAGGGTGGATGACCTGGTGCAATGGTTATTGGAAAAGGCCCGGCAAAACCAGGATTGACCCGATTGCCCCAGGCCTGTGGCCCAGCGACTGCCGGCTAGAAAACATCCGCGAGAGCCGGAGCCTGCACTCCGCTCTCGCCTCTGCTTCAGCGACGACGTTGTTGACGGCGCCGCAGCTCTTCGTCGGTAGGAATCGGCACCGGTTGCAGCGGTGGCTCGATCAGGCCCAGTGCGACGCCAAGGTCGTGCAGCCAGCTTTGCAGTTTATCTTTCATAGTGCCCCCTCAGGGTCGTGCCGAGCGGCGATACTGCGCCGCCTCAAGCAGATAATAGCCCTATCTTTTCCAGCGCGCTGCTGCGCAATGGCAATGAACTGTTACTGGATTAAAGCCAATGGCCATCGGGTGCTCAAGCATGGGCCCGAGCCTGCTGCGCAAGCTGCACGCCAGCGCCCTGTTGCAGCTCGATCCAGGCATTGAGATTGGCCCCGACCATGCCCTTGCGCCACATCAGCCAGGTAGTGGCACGGGCAAAAGGCTCGGCCAAGGCATGCACCGCCACGCTTTCGCGCCCCGGCAGGCTGTCGAGCATCGACTGAGCCATCAGCGCCACCCCGGAACCGGCGATCACACAGGCCAGCATGCCCTGATAGGACTCGATCTCCATGGCCCGCCCCATCGCGGCGTGGTAGTGGGCAAACCAGGATTCCAGACGCATGCGATAGGAGCAGCCCTGGCGAAAGGTGAACACCGCACGGCCCTCCACGTCCCGGGCCGTACGCACCGGCGGATGGTCGGCTTCGCTGATCAGTACCAGGGTCTCGTCGCACAGGGGCACGCCATCCAGGCCTGCCAGCTCCAGCGGCCCGTCCACCAGGGCCGCATCCAGGCGCCCGGTGAGCAAGCCTTCGAGCAACTCGCCGCTGGGCCCGGACTGCACCTGCAGGTTCACCGCCGGATAAGCCCGGTGATAACGCGCCAGCAACGCAGGCAAGTGAATCGCCGCGGTGCTGTACATGGTGCCCAGGACAAACTCCCCGGCCGGCTGACCGCCCTGCACCGCGGCATGGGCCTCATCGTGCAAGGCGAACAGGCGCGCGGCGTAATCCAGCAGCACCTTGCCCGCCGGCGACAACTGCAGGCGCTGACGCTCGCGCAGGAACAGTTCGACCCCCAGTTGCTCCTCCAGTTGCTTGAGCCGGGTCGAGAGGTTCGACGGCACTCGGTGCAGGCGCTCGGCGGCGCGAGTGATGGAGCCTTCCTCGGCCACGGCCTGGAAGATGCGCAATTGGCTGAACTCCATGACTTTCTCCAAAACTGAACAAGTTACTCAATATTATTCATTTTTAAAGAAAGTCAATCAGTCCTAGCCTGACGGTCATTGTCCCCATCGATGGAAAGCCGACCATGTCTCCCCTGCTCCGCCTGCTCGCCAGCTTCATTGCCCTGATGATGGCCATGGGCATTGGCCGCTTCGCCCTGACCCCGCAACTGCCGCACCTGATCAGCGAAGGCCAGGTCGACCTGACCGCCGCCGGGCTGATTGCCGCCGCCAATTACCTGGGCTATTTCCTCGGAGCCCTGGACGCCATGTTCGCCCGGCGTCCGGCCCAGGTGCGCCTGCGCCTGCTGGGCGGCTTGTGGCTGTGCGTGCTGCTGACCCTGGCCTCGTTCTGGGCCCAGGGCTTCTGGCCGCACCTGCTGCTGCGCTTCGGCACCGGGGTGGCCAGCGCCTGGGTGCTGGTGATGATCACGGCCCTGAGCCAACCCCTGGCCCAGGCGGCGGGCCGGCCACGCCTCGGGGCCCTGGTGTTCGCCGGCCCGGGGCTGGGCATCATGCTCACCGGGCTACTGGCCCTGGGCTCCAATCTTCTGGGGCAAAGCTCGGCCAACCTGTGGCTGCTGTATGCCGCGGTCGCCTTGTTGATGCTGCTGGTGATCCTGCCGATCCTGCCCCCGGCCTCGGCCTCGGCGCGCCCCAGTGGCGAAACGCAGAGCGCCTGCGCCACTGAGCACAGCGTGGCGCGCCTGGGGCTGGTCTACGCCCTGTATGGCGTGGGCTACATCATCCCCGCGACCTTCCTTTCGCAGATGGCCAATGCGCGCTTCCAGGGCCAGTGGCAGGCCGACCTGTTCTGGCCCGGTTTCGGCCTGGCCGCGGCCGTGGGCGTGGCCCTGGCCAGCCTGCGTCGGCACACCCCGCACAGCACCCGGCAATGGCTGATGGCGACCTTGTGGCTGCAGGCCGCCGGGGTCTTTGCCTGCCTGCTGGGCAGTGGCCTGGGGCTGGTATTGGGCGTGTTGCTGTGCGGCACGCCGTTCCTGGCCTGCATGCAGCTGGTGATGCAGCGCTCCCGGGAACTGGCACCGCAGTCGGCCCAGCGCAACGCCGGCCTGCTCACTGCCTGCTTTGCCGTGGGCCAGTTGAGCGGCCCGTTGCTGGCCGCCCTGAGCAGCCACTTCAGCGGCGACCTGCAACTGGCGCTGGTGGTGGCGGGCTGCGGCTTGCTGATCGGCGCCAGCCTGCTCTGGCAACTGCGACCAAGGGCACAGCGCTGTGCGTTCGTCTCGTGAAGCGCGGGCTACAACAAGCGCTGGATCCGCCGCCGCAGCCACTGTTCGGCGCTGACGAAGGTAATACCCAGCAGCACCAGCATTGCCCCCAGCACGAAGTTGAGGCTCAAGGGCTCGCCCAGTAACAGCACGCCGAAGGTCACGCCGAACATCGGGGTCATGAAGGAAAACACTGCCAGGTTCGCCGCCAGATAACGCCGCAGCAGCCAGAACCAGGTCAGGTAGCTGAAGAACGATACCACCAGCCCCTGGAACAACACGCTGGCCACCGCTACCGGAGTCAGGCTGACCTGGGTCACCTGGCCGCTGAGCACGGCGATCAGCAACAGGCCGACGAAACCGACGATCAACTGATAGAACAGGGTCAGGGTCGCCGGCGCCTCGGACAGGCGCGAAGCCCGCACCACCACTGTGGTCGCGCCCCAAGCCAGCCCCGCCAGCAATCCCAGAATGTCGCCCAGGAGCATGCGCCGGTCCAGGTTGTCCAGGGAGATCCCGCCGGCAAAGGCAATGCTGATGCCGATAAAGGCCAGGACGATCCCCAACCATTGCAAGGGCCGCAAGCGTTCGCTGGGCAACAGCCAATTGACCCCAAGGGCGGTGAAGATCGGTGCGGTGTAGAGAAACACCGACATGTGCGCGGCACTGGTGAGCTTCAGGCCTTCGGCGATAAACAGGAACTCCAGGCCAAACAGAGCGCCGGCCAGCAAGCCGCCGCGCCAGGTACTGGAAACCTGGGACCAGCCGCCTTTCCAGCACATCAGTAGAGCCACCAGCAGCGCCGAGATCCCCGAACGGGCGGCCGCCTGCATGATGGGCGCGATGTCCGCCGCGGCCCACTTGATCATCACCTGCTGCACGCCCCAGATCAGGCACAGCCCCAACATCACCTGCAGGGCAAACCCATCGGCGTTGCGCCGTTCGATGCTCACCGCCATACCTCACATTGATTCAATGACATGACCCCTACCCGAAATAAAGAACTGCCGCCGCGCCTGACGGGTCCCCTGGAGCAGACCTAGTTCCCGCCGTTTGCGCCTGGCGCCCAGCGGCAGGCACAGAAGACGCCGAAACTGCAGGCCAGGGCACTGGCCAGCATGCCCCAGGCCATGTCCAGCAGCGCCAGGGAAGCCGACCAGCCCTGCAAGGTCGCCCAGTTGCTCAGGTCATAAGTGCCGTAGGCCACCAGCCCGAGCAGCGCCCCCAGGCACGCAGCCCGGCGCCAGCCGCCCTGCTGCAGGGCGGGCCGCACGGCGAACAGCAGGCAACCGCTAACGTAGAGGAGGTAGAACAGCGCTGCCGGCAACAGCCGTGGCTGTTCCAGCAGCAGCGCCCCCAACTGGGCCCGGTAGGTTTCGCCCATCATCAGCCCCAGCCAGAGCGCGTCGAGTAGCAGGAACGCCAGCAAGGTGGCGAGCCAGGCAACCAGCGTGGTTTTCATAAGCCTCGCCCGCCGCATGAAGTGAGTCTCAGCTTAGCTCGATACGATCCGCGTGAATGACAATCTGGCCCTGCTTGTAGAGGGCACCGATGGCCTTCTTGAAGTTGCCCTTGCTAACCCCGAACAAACTGCTGATCAAGGCCGGGTCGCTCTTGTCGCTGACCGCCAGCGAGCCATCGTTTTCCCGCAACTTGGCGAGGATCTTCGAGTTCAGGCTGGTGGCCGCCTGATCACCGACAGGTTGCAGACTCAGGCTGATCTTGCCGTCGGCGCGCACTTCCTTGATGAAACCTTTCTCTTGCATCCCCGAGCGCAGGAACTTGAACACTTCGTTCTTGTGGATCAGGCCCCAGTGCTTGTTGTTGATGATGGCCTTGAAGCCCATGTCGGTGGACTCGGCCACCAGCAAGTCGACTTCCTGGCCGGCCTTGTAGTTGGCCGGCGTCTTGTCCAGGTAGCGGTCCAGACGGGCCGTGGCGGTGATACGGCGAGTGTGCTTGTCCAGGTAGACATGCACCACGCAGTATTCGCCGGCGTTCATCTGGCGCTTTTCCTCGGAGTACGGCAGCAGCAGATCCTTGGGCAGCCCCCAGTCCAGGAACACCCCGATACTGTTAACTTCGACGACTTTAAGACTGGCGAACTCACCAACTTGAACTTTCGGCTTTTCGGTAGTTGCGATTAACTTGTCAGCACTGTCCAAGTAAACAAAAACATTCAGCCAGTCTTCATCTTCACTGGGAATGTCCTTGGGGATATAACGATTGGGCAGCAATATTTCGCCGTCTGCCCCACCGTCCAGATACAAACCAAAGTTAGTGTGTTTAACCACTTGCAAACTGTTGTAACGCCCGACTAAAGCCATTTCCAATACCCTCATTGCGTGGGCGGCATTCTACCTGTTTTCCAGGCCTGCGTTGACGCTCCTGAATCGCTGGCCACGAAATCCTTGATTTTTCTGGCGTTCCCGGCGCTCAACCGGCCGCTCGTCAGGCAAACAGCCGTGCATAGAGCCTTTGCGGAGCACAGCGAGAGGGCATTTTTTTCGATGGGTCCTTAGTTAAAACAGCGACTTAGGAAAATATCCGAAAAATAAACTTAGGAAAAACAGCAGGAAGCGCCTTTCTGTTCCAGGGGATATTTACCAAGCAATTGTCAAGTATTTCTGATAAGATGCCTGGCCAAATTAATTTTCCCGAAAGGTTAAATGGCCGCCATGCGAGTAAAAGCCTCCAACAGCAAAGCAAAACCAGCTCCCGCCGTTGAAACCAGTGAATCGATCAACGAACAGATCGCAGCGTTCCTGAAATCGGGCGGCGAAATCCAGCAGATCGCCAAAGGCGTCAGCGGCCAGACTTTCGGCCCGTCCAAGCAGATCAGCCTGGGCAAGAAGTAACTCCCCCGCGCATTATCCTGGTCCCTTAGCGCTTTGCCCCCAAAGCGCTAGGACAGGCACCCGCTCTCCTCCCCACTACCAGCAAATCGACGAACGGCCTTCAGCCAATGGCATTCGCCGGTATCCTTTACCCCCTCTAGATCAATCGTTTCAGCCGCCTTTCAGGTTGTCGCTCCGCGCAGTTCAGGGAGTGCTGCATGCTCAAATCCGCGTTGCTGGCCTGCAGCCTGCTGTTGGCCTGCCCCATTGCCCATGGGCAAATCTTCCAGCGCGAGCTGGGGGATTTCGACCTCAAGCTGGGCACCAGCCCCAGCCGCAGCATGGCCCAGGGCCTGGTAAAGCCGTCTTCCAGCGGCTCGTTCCACGGCGGCCTCGACCTGAGCCACGACAGTGGCTGGTATGCCGGCCAGTGGGCCCCCAGCATGGGCCTGAGCCCCTCCAGCAAACTGGAGGTGGATTCCTACCTGGGCTTCAAGCAGCCCTTCGACCAGACCCTGGGCTACGAACTGGGAATGATCCACTACAACTACCCGCAGTTGCGGACCCAGGACAGCCAGGAATTCTACGGCGGCCTGACCCTGCTCGGCAGCCGCTTCGGCGCGGCGTTCAGCAATGACCCGGACAAACGCAACAGCACCCTGTTCGCTGACCTGGGCGGCAACGTACCGTTCGGCATTGGCGTCAGCGTCAAATACACCACCCATCAACTGAACAATGGCGTCTCGATCGCCGACGGCGGCTACGTGGCCGGCTTCAATGACTGGTCGATCAAGCTCTCGCGCCCCTGGCTGGGGATCGACCTGAACCTGATCTACAGTGACTCCAGCCTCAGCGGCAACGACTGCAGCGCCTACTCCGGGCATAACCCGCAATGCGACGGCCTGCTCACCTTCAAGGCCGAACGGGCGTTCTACTGAACGTCTGAACTGCGAGGCACCTTCAGGGTTCAGATACAGCAACCCGCACTCGCAAGGACTCGAACATGGCGCGCCGCTGGCACCTCCTCATTCCGCTCCTGATCATCAGCCTGCTGCTGGGCGCCTGTAGCCGGGTCGGCCTGGCCTATCGCAACCTGGATGTGATCATTCCCTGGAACCTCAACGACTACCTGGACATGAACAGCGAGCAGAAGAGCTGGTTCAACCAGCGCCTGCAGCAGCACCTGAGCTGGCATTGCACCACCCAGCTTCCGGGTTACCTGGACTGGCTCGACCGCCTGCAACTGATGGTGCAGAACAACCAGGTCAGCGACCAGGGCTTGCAAGAGCGCACCCGGGAAGCCAAGCAAGCCATCGCCGAAACCGCCCAGCAGATCACCCCGTCCGCCGTGGAGCTGCTCCAGGGTCTGAACGACCAGCAAGTCAAAGAGATGAATTCCGCCTTCGCCAAGGACCTGCAGGAACACCAGGAGCAATACCTCAAGCCGCCGTTGGCGCAACAGATAGAGCAGCGCAGCCAACGCATGAGCAAGCGCCTGAACGCCTGGCTCGGCCCCTTGAGCCCGAGCCAGCAGCAACGGGTGGAACAATGGTCCAGCAGCCTGGGCGAGCAGAACCAGCAGTGGATCGCCAACCGAGCCCACTGGCAGGCGCAATTCAGCGCGGCCGTGGAGCAACGGCAAAACAGCGATTTCCCACAACGTATCGAGCAATTGCTGGTACACCGCGAGAGCTTATGGACGCCGGACTATCGCCAAGCGTACGCCCACACCGAACAGGCCGCACGCAGCCTGCTGGTGGACCTGATGGCACAAAGCACCCCGGCCCAGCGCCAGCGCCTGCTGAAGAAAATCGACGGAGTGCGCAAGGACTTCGCCGAGCTCAAATGCCTGCAGAACGCCCGCCAGGGCTAGGTGCAACCTAGGCGATCTGGGCCTTGGAGGCCACCTGATCGAAGGTCGCCGGATCTAGCGCATCGGCCTGCTCATCCAGCACCTGGCGCGGGTGATCATTGCCCGGGATGCTGCTGTCGATCAGGCACAGCAGGCTGGAACCACGGGGTGTGAGCACGAAGTTCTCGCCATTGCCCCCCTCCTTTTCCGGCCGGCTTTCGATAAAGCCCCGGTCCAGCAGTAACTTTTCGTACTCGGTGGCGGTGACTTTCAGGTCATCCAGATTGCCGGTGGGCTCGCCTTCCGCCGCCTTGGCCGCCGCATGCTGCTCGGCATAGGGCCGCGGAGTGAAGCTGTGGCCGGCGCCGTTCTGCACTTCGTGCAGCAGCCGTTCGATCAGATCCCAGTTATAAGTCGTCATCCTGATTCAACCTCCAGACAAGAGAATGAAATGCCTTCACAAGTTGTGACCGGCAGGCCATTCAGCCGTTCAGGAAATCCACCCCAGCCCGCCGCCCCCTGATCGGAAAACCGCTGGGCGGTTTGTCGATCCACTCCAGCGCCAAACGACTAGCGTGTGTAAGACCCATCGCCCCCACTGCCTTGAGGAGAGATGTCATGTCCGTTACCGAGCATCCCGTGGTCTCCCGGGAACAATGGCTGCAAGCCCGCAAACAGCACCTGATCCACGAAAAGGCCTTTACCCGCCAGCGCGACCAGCTCAGCGCCGAACGCCGGGCGCTGCCCTGGGTAAAAATCGACAAGCCCTATCAGTTTCATGGCCCCGATGGCCCGCTGGGCCTGGCCGATCTGTTTGGCGACCACAGCCAACTGCTGGTCTACCACTTCATGTTTGCCGAAGGTTGGGAGGAAGGCTGCAAGGGCTGCTCGTTCGTCGCCGACCACTTCGATGGCGCCAACCAGCACCTGGCCCACCACGATGTAGCGCTGGTGGCCATCTCCCACGCCCCTTATGCCGAGTTCCAGGCCTTTCGCCAGCGCATGGGTTGGCATTTCGATTGGTATTCCAGCGCCGGCGACGACTTCAACCAGGACTTCGGCGTCAGCCTCAGCGCCGAGCAACTGGCCCAGGGCACTGCCAGCTACAACTACGAACAGGCCAGTGGCGATGAGCAGGAGTTGCCCGGGCTCAGCGTGTTCTACCGCAACCCGCAAGGTGAGATATTCCACACCTATTCCACCTATGCCCGCGGGCTGGACCTGTTGCTGGGGGCCTACAACTTCCTCGACCTGACGCCCAAGGGGCGCAACGAAGAACAGATCATGGGCTGGGTCCGGCACCACGATCGCTACCAGGCAACGCCCCAGGGCAAGAGCAGCAGTTGCTGTTGTGACGATTGAGAACCTGTTCGCCGGCAGAACCTGCCGCAGGAGCCAGCTTGCCGGCGAATCGCACTCACAAACGGCACAAATCTGCGGCAGACTGTGACGACCCACCCAGCCAACTAAGCTGTAGACATGAGCGCCGCCTATCACAGCCTCCACGAATACACCCTGCGCATGAGCCGGGTGCTGGAGCATATCGACCAACACCTGGACCAACCCCTGGAGCTGGCGGACCTGGCGCGGGTCGCACATTTCTCGCCCTACCACTTCCACCGCCTGTTCAGCGCCTGGGTCGGCGAGCCCCTGGGTGCCTACCTGCGCCGCCGACGCCTGGCCTGCGGCGCCTACCTCATGGCCAGCCGCCCCTCGGCCTCAGTGCTGGAAATTGCCCTGGAAGTCGGCTTCGGCTCCGGCGAGGCATTTTCCCGGGCCTTCAAACAGCACTTCTCGGTCTCCCCCAGCACCTGGCGCGATACCGAGCCCAAACGCTGGCACCGCCGCCTGGACGACATCCGCGAACGCCGCCTGCGTGAATTGCGCAATCCTGATCAGACCCACATCCCCGCCTTCGACGATCCTGACGCCTTCATTCACCTGAAGGAAACCGCGATGAAGGTCACCCTGCAGCAACTACCCGCCACCCGCGTGGCCTACCTGCGCTACATCGGCGCCTACGGCCCGGGCATTGGTGTTTTCTGGCGCGAAACCGCAGCGCCATGGATGCTGGAACATCAACTTTTCAACCGCGTGCGCTACGGCATCGGCCACGACGACCCGGACCTCACCCCCGCCGACAAATGCCGCTACGACGCCTGCGTGGAAGTGCCCGAAGACTTCAAGGCCAGCGCCCCGGCCGTCGTCACCACCTTGCCCGGTGGTCTCTACGCCGTGGCCCACTACCGCGGCCTGGGCCCGGCTATCGCCGACGCCTGGATCGAACTGTGCCGCGACTGGCTGCCCAAGAGCGGCCTGCAATTCGACCCGCGCCCGGCCTTCGAACGCTACCCGGGGGATGCCTTCTACGACGTCAAGACCGGGGAGCTGGAGTGTGAGATCTGCATTCCGGTGAAAAAGCTATAACCCAAAAAGCACGTTGATCCCCCTGTAGGAGCGAGCTCGCTCGCGAACAACGCCAACGATAACGCGCCGCTACTGAAAGAACGCGACGCCCTGGCGCTCATCGCGAGCGAGCTCGCTCCTACAATCCCCCCACACACTCACTCAACGAGAAGGAATGGCCGTGATATCGCGAACGATGAACCTCGGCAGAGCACGAATGTAGAAGTTCTCCACATCCGAGTTACCGCTGTTGGTGATCGCCCCCAACATGGTCTTCATATTGCGCAACTGGCCCATGGCCCCGGCAGGCTGCAAACCATCGCGCTCCTGGGCGAAATGCAACACCTCGGCGCCGTCGCGCTTGACCTGCACCTTGTAGCCAAAGTCGACACTGGCAAGGATCGTATTGTCATCGACGACCATCGACACCAGCCCACCCTTGGAATCACTGAGGCGGCGCTTGTACACCGCATTCACATCCAGCAGGTAGTCGGCACTGTCCTTGGTGGCGGCGTAGCGATTGGCATTGCCCAACTGCCGGATCAACTCCATGCCCAGTTGCTGACGCAACTTGTCCTCGGGCAGAAAGCGCTCGCTCTCGCCCACCAGTTGCAGGTTGAAGGTGTCGATCCAGTACGTGGCGGTGGCGGGAATCTGCACCGGTTTGGGCGAGATGTAATAGTCCGGGGTTGAAGCACAACCGGCGAGCAGAACGAGGGTGAAGAGCAGAGACAACAGACGCATGGCGGATCTTCCTTGAGAAGGTTTTCAACAACGCACCGCCACCTGAAAACCAAGTGTGGCATGGCGATAAGCGTCGGCATTGTAAGCCAGGAAAATCGCGGCGGACCGGCTCGAAAAGATACTCTCGGCAAATTAGGAATTGCCTTACGGCAGAAGCAGACAATCCAGTAGGAATGAGGCTTAAAGGACAGGGAGGAACGCTGGATATAGTCGAGGGAGCGTTGAAAGAACGACCGGGTTTGGCGACCTGATTCACAGAGGGAATGCAAAAGATCCAGCTTGCAGGTATTTTGCGTCCGCACACGCAGTTCTATGACGGCTGTGCGCGGGAGATCTCAGGATCTGCCAACTTTACCTCTGTGGTCGGTTCGCCAACCTGCGTACAGCCGTCACCCTCTTGTTTGGCGACAACGGGTGTAGGCATTCAGCCAGTCAAACAGAGGTCTACACATGAACAGATACATGCCGATTACCGGCCACGACTGCAACACTCCCTCCCTGCTGATCCATACCCAAGCCCCCATTGACGTCCTGCACGATGCAGCGGCTTACCGCATTCGCGCCGTGACTCAACTGCAGGACACGTTGCTGCTCGGATGTCAGCGGTTTGCCCATACCTGCTTGCCCCAGCTGCTCAGCTTCGTACTGCTGTATCCAGCGTCGAACGGCCGTATCAGCGATATTAAGATCACGACAAACCTGTGGAACGCTCAGGCCCTGATCTTTGATCATCTTCACGACTTCCAACTTGAAGCTGTCATCGAATGTTCTGCGTTTGTTAGTTATGAAAAACTCCTCGACAGATGCATTTTCCACCTATCGAGGTGTCCGGGGAAATTAGACCACTACAAACACAGCACCCGTCCAGCTCAAAAAAACACCTTCCGCCAACCTCAGCAAACACTTTCACAATCTAACAGAAAGATACTCCTCACTCTCCAAAAGAGTATAAACGTCTTTCTTACAATCAAAATACACCTGGGCATCATCATATATCACTCGCCCTCCGAACGTTTTTCCTATCGCACAAGCAACAGCCACTGAAAACAACATATTATGCTTCGAACTCCTTGTAACTTGAGCAACAATAGGCAAATCCACTTCTGAGATCTCTCTCAAATCCTCAGCCACTTCCATAAAGCTAATCCAACAAAGAGGCTTCTGCTCTTGATCATGCACAAAGACAAAACTATCAATTAGCTCCCCCCCTCCGCCAAGATTCACACCAACCCTTAGCTGCCCTGCCGATATAAAAAAACCGGAAAGAAAGGTAAACAGTCCGCCTAAGAGACTCTTAAAATCAGGAACCACCCTGATCGGAACAAACAAACCAGCCGACATCATTCCCACCCTTTATATTGAGCAACTCGACCAGAAGATATATTCATCCAGCCATCCTGAGTTTTTATATAAATATTGCTCACCGTCCCTTCACCAACAACATTTGAGACTGGGGACCCCGACTTAAAGTGACTTAACATCTTTTCCATGGACACTCCTGTACTAGCTGCATCAATATACAAATCCCCCTTATACCCAGCTTTAGCCATATCCTCAGCACCACTAAGGATATTTCTTCTAACCGAGTTTATACTAGTCCCTTTGACTGTCTTAAGTTGAACAGGAACACCATCAAGCCAGCCATCAATGCCCGCAAAACTAGGTGTATCGGCCCCCTTAAATTCACCACCTCTAAAGGAAACGATATCAGATGCCTGTTTAAACTCGTGATCCTCTAAAGCCCCCCTAACTACAGTCCCTTTCTTTCCTGAAGGTAATGTCAACGTAAAATTAGCATCGTTAGCCGCTGGCTTATCAATACCTACAACCTTAGTTTCCCCAGAGACTAGATTTTTCGCGGTCTCTTTTGTAGCTGGCAGCTCCAAAGGCTTCGATGTCACCTTCGCGTAAGAAACTAGCTCACTCGTTCCATCAGGGTAGACGATCTTCATCGCATCATCACTGACCGTGACAACGCTGCCCTTTGGAACAACCGTGCCATTCGCAAGGGTTACTCTCTCAGAGAGTTTCACCGTAGTGTTGGCTTGAATGGTCGCGCTTTCAACGTACTTCGCACCATCAACGAGTACAAAATTAGGTGGCTCAATCGGTTTGGGTACAGCCACCGGCATCTGCGGCACATTCGGATCAGGCCCAACCCTCTCCAACTTGGCCAGCTTAGTCTCAATGCCACCGGTTGCCTTAACGGTGGTCGCGATGTCTTTCATTCCGCTGCTGGAGACTTCGACCCCCGCCTTGGAAAGCGTGGACGCTCCCTTAGCCGCACCTGTACCGCCAGAAGCGATTACCTGTGCATAGAGGGCCAGTGCTTGACCTAGCTGCTTGCCTAGATTCTCAGCATTCTCATCACCGCCAATGACTAGAGCATCACGCATTTGAGTAATTTGAGAACGGAAAGTATCTGCTGCTGCACCAAAGAGCTTTTGACCATCAACAGACAAGATAAACTCATTCATGGCATCGATGCTGGCGAGAGGGTCTTTCAGAACACCCGCTGCACCATTAAGGGTATCGATACCCGCACTTGCCATGCTATCGCTGAAGCTCTTGAATAGTGCGCTGCCAGTAATGAGGTCCTGATTACCAGAGACGCTTAGCCACTTACCATAAACCGCAAATTTTTCACGAAAACTTGGGGCCGCCGCCAGCTCTTTGGTCATTTGAACCATCTGCTGAGTGGCCAGCCAGTTGTTGTCAACATTGGCAATTGCCGCATTAGTCGCCGTGGCCGCGCCGTTCGGGTTGTTCATTGCGGCGATGCCGGTCACTACCGAGGCGATGATGTTGCGTTTTGCTTCGCGCTCTTCGTTGGTTTCGTTCGGGCTAGTCTCGTTGAACAGGCCCGCCAGTACGCTGCTGGCGGAACCACCCAGGGCGCCGGCCGAGCAGCTTTGGCTGCTTGCGGCAGCCCCCGCACACCCAAGGATCGCGTGCAAACCTGAATGTTCCAGGCTGCCTTCTTTCAGGCCGTTGAGCACCAGTTTGCCAATGTAGTCCGAGCCTTGTTGCTGGACATAATTGACAAACATGTTCTGCGCGAACTGCGAGGTGCTGCCGCTGACATTGCCACTGGCCCCAGCGACCAAGGCTGTAGCAATTTGCCGATAAGTACCGCCTGCCCCCCAATCTTTGGCAACGGTGTCAGCCCGCTCCTTCAGAGCGAGATAGTTATTGCGGTGGATCTGACGCTTTTCATCACTCAAATCCTGATTGTGTGCAGCGGCATACTCTTTATCAGCCTGCCTACGCGTCTCATCCACCTCCCGTGCACGGGACTCCAGGTACATGGAGGCGTTCTGGATAAACTTGCCGGTAATCTCGAAGCCGACCTGAATTTCCTTGGCATCGAAGATTGGCTTGAGCTTGTTACTGCCATCCCGGTCGCTGGACACATCAGTGTTGATGGCCGCTATAGCCTGCTCGGCTGTCTGGCCAGTCAATGCCTGTTGTTTTGCGCTATCGGTGATAGAGACCGTTGCTCCGCTGATACCACTCAGAGTCTTGCTACTTGAGCTATCGCCAGCAAACAACGCGATAGGAGCACTGACACTGACACCTTCTTTGCTCGCAATGACTGGGCCGTTCTTGTTGGCTGTCGCGCTAGCATTGCCATCCTTGTCACGCCCTACCTTGCCACCAAAGCCACCGCTCAGGTTGATACTGCTCGCATCGTATTCGGCCTTGTTCTTGATATCCGAACTCGTCAACGAGCCAGTGCTCAGGCTGTTCTTGCCGTCAGCCACAGCCTTATCTGTACTTGCAATGATTGCTCCCTTGAGGTCGGTATTGCCCCTGACCTCAACCTGGAAGCCACCATCGCCAGCCTTGATACCAGACTGTTCACTGACACTGGCATAGTCACTGTGCATCTTCTGCTGAGCAATGCCGCCACTGGCGCTGCTCATGCCATAGCAGAATGGTGGAATACAGAGACTGACCCCCACATTGGCACTCAGTTGCTCCGAGCGATAAGTACTGGTGTCCTGCAAGCTCTCGACATTGAGATTGCCACCCACATTGGCTTTGACCTGTTGACCGGAAACTACCGCACCTTTGAGAGAGGTATCACCACCGCTGTCGAGCCGTACCGTCTGCCCGGCTTTGATATAGGTGTTGGATTGCGTGACATCGTCACCATCCGACTTACCACGCCCTTTGTTCGCGGCCAGCTCAAAGGTAATGCCGTTACTCTCGCCAAAGCCAAAACCGACACCCGCGCTCCAGCCGCTGTTGCCATTGCTGCTTTGTTGATGAGCAGTATTCTGTGCCGCCAGCAGATTGACTTGGCCATCTGCTTTGAGATTAGCATCACCACCGGCTTCGATACGACTCCCCACAACATTCAAGTTGCTCGCTGCACCGGCGCCCTTGGCAACAATATTGACGTCTCCGCCTGCAACAACGCTGCTGCCCACCACGTTACTACCACTCTGGCTACCCTCTTTGTCGCTGCGGCTGTTGCTCAAATTGATGCTGATCTTCACGCCTGCACGAGGATCTACCATCAACGCCTGACCGGCCTCTACCGCCTGGTTGGCATTCATCGCGACATTGACTGCGGCCAATGCCAACATCCGACCATCGCTGGTTTCCTGGGCGGCCTTGCCCATTTGCTGAATCCCCTGCAGCGCATTCAACAATGGAACACTGACCGTGCCGCCAATGGCCGTTCGACTGGTACTGGCCGTGTTGTTGGTTTTGAGGGTGTCGAAACCGGCCTGGATATCCACCTGCTTAGCGTTGATATCAATATCGCCTTTAGGCGCAACGAGCTGGCTGGCTATCTGGTTGTAATGCTCTCCCGCTTTCAGGGAAACATTGCCCTCTAGCGAGGCGATCTGACTGCCCGACTGGCGGATGGTGTCGCTTTGATCGGTGCCCTTCTGTTTGACTACTCCGGTCGCTCCCTGCCACCAGGAGCCCACCTCACCGACTTTTTTACTGCTGGATTTGGAGTTCGCACTGCTAGTGTTTTCAGCACTGACCACCTCCAGATTGCGCCCAGCTTCGACCTGCAAATTCCGATCTGTAACCAATGTGCTTCCACGCACGCTGGTATCGCGGCCGCTGGTGATTTGCAGACTGTCGGCACTGATATCACTACCGATGCTTTGCGAAGCACTTTGCTCGGTTTGCTGGGCTTTCTTAGCTGCGGAAACCCAACCAGTGACGGTCATGCCAACCTTGCCGGACTGCTTGGACTGACTAGACGTCTGATGCACTTCGGCCGTACCGATTTCGATGTCGTTGCCGGCATTCAGTTTTACCGCTCCGTCTGCCCGCAGAGCCGTCGCCTTGAGAGAGATATCGTTATCCGCTCGCAGATCGATGCTCTGCGCAACCAACTCAGTAGTAGTCAGCGTCGTTTGGCTGGTCGAGCTGCTACTGGACTTACTCGAAAACAGACCTTTTTTGGATGAGGCATTGGCCTGACTTGCATAGTTCTCAGCAGCCTCGAGATTGATATCGCGCCCTGCAGTCGCCAGCAATGCCCCGGCGCTATAGACCTTGGCGCCTTCGGCATTGATATCCTGAGCAGCTGAAATAACGACTTTCTTTCCAGCCTCGATAGACGAGCTGACAGCGACATCGTTTTCGCTCTCGCTCATCTTCGAACTCTTCTTGCCCCACGCCCCTTTCTTGGCCTTGGAGTAATAGGAGTAATCGGTATTTTCAGCGGTCTCCAGATTCAGGTCATTGCCTGCGTAAAGATAAGCCTCATCCCCCGCACTCACCCGACTGGCAATCAGTTCCAGATCCTTACCGGCACTGAGTGCCACGCTGCCACCTGCAGTGACCACAGTAGAAACCTGCTGACCATGATCCTCCTGCCCCTTGAAGCTCTTGGTCTGGCTGAACCAGTGCTGCTCATTTGCCGCAGAGGCCAATGTCAGGTTTTCTTTAGCCGACATCGACACATCACGCTTGGCCTCAATCTGGCTGGCAATCGCCGTGATATCGCGACCAGCACTGATGGACAGGTCGCGACCCGCCTCAAGCGTCGAACCATGCTGGGTGACACTTTTGTCACGGTAGTTGGCGTTCAGCTGGTTGCCGACCACTTGCTCCACAGCCGTCAGGCTGACATCGCGGCCAGCGGTGATGCGGGTATCTGCGGCGCTCTTTAGGATTCCCGCGCTGTTATTGAAATCGCGTCCCGCATTGATGGTGAGGTTATTCGCAGCCTCAACCCGTGCAGCACTGTCGACAAAATCCCGTTGCTGCGCGAACGAATCCTTATTGCTTTGGTGCGAGGTCAAAGTGCGTTCGTTAACCACGTCCCCATCAGTTGCCGTCAAGGCCACATCGCGCCCAGCGATAACACCACCGGCCTTGTTCAGCAGATCCTTGCCCGCCGTCAGATTCAGGCCCTTGCCCGCCTCTGCCAACCCACTATTGACCAGGTTCGCCCCCGCCACCGCCGACAGGTCATTGGCCGCGCGCAGGGTGCCGACGTTGTTCAAGTCCTTGCCGGCAATCAGGCTCACGTCCTTGCCCGCGATCAGGGAGCCGTTTGGCGCCAGGCGGTTGTTGGCCTGGGCCAGGTACAGCACTGGCACCAGCACCTGTTCGCCGTTCACTTCATGGCTTTCCAGCCAGACGATGTCGTGGGTCAGGGCGGCGACTTGCTCGGAGGTCAGGGTTATACCCACCGCCAGGTCAAGCTGCTGCTTGCTCTGGATGGCGTTGTCCATCAGGTGCTTGAAGAGCTTTTCGTTGCTGTCCTGGCCGTCGATAAAGCGTTGGCCGGTGCGGGCCACCATGGCTTGCTGGATGAGTTTCTGTTCGTAGAAACCGTCCCCCAGGCGCTTGGCGCTTTCATCGGGGTTGTAGCCCAGGTTGGACAGCAGGTAGTCCGAGCTCATGAACTGCTTGAGGTTGGTCAGCGCCGGGTTGGTTTCGATCAGGTACTTGTGCGGCCGGGACAGGCTCGCGGCGTCCGGCAGGCCGGCGATCTGCGCAGGCGTCGGGGCCTGGGCCAAGGTGCTGCCCTGGCCGCTGAGGCGGAACAGGCCGTTGCCGCCGGTGGGCAGGGTGAAGCCCGGCAGTACCAGGGGGTTGACCTGTTGCTGGGCCAGTTCCGGGGGCAGTTGCGGGTTGATCCGGATCGGCGTCGAGTAGCCGTTGCCAACGCCGGTGTCGGTCAGGGTCTTGCCGGCGCCGACGTACTCGTAGAAGGAGCGGATCACGCTGTTGTCGAGGGTCTGGTCAGCCTTGAGGTTGACCTTGCCACCGGCCTGGATGGTGGCGGCGAAGGATTGGTCGCCGTCCACCACCTTGCTGCTGGAGGACAGCATCACCCCGGTCCAGGCAATGAAGGCGCTGAGGTCGGAGGCGAAGCTGCTCGAAGGCGTCGGGTTGTTGCGGGCGTTGAACGCGGCGGCTAGGGCTGCGGCGGTGCCGGTTTCGTTGACGAAGCTCCAGTAGCGCCGCAGGGTGGTGATTTCCTGGGGTTGCAGGCCCTGGTTGTGGACGGTCTCGGCCTTGACGTTGATGTCGCCGGCCGCGGTAATCAGGCTGCTGGTGTTGGTCAGGGTCTGGGTGTCGATCTGCAGGTCGGCGCCGCTGTTGAGGCTGGCGGCGGCGCTGCTGTTGGTCACCCGCAGGCGGTCGGTCTCGGCCACTTCCCACAGGCCGTTGATGCGGCCACCGCCGCGGTCGTCGCAGCCGGCGCCGGGAATCAGGGTGCAGGACAGGCGAGTGATACTGGCCGCGCTCTTTTCGTGCTCGGTGTACTGCAGCACGTCCATGACGTTGTTGACGGTGGTGGCGGCGATGCTCAGCTTGCCCAGGCTTTCGATATCCCCGGAACGGTTGTCCAGCAGGTCGGCCCTGGCTTGCTGGTCGTCCTTGGCGATCAGCGCGGCACCCAGGCTGTACACCTGGGCATAGCGGTTGGTGAAGCTCGTGGTCAGCAACTGCATATTGCCGCCGCTGGAGATCAGGCCATGGTCGTTGACCAGGGTGGCGGCGTTGAGGCTCAGGTCTTCGCCGCTGCCCAGGGTACCGAGGTTGTGGATGCTGGCGGCATTCAGCAGCAGCTTCTGGCTGGCGGTGATACGCCCGGCGCTGTTCAGCGCACCGTCGATCTTCAGGGTGCCGTTGGCGCCACCGGCGATGCTGGCGCTGTCCGCCAGGTCCAGTTGGGCGGCATGCAGGTCCAGTTGACCAATGCTGCTCAGGCGCCCCTTGCCGCTGTAGCTGCCGTTCAGGTCGAGGTTGAGCGCGGCGTCACTGCCGATCAGGCCGTCATTGCTCCAGTGGCTGCCGCTGCCGGTCAGGCCGGTGCCCGCCAGGAGCTGGCCATCGGCGGTCTGGGTCAGGTGGTCGACCTTGACCAGCAACCGGTCGGCTTGGATTGCACTGCTGTTGGTCCAGCGCTCGGCTTCCAGGGTCAGTTGGCCGGCGGTCTTCAGGCGGCCGCCGACGTCTTCGAGGTTGGCCATGGAGATGCCGAACACGCCACTGCCGCTGTGCAGCAGGCTGCCGCCGCGGTTGTTGAAGCCGCCGGCGTCGAAGGCCAGGTCGTTGTTGGCGGTTTCCAGGGAGCCGTCGCGGTTGTCGAAGGTGCCAGCGATGCTGAACCGGGTCTTGCTGGCCAGGCCCAGGGCCCGCAGTTGCCCGCGCTGGTTGTCCAGGCTGGCAGCAGCGGTGGCCAGGGTACTGCCGCTTTCGATCAGGCCCTGGCGGTTGTTCAGGGCACCAGCCAGCTCCAGCTCGATCTGCCGGGCGCTGATCTGGCCGGCGCTGTTGTCCAGCTCCCTGGCGCTGATATGCAGAGCCTGCTGGGCGAAGAGCGCGCCGTCGCGGTTGTCGAGGCGGCCATCGGCCGCGGTTTCCAGGGTGGCGCCGCCGTTGAGGGCGGACACCTTGCCGGCCCTGTTGTCGAGGTGGCCCGCCTTGAGCGTCAGGTCGCCCTGCTGGGCAATCACTTGTCCGCCTTGGTTACCGGCGTCGGCCGCCACATCGAGGCCCAGGGTGGTCTTGGCCTGCAGCAGGCCTCTGGCGTTATCCAGACGCTCGGCATTGAGTTGCAGGTCGGCTTCGCGGCTGAGGATCTCTCCGCCATCGCTGTTCTGCACTTCGCCACTGGCGCTGATCAACACCGACTCATTGGCCGCGACCCGGCCCTTCTGCCGGTTGTCCAAGTGTTCGGTGAACAGCCGCAGCCACTGCTGGCTGGAAAGTTCGCCGCCCTGGTTCTCAACCTTAGTGCTGCGCTTGAGCAGCAAAGGGCCAGCGGCGGACAGGGTGCCCTGGTTGTTGATCAAGTGTCCCAGCAGGTCGAGGGTAACGCCCTGCTTGCCGGTGAAGGTGCCGTGGCTGTTGTCCAGGTCGCTGCCGATGAACTCCAGGTCGCCAGCGGCGTTGACTGTGCCGCCCTGGTTGCCCAGGGCCATGGCCTGCAGGGTCAGGGTGGCGGCGCTGTCGATGGAGCCGCCCTGGCTGTTGTCCAGCAGGTCGCTGAGTTTAAGGCTCTGTGCACCCGCGCTGGAGATCACGCCCTTGAGGCTGTTGTCGAGGCTGGCGGCCTTGACGTCCAGGGCCTGCTGGCTGACCAGGCCGCCGCCCTGGCTGTTGTTCAAGGCGTCGCTGAGGGTGACCTCGACACCGCCCTTGAGGCTGGAGACGGTGCCCTTGTTGCTGTTGTTCAAGCCCGTGCCATTGAGGGTCAGACCCTGCCAGCCCGAGAGCAGGCCGCCCTGGTTGTCCAGTTCCGCAGTACCGGTAATCTCCAGGGTCTGTTGCGCCAGTACCACGCCGGTGAGGTTGTCCATGCCGGCCAGTACCAGGGTGCTGCTGCCCTGGCTCGACAGCTCGCCACCGCTGTTGCCCAGGTGGCCCAGGGTGGCATTGAGGGACTGCTGGCTCTTGATCAGGCCGCCCTGGCCGTTGCGCACTTGCTCGGCATCGAGTTGCAGGCGCTCGGCGCTCAGCAGCTTGCCCTGACGGCTGTTATCCAGAGCCCCGGCACTGACCGTCACCTGGCGCTGCCCGCTCAGGGTGCCGCCCTGGTTGTTCAGGGTCTGGGCCGTGTTCAGGGTCAGGTCGCGGCTGGCGACAATGCTCTTGCCGCGGTTGTCGAGATCCCGGGCGTTGAGGCTGATATCGCCGTTGGCGTTGCGAGAGTTATCGGTATTGACCCCGGCTTCGATGATGCCCTGGTTGCTCAGTTGGCCACTGCTGTCCAGCTGGATGCTGTCGCGGGCGGCGAGAGTTTTCTGGCTGCTCAGGTCACCCTTGGTCTGCACCTTGAGATCGGTGCCAGCGTAGACCGCGCCCTGGGCCTCCAGGCTGCCGGCCTTGATCGCCACCGCGCCCTTCTCGGCAGTGGCGTCCGCCATGCGCAACTGGCCGTTGGCATCCAGTTGGATATCACCGCCACTGGCGATCAGCTTGCCGTCGAGCTTCACCCCCACTCCGGCCTCGGTGCCCACCAGCTTGATCGCTCCGGCGTACATGCCGCCCAGGGCTGATGAGTCGATGGCCAGTTGCGGTGCATCCGCCGGGTTGGCGGTGCGGGTCGTGGCGTTCAAGGTCTTGGCGTCGACGTCGTTGGCCCCGGCGATCACCGCCAGGTGCCGGGCCTGGATCTCGGCGTTGATCTTGGCGCTGCGGGTGATGATTTCGAACTGGTCGATATTGCTCGCGTTGAGGCCCGCACCCTCGATGGCGACGCTGCCCTGGTCCACCTGGTAACGCTGGACCTGGCCGTTCTCGATCACCGGCTTGCCGGTGGTCAGGGTGGCTTTTGGGGTGTTGATAAAACCGCAGCCATTGCAGCTCACGCCATAGGGGTTGGCGACGATGACATGGGCCGCTTGCCCGGCCACTTCGGTGTAGCCCTTGAGCTGGCTGGGGCTGCCGCCGTTGACCTCGTTGAGGATCACATTGGCCGCGCGGCCACCCAGGTTGGGGTTGCCGAGAATGATCCCGCCCAGTTGGGTTTCCTGGGTGCGGCCGGTGGCGTTGTTGAGGATCAGCCCCTGCTGGCCGACGTTGTAGTCGCTGAACTTGTTGTGCGACAGGCCGCTGCCATTGGGCGTGGCAATGTTGACGATGGGCACGCCATTGCCGGCCTGTCCCAGTGTTGTACCGCTGCCGTTGACCACGATGCCGTCGGCCATCGCCACCAGAGGCTGCCAGAACATCACGTTGGCCAGGATGAACGCCAGACCGCGTTTGGACAGCCCCCAGAACGAATCCCGCGCTTGCAGGGTGGCGGAAGGCTGGCGGGCCAGAAAGGCGAACTGACGAGCGTCCATGTCGTATATCTCGGGCAAAGAGCGGAGTTAAAGGAACAGATCCAGGCGGAAATAGATCGGGGCTTCCCGTTCACTCAGGGCTTCGGGCCGTTCGAGGGAATGGGCAAAGGTCACGCTGGCGGCAAGGTGCTTGCCCCGGGCGAAGAATTCGATGGAGTCGCTGGAGACCCGGCCATGCTGCTCGGCGTTGTAGCGGTCGTTGCGGATCGCGCCGAAGTCATAGCCCAGCCCCGCGCCGTATTCGGCGAACACCGGGCGCAGCCAGTCCCAGCCCACCGGACGAGTCCAGCGCAGGTCGTTGCGCCAGTAGTAGCCGCTGTCGCCATTGAGGCTCTGGTCCTTGTAGCCGCGGATCGAGGACTGGCTGCCCAGGCTCATGCGTTGCGAGCTGAACAGCAGGTCCTCGCTGCGCTGGCCGGTGACCAGGCTGCTGAACACCAGGGACTCTTCCCACAGCTTGAACGGCTGCAGGTAGCTGGCGGTGGCGGTGTACTTGCGGTAGCGGGCGTTGGCCTGGCGATTGCCGTATTTGTCGCGCTGGTTTTCGCGCTGGGCATCGAAGGCGCCAATACCGTCCTGCAGCCCCAGGTCGAGGTTGAGGAAGGCACTGCCGATACGCCGGCCGTGGTTGATGCCGAACTGGGCTTCGCTGAGGCGGTTGCTGCTGTTACTCAGCTTGCTGTCTTCGATGTAGTTGTTGGTGCGCAGGTAGCTCAGGCCGCTGTTCAGCGAGGTCTTGCTCAGGGCGTCGCGATGGATCACCCGCTCCAGGCGCAACTGGTGGTTCTGGCTGTCGCCGGTCTGCTTGAAGTTGAAGCCCTGGCCCTGGGCCAGGGAACGGTATTCGCTCTGGCTGTAGCTGTAGCTAAGGTTCCACCAGCCAAACGGCAGGTTGTAATAGAGCATGGCGTTGCGCGAGGTTTTCTGGTGGTCGCTGATGGCGTCGTGGCCGCCGCGCAGCACCAGTTGGTCGGCCAGCCCCAGGGGGCTGTCCCATTCGAAGGAGCTGCCCCACTGCTGCTCGCCGGTGCTCTTCTGGCCCTCGTTGCTGCGTGATAGGCCAACGCGCCAGGGCTTTTGCGCGTTGTTCTTGACCAAGACCTCGCTGCCGCCCACGGCCTGGCCCGGGGCCAGTTCCATCTGCGCCTGGTTCGACGGCAGGCGGTTGAGCTGGTCCACCATCTGTTCGATCTGCCGCAGGTTGAGCAGCTCACCGCTACTGCCGGGGAAGGCCATGTTCAGCTCACGGGCACTGAGCTTGCTGTCTTCGGCGGCCTTGAGCCCTTCGAGCTTGCCCTCCACCACCAGCACTTGCAGGTGGCCGCTGGAGAGATCTTGCTGCGGCAGGTAGGCACGGCTGGTGACCAGGCCTTTTTCGATATAGCGGTCGGTGATGACCTTGAGCAGTTCATTGAGCTGCGCTACCCCCAGGCACTGGCCGATGTAGGGCTGGAGCAGGCGCTCGCGCTCGGCAGCCGACAGCGAGTCGGCGCCCTTGAGCTGGATGTCCTTGATCGGGAAGCAGCGGCTGTCGGCCGGCGCCGTGGGCGCTACAGGCGCGGCGCTCTTGCCGGGCAGGTCCTTGAGTTCTTCGAGGCGCCGCTGCTGTTCTTCCAGCAGGCGGTTCTGGCGGTCGCGGATCAGGTCCTGGTCGCCGGGGTTGAAAGCCGGGCCCGGCAACGGCGCGGCAGTGGCGCTGGGCAGCGCAGTGACCAGCAGCAAGCAGGACAAGGCACAGCACAACCTCATCCCGAGGGTGGAGAGAGACATATTCGGTCCTTCGAAACGGCAGCAAGGGTAGAGAAAGGGCGCGCGATGTTAATGTGCCACCATTCTGACGTCAATTAAGCGCGAGCATCGTCGATGGATGGCTGGTTTTGCGGGGCACGCGCCCTGCTACAAGGCCGGATGCTAGAGCTATCGGCGGCGCCGGCAAATCAGATCCATCTGAATTGCCGAGTAAGAATTCCTGATCAGGCACGGCAATCAAAGCCGCGGCCACCGGCTCAATCCAACTGAACTTTCCCTGCCTCCGCTGCCTCAACCGGATGACTGCCCGTTCCGAATCACGAGGCCTACGCCATGAAGAACCTGAGCATTCTTACCCTCGCCAGCAGCCTGCTGTTCGCCCTGCCCGCCTGGGCCTGCACCCCGGACGAAGCCACCGCCAAGCGCGAACAGCTGGCCCAGGAAGTCAGCAAGATCACCGAGCAGAACCCGGCCAAGGCCAAGGAGATCAACGCCGAACTGCAGAAGATGGACCTGAGCACCTCCAGCAAGGACCTGCCGGACAATTGCCAGTTGATCGACCAGCGGCTCAAGGAACTGGCCACTGCCGAGAAAAAGGCCGAGAGCTGACACCCGCAAAGCAAAAAGCCCGGACCAGGTCCGGGCTTTTCATCTGCATCAGGCGCCAGGCTTATTCAGCGGCGGGGGCCTGTGGCTTGCGGCGCTTGAGCGGCGCCAGGCCATCCTGGCTGACCAGGCTGTCGCTCTTTGGCCGGTTGGCGGTCTTGCGCTTGGTCGGGGCCTTGGCCACGGCCTTTTTCTTGTCGCCCTTGGCGTCGGTCTTTTTCTTCTTCACGCCCACCGCCTTGCCGGAGGCCTTGACCTTCTTCGGCCCGCTGTAGGTGCCTTTGACTTCCTTGATGGTGCGGCGCTCGAAGCTCTGCTTGAGGTAGCGCTCGATGCTCGACATCAGGTTCCAGTCGCCGTGGCAGATCAGCGAGATGGCCAGGCCATCGTTGCCGGCACGGCCGGTGCGGCCGATGCGGTGCACGTATTCGTCGCCGCTGCGCGGCATGTCGAAGTTGATCACCAGGTCCAGGCCGTCAACGTCCAGGCCGCGGGCAGCGACGTCAGTGGCCACGAGGATCTTCACCCCGCCCTGCTTCAGGCGGTCGATGGCCAGCTTGCGGTCCTTCTGGTCCTTTTCACCGTGCAGGACGAAAGCCTTGTAGTCCTGGGCCACCAGGCGGCCGTAGATGCGGTCGGCCATGGCCCGGGTGTTGGTGAAGACGATGGCCTTCTGGTAGGTCTCGTTGGCCAGCAGCCAGTTGACGATCTGTTCTTTGTGCTGGTTGTGGTCGGCGGTGATGATCTGCTGACGGGTGGTTTCGTTCAGCTGGCTGACGCTGTTGAGTTGCAGGTGCTCAGGGTTGTTGAGGACCTTGGCGACCATTTCCCGCAGGCCGGAGCCGCCAGTGGTGGCGGAGAACAGCATGGTCTGCTGGCGGTTCGGGCATTCGTCCACCAGGCGCTGCACGTCTTCGGCAAAGCCCATGTCGAGCATGCGGTCGGCTTCGTCGAGCACCAGCACTTCGACTTCCTTCAAGTCCAGGTTGCCGGCGTTGAGTTGCTCCAGCATGCGCCCCGGAGTGCCGATGAGGATGTCCGGCACCTTGCGCAGCATGGCAGCCTGGACCTTGAAGTCTTCACCACCGGTGATCAGGCCCGACTTGATGAAGGTGAACTGGGAGAAACGCTCGACTTCCTTGAGGGTCTGCTGGGCCAGTTCCCGAGTCGGCAGCAGGATCAGGGTCTTGATGCTGACGCGGATCTTCGCCGGGCCGATCAGGCGATTGAGGATCGGCAGGACAAAAGCCGCGGTCTTGCCGCTACCGGTTTGTGCCGTCACCCGCAGGTCACGCCCTTGCAGCGCGAGCGGAATAGCCGCTGCTTGCACCGGCGTCGGCTCGACAAATTTAAGCTCGGCCACGGCTTTGAGCAGGCGTTCGTGCAGGGCGAATTGGGAAAACACGGGTGCTACCTCGAAGATATGCAAAAAAACAGCTGCATAGGGTACCGGTTTCGAGCGCGAAGGCCGAGTTTCTTTGTGCAAACGGTGGCAAAGAGTTGGTTTTTTGTTAACCGATTTGTCCTTAACCGTAACTTTCCCAGGGTTAAATGCTCTAATCCCCCTCCTGTGCCTTATAGAAGAATCGTTTTAGCCCATGGATTTCAAACAGCTCTGGCTCAATACCCAGGATCTCTGGGGAGCACTCGACCAACACCCTCTCCTGCACGCCGGCATCGGCCTGGCCCTGTTACTGGTGGTCGCCCTGCTGGTCGGACGAGTGGCACGCTACCTGGTGCTGCACGCGGTCAAGCTGCTGGGCCGCCAGCCGGCCCTGCACTGGCTCAACGACCTGCGCCACAACAAGGTGTTCCACCGCCTGGCACAGATGACTCCATCCCTGGTGATCCAGTTCGGCCTGCACCTGGTACCGGAGCTGAGCAAGACCAGCCTGCTGTTCCTCGGCAACCTGGCCATGGCCTTCACCATCCTGTTCCAGCTCCTGGCCCTGAGCGCCCTGCTCAATGCCCTGCTGGACATCTACGCGCGCACCGAACACGCCCGCACCCGCTCGATCAAGGGCTATGTGCAGTTGGCGAAAATGGTGTTGTACGTGTTTGGCGCGATCATCATCGTCGCCACCCTGATCGACCGCTCGCCGCTGTTGCTGCTGTCGGGCCTGGGCGCCATGTCGGCGGTGATCCTGTTGGTCTACAAGGACACCCTGCTGTCCTTCGTGGCCAGCGTACAGTTGACCAGCAACGACATGCTGCGGGTCGGCGACTGGATCGAAATGCCCCAGGTCGGCGCTGACGGCGACGTGGTGGACATCACCCTGCACACGGTCAAGGTGCAGAACTTCGACAAGACCATTGTCTCGATCCCCACCTGGCGGTTGATGAGCGAATCGTTCAAGAACTGGCGCGGCATGCAGCAGTCCGGCGGCCGGCGGATCAAGCGCAGCCTGTACATCGACGCCAGCGGCGTGCGCTTCCTGCATGACGATGAAGAAGTGCGCCTGAGCAAGGTGCGCCTGCTCACCGACTACATCGGGCGCAAGCAGTCCGAGCTCAAAAGCTGGAACGAAGCCCAGGGCAACGTCGCCGCGCTGTCGGCCAACCGCCGGCGCATGACCAATATCGGCACCTTTCGCGCCTATGCCCTGGCGTACCTGAAGAGCCACCCGGAAATCCAGCCGAACATGACCTGCATGGTGCGCCAGATGCAGACCACGGCCCAGGGCATTCCCCTGGAGATCTACTGCTTCACCCGCACCACCGCGTGGGTGGATTACGAGCGCATCCAGGGGGATATCTTCGATTACCTGCTGGCGGTGATGCCGGAATTCGGCCTGAACCTGTACCAGCAGCCCAGCGGCACCGACCTGCGGGCCGGCCTGCTGCCCGCGGTGCTGGGTGCCAGCCATGTGCCGACGGTAGAGAAGCAGGCTCTGTAACCCGGTAGGAGCTGGCTTGCCAGCGAAGGCGTTGGCCGGCCAGACGCAACGCTTGCGGGCCCTTTCGCCGGCAAGCCGGCTCCTACAGGTTAGGGCCTCAGGCGCGGCGCCGCGCCGCGGCGGCTGATCCACACCGCCCCCAGAATCACCAACCCGCCCAGCAACAGCCGCCCCAGGTCTTCGTGCTGGTTCCAGATCAGCAGGTTGATCAACAGCCCCACCGGCACATGCAGGTTGTTCATCACCGCCAGGGTGGCGCCGGTCACCAGGCACGCGCCCTTGTTCCACCAGTACATGCCCAGGGCCGTGGACACCAGGCCGAGGAACAGCAGCACCGCCCATTGCAGCGGCGCGTCGGGCAGGTAGTGGGCCTTGCCGAACAGCAGGAACGCCGGCAACACCACCAGCAGCGCCCCCAGGTAGAAATAGCCGAAGCGCCGGTAGTGCGGCTCGTCGCTGGGGTAGCGCGCCACCAGGTGCTTGTACAGCACTTGCCCGGCGGCATAGGTGAAGTTGGCCAGTTGCAGCAGCAAGAAGCCCATGAAGAAGTCCGGGTTGACGCTGTCGTAGCGGATCACCACCGCGCCTGCCACCGCCACCAGCGCCGCCAGCAGGCCCCAGGGGTTGAAGCGCCGGTTCAGGGCGTCTTCGATCAGGGTCACATGCAACGGCGTGAGGATGGTGAACAGCAGTACTTCCGGCACCGTCAGCACGCGAAAGCTCAGGTACAGGCACACGTAGGTGATGCCGAACTGCAGCGCACCGATCAGCAGCATGCCGCGCATGAAGGCCGGGGCCACCCGGCGCCAGCGGGTCAGTGGAATGAACACCAGCCCCGCCAGCAGCACCCGCACCAGCACCGCGAAGTAACTGTCGACATGCCCGGCCAGGTATTCGCCGATCAGGCTGAAGGAAAACGCCTGGATCAGCGTGACAAAAAGTAGATAGCCCATGTTCGCCTCGTCTTGAATGGCGGCGACGATAGCGGTTTTGCCCCCTCAGATGAAATCCCGGGCAAAAAAAAGCCCGATCTCGCTAGGCGTGCAATCGGGCGTCGGTACTGAAGGAGCAACCAGTACAAAGGGAGGTTCGATGCGCGAACCGGCTTGAAGGGGGATGCGCAGGCGCTACTTGAACACCGGTGGATTATCTGCGGATTAACGGCGCCGCCCTGCCCTTCGCTGAGCGGCGCCTGGGCTCAAGAATCGCGGCTCAGGCCACCTGGGCCAGCTTGGCATTGGCCTGGTTCAGGCCCTTCTCGTGGAAATCGCCCCCCAGGTTCAGGCCTTCGGCGTGGATGAACTCCACATCGTGGATGCCGATAAAGCCCATCACCTGGCGCAGGTAGGGTTCCTGGTGGTCCGCGGTGCTGCCGGCGTAGATACCGCCGCGGGCAGTGAGCACGTAGGCACGCTTGCCGGTGAGCAGGCCCTGGGGCCCGGTGTCGGTGTACTTGAAGGTCACCCCGGCGCGCAGTACGTGGTCGAGCCAGGCCTTGAGGGTGCTGGGAATGGCGAAGTTGTACATCGGCGCGGCCATGACCAGGACGTCGGCGGCCAGCAATTCCTCGGTCAATTCATTGGAGCGTTGCAGGGAGTCCTGCTCGGCGGCGCTGCGCTGCTCGGCGGGTTTCATCCAGCCCCCCAGCAGGTTGGCATCCAGGTGCGGCACCGGGTTGCGGGCCAGGTCGCGTACCGTGATCGAATCACCCGGGTGGGCGGCTTGCCATTGCTGGATAAAGGTCTGGGTCAACTGGCGGGATACGGAATCCTGCTGGCGGGCACTGCTTTCAATGATCAGGACGCGGGACATGGCACAAATCTCCATCGGGGTATGCGTAAGTCGATGGAGCGCAGATTAAACAGAGCGATATCGATGAAAAAGCGCAAATAACTGCTATAACCAATCAATAAATTCGTTTATAAGCGGAGCCAGCCCTGCAGCAACCGGCCGGGCCGGGCCCACTTCGATCATTTGGCCTGGCAGGTCAGGTCCAGGCGCAGCTTGATGATCTTGCGATTGAACTTGGCGGTAACGTTCTTGCTCTGCCCTGCGGCGACTTCCACCTTGCGGGTGCGCGGCGCTTCGGGGCCATTGCGAAACACCACCGAGCACAGCGCATCGCTCTTGCCGTAGTTGTTCAACTGGATGGAGCCGATGTCTTCATCGGTGTCATAGGCCGTGTAATCGATGCTCTGGCCGTTGAGCTGCTTCTCGACTTCGATGGGATAGGCCCAGGCGCTCAAGGGCAACAGAGCCAGCAACACACAACAGAATTTTCTCATTCGGCAGTCTCCAGTAAGGAGCGCCAGCTTAGGACAAGAGGAGCCCCTCATGAAAGCGCCCCGCGTGACCCTGGATCAATGGCGCACCCTGCAGGCGGTGGTCGACCACGGCGGTTTCGCCCAGGCCGCCGAAGCGCTGCATCGGTCCCAGTCCTCGGTCAGCTACACCGTGGCCCGCATGCAGGACCAGCTCGGCGTGCCGCTGCTGCGCATCGACGGCCGCAAGGCAGTGCTCACCGAAGCCGGCGGCGTGTTGCTGCGCCGCTCCCGGCAACTGGTCAAGCAGGCCAGCCAGCTGGAAGACCTGGCCCACCATATGGAACAGGGCTGGGAAGCCGAAGTGCGGCTGGTGGTGGACGCTGCCTACCCCAACGCGCGCCTGGTACGCGCCCTGACCGCCTTCATGCCGCAAAGCCGTGGCTGCCGCGTGCGCCTGCGCGAGGAAGTGCTGTCCGGGGTCGAGGAAGTGCTACTCGAAGGCGTGGCCGACCTGGCCATCAGCGGCTTCAACATTCCCGGCTACCTGGGTACCGAGATGAGCTCGGTGGAGTTCGTCGCCGTGGCCCACCCGGAACACGCCCTGCACCGCCTGCAGCGGGAACTGCATTTCCAGGACCTGGAAAGCCAGTTGCAAGTGGTGATCCGCGACTCCGGCCGCCAGCAACCGCGCGATGTCGGCTGGCTCGGCGCCGAACAGCGCTGGACCGTGGGCAGCCTGGCCACCGCCGCGACCTTCGTCGGCAGCGGCCTGGGCTTTGCCTGGCTGCCCCGGCACCTGATCGAGCGCGAGCTGCGCGAAGGCCTGCTCAAGGTCCTGCCCCTGGACCAGGGCGGCAGCCGCCACCCGACCTTCTACCTTTACTCCAACAAGGACAAACCCCTGGGCCCGGCGACGCAGATCCTCGTGGAGCTGCTGCGCACCTTCGACACCGCGCCCCTGGATGCGCCCTTTGCCGCCCCCGAGCAAGCCTGACGCCCCACCCACCAGAACAGGAGTTCTGCCATGGCCTATTTCGAGCATGAAGGTTGCACCCTGCACTACGAGGAATACGGCCGGGGCGAACCCCTGCTGCTGGTCCATGGCCTGGGCTCCAGCGCCCTGGACTGGGAAAAACAGATCCCCGCGCTCTCGGCCCGCTATCGGCTGATCGTCCCGGACATCCGCGGCCACGGGCGCTCCGACAAGCCCCGGGAGCGCTACAGCATCAAAGGCTTCACCGCCGACATCGTGGCGCTGATCGAGCACCTGAACCTGGGCCCGGCCCACTACGTCGGGCTGTCCATGGGCGGCATGATCGGCTTCCAGCTGGGGGTCGACCAGCCGCAGTTGCTCAAGAGCCTGTGCATCGTCAACAGCGGCCCCGAGGTCAAGCTGCGCAGCGCCAACGACTACTGGCAGTGGTTCAAGCGCTGGAGCCTGGCCCGGGTGCTGAGCCCGAGCGCCATCGGCAAGGCCCTGGGCCCGCGGCTGTTTCCCAAGCCGGAGCAGGGCGAGCTGCGACAGAAGATGGCCGAGCGCTGGGCAAAAAACGACAAACGTGCTTATCTCGCCAGCTTCGACGCCATCGTCGGTTGGGGGGTTCAGGAACGTCTGTCGCGAATCACCTGTCCAACCCTGGTCGTCAGCGCCGACCGCGACTACACCCCGGTGGCGCTCAAGGAGGCTTATGTCAAACTGCTGCCGGACGCGCGGCTGGTGGTGATCGAGGACTCCCGACACGCCACGCCGCTGGACCAGCCGCAGCGCTTCAACCAAACCCTGCTGGACTTCATGACCACAGTCGACACCACCACCCAGGATCACTGACCCATGCTGAAAAAAATCGCCCTCGTCGCCGGCTCCGTACTCTTCGCGGCCAACCTGATGGCCGCGCAACCGGCCAAGGCGCCCCACGTCCTGCTGGACACCAGCTTCGGCAAGATCGAAGTGGAACTGGACCCGGTCAAGGCACCGATCTCCAGCAAGAACTTCCTCGACTACGTCGACAGCGGCTTCTACACCAACACCATCTTCCACCGGGTGATCCCGGGGTTCATGGTCCAGGGCGGTGGCTTCACCGCGCAGATGGTGCAGAAAGACACCCGCGACCCGATCAAGAACGAAGCCTCCAACGGCCTGCATAACGTGCGTGGCACCCTGTCCATGGCCCGCACCTCGAACCCCAACTCGGCCACCAGCCAGTTCTTCATCAACGTCGCCGACAACGCCTTCCTCGACCCGGGCCGCGATGCCGGCTACGCCGTATTCGCCAAGGTGGTGAGCGGCATGGACGTGGTGGACCAGATCGTCAACTCCCAGACCACCACCAAGCAGGGCATGCAGAACGTGCCGATCGACCCGGTACTGATCAAGTCGGCCAAGCGTATCGACTGATACTTCGCAGCCTGTCCCGACGGCGGCGCCCTACCCGGCGCCCCGTCCGTTTTCTGCACAGGAGAGCCCGTACCCCGGGCTTCAGACCCCATGCTCTTTCGTCGTTTTGAACAACTGATCGACATCTTCCGCGACGCTCCCAGCGCCACCCCGCCCAACCGGGTCCTGCCCTTCTACTTCCACTACATCAAGCAAGTCTGGCCGAGCTTCGTCGCCCTGCTGGTGGTGGGCCTGTTCGTGGCCCTGATCGAGGTGTCGCTGTTCAGCTACCTGAGCACCATCATCGACCTGGCCCAGGGCACCCCCAGCGTCCAGGTGTTCACCGACCACGGCCTGGAGCTGGCCTGGATGGCGGTGGTGGCGCTGCTGTTCCGGCCCCTGATGGTGGGCCTGCACGACCTCCTGATGCACCAGACCATCAACCCTGGCATGACCAGCCTGATCCGCTGGCAGAACCACAGCTACGTGCTGCGCCAGAGCCTGAACTTCTTCCAGAACGACTTCGCCGGGCGCATCGCCCAGCGCATCATGCAGACCGGCTATTCGCTGCAGGACTCCTCGGTGCAGGTGATCGATGCCCTGTGGCACGTGACCATCTACGCCATCGGTTCCCTGGTGCTGTTCGCCGACGCCGACTGGCGCCTGATGATCCCGCTGCTGCTGTGGATCGCCGGCTTCATCGGTGCCATGCGCTACTTCGTGCCACGCATCCAGAAGCGCTCGGTGGACGCCTCCGACGCCCGCTCCAAGCTGATGGGGCGAATCGTCGACGGCTACACCAACATCACCACCCTCAAGCTCTTCGCCCACACCCACTTCGAGCAGAGCTACGCCCGCGAGGCGATCGCCGAGCAGACCGAAAAGAGCCAGCTGGCCGGGCGCGTGGTCACCGCCATGGACGTGACCATCACCAGCCTCAACGGCCTGCTGATCGCCGGCACCACCGGCCTGGCCCTGTGGCTGTGGAGCCAGTCGCTGATCAGCGCCGGGGCCATTGCCCTGGCCACCGGGCTGGTGATCCGTATCGTCAACATGTCCGGCTGGATCATGTGGGTGATCAACGGCATCTTCGAAAACATCGGCATGGTCGAGGACGGCCTGAAGACCATCGCCCAGCCCCTGCAACTCACCGACCGCGAGCAGGCACCGAAGCTGGCGGTGGCCCAGGGCGGCGTGCGTTTCGAACATGTGGAATTCCACTACGGCAAGGCCAACCGGGTCATCAGCGACCTCAACCTGGAGATCCGCCCGGGGGAGAAGATCGGCCTGATCGGCCCGTCCGGGGCCGGCAAGTCAACCCTGGTCAACCTGCTGCTGCGCCTCTACGACCTGCAGGGTGGCAAGATCCTCATCGACGGCCAGGACATCGCCGGGGTAACCCAGGAAAGCCTGCGCGAACGCATCGGCATGATCACCCAGGACACCTCGCTGCTGCACCGCTCGATCCGCGACAACCTGCTCTACGGCCGCCCCGACGCCACCGACGAGGAACTCTGGGAAGCAGTGCGCAAGGCTCGTGCCGACGAGTTCATCCCGTTGTTGTCCGACGCCCAGGGCCGCACCGGCTTCGACGCCCATGTCGGCGAGCGCGGGGTCAAGTTGTCCGGCGGCCAGCGCCAGCGCATCGCCATTGCCCGGGTGCTGCTCAAGGATGCGCCGATCCTGATCATGGACGAAGCCACCTCGGCCCTGGACTCGGAAGTGGAAGCGGCGATCCAGGAAAGCCTGGAGACCCTGATGCAAGGCAAGACCGTGATCGCCATCGCCCACCGCCTCTCCACCATCGCCCGCATGGACCGCCTGGTGGTCCTGGAACAGGGGCGCATCGCCGAGACCGGTACCCACGCCGAACTGCTGGCCCACGGCGGCCTGTATGCGCGCCTGTGGCAGCACCAGACCGGAGGCTTCGTCGGCATCGACTGAGCCTCTGTAGCCGCTGCCGCAGGCTGCGATCGGCCCCGCAGGGGCCGTAGAACCGGAGTTCGCGGTTCGTCTGGTAAAACGCGGCGGCCGCCTTGCGAGTCCTGCGGCAGCGGCTACAGGGTGCTAATCAGCTACAGAAAGTTGCCGCACAATGCGCCAGAGCCCCCGGTTTCAGGGGGCCCTGGCGTTTTTCATGGGCGAGTGGAATTGCGCCGAAAGCCTGCTGTACTCAGCCTAGGTTCCGGAGCGGAACCTGTAGTTAACCTGCGGGATGCATAACAGTTGTATCGCGTTGATAGGTTGACCTATCAAGGACTCTCTCATGTCTTTGTTCAAACGTTCTGTCACCGAATTGCTCGGTACGTTCTGGCTGGTTCTGGGCGGTTGCGGCAGCGCCGTGCTGGCGGCGGCCTTTCCCAACGTCGGTATCGGCCTGCTCGGGGTCGCCCTGGCCTTCGGCCTGACGGTGCTGACCATGGCCTTCGCCATCGGCCATATCTCCGGTTGCCACTTGAACCCCGCGGTGTCCGTCGGGCTGGTGGTGGGTGGACGCTTTCCGGCCAGGGAACTGCCGGCCTATATCGTCGCGCAGGTGATCGGCGGAGTGATCGCCGCGGCGCTGCTGTACTTCATCGCCAGCGGCAAGCCGGGGTTCGAACTGGCCTCGGGGCTGGCGTCCAACGGCTATGGCGCACACTCCCCCGGCGGCTATTCCATGGCCGCGGGTTTTGTCTGTGAGTTGGTGATGACCTTGATGTTCGTGGTGATCATCCTCGGCGCCACCGACAAACGCGCCCCGGCGGGGCTGGCGCCCATCGCCATCGGCCTGGCCCTGACCCTGATCCACCTGATCTCGATCCCGGTCACCAACACCTCGGTCAACCCGGCCCGCAGCACCGGACCGGCGCTGATCGTCGGCGGCTGGGCGTTGCAGCAGCTGTGGATGTTCTGGCTGGCGCCGATCCTTGGCGCAGTGATCGGCGGCGTGGTCTATCGCTGGCTGGGCAAGGAAGACGGCTGAGCAACGCCGGCGAGGGTCACGCCTGCCGATAGGGCAAGGCGTCCCTCGCCTCTTGCGCATAGGCGCGGATTCCGGCCTGTTCCTGTTGCAGGAAATCCTTCACCGCAGCCTTCAGCCCGGGATGGCGCAGGTAGTGCCAGGAGCGGGTGAGCACCGGTTCGAAGCCGCGAATCAGCTTGTGTTCGCCCTGGGCGCCGGCGTCGAAGCGCTGCAGCCCCTGGGCGATGGCGTACTCCATGCCCTGGTAGAAACAGGTCTCGAAATGCAGGCGGTCGAACTCCGCCAGGCACCCCCAGTAGCGCCCATAGAAACTGTCGCCGCCCACCAGGCTGAAGGCCATGGCCACCGGGCGCCCGCCCTGCTTGGCCAGGACCACGCGGATCGCTTCGGGCATACGCTCGGCCAGCAGGCTGAAAAAAGCTCGGGTCAGGTAGGGTGACTGGCGCCGCACTGCGTAGGTGTTGGCGTAGCAGGCATAGACGAAATCCCACTGCGCCTGGTCCAGTTCATGGCCTTCGAGCCACTGGAAATCAATGCCCTGCCCCGCCACCTGCTCGCGCTCCTTGCGCATCTGCTTGCGCTTGCGCGAGCTCAGGGCATCGAGGAAATCCTGAAAGTCCCGGTAGCCACGGTTCTGCCAGTGAAACTGGCAGCCCAGGCGCTGCAGCCAGCCCGGTTGCTGCTCCAGGGCCGCGTCGCTGAAATCGTCGGTGAAGTTGATATGGGCACTGGAAAGCCCTTCGATCTCCAGGTAGCCGGGCAGGCTTTTCAGCAGTTCGAGCGCATCTGCCTGGGTCGCTGCCAGCACCCGGGCGCCGCTCACCGGGCTGAACGGCACCGCCGTCAGCAGCTTGGGGTAGTAGTCGATTCCGGCCCGGGCGCAGGCATCCGCCCAGCCATGATCGAACACGTATTCGCCGTAGGAATGCCATTTGCGATAGCTGGGCAGCGCCGCCAGCAGCCGACCGTCTTCGACATGCAGCAGGTGCTCGGCCTGCCAGCCAGAGCGCGGGCCAAGGCTGCCGCTGTCTTCCAGGGCACTGAGAAAGGCGTGGCGCACAAAGGGTTGCCCGTCCTTGAGCAGGCCATCCCATTGCGCAGGATCGACGGCGGACAGGCTGTTCAAGGATTGCAGCGGCATCGGGGTCCCCGGAATTCAGATCGAACAACCCGGGGAGTATCCTCCATCCCCGGGTTCACCGAAACCGCCGCAGCGCTAGCGCCCCAGGTGCTCCGCCAGAAAGTCGATGAACACCCGGGACTTGCGCGGCAGGTGCGCACTGTTGGGAAACAGCACATGCACCGGCTGCGTGGCCAGCCGGTACTCGGGCAATACCCGCACCAGCCGCCCGTTGCCCAGGTCATCGAGGACCATCCACTCCGGCAGCACCGCCAGCCCCAGGCCGGCCAGGGCCATGGCGCGAATCGCCGTCGCCGAGTTGGACTCGTGCCCGGGGCTGACCTTGACCTCCACCTCGCCACGGCGCGGATGGCTGAAGGTCCAGCCCGGCGGCCCACCCAGGTTGCTGTTGCCAATCCAGGGCCAGGCATCGAGCTCTTCAGGCTGCATCACCTGCCGGTCCTTGAGCAGCGCCGGGCTGGCCACCAGGACAATGGCGTAGTCCGCCAGCTGGCGCCCCTTGAACCCCGAGTCCGCCAGGTGCCCGAGGCGGATCACCAGGTCGAGCTTTTCCGCCACCAGATCATTCAACGACGAGTTGAAGTGATAACTCAGGCGCACCTCGGGATAACGCGCGGTGAACAACGGCAGGATCGGCAACACGAACGTCTCGGCATACTCCGCCGTGGAGCTGATGCGCAACTTGCCACTGACCCGGTCGCGCCCGTGCAGCACATTGTCGAAGGCGGTGTCGATATTGGCGACAATCCCCTTGAACTCGTCGTAGAGGGCCTGGCCGGTCTCGGTCAGTGTCACCTGCCGCGTGGTGCGGATCAGCAAGGTGCTCGCCAGCGCTTGCTCCAGGGCCTTTATGTGCAGGCTGGCCATGGCCTTGCTGATGCCCAGGTACTGCGCGGCGCGGGTGTATGAGCCGAAGTCCACCACCGCAAGAAAGGTCTGTACCCGGTGCAGCTGGCCGTGAAAATTTTCGCTCACTGTCAAATCCCATTAAACAATGCGTCAAGTATAGGCACCTCGACACCCTGCCCCCAAGCTCCCTAAGCTGCGCGCCAAAAGGGAGACGGCATGACTTACAGATACAAAGTGGCGGTGGTATTCCTTCTCGGATTCTTCATCGACTGCGTCAACATTTTCATGTCGGCGGTGGCCCTGCCCACTATCGCCGCCCAACTGCAAGTGTCCAGCGCCGCCGTGGCCTGGGTCGCCAATGCCTACATCCTCGGCCTGACCCTGGTGATCGCCATCAGCACCTGGCTCGCGGCGCGTTTCGGCAACCGCCAGGTGCTCTGCGCCTCGATGCTGCTGTTCAGCGTTGCCGGGCTGATGTGCGGGCTGGCCGACAGCTTCATGCCACTGGTGTTCTGGCGGCTGGTCCAGGGCATGGCCGGCGGCCTGCTGATTCCCCTGGGGCAGGCACTGACCTTCAACCTGTTCCAGGGCACGCAACGGGCGCGGATCTCCACCCTGGTGATGGCCGTGGCGCTACTGGCGCCAGCGCTGTCGCCCACGGTGGGTGGGGCCATTGTCGACCACAGTTCCTGGCGCTGGGTGTTCTTCGCCAGCCTGCCGCTGTCGCTGCTGGCGGCGTTGCTGTCCTGGTGCTGGATCAACGCCGAGCGCTCGGCGCCACCGCCGCGCCCGGACCTGCGCGGCCTGCTGCTGGTGACTGCGAGCCTGGGCTGCCTGTTGCTCGGCATGTCGCTGTACGGCAGCGGCTACCCGGCCCATCAGGCCGCACCGGGCCTGGTTGCCGGCCTGCTATTGGCCGAGTGCTACCGGCGTCACTGTCGGGCCTGCGCCCGGCCCATCGTCGAACTGCGGCTGCTGAAAAATCCGCGCCTGGGCCTGTCGGTGGCTATCTATCACGCGATCCCCGGGCTCTTCACCGGGGTCAATCTGCTGAGCCTGTTCTTCCTTCAGGAGAGCCTGCACCTGAGCGCCCAGCACAGCGGCATGTTCATGCTGCTGTATGCCGCCGGCGCACTGCTGGCGATGCTCGCCTGCGGACGTTTGTACAATCGCCTGGGCGCCGCACGGCTGTTCGCCATCGCCCTGGTGCTGCACAGCGCCGGCATCGCCAGCCTGTACGGGGTCGATTCGCTGGCCGATCTGCCCCTGATCAGCCTGGCCTACCTGCTGATGGGCCTGGGCGGCGGCGCCGGTGCCAATACCGCGCAGACCACCGCCCTGCTGGACTTCGACGGCGCCGATACGCACAAGGCCAGCGTGATCTGGAACATCAACCGGCAGATGGCCTTCAGCCTCGGCGCGGCCTTGCTGTTGATGCTCTACAACCTGCTGCTGGGTTATCGGGGCGTCACCGGCGCCTACCACCTGAGCCTTTTGCTGGCCGCCGCAGCCGGCCTGCTACCCCTGTTGACCCTGAACCGACTCCCACCACCCGAGGTCTCCCATGCCCAACTCGATCGCTAGACAGGCGCAATACAGCGTGCACTGGATTCACCAACTGATTCACAGCGTCTTCACCAACCAGCGCGGGGATGCCGAGGCCTGCATCGATCCCTTGCTGGGGCTGTTCGCCGAAGACTTCCAGATGGTCACCACCGGCGGCGCCATGGTCGGCCGCGAGCAGGTGGAACAGCTGTTTCGCGAAGGCCTGGGCCAACGCCCCGGTCTGGAAATCAGCATCAGCCAGGTGCGCTGTGTGTGGCAGGAAGGCCAGAGCGCGGCGATCCACTACAAGGAAACCCACCGCCTGGACCAGGTCGAAAGCGCGCGCCTGTCCCTGGCGATCATTCGCGTGCAGGGCGATGCGGCGCAGTGGCTGTACCTGCACGAAACCGCCTGCCCTTGAGAGGCGCCCGTGCAGCGGGCAAAAAAAAACCCCGCCGGGGCGGGGTTAAAACGAGAGGAGCTATAACGGATGAGAAAGAGCTCTACCTGGGTGTTGCAACAGCGTTAGAACACGTACTGCACACGGGCTACGAGGGCATCGCCGCTGTCATCGCCAACGTTGTTGGTGATCTTGTCGGTGTTGACCTTGATGTAGTTGGCGGAAATCTTGATCGCCTCGTTGGCGTACCAGTTGACCCCGATGGTGTTCATGGTGGCCTTGGCATCGCCGACGTCACGGGTGGCGGTGGCGGCTACGACGTTCTTGTCATCGACCTTGATGTTGTCGTAGCGGTAGAACACTTCCCAGGCACCGTACTGCTTGTTCTCGGGCTTGATGGTGTCGAACTTGGCGCCGTCGAGTTTGTACACCCGGGCCTCGCCGGTCAGGGTATAGGCCAGTTGGCCGTAGAAACCGGTGGCCTTGACGTCCTTGTAGGCGTTGCTGTCGGCCTGCAGCTTGCGGGTCAGGTATTCCGCCTGGGCCGAGAACGGGCCGGTGGCGAAGGCGAATTCACCGCCGAACACCCGGTCATTGTCATAGGCGCCAACGGCCGTCTGGCTCGACGCGTTGAGGCCGGCGCCGCCGCCGAAGGTGGCACGGTTGCCGTTGGTGCCGGCATCGTTGCCGCCGTTGGTGGCGATACCACGCACGCCCAGGCGTGGGCGGATCCGCGAGTCGAAAGCGGTGTCGCTCACATCACGGCTGGCAAAGTCCAGACCGAAGTGCAGGACGTTGCCGGTCTCGTGCATCGGGGCGAACACGGCACGCGCGTTGAACTGCTTGACGCTGTCGCCGTCCTTGTCGTTGATGTCCTTGGCCGCCACGCTGCCGGACAGGTAGGCCATGTCGGCGACCACCGAGCTGGCCTGCAGGCCCATGCCGTTCTCGTGGGAGTTGACCCAGTCGGCCAGCTCGTAGGCGGCGTTACGCTCCATGGCGGTAACCCACTTGGAACTGGTGGCCTTCTCCAGGCCGAAGTCTTCGTCGAAGCGGCCGGCGCGCAGGGTCACCGGCTTGAAGCCGACGTAGGAGATGGACGCCTCGTCGAAGTAACCGTCATCGGCGGTGCCCGAGTTGTGGGAGAAGTCGTAGTTGATCTGGTATTTCCAATCCTTGTAGGCGGTGCCGCCCAATTCCAGATAGGCGCGGCGGAAGTACGCGCCGTCGCCGCTGTCACCATTCTTGGTGTAGAACCCGTCGAAACGGCCATAGTCGGCTTGCAGACGACCGCCCAGCTTGAAGCTGAACGCGGAGTCGGTGGTAGCAACCTCAAGGCCGCCCTTGGTTTTGACTACGATATCGGCGCCGTCGGTGGTGACGGTGCCAGCGAAAGCCTGGGCGGTTACTGCCAAGGCCAGGGCGCTGGCGGCAAAACCGGCGAAGTGCTTACGGATCATCGAAGAGTTCCCCTAATTGGTGGTCTGTAGCGTTGGAAAACACGCGGGGTTGGCCCGCTGGTGTTGGGTGGGAATCTTGGCGAGGGGTTATTTCAGCCGGGTTGCTGATAGATAAAGATTTGATTACAGGGGAACTTTTTTACTTCGAAATGAAATAAGGCAAAAAGCCTGTACTAGAGCCTTTGCCCTGGGTTTTGCGGGGGAATAGGGGGACACAAGAACACTGTCACCTTTGATCGGATGACAGTTTCATGTGGTGTCTGTAGCCGTCGAACCCCGGCGAGGCGGCGAACGGCTCTGTAGGAGACGCCGCGATCCTGAGGGCGCAGGAGGTTCGGCGGGAGACCGTCAAGCAAGGCCCTGCGGGCCTTTTCGCAGCCTCGCCGGGGCTCGACAGCGGCTACCGAGCCATGGGGGGGGGCAGGATCAGCGGTGGTTCTGGCGCTCGGCGGCCAGACGCTCGGCCAGTTCGTCGAGACCTTCCAGGGGCGGCTCCGGAAGCACCCGCAAGGTGGCCTGGAGCAGGCGCATCTGGCGAATGAAACGCCGGCAGTTGGGGCAGAACAACAGATGATGGCGCACCATCAAGCGCTCGCGAAAGCTCAACTGGCCATCGAGATAATCGCTGGATCGTGCCACTTGTTCCTTGCAGGTCAGCATTGGCCGGTTTCCTCAAAATGCTCCACGGTGGCGAAGACCTTCAGACGCGCCCGGTGCAGCAGTACCCGGACATTGGAGAGCGTGAGCCCCAAAAGGTTACAGATCTCTTCCAGCTCCAGGCCCTGGCGTTCGCGCAACAGCAGGACACTGCTCTGCAACTCCGACAGGCTGAGCAAGGTGTGCTCCAGGCAGTCACGCAGTTCGGACTCGGTCAGCAGGGCCTCCGGGGTATCTTCGTGCCAGGCGAAAGGCGCCACCAGCCAGTGACCATCGCTGGAGGAGAAACGCTCATCACCCACGGTGCCATGGGGCGCCGGCAGATCGTCGAGCAACACTTCCCGGCGGTTCTGCTTGTAGCGGCTCTTGGCCGCGTTGGCGGTGATGGTCAGCAGCCAGGTCTTGAGGCTGGAACGCCCCTGGAAACCCGCCAGGTTGCGCACCACCGACAGCCAGGCGTCCTGTACCACTTCGTCGGCGTGGCGGTTGCCGACAATGGCGTAGGCCACGGCGCGCATGGCGCTCTGGTAGGTGCCGACCAGTTCCTTGTAAGCCTTTTGTTCGCCCGCCAACAGGCGCTCTAGCAGTTGCGTGTCATCAGCAGCGGCCATTCGTGCCTCGTTCAATCATGCAGGTTTGAGGGGGTGTGACGCGCCAATCCCGCCCGACGCCACACCCCAACCCTGGATCAACGCTTGCGCAGCAACACGCTACCGATCGAATAACCGGCGCCAAAGGAGCTGAGCACGGCCAGGGAACCGCTGGCCAGGTCGTCCTGGTACTTGTGGAAGGCAATCACCGAACCCGCCGAACTGGTGTTGGCGTAGGTGTCGAGAATCACCGGCGCTTCTTCCACCGAGGCTTCGCGGCCCAGGAGCTTCTTGACGATCAGGTGGTTCATGCTGAGGTTGGCCTGGTGCAGCCAGAAGCGCTTCACGTCGCTGACGTTGAGCTGGTTTTCTTCCAGGTGCGCAGCGATCAGCTCGGCCACCATCGGACATACATCGCGAAATACCTTGCGGCCTTCCTGGACGAACAGCTTGTCGCGGGCACCGATACCCTCTTCCGCGGCGCGGTTGAGGAAGCCGAAGTTGTTGCGGATGTTATTGGAGAACTGGGTCAGCAGCTTGGTGCTGACGATGTCGAACTGGTGCTCGGAGGTGGCCAGGTCGGCTCGCTCGATGACCACCGCGGTGGCGGCGTCGCCGAAGATGAAGTGGCTGTCGCGGTCACGGAAGTTCAGGTGCCCGGTGCAGACTTCCGGGTTGACCATCAGGATCGCCCGGGCCTGGCCCAGTTGCACGCTGTTGCAGGCCGCCTGGATGCCGAAGGTCGCCGAGGAGCAGGCCACGTTCATGTCGAAGCCAAAACCCTGGATGCCCAGTGCGGCCTGGACTTCGATGGCGATGGCCGGGTAGGCGCGCTGCAGGTTGGAGCAGGCGACGATCACCCCGTCGATGTCGGCGGCAGTCTTGCCGGCCCGCTGCAGGGCTTGCTCGGCGGCGGCCACGGCCATCTGGCAGAGTACCGACCATTCGTCGTTGGAGCGTTCCGGCAGGCGTGGAGCCATGCGCTGCGGGTCGAGGATGCCGTCCTTGTCCATGACGAAGCGGCTCTTGATGCCCGAGGCCTTTTCGATGAAGGCAGCGTTGGATTCGGTCAGGGCCTGCACTTCGCCGCGCTCGATGGCGGCAGCGTTGTCACTGTTGAACTGGTGGACGTAGGTATTGAACGATTCCACCAGCTCTTCGTTGGAGATGCTGTTGGCCGGGGTAAACAGGCCGGTGCCGCTGATGACGACGTTGTGCACGGTCGTTCCTCTAATGTGTTGAGGCAGAAGGTATTGGCACTCACGTGCCAAACCGTAAAGGGACGACTCCCGCCAGGGGAGCCGTTTCTGGCATCGCTTTATTCCGATCCGCCCAGGCTGCCTGCGATGCAGAAAGCCGGGGCCGGCATTTATGACGGCGGAGTTTGCCATAACCTCCGCCATTTCGCCGCAACTGCAAGATCGACGGAGTCAACCCTATACCGCCCCTGGCGGCGCTTTCGCTAGCACGCCAGCGCCTGCGAAGGGCTTTAGATCAGGCGTCGACCAGGCTCCACTGCTTGCTCAGGCGCTTGTCGGAAATCGGCACCTTGGTCCCCAACTGCTGGGCGAACAGGGACACCCGGTACTCCTCCAGCCACCAGCGGTACAGCTCCAGCTGCGGGTCGCGCTTGCCTTCCTGGGCATGCTTCTGGGCCCGGGTCTGGTACTGGCTCCACAGGCCCGTGAGCTCGCTGCTCCAGACCCGGTCCTTCTGCACCTGGCTGCCGAGTTTCTCGAAGCGCAGTTCCACGGCCTTGAGGTAACGCGGCAGTTCCTTGAGCCACAGGGCCGGGGTTTCCCGGACAAAGCCCGGGTACACCAGGTTCGCCAGCTGGGCCTTGATGTCGTTGAGGGCCACGGCCTGGGCCAGGTCGATCTTGCCCTTGAAGCGCTTTTGCAGGCCGTGCCAGAGCTTGAGGATCTCCAGGGTCAGGCGTGCCAGGCGCTCGGCGTGCTCGGTCCAGGCACCACGCTTGCGCTCGGCCAGGGAGGCCAGGCCCGCGCCATCCCGAGGCAGCACGGCCTCGCCTTCAAGAATGCAACTGTCGAGGCTGGCCAGGAGAATGTCCTCCACCAGCGCATCGACCCGGCCCAGTTCGCGGTACAGCAGGCCCAGCTCGGTAAGGCCCGGCAACTTGCCCCGCAGGAACTTGGCCGGCTCCGCCAGTTGTTGCAAGAGCAGGCGCTGCAAGGCCCGGCGGTGCTGGAACTCAGCCTCGGCGGCGGTGGAGAAGCGCCCTTCCTTGACGGTCCCGGCCTCCTCGACCAGCGCCGGATACACCGTCATCGACAACCCGGCGATCTTCTGCTGGGTCTTTTCTGCGACTGCGGCGAACACCTTGGCTTCCACCGGCTGCTGGCCCTTGGCGGTCTGCGGCACCGCCAGGGCAGCCTGGCTGGCTTCGGCGAAACGCGCCGTCAGTTCGGCCAGGTCGCGGCCTTCGCCGAGGAACTTGCCCTGGGCGTCGACGATTTCCAGGTTCATCCGCAGGTGGCTTTCCACCTGTTGTTCGGCTTCGCTCCAGGCCTCGTCGCTGACCCGGGCACCGGTCATGCGCAGCAGCTCGCGGCCCAGGGCCTGGGGCAAGGAGCCCTCGGCGAAGACCATGCGCTGCAGGGCGGCCTTGACGAAGTCCGGCACCGGCACGAAGTTCTTGCGCAGGGCCTTGGGCAGGTTGCGCACCAGGGCGATGCACTTGGCCTCGATCAGCCCCGGCACCAGCCATTCCAGGCGTTCGGCGGGCAGTGCCGGCAGCAGCGGCGCCGGCACCCGCAGGGTCACGCCGTCCCGGGGATGGTTGGGTTCGAAGTGGTAACTCAGGGCCAGTTCCAGGTCACCGATATGCAAGGTGTCCGGGTACTGCTTGGCGGTGACCTCGCTGGCCTCGCGGGCCAGCACGTCTTCCTCGCGCATGATCAACAACTGCGGGTTCTTCTGGCTGTGCACCCGGTACCAGCTGTCGAAGGTCGCGGTCTGGTGGATCTCCGCTGGCAGGCGCGCGTCGTAGAAGGCGAACAGGGTTTCCTCGTCGGCCAGGATGTCGCGGCGCCGGGCCTTGGCTTCCAGGGCATCGAGCTGCTCCAGCAACTGGGTGTTGGCGCTCAGGCACTTGGCCTTGGACTGGATTTCGCCACGCACCAGGGCCTCGCGGATGAACAGCTCGCGGGATACCACCGGGTCCACCGGGCCGTAATGCACTGGCCGGCGGCCGACCACGATCAGGCCGAACAGGGTGATCTGCTCGTAGGCCACTACCTGGCCGCGCTTCTTCTCCCAATGGGGCTCGAAGTGGTTCTTCTTCACCAGATGGCCGGCCAGGGGCTCGATCCAGTCCGGCTCGATCTTGGCCACCATGCGCGCATAGAGCTTGGTGGTTTCCACCAGCTCGGCGGTCATCAGCCATTGCGGGCGCTTCTTGCCCAGGCCCGAGGACGGGTGGATCCAGAAGCGCCGCTGGCGGGCCCCCAGGTAGTCGCCGTCTTCGGTCTTCTGGCCGATCTGGCTGAGCAGGCCTACCAGCACCGCCTTGTGCAGTTTCGGGTAGTCCGCCGGCTCCTTGTTCAGGCTCAGTTGCAGGTCGCGGCAGATCAGGCTCAATTGCCGGTGCGAATCACGCCACTCGCGCAGGCGCAGGTAGTTCAGGAAATTCTTGCGGCACCAGTTGCGCAGCGGGCTGGCGGTGAGGGCCTGGCGCTGTTCTTCGAAGCCGCGCCACAGGTTGACCAGCCCGGCGAAGTCCGAATCCACGTCCTTCCACTGGGCGTGGGCCTGGTCGGCGGCCTGCTGGCGCTCCGGCGGACGCTCGCGGGGGTCCTGGATCGACATGGCGCTGGCGACGATCAGCACTTCCTGGAGGCTGCCGAGCTTGGCCGCTTCCAGCAGCATGCGGCCCATGCGCGGATCCACCGGCAGGCGCGCCAGTTGCCGGCCCAGTGGTGTCAGCTGGCTGTTGCGGTCGACTGCCGAGAGTTCCTGCAGCAGGTTGAAACCGTCGCTGATGGCCTTGCCATCCGGCGGTTCGATAAACGGGAAGGCGGTGATTTCCCCCAGGCGCAGGTGCAGCATCTGCAGGATCACCGCCGCCAGGTTGGTACGCAGGATCTCCGGGTCGGTGAATTCCGGCCGGCCGAGGAAATCTTCCTCGCTGTACAGGCGCACGCAGATCCCCGGTTCGACCCGGCCGCAACGGCCCTTGCGCTGGTTGGCGCTGGCCTGGGAAATCGCCTCGATGGGCAGGCGCTGGACCTTGGCCCGGTAGCTGTAGCGGCTGATGCGCGCAGTGCCGCTGTCGATCACGTAGCGGATGCCCGGCACGGTCAGCGAGGTTTCGGCGACGTTGGTGGCCAGCACCACGCGGCGGCCCGGGTGGGACTGGAAGATGCGCTGCTGTTCCGCCGGCGACAGGCGCGCGTACAGCGGCAGGATCTCGGTGTGCTTGAGCTGGGCCTTGCGCAGCATCTCCGCGGCGTCGCGGATCTCCCGCTCGCCGGGCAGGAACACCAGCACGTCCCCGGGGCTGCGCCTTTCACTGCGTTCATGGGCGGCGATTTCATCCAGGGTGGCGAGGATCGCCTGGTCCACCGTGAGGTCGTCCTCGACCCGGTTGCCCTCCTCGTCCTGTTCCAGGGTCAACGGGCGATACCAGGTTTCCACCGGGAAGGTGCGGCCGGAGACCTCGACGATCGGCGCGTTATCGAAGTGCTTGGAGAAGCGCTCAAGGTCGATGGTCGCCGAGGTGATGATGACCTTCAGGTCCGGGCGCCGCGGCAGCAGGGTCTTGAGGTAGCCGAGGAGGAAGTCGATATTCAGGCTGCGCTCGTGGGCCTCGTCGACGATGATCGTGTCGTAGCGTTCCAGGTAGCGATCGTTCTGGGTTTCCGCCAGCAGGATGCCGTCGGTCATCAGCTTGATCAGGGTGCTGGAATCGCTCTGGTCCTCGAAGCGCACCTGGTAGCCCACCAGCGAGCCCAGGGGCGTGGCCAGCTCTTCGGCGACTCGGCTGGCCACGCTGCGGGCAGCAATCCGCCGGGGCTGGGTATGGCCGATCAGGCCATGCTGGCCACGACCGATTTCCAGGCAGATCTTCGGCAACTGGGTGGTCTTGCCCGAGCCGGTCTCGCCGGCAATGATCAGCACCTGATGCTTGAGCAGCGCCTCCTTGATCTCGTCGCGCTTGGCGGCAATCGGCAGGCTGTCGTCATAGCGGATCTGCGGCACGCTCTGGCGACGCGCCGTCACCAGGTTGCAGGAAGCCTGCATGCGCTCCAGCCACTGGGCGAGCTTGGCCTCGTCGGGCTTCTTGCGCAGTTCGAGCAACTGCCGGCGCAACCGGTGACGGTCGCCGAGCATGGCTTGATCGAGGTTTTTCAGCAGTTGGTCGATTGCAGGCGATTCGTCAGTCATCAGGTACGCAAGGGTCGTCTATTTAGGCAGGGCGCGATTGTCGCAGAAAAGTCCATGCAATACGTAGGAGCCGGCTTGTCGGCGAAGGGGCCGGTGAGGACGCCCTCGCCGGCAAGCCGGCTCCTGCACGTCTATTTATTCGTCTTCCAGGCCTTGGCGCCGGTAAGGGAAGACATCGATCACCTTACCGGCGCGAATGGCCTCCTGCAGGCCCTTCCAGTAATCGGCGTTGTACAGCTCGCCGTGCAACTGGTCGAACAGCTTGCGCTGGCCGGCATCGGCGAACAGGAACGGCGGGAACTCCTCGGGAAACACGTCGTGGGGGCCGATGGAGTACCAGGGCTCGGAAGCCATTTCATCTTCCGGGGTACGAGGGGCCGGAATGTGGCGGAAGTTGGCTTCGGTGAGGAAGCAGATTTCGTCGTAGTCATAGAACACCACCCGGCCATGGCGGGTGACGCCGAAGTTCTTCAGCAGCATGTCGCCGGGGAAGATGTTGGCCGCGGCCAGCTGCTTGATCGCCAGGCCATAGTCCTCCAGGGCCTCGCGCACCTGGGCTTCGTTGGCATGCTCCAGGTAGAGGTTGAGCGGGGTCATGCGCCGCTCGGTCCAGCAGTGGCGGATCAGTACCGCCTGGCCTTCCACCGCCACCGTGGAGGGCGCCACTTCCAGCAGTTCCTCAAGGCACGCCGGGTCGAACTTGCTCAGGGGGAAGCGGAAGTCGGCGAACTCCTGGGTATCGGCCATGCGGCCCACCCGATCCACGCTTTTCACCAGCCGGTATTTCTCGATCACCGTGGCCCGGTCGACGTTCTTCGACGGCGAGAAGCGGTCCTTGATGATCTTGAACACGGTGTTGAAGCCCGGCAGGGTGAACACGCTCATGACCATGCCGCGCACCCCGGGAGCCATGATGAAGCGATCGTCGGTGCTGGCCAGGTGGTTGATCAGGGCACGGTAGAACTCCGACTTACCGTGCTTGTAGAAACCGATGGAGGTGTACAGCTCGGCGATGTGCTTGCCCGGCAGGATGCGCTTGAGGAAGCCGATGAATTCCGCCGGCACCGGCACGTCCACCATGAAGTAGGAACGGGTGAAGGAAAAGATGATCGAGACGTCCGCCTCGTCGGTGATCAGCGCGTCGATCTGGATCCCCCGGCCTTCGCGGTGCAGTAGCGGGATCACCAGCGGCCACTGTTCTTCATGGGTGAAGATGCGCCCCACCAGATAGGCGCCCTTATTGCGGTAGAGCACCGAGGAAAACAGTTCCAGGGTCAGTTCCGGGTCCTTGCACACCCAGTCCGGCAGGTTCTCCCGCAATTGCGCCTCCAGGCGCCGCAGGTCCCCCGGCAGGTCGGCGTAGTCCTCGCTGAAGCGGTAGTCGGCGAATACCTGTTCGAGCATCGTCGCCAGTTCGCCCTGGGGCTTGTAGCTGCGGGTCTGCGCGGCCCGGGCCCGGCGCAGGCTGGGCCGGGTGGTGTGGATGAACATGCAGCCGTCGCTGATCAGGTCGTGGCTGAACAGGCCGCAGAAGATCGAGTTGTACCAGGTCTCGGACAGCTCATCGTCAAAGCGCAGGTCGATCAGGCTGATGTAGGCGCTTTTTACCAGTGGCCACTGGCTGACATCCATCAGCGACTCGGAGCTGAAGGCCTGGTGCAGGCGCGCCACGGTCTCGCCCACCTTCTCTTCATACAGGTTGATCCGCGCTGCCGAGGCCTTTTGCGCTTGCTGCCACTGCGCCTGCTCGAAGCGTTGCCGGGCACCGTCGGTGATCTGGCGAAAGTGCTCGCGGTAGTCGTCGAAGCCATCGAGGATCATTCGAGCGATATCGGCGGCGGGCCATGACTGCGACATAAAGAGACCTCTGCGGGAATTTACGATGCCAGAGCTTAGCCAGTGAAACGAGGTGAAGAGAAGCGTATTTTTGTGATGGGATGTACGCCGAAAAATGACCCGGCGGTCGCTCTGTCTCCAGGCCTCTGCAACGCAGGATTGAACGCAACAATCGGGGTGCGGGTTTTCTTCGCCCCGTGCGCCAATAAGGTTTGCCATGCCCGGCCACGCTGGGCAAGATCCCTCGCCCCGAACCCAAGGAACCTCCTGTGAAACCTGTCGATCTGCTGCGCCTGCTGTCGCTGGCCGCCATCTGGGGCGCGAGCTTCTTGTTCATGCGCATCATCGCCCCGGTACTGGGCAGCGTGCCCACGGCCTTCTTCCGGGTGTCCATCGCCGCGCTCGGGCTGCTGGTGATGCTGGCGTTGATGCGGGTCGACTGGAACTTTCGCGGCAAGCTCAAGACCGTGCTGCTGCTCGGGGTGATCAACTCCGGGATACCCGCGACGATGTACTCGGTGGCGGCCCAGGTGCTGCCCGCCGGCTACTCGGCGATCTTCAATGCCACCACGCCGTTGATGGGGGTGCTGATCGGCGGCCTGTTTTTCCATGAACGCCTGACCCCGAGCAAATTCGCCGGGGTCTGCCTGGGCCTGCTCGGCGTCGGCATCCTGACCCGCGCCGGCCCCGTGGCCTTCGACCGAGACCTGCTGCTGGGCGCCCTGTCCTGCTTGATGGCCACCACCTGCTACGGCTTCGCCGGGTTCCTCGCCCGACGCTGGCTGGACCAGGCCGGCGGCCTGGACAGCCGCCTGTCGGCCCTGGGCAGCATGCTGGGAGCGACCCTGCTGCTGTTGCCGCTGTTCGCCTACAACGCCATCAGCCAGCCGCCCCCCAGCTGGGGTGGCTGGAGCGTATGGCTATCGCTTTTGGGGCTGGGGCTGGGCTGCACCGCGTTTGCCTACGTGCTGTATTTCCGCCTGCTCAGCGCCATCGGCCCGGTGCGCTCGATGACCGTGACCTTCATGATCCCGCCATTCGGCGTACTGTGGGGCGCGTTGCTGCTGGACGAGCCGCTGTCCATGGCCCACCTGTATGGCGGCGCGCTGATTGCCGCCGCGCTGTGGCTGGTGCTCAGGCCGGCGGTGAAGGCCGCAGCCTGAAACAGGCTGCCGGCATCTGCTCAAGGCCTGTTGCGGCCGCCCAGGGTCAAAGCGCGGCGTTGCTCATTTCTCCGTCCACCAGGCGTCGTATACCCAGCGGGTTGGCATTGCGCAGGGCTTCAGGCAGCAGCGCGTCCGGGTAGTTCTGGAAACATACCGGGCGCAGGAAGCGCGCGATCGCCAGGCTGCCCACCGAGGTGCCACGGGCATCCGACGTTGCCGGATAAGGCCCGCCGTGAACCATCGCATCGCAGACTTCGACCCCGGTCGGGTAGCCATTGAGCAATAGCCGGCCGACCTTTTCCTGCAAGACCTCGCTGAGCCAGCGATGCTCCAGCAGTTCCTGTTCCTCGCCGATCAAGGTCGCGGTCAGTTGCCCACGCAGCCCCTGCAAGGCCGCCGCCAGTTCACGCTGATCCGCCACTTCGATGACGATGCTGGCCGGGCCGAAGACTTCCTCCTGAAGCAGTTCATCGCCCTCCAGCAACAGGCTGACATCGGCCTGAAATAGCTGAGCCTGTGCCTGGGCGCCCTGCTGTGGCCGCCCCGCCAGGTGCCGCAAACGTGGATGCTGGTGCAAGGCTGCAAGCCCCTGGCAATAGCTGACCAGCGTGCCGCTGTTGAGCATGGTCTGCGGCGCCTGCTGGTCCATCTGCGTGCTGAACTGCTGGAGAAAGGCGCTGAACTGCGGCGAGCGCAGGCCGATGATCAGGCCAGGATTGGTACAGAACTGACCCGCACCCAAGGTCACCGAACCCGCCAGTTCGGCGGCGATCTGCGAACCCCGGACCCTGAGAGCCTCCGGCAGCAGGATCACCGGGTTGATGCTCGACATCTCGGCGAACACCGGGATCGGCTGCGGCCGGGTCGCGGCCATCTGGCACAAGGCATTGCCACCCTTGAGGGAGCCGGTAAAGCCCACCGCCTGGATCGCCGGGTGCTTGACCAGCCACTCCCCGACCCCGGCTCCGTAGATCATGTTGAACACTCCGGCGGGCATCCCGCTGCGCTGCGCCGCGCGGATGATCGCGTCCGCCACCCACTCGGCGGTCGCCATGTGCCCGCTGTGGGCCTTGAACACCACCGGGCAACCGGCGGCCAGGGCCGCAGCGGTGTCGCCACCGGCGGTGGAGAACGCCAGGGGGAAGTTGCTGGCACCAAACACCGCCACCGGGCCCAGGCCGATGTGGTACTGGCGCAGGTCCGGGCGCGGCAGCGGCTGGCGCTGGGGCAAGGCGCGATCGATGCGTGCAGCATAGAAGTCGCCCCGACGCAGGACCCTGGCGAACAAACGCAACTGGCCGCTGGTACGCCCTCGCTCGCCCTGAATGCGCCCGGCGGGCAAGGCAGTTTCCCGGCAGACAGTGGCGATGAAATCATCCCCGAGGCCGTCCAGTTCATCGGCAATGGCATCGAGAAACTGCGCACGCCGCTCGGCGCTGAGGTTGCGGTACAGCGGGTAGGCCAGCGCCGCGGCCCGGGCCGCGGCATCCACTTCCGCCGCGGTCGCCTGAAAGAAGCTTCCCGGCAGGGCTTGGCCACTGCTGGCATCCAGGCTGTGCAACTGCACCTCGCCCAGAGCGCTGCGGGCGCCACCAATGTAGTTGTGTCCAGACAAGCGAGTCATGAGAATTCCTTGACCGGCGCCAGAGGCCGGTGTTTGAAGATTTACAGGGCCCGTACCTGGCCGATGGCCAAGGGCTGGACGCTTGCACCGATGGTGTTTTCCAGGGGCGCGCCGAAGGCTTCGAGGCTGATCTGGAAGCGGTCGCCGGGGCGCGTGCGTACACCGTCGGCAAAGGACAGGGTGGCGGTGCCGAAGTAGTGCACATGGACGTCGCCGGGACGCAGGAACTGCGCGTACTTGAAGTGGTGGTATTCGAGGTTGGCCAGGCTATGGCACATGTTGTCCTCACCGCTGAGAAACTCCCTTTCCCAGAGCACTTCAGCGTTGCGGATAATGCGGCTGCGGCCCACCAGGTGCCGGGGCAGTTCGCCGACCCGCAATTCCGGGCCGTAGGCGCAGTAGCGCAGCTTCGAGTGGGCCAGGTACAGGTAGTTGCGCCGCTCCATCACATGGTCGGAGAACTCGTTGCCCAGGGCATAACCGACGCGGTACGGCAGTCCATCATCACCGATCACATAAAGGCCGGTGAGCTCCGGTTCCTCCCCCCCATCCTCGGCAAACGGCGGCAGCGGAAAATCGCCGCCGGGACGCACGACAATGCTGCCGTCGCCCTTGTAGAACCATTCCGGCTGGGCCCCCACTTGCCCGGCCTCGGGCTTGCCGCCTTCCAGGCCCCATTTGAAGATGCGCATGGTGTCGGTCATGCCCGCTTCGACCTCGCCGTCATGCTGGTGCATCTTGTCCCGGGTCGAGGCGCTGCCCAGGTGGGTCAGGCCGGTGCCGCTGATCAGGCAATGGGCCGGGTCCTCATGGTCCAGGGGCGGCAGCACCCGGCCCTGCTGCAACAGCTGTGCATAGTCCGGTCCCGGATCACTGCCGCGCAGCTGCGCTTCCTGCTGCAGGCTGCGCTGGTTGCGGATCGCCGCCAGGGCCAGTTCACGGGTGCTGGAGGTGTTGCGCAATACTCGCACTTGCTGCTCTTCGATCACTCCGACCTGACGCTGACCGGTGCTGCTGGCAAATTGAATCAAGCGCATGTTCGCTCTCCCATAGGTGTGTACGGCGCCGCCCGCAAGCGGCGCCCGAGGCTTATTCGATGATGTTGAATTCGCTCAGGTAGTCTTCGGAGATTTCCAGGCCCAGGCCCGGCTTGTGGTCATCGAGCTGGATGTAGCCCTTGACTGGCTGCGGCTCGCCCTTGAACACGTAGTAGAAGAGTTCGTTGCCGACCTCGACGTCGAACACCGGGAAGAACTCGGCCATCGGCGAGGCCGTGGTGGACAGGGTCAAGTGGTAGTTGTGCATCTGCCCGGCATGGGGAATCACAGGCACCGACCAGGCTTCGGCCATGGCGTTGATCTTGCGCGCGGCGGTGATGCCGCCGACGCGGTTGGTGTCGTACTGGATCACGTCGACGGCGCGGCGTTCCAGCAAGTCCTTGAAGCCATAGGAGGTGAACTCGTGCTCACCGCCGGAGATCGGCATGATGCCCATCTTCTTCAGTTCGACGTAGCCTTCGAGGTCGTCGGCGATCACCGGCTCCTCCAACCAGCGCGGCTCGAACTCCGCCAGCTTGGGCAACATGCGCCGGGCGTATTCCAGGGTCCAGCCCATATAGCACTCGAGCATGATGTCCACATCCGGGCCGGCTAGTTCGCGCAGAGCGCGTACCTGCTCGATGTTGCGGCGCATGCCGGCCGGGCCGTCCTTGGGACCGTAGCCGAAGCGCATCTTCAGCGCAGTGAAACCCTGGTTGAGGTAGCCCTGGGCCTCTTCGAGGAACAGGTCGAGATTGTCATTGGCGTAGAGCTTGGAGGCGTAGGTCCAGATCTTGTCCTTGGTGCGCCCGCCGAGGAGCTTGAACACCGGCTTGTTCACCGCTTTGCCCATGATGTCCCAGAGGGCGATGTCGATCGCCGAGATCGCCGCCATGCCGATGCCCTTGCGCCCCCACGCGTGACTCTGACGGTACATTTTCTGCCAGATGTATTCGTTGTCGAAAGGGTCTTCACCGATGGCGATCGGAGCCAGATAGGTGTCGATGATTTCCTTGGCCACCCGCGGCGCCAGGGCGCAATTGCCGATGCCCACCAGGCCGTTGTCGGTTTCCACTTCCACCACCAGCCAGCCGTGGAAACGGAACGAGCCCATGGCATCGCCACGCTCGAAGAGGATGTCCGTGGCATTGGTGCAGAAGTGCGCCTGAGGTGGCACGACTTTGCCTTTCCATTCGAATACACGGGTACGGATCGCGGTGATTTTCATCAGGGGGTTTCCTTGCAAGGCGTGGGTAGTGATCAGCCGACCTGGGACGGTGTGAGCTGTTTGGGAGCTGTCGGGGTGTGCCGAGTATTCAGGCGTGACAACAGGATGGCGCCGAGGATGCCTACCAGAGCCAGGGCGAACATCCCCGCACGTGGATCGGCAAACTGGGTTTCCATCAGGGTCTTGAGGTTCGGCGCGACAAAGCCGCCGAGGTTGCCGATGGAGTTGATCAGGGCGATGCCGCCGGCCGCCGCGGCACCGCTGAGGTAGCCGGTGGGGATGGTCCAGAACAGCGGCTGCACGGCGACGAAGCCGGCGGCGGCGAAACAGAAGGCCAGGACCACCGGGACCATGCTGCTACCCAGCGCGGAAGCAGCGATGCCCAGGGCGGCCATGGTCAGCATCACCACCGCCAGGCGCTGATGCTGACCACTGCGGTCGGCATAACGGGTCACCAGGCGGGTCACCAGCAGGGCACAGATCCACGGAATCGCGGTGATCAGCCCGACGCTGAGGCCCACGTGGCCGTCCAGCAGCCCGGCGATGCGTGTCGGCAGGTAGAACACCACGCCGTAGACGCTCATCTGGATGGTGAAGTAGGCCAGGCAGAATTGCAGGACCCGGGGATTGCGCAGGGCACTGAGGAAGCCGTGGGGGCTGCTGTCCTTTTTCCTTGCGTCCTCTGCGGCCAGGGCGTCATGCAGCGCCTGCTTCTGCTCGACGCTCAACCAGCGCGCATCGCCGGGACGATCCACCAGGTAGAAGTAGGCGGCGATGCCGACCACCGACGCCATCAGGCCCTCGACCACGAACAGCCATTGCCAGTTGGTCAGGCCGAACACCCCATGGAATTCCAGCAACCAGCCCGACAGCGGGCTGCCGAGGACCAGCGCCAGGGGTAGGCCGAAGTAGAACAGCCCCAGGGCCTGGCCCCGGCTCTGGACCGGAAACCAGTAGGTGAGGTAGAGAATGATCCCCGGGAAGAAGCCGGCCTCGGCCACGCCCAGAAGAAAACGCAGCACATAAAACGTCTGGGCGTTGTGAGCGAACATCATCGCCGCCGACACCAGACCCCAGGTGACCATGATCCGGCACAACCAGACCCGCGCACCGAGGCGATGCAGCATGTAGTTGCTGGGCACTTCGAAGAAGGCGTAGCCAATGAAGAAAATGCTCGCGCCAAAAGCGAAGGCTGCATCGCCGAGGCCGGTGTCGGCTTGCAGCGCCGCCTTGGCGAAGCCGACGTTGGAACGGTCGATAAAGGCCAGGATGTACATCAGGATCAGGAAGGGCAGCAGACGCAGCCGGCTTTTGGAGATGGCGCTGGCGAGCGCCAGCGCAGAATCTGGACGGGTCATGTGGAGGTTCCTTGAGTGCCGGTCAGGCCTTGCGCAAGGGACAAGGCGGGCTTTTTGTAGTTGTTCGATCGCTGAGCGAGTGGCTGGCAGCCGCTCAATCGATGAGGCGACTTTAGCCAGCGCCGACAGCAGCGGCTAATCACTTATGGGCATCCAACGATAACCACAGGTGATCGCCGGAGGGCTTTTATTGCCTTTTAGGGTTATCGGAGATATCTCGTTCCTTTCGCGGGCAAGCCGACGCCTGCAGCCATGCCGGCCAAGGCGCTCTAGCAAACGGCGGATGCCAGAAAGCATTCCCATGCCAAGGCATGGGAATGCGGGAACCAGGAAATGCTCCGATCAGTGGCGGTGGGCGCCCATGCGGCAAGCGATCTCGAAGGCCTGGCGTCGCCCTGAACCTTGAGGAAGATGGTGTCGCCCGGGTAAGGCCCGTCGGTGGCGATGCCCAGAGCCTGGGCGGCCTTCACCGCCGGGCCGATGATCATCCTGTGTACCTGGGCGCGCTTGGCGCGCTATTGGCTGACCCTGCTGCGCAGCACTCTGGTGGGCTGCTGGATGGGCATCACGCCCGGTGGCCCGACTGCGGCCTCGTTCATGAGCTACAGCCTGGCGCGGCCCTTCTCCAAGCACCGAGAGAACTTCGGCAAGGGCGAAATCGAAGGCGTGATCGCCCCGGAAACCGCCGACCAGGCTGCCGGCACCAGCGCCCTGCTGCCGATGCTGACCCTGGGCATTCCCGGCTCTGCCACCGCTGCGGTAATGCTTGGCAGCCTGATGATCTGGGGGCTGCACCCGGGGCCGACACTGTTCGTCGAGCAGCACGATTTCGTCTGGGGGCTCATCGCCAGTATGTACCTGGGCAACGTGGTCAGCCTGATCGTGGTGCTGGTCACCGTGCCGCTGTTCGCCTCGATCCTGCGAATTCCGTTCTCGATCATTGCACCGATCATCATGGTCTGCGCCATTGGTGCCTACTCGGTGCACAACGCCTTCTTCGACGTGGTGCTGATGCTGTTCTGGCCGCTGCTGTCTGCCGACCTGCAGCGGCTGCTTCAGCGCCGTGCAGAAAGCTGAACGAACATCCCCTGGCCCAATGAGCCCCTACCCTTGACGTAGCCCCTGGCAAGGCCTGGCATTTATTGTCAGGCTTGCCGCTGCCTTTTACTGCGAGCCCGGCCCATGACCAAGATTCCTGATGCCAATGTGATCCACAGCCGCCTGCGCCTGCGACAACTGCGGCTGATGCTGGCCTTGCAGGAGTTCGGCTCGCTACGCCGCGCAGCGGACAACATTGGCATGACCCAACCAGCAGCCACCAAGATGCTCCACGAAGCGGAGGACCTGCTGGGTGTGGAGCTGTTCGAACGCCTGCCTCGGGGCATGCGTCCCACGCCCTTCGGCGAGACAGTGATCTACTACGCACAGATGGTCTTCGCCGAGCTCAGCGGCATGCGTGAGGAACTGGTGGCACTGGAATCCGGCAACCTCGGGCGGGTCGCCGTCGGAGCCATTCCGGCCCTGGCCTCGGGACTGCTTACGCGGACAATCGCCACTCTCAAGCAAAGCCATCCACGGTTGTCCATGAGCATTCAGGTCGACACCAGCGACGTGCTGGTACAGGCCTTGCTCCAGGATCAACTGGACATCGTCCTGGGCAGGATTCCCGGCGGCGCACGGGCCGAGGAACTGCTCTTCGACAGCCTGGGTGAAGAGGCCCTGTGCGTGATCGCCGGGGTGCAGAATCCACTGGCGCAAGCCACGCACCTGAGCTGGGCACAATTGCAGAACGAGACCTGGGTCTTGCAACAGCATCCCAGCCCCATGCGCTCGATCATCAACCAGGTGTTTCACAACGCCCGGGTCGATATCCCCAGCAGCATCGTCGAGACCACCTCGATCATGACCTTGCTGTCTCTGGTGCAGCAGACCGACATGATTGGTGTTACACCGGTTTCGGTAGTCGAAGACTATCCCGGGCGTCACCTGTTGGCGGTGCTGCCGATCCAGTTCGAGGCGCGCTTGCCGCCCTTCGGGTTGATCACCCGGCGGCACCGCATCCAGTCATCGGCGATGCAGGCCTTCATGAACTCGGTTCGCAAGGAACACGGGCTGAGCCGAGACTGAATCCCGCCAAGGGGCTCAGGGAACGTTCAGGGTGATCAGGTAGGCGCCCGAGGTCACGGCCTTGCCGGCCTGGTCGATAACGGCATAGTGCTGGTCGTAATAGCGCCCCTCGCGCCCGCTGTCGGCCAGGAGCTTGACCTTGACTACGGAGTTTCCCGGGCCGCTGGCGCTGGCCAGCGGGCCGACCCGCCGAACGTCAATGGATCCCCCGCGCGAGCCCTGAGGGCACTGCCGCAAGTTCAGCCCATCGCTGGCAGCATTGGAGGTGCAGTTGGACTCTACGATCTTGCCGTAAAAACGGATGATGCCTTGCCCTGAGGGAGTGGCGGCAAGGCAACTGCCCGATAGCCCAAGGAACAGACTCAAAGCAGTGGAAGCAAGCGCTACGTTCATCCTGACTCTCCTTGTGTGTAAGGACTGTATCGTCAGTCTAGGTACGGGCTTTAGCTTTTGAGAAAAGTCTGATGGACAGTTTGGAGGCATTAGAAAAGAAGTCCAATCAACTGGTTATCAAAATCACCTGCAAGCGTTGCTCAGGCGACTCTTCGAGCTGCCTCACGCGGCGCTGAAGCCCTATCCCAATGCAGTTGGCGAGTACCTTTTCGACAATGATGCCATATGGCCACCATTCGACATAAAAGTCGACCCTTCATGCCATAAATAGGGAAAACAACCGACCGGGCATTGCACCCGGCCGGTGTCGTCAGCGACGGCGCGCAGAGCTCACGCCGCCCAGGGCGGTCAAGGCTGCTTGCGGAACACGAACACCAGCCCGACGATGATCAGGCCCATGCCCACCAGGCTCAGCAGCCCCAGGCGGTTGCCGAAGAACAGGTAGTCCATCAGCGCGGTCACCGCGGGCACCAGGTAGAACAGGCTGGTGACATTCACCAGGTTGCCCTGGGCAATCAGCCGATACAGCAACAGCGTGGCCAGCACCGACACCACCAGCCCCATCCACAGCAGTGGAATCACGAAACCTGCACTGTGCTCGAAGTGAAACGGCTGGAACGGCACGAACAGCGCGCACAGCAGCAGCCCTGCCAGGTACTGCACCGGCAGCGTGCCCAGGGGATTGTCGGTGATGCGTTTCTGCATGATCGAACCGGCGGTCATGCTGACCAGGGCCAGCAGCCCGCACAGCATGCCGGTGATGGACATCCCCGCCAGGCCGATGCTCTGGTAGACCACCATCACCAGCCCGGCCAGCCCCAGGCTCAGGCCAAACAGCCGGCTCCAGGAGCGCTGGCGCTCCATCAGCACCACCGTGAGGATCGGCTGCACCCCCATGATGGTGGCCATGACCCCGGGGGTCACCTTCAGGTCCAGGGCCAGGATGTAGAAGATCTGGTAGGCCCCCAGCAGCACCAGGCCGGTGGCCACGGCAAAGCCCATGGCCCGGCGCCCACGGGGCAACCTGAGCTTGAGCAGGGGCGCCAGCAGCATCAGGCCGATCAGGGCAATGACGAAGCGCAGCAGCAGGAAGGCAAAGGGTGAAGCGTGGGCCAGGCCCCATTTGGAGAAGATGGCGCCACTGCTCCACAGCAGGACGAACAGGCTCGTGGAAGCGGCCGCGAGCGCGGACTTTTTTGAAATGAGCAACATGAAAACCACCTGTAATCAGGCAAGAAGCCAATTCAGCCGAGGCTGAAGTTCAGTAGTGTTTTTTTCAGGCGGGCGCAGGGAACAGCAGCGGTTGCTGATCAGCCCGAGAAGCCAACGCCCGGCGGTGATACGACTGCGTACACCGGCGTGCTACTGACAGGTGGGGGGTAATGACCGATCTGCACAGGCTGCTGATTCCCGCACGGCACGACGCCAGCGTTGACCGCTGAAACCACTACCGCGTTGAGAAGGGAAAAGGCCATGTACTGATGGTTCTCGAGAGAGGAAAAACCTGAGTCGCTGGACTCATCGGACGCCGAATATAACCAGCGCCCGATATTCATTGCAAGATTTATCCGAACAGCCACTTCCACAGGACTACCAGCACCACCACTGCCAGCACCGGGCGCAGGATGCGGTACAGCTTGGGATGGCGGCGCTTCCACTGCTTGACCACGCCACTGAAGCTGTCGCTGAAGCGCTTGCTCCAGGCGTAGGCCTGGTTGATCCCGCCGACACGCTCGTCATCCAGGTTCTGCGGCGCGGTGGCGCGGCCCAGTTGGGCGCTGACCCAACGGTTGATGCGGGTCATCAGGCGGCTGCTCAGCGGACGCTCGATGTCGCAGAACAGGATCACCCGGGTGATCTCGGTTTCGTTCTTCACCCAATGCACGTAGGTCTCGTCGAACATCACGTCTTCACCGTCGCGCCAGGCGTACTCCTGGCCATCGACGAAGATCCGGCAGGCGTCGGAGTTGGGGGTCGACAGGCCCAGGTGATAACGCAGGGAACCGGCGAAGGGATCGCGGTGCGGGTTGAGGTGGCTGCCGCCGGGCAACAGCGCGAACATCGCGCCCTTGACGTTGGGAATCGCGCTCACCAGCTCGACGGTCTTCGGGCACAGGGCCTCGGCCGAGGGCAGCGGCTTGTCGTACCACTTGAGGTAGAAGCGCTTCCAGCCCTTCTTGAAGAAGGAACCGAAACCGGCATCGTTGTTCTTCTCGGCGGCGCGGATGTAACCCTCGTCGAACAGGTGCATGGCCTCTTCGCGGATCACTTCCCAGTTGTCCCGCAGGATGTCCAGCTCGGGAAACTTGCTGCGGTCCAGGTACGGCTTGGAAGGCACCCCGGAGAACAGGTACATCAGGGCGTTATAGGGGGCGAACAGCGCCGAATGGTTGACGAACTGGCGCAGTACCGGCAGACGCGCCTTGCCGCGCAGGTGCACGTAGAGAATGCTGCCGACGAACAGCGACAACACCGCGACCTTGGCGGTAAAGGAAAAGCTCATGCAACGACTCCTTGGAAATAGGCACCTGTAGGGGGAGCGTTCACCCGACCTGGCAGCCGGCAATGATAAACACTCCTGGGCCCTTTAAAAAACCCGCACAACCCAACATTCAGCGTTAACGGTTATGCAACAAAGGCGTTAAGTAGCATAAGCAGCCAGGCCCTGGCCTGATATGGGTCAGCATTCGCCGGCAAGCCGGCTCCTGCGGGCGAATGCCTGATCCGTGCTTACTGCTGGTTTTCCTGCTCGGTGAACAGGTCGCTGAAAAGCATGCTCGACAGGTAGCGCTCACCGGAGTCCGGCAGGATCACCACGATGGTCTTGCCCTGCATTTCCGGGGTTTCCGCCAGGCGTACCGCCACCGCCATCGCCGCGCCGCAGGAGATGCCGCAGAGGATGCCCTCTTCCTGCATCAGCCGCAGGGCCATGGCCTTGGACTCTTCATCGGTCACCAACTCCACCCGGTCGACCATCGCCAGGTCCAGGTTCCTGGGCACGAAACCGGCGCCGATGCCCTGGATCTTGTGGGGGCTGGGCTTGATCTCTTCACCGGCGAGTTTCTGGGTGATCACCGGAGAAGTCGCCGGCTCCACCGCCACCGAGAGAATCGGCTTGCCCTGGGTCTTCTTGATGTAGCGCGACACACCGCTGATGGTGCCCCCTGTGCCAACCCCGGCCACCAGCACGTCCACCGCGCCGTCGGTATCGTTCCAGATTTCCGGACCGGTGGTCTTTTCGTGGATCGCCGGGTTGGCCGGGTTATCGAACTGCTGCGGCATGAAGTACCTGGCCGGGTCGCTGGCAACGATTTCCGCCGCCTTTTCGATCGCCCCCTTCATGCCCTTGGCCGGCTCGGTGAGCACCAGCTCGGCGCCCAGGGCCTTGAGCACCTTGCGCCGCTCGATGCTCATGGACGCCGGCATGGTCAGCATCAGCTTGTAGCCACGGGCGGCGGCGACGAAGGCCAGGCCGATCCCGGTGTTGCCCGACGTGGGCTCGACGATGGTCATGCCCGGCTTGAGCTTGCCGCTGCTTTCGGCGTCCCAGATCATGTTCGCGCCGATCCGGCACTTCACCGAATAGCCCGGGTTGCGTCCTTCGATCTTGGCCAGGATGGTCACCCCGCGCGGGGCGATGCGGTTGATCTGCACCAAGGGCGTATTGCCGATGGAATGGGCGTTATCAGCAAAAATTCGGCTCATGGCTGGGTCCTTATGCAGCAGTGAAGAAGTCCCCAAGGGTATGCCTGGCGCCCTTGAGCGTCCAGTCGCGCAACACCCGGGCCAGCCGGGCCAGTCGTGCCTATGCAAGAGACACATCAGCGACGCCGAGTTCATGGCCCGGCTCCTGCGTTCCCCGAACCTGCGCCCCAGGCCCCCCCCGGGAACATTGACTCGAACGTCTGCCAACGGACGCAGTCAATGCCTGTATACGGCTGGAGGCTGCTGATCATGAAAGCTCGTTACCGTTGGCCCCTGTGGGTCCTGGCAAGCCTGGTGGTGCTGCTGGTGGCCCTGCATATCGCCCTGCCCTACCTGGTGCGCGACTACTTGAACGACAAGCTGGCGGACATGGGCGACTACCGCGGACGCATCAGCGACATCGACCTGGCCCTGTGGCGCGGCGCCTACCGCATCAATGGCCTGGAGATCGTCAAGGTCAGCGGCAAGGTGCCGGTGCCCTTCGTCAAGGCGCCGCTGATCGACCTCTCGGTGAGCTGGCATTCGCTGTGGTACGACCACGCGGTAGTGGCCAAGGTGCAGTTCATCCAGCCGGAGCTGAACTTCGTCGACGGCGGGGCCGACAAGCAGGCATCGCAGACCGGTGAGGGCACCGACTGGCGAGCCCAACTGGGCAAGCTGCTGCCCATCACCCTCGACGAAGTGCGGATCGATGACGGCAAGATCCACTTTCGCAACTTCAGCTCCAAGCCGCCGGTGAACATCGGCGCGACCCAGGTCAACGCCAGCTTCTACAACCTGACCAACGTGGTGGACACCCAGGGCAAGCGCGATGCGCGCTTCGACGGCAAGGCCCTGCTCCAGGGCCAGGCGCCCATGGAAAGCACCGCCACCTTCGACCCCTTGAGCAACTTCGAGAACTTCGAGTTCCGCCTGCGGGCCCGGGATATCGAGCTCAAGCGCTTCAACGACTTCGCCTCGGCCTACGGCAAGTTCGACTTCAATGCCGGGCACGGTGACGTGGTGATCGAAGCCCAGGCCGAGAAGGGCCAGTTGCACGGCTATATCAAGCCGCTGTTGCGGGACGTGGAAGTCTTCAACTGGCAGCAGGACGTGGAGAACCGCAACAAGAGCATTTTCCGCTCGGTGTGGGAGGCCCTGGTGGGCGCCGGGGAAAACCTCCTGAAGAACCAGCGCAAGAACCAGTTTGCCACCCGGGTCGAACTCAGCGGCAGTGTGCACCAGCAAGATATCAGCGCGTTCCAGGCGTTTTTGCAGATTTTGCGCAATGGGTTCATCCAGGCCTTCAATGCCCGTTACGAACAACCCAAGCCCTCGCCTGACTGAGTCACCCCGTGACGCTCCATTCAGAGACTGAATGGGGCGTCCACGTTCACAGTCGACCGGGCAGCGCGTTATAGTCGCGCCATCACTCCCCATTCAATCGACCTGCCCCGGGCAGCTCGCCGTCACCGTTCGAGGAATTGCAGATGAAGTTCGAAGGCACCAGCGCATATGTCGCCACCGATGACCTGAAGCTGGCAGTCAATGCCGCCATCACCCTGGAGCGTCCGCTGCTGGTCAAGGGCGAACCCGGCACCGGCAAGACCATGCTTGCCGAGCAACTGGCCGAATCCTTCGGCGCCAAGCTGATCACCTGGCACATCAAGTCCACCACCAAGGCCCACCAGGGCCTGTACGAGTACGACGCGGTCAGCCGCCTGCGCGATTCGCAACTGGGCGTGGACAAGGTGCACGACATTCGCAACTACCTGAAGAAGGGCAAGCTGTGGGAGGCCTTCGAATCCGAGGAGCGGGTGATCCTGCTGATCGACGAGATCGACAAGGCCGACATCGAGTTCCCCAACGACCTGCTGCAGGAACTCGACAAGATGGAGTTCTACGTCTACGAGATCGACGAGACCATCAAGGCCAAGCAGCGGCCGATCATCATCATTACCTCCAACAACGAGAAAGAGCTGCCGGACGCCTTCCTGCGTCGCTGCTTCTTCCACTACATCGCCTTCCCCGACCGCACCACCCTGCAGAAGATCGTCGATGTGCACTACCCGGACATCAAGAAGGACCTGGTCAGCGAAGCCCTGGACGTGTTCTTCGATGTGCGCAAAGTGCCGGGCCTGAAGAAGAAGCCCTCGACCTCGGAACTGGTGGACTGGCTCAAGCTGCTGATGGCCGACAACATCGGCGAAGCGGTGCTGCGCGAGCGCGATCCGACCAAGGCCATCCCGCCCCTGGCCGGCGCCCTGGTGAAGAACGAGCAGGATGTGCAATTGCTCGAACGCCTGGCGTTCATGAGCCGTCGCGGTAGTCGTTAAGAGGCTGATGCCATGCTGCTCAACCTGTTCAATGAAATGCGCGCGGCCAAGGTGCCGGTGTCGGTGCGCGAGCTGCTGGACCTGATCAACGCGCTCAAGCAGCGCGTGACCTTCGCCGACATGGACGAGTTCTACTACCTCGCCCGGGCGATCCTGGTGAAGGACGAACGGCATTTCGACAAGTTCGACCGGGCCTTCGGCGCCTACTTCAACGGCCTGGAAAAACTCGACGACCACCTGCAGGCGCTGATCCCCGAGGATTGGCTGCGCAAGGAGTTCGAGCGCTCGCTGACGGATGAAGAGCGGGCGCAGATCCAGTCCCTGGGCGGCCTGGACAAACTCATCGAAGAGTTCAAGAAACGCCTGGAAGAACAGAAGGAACGCCATGCCGGCGGCAACAAGTGGATCGGCACCGGCGGCACCAGCCCGTTCGGCTCCGGTGGCTTCAACCCGGAAGGCATCCGCGTCGGCGATGCTGGCAAGCGCCAGGGCAAGGCGGTGAAAGTCTGGGACCAGCGCGAGTACAAGAACCTCGACGACTCGGTGGAACTGGGCACCCGCAACATCAAGGTGGCCCTGCGCCGGCTGCGCAAGTTCGCGCGCCAGGGTGCGGCGGAGGAGCTGGACATTGACGGCACCATCGACCACACCGCCCGGGATGCCGGGCTGCTGAACATCCAGATGCGCCCGGAACGGCGCAACAGCATCAAGTTGCTGTTGCTGTTCGACATCGGCGGTTCCATGGATGCCCACGTGAAGATCTGCGAGGAACTGTTCTCGGCCTGCAAGACCGAGTTCAAGCACCTGGAGTACTACTACTTCCACAACTTCATCTATGAGTCGGTGTGGAAGAACAACATGCGCCGCGGCTCCGAGCGCACCTCGACCCAGGACCTGCTGCACAAGTACGGCGCCGACTACAAAGTGATCTTCGTCGGGGATGCCGCCATGGCGCCCTATGAAATCACCCAGGCCGGCGGCAGCGTGGAGCACTGGAACGAAGAAGCCGGCTACGTGTGGATGCAGCGCTTCATGGAGAAGTACAAGAAGCTTATCTGGATCAACCCCTATCCCAAGGACACCTGGGGCTACACCGCTTCGACCAATATCGTTCGCGAGTTGATCGAAGACCAGATGTACCCCCTGACCCTGCGTGGCCTGGAAGAAGGCATGCGCTTCCTGTCCAAATAAACCCGTTCGCCAGCAAGCCGGCTCCTACAGGGCGATGTAGGAGCCGGCTTGCCGGCGAAGCTTTCAGCCCCTCACCCGAACCGGCGCAGGAACGCCACCTGCTGCCGATGCGCCGTTTCCTGTACCACCGGCGCCAGGCGCACTTCGCTGCCCGGCAGGCACTGCGCCAACCGCGCCAGTGATAGCGGCGTCAACGCTCCCAATCGCGGATAGCCGCCAATGGTCTGGCGGTCATTGAGCAGGATGATCGGCTGGCCGTCCGGCGGCACCTGGATCGCCCCCAGGGGAATGCCCTCGGAAATCATCGGCCGGCCCTGATACTGCAAGACCGGCCCGAGCAAGCGCGCGCCCATGCGGTCGGCCCGGCTGTCCAGGCTCCAACTGCTATTGAAGGCATCGAACAGGCTCAGACCGCTGAACTGGCCGATCTGCGCCCCCAGGATCACCTCCAGCGGTGCAGCGGATTGCCAATCCGGCAGTTGTTCCGCCGACAGGCTCTTGAGCGCACCGCCAGCTCCCGAATAACTCAACACCCCACCCTCGCTCAGGGCGCGGCCATAACCATCGGGGCCACCCAGGGCTTCACGCAACACACTGGCGCAACTGCCCAACACCTTGGGCGCGTCGAAACCGCCAGGGGCGGCCAGATAGGCCCGGGCCCCAGAAAATGGCTGGGTGAATCGCAGCCGCTGGCCCTTTTGCAGGATGAAACTGCGCCCCGGGGTCAAAGGCCGCTCATCCACATAGGCCCCAAGATCAGCCCCGGCCAAAGCCAGCAGGCAATAGTCCTCGGCCTGCAGGGTGAAACCGCCCAGGGTGATTTCCACCACCGGCGCATCCAGGGCATTGCCCAGCAGCCAGTTGGCCCAGGACATCGACACCCAGTCCAGCGCGCCGCCCTGGGTCACGCCCAGGTGGCGCACGCCAAAGCGCCCGGCATCCTGTAGCAGGCACAGCGGGGTGCTGGCCTCGATCGTCAGTCGGCTCATGCCGGCACCTCCAGTGGCGTGTCATTGCCCCCCAGGCGCAGGAACTCGGCCCGCTCCACTGGGGCAAAGCGCACCCGGTCCCCCGGTTGCATCAGGCTGTAGCCGTCGCGCTCGCGGTCGAACAACCGGCTCGGGGTGCGGCCGATCAGGTTCCAGCCCCCCGGCGATACCACCGGGTAAGCCGCGGTCTGCCGTTCGGCGATCCCCACACTGCCCGCCGCCACCCGCTTGCGCGGGGTGTTCAGCCGCGGCGCCGCGAGTGCCTCCTCCACCAGCCCCATGAAGGCAAACCCGGGAGCGAAGCCCAGGGCAAACACTTGATATTCACGCTGGCTGTGACGCTCGATCACCTCGGCCACCGACAGCCCGCTGCGCCGGGACAACAGCACCAGTTCCGGCCCGACACTGAGGTCGTACCACACCGGCAGCACGTGCTCGCGCCCGGCCTGGGTGGTGCCGGGCGCCAGGTCGGCCAAGGCGATCTCGATCCGCTGCCGGGCCTCGGACGGGCTCAGCGCCAGCAAATCGTAATGCACCATCAGCGTGGTATAGGACGGCACCAGGTCGACCAGAGACTCGCCGAAGGCCCGCCGCAGCCCTTCGGCGGCGGCCAGCATCCAGGGCATGTTGTCCTCGGCGATCACCTCGAACAGCCGCACCATCAGGCAGTCGATGGCGACTACTTCAACCTGTGGCTTCATAGGCCGGACTGCTGGTTCAGGGCCTCGCGAATGCGCTGCACCGCCGCCACCGAACTGGCGTTGTCGCCATGCACGCACAGTGTGTTGGCGTGCAGCAGCAAGGCGCTGCCGTCGCTGGCGGCCAGGGGCTCGCCGCGGGCGATGGTCAGGGCCTGCTGGAGGATGGTTTGCGCGTCATGGTGCACCGCCCCCGGCAACTGCCGCGACACCAGATGCCCGGCGTTGTCGTAGGCGCGATCGGCAAAGGCTTCGAACCACAGGGTCACGCCGTACTCATCGCCCAGGGCCTGGGCCGCGCTGTTGTCGCGGGTGGCCATGAGCATCAGCGGCAGTTGCGGGTCGTAGGCTGCCACGGCCTGGATCACCGCCCGCAGTTGCGCAGGCTTGGCCATCATGTCGTTGTACATCGCGCCATGGGGTTTGACGTACTCGACCCGGCCGCCCTGGGCTCGGCAGATGCCGTCCAGCGCACCGATCTGATAGTGCAGCAGGTCCTGGATTTCCTCGGGCGAGTAGCTCATGGAGCGGCGGCCAAAGCCGGCCAGGTCCTGGTACGCCGGATGGGCACCGATGCGCACGCCATTGGCCAGGGCCAGGGCCACGGTCTTGCGCATGATGCCCGGGTCACCGGCGTGGAAACCGCAGGCGATGTTGGCGCAGTCGATAAAGGGCATGACTTCGGCATCCAGGCCCAGGGTCCAGTTGCCAAAGCTTTCGCCGATGTCGCAATTCAATAACAGGCGGCTCATGGTCAGTGTTCCTGTGTTTTTTATAAGGGGTCAGCTGCGGGGCAGCGCTGGCAATGCCCCGCAGATTATCAGTTAGCGTGCCTCAAGTTCCTTGCCGCGGGTTTCCGGCAGGCTCAAGGCTGCCAGCACCACCACGCCGTAGGACACCGCGGCAAAGGTGCCGATGGCCGCGCCCAGCGGCACATGCTGGCTGAGCAGGCCGATCAGCAGGGGGAACAGCGCCGCCAGCGCCCGGCCGCTGTTGTAGCAGAAACCCTGGCCGGAACCGCGGATGCGGGTGGGGAACAGTTCGGTGAGGAACGCTCCCATGCCGCTGAAGATGCCCGAGGCGAAAAAGCCCAGGGGAAAGCCCAGCCAGAGCATCACCGCGTTGCTCACCGGCATTTGCGTATAGAGCAGGACGATGGTGAAAGAGCCGGCGGCGAACAGTACGAAGTTCTTCTTGCGCCCGAGAATATCGGTCAGGTAGGCGCTGATCACATAGCCCATGTAGGAGCCGAAGATCACCATGGCCAGGTAGCCGCCGGTGCTCAGCACGCTCAGGCCACGCTCGGTCTTGAGGAAGGTCGGCAGCCAGAAAGTGATGGCGTAGTAGCCGCCCTGGGCCCCCGCCGCCAACAGCGATGCACGCAGGGTGGTGCTGAGGATCCCCGGGGCGAAGATCTCGTAGAACCGGGCCGGGTTGCTGGGCTCTTCCCGGGCCCGGGTTTGGCGATAGACCTCAGGGTCCTTGACCAGGCGGCGGACGAAAATCACGAAGATCGCCGGCAGGATGCCCAGCAGGAACAGCCCGCGCCAGGCGTCTTCCGGCGGCAGCAGGGAGAACAGCAGCGCATATAGCAACGCCGTTATGCCCCAGCCCAGGGCCCAGCCGGACTGCACCATGCCCACCGCCTTGCCACGGTTCTTGGCACGGATCACCTCGCCGATCAGTACCGCCCCGGCGGTCCACTCGCCACCGAAGCCGAAGCCCATCAGGGTCCGGGCGATCAGCAACTGCTCGTAGTTCTGCGCCAGGCCACACAAAAAGGTAAAGAATGCGAACCACAGGACCGTGAGTTGCAACGTGCGCACCCGGCCAATGCGGTCGGAGAGGATCCCGGCGATCCAGCCCCCCAGGGCGGAGGCCAGCAAGGTACTGGTATGGATCAGCCCGGCTTCGGCGGAGGTGATGCCCCACAGTGCGATCAGGGTCGGGATCACGAAACTGAGCATCTGCGTGTCCATGCCATCCAGGCCATAACCGAGCTTGCAGCTCCAGAATGTCCGGCGCTCCTGCTGGTTGATGTCCCGGTACCAGTCAAACGGGCCGGCGCGGCGCGGGGCCTTGGCGGCCAGTGTTTCGGGCGCACTCATGGCGATCTCCAGGGTAATTTATTGGTGTTGTTCTGGGCCCCGACGACGCATATCGTGGGTTGGCGCATTCTTCGGCTCGAGCGCCAACTGCGTCCAACTAATAAAAACTGCCCTTATGCATAAGAAAAGTTGATCCCATGAACCTCAAGTTCCTCGAAACCTTCGTCTGGGTCGCGCGGCTGAAGAGCTTCAGCCACACCGCGGAAAAACTCTTTACCACCCAGGCGGCGATCTCCAGCCGCATCGCGGTGCTGGAGGGCGAACTGGGCGTGAAGCTGTTCCTGCGCGACTCCCGGGGCGTCAGCCTGACCCCGGAAGGCGTCAAGGTGCTGGAGCACGCCGAGCAGATGCTCGACACCCTGCAGGTGCTGAAACAGTCCATCCAAGCGCCGTCGAGCAAGGTCGGGCGGGTTCGCATCGGGGTCATGGATACGGTGATCCACACCTGGCTCAGCCCCCTGGTGGCAGAGATGATGGACCACTACCCGCAAGTGGAAATCGAGCTGGTGGCCGACACCTCACTGAACCTGTGCGACCAGCTGCAAAAAGGCTTTCTCGACCTGGTGCTGCAAACCGACCTGCTGCGCCAGGAAAGCATCCGCAGCCTGGAACTGGCCAGCTATCCCATGGGCTGGATCGCCGCCAGCAACTCGATCTACAACCGCGACTACGCCAACGTCGCCGAGCTGGCCCGGGAACGGATCGTCACCTACTCGAAGAACTCCCTGCCCCACCAGCAGGTGCTGAGCCTGATGCAGGCCAACGGCGTGCTGGCGCCGCGGCTCAATTGCGTCAACTCGGTGTCGGCCATCACCCGCCTGCTGCGGGACGGCTTCGGCATCGGCGCCCTGCCGCCGGTGCTGGTGCGCGAGGAACTGGCCCGGGGCGAACTGACCCTGCTGGCCATCGAACAGCGCCCGCCGAACCTGCAAGTGGTGGTGTCGTGGCGGGTGGGAGTGGAATTGGTGGAGGACATAGTCGAGCTGTGCCAGCGCGTGGTGCAGCGCTATGGGCAGAAGGTCGGCGCGGATTACCTGGTGCTCAGCGAACCCCAGTGAACATCGCCATCGCCCCCCTCGTAGGAGCTGGCTTGCCAGCGACCCGCGCGCTGCGGTGTGTCAGGCACGCCGCTTTCGCCGGCAAGCCGGCTCCTACACAGAAAACAAAATCGATACGGCTCCCGTAGGAGCTGGCTTGCCAGCGAAGGCGATCTTCAGTCAGGCGCAAGCCACGCGGCCCCCTTCGCCGGCAGCCGGCTCCTACAGGGGGTCAGAGGCCTTTGAGGTCGCGCTCTTCAATCGGGCGGCTCTGGCGCAGGCGCTTGCCGCCCAGCACTACCCAGTCGATCAGCCGGTACAGGCATTCCAGGCCGAAGGACAGCAGCAAGGCGCCACTGATACCCCAGATCATGGCTTCCGGGGTCAGCAGGATCTGGTAGCTGTAGCCGTCCCAGGTTTCCTTGCGGATTTCCGGGTCGGGGGCCAGGGCCACTTGCAGCAGGCGGATGTACCAGGGCCCCTGCATCGCCTGGTATTGCTTGTCCAGGGCCAGCTGGCGGCTGAGCAAGCCGCTCAGGCTCTCGGCATCGCTGCGAAACACCGGATCGTCGCTGGCCCGGTAATGGGCCACCAGGGCGTTCATGTCGCCCTTGAAGAATTGCTGCGCGGTGCCCTGGAAGCCCTGCAGGCTGTGCTGCGACTCGATCAGATGCGCCTCGACGCGCTTGGCGTAATCACTGATGAAACCCGGCACTTGCACACCGATCAACAGGCCGGCGGCGAACAGCACCAGCCGCAGATAACTGAGCAACATAGGGATGTCCTTATTCGGTCTGGCCATGGCTGACGCATTCACCGCGCCGCCACAGGCTCCACTGGCCCGGCTGGTAGCGGGTCCAGGTTTCGTTTTCGGTCAAGGGTTCAGTGGCGATCACCGTGACCACGTCGTTGGGCGTGGTTTCGGCCTGGAAGTCGACGATCACATCCACATCCTTCAGCCGCGCCGGGCCGAATGGGGCGCGCCGGGTGATCTGCGCCAGTTTGGTCGAGCAATAGCAGAACAGCCAGTCACCGTCGCTGAGCAGGCCATTGAACACGCCCTTGCTGCGGTATTCGCTGCAGGCCTGGATCAGGGTCGGCAGCAGTTCCTCGATTTCCACCGGCTCGGGAAAGGCGGCCCGCACCCGGTTCAGCAGGTCACAGAAAGCCGCTTCGCTGTCGGTATCGCCCACCGGGCGGTAGAAGCTGGCCTGGGGCTGGAAATCCGCCAACTGGCCATTGTGCGCAAAGCACCAGTTGCGGCCCCACAGCTCGCGGACAAAAGGATGAGTATTGGCCAGGCAGACCTTGCCGACGTTGGCCTGGCGGATATGGCCGATCACCACTTCGCTCTTGATCGGGTAACGCTGAACCAGGTTGGCCACTTCCGACTCGCTGCTGGCCGCCGGGTCCTGGAACAGGCGCAGGCCGCGGCCTTCATAGAAAGCGATGCCCCAGCCGTCGCGATGGGGGCCGGTGCGGCCGCCGCGCTGCATCAGCCCGGTAAAGCTGAAGACGATATCGGTCGGTACATTGGCGCTCATGCCCAACAACTCACACATGCTCGGACTCTCGCTTCAATGCCGGGGGCAGCGTTACAAACGCGGTTCGACCCGCGTATTCAGGGGGGTGCCGGCTGCAGGCTGGCGGCCGTAACGGTCATTGCCGGCGCCACCGAAGGGCTGGTCATCCTCCACTTCGGCAGCCTTGGCGGCAGCTTTCGCCGCTTCGTTGCGTTCCCGGCGCTCCCTGGCCGCGCGCTCGACGGGCCAGCGGATCAGCACGAACAGCAGGTAGACGCCAAAGGCGATCATGCCGTACATGAACAGGTCGGATACCGCACGCCAGGCGTTGTTGCCGACCTTGAAGGCTATATCCAATGCGGTGATGGCCACGGCCGGGGCAAATTTTTCCTTGACCGGGTCGATGATGGTCGGGCTGAACAGCAGCACCGCCACCAGCACTCGCAGCGGTTCGCGCAGCCAGCGCCACATCCAGCGGGTCAGGCGCATCCACACCAGCAGGCAGCCCAAGGCGGCGAAGGCATAGAGCCCCCAGGCGATCAGATAGTCGTTCTCGGTCATGGTGTCCATGGCAAGGCAGGCAAAGAGGCGCTTATGATAACGACTTTTGCCGTGTCAGGCTGCACCGCCGTCTGCCCAGCCCTCATTTGTCATCGCCCGAGAGCCACCCATGCCCTTAACCGCCAACGACAGCAGCGCCCCGATTGCCCACAAGACCGAAGGCGCTGACCCGTATGCCTGGCTGCAGGAACGCGACACCGACGCGGTGCTCGATTACCTGAAGGCTGAAAACAGCTACCTGGACGCCCAGTTGGCGCATCAGGGGCCCCTGCGTGAAACGCTGTTCCAGGAGATCAAGGGGCGGATCCTCGAAACCGACCTGTCCCTGCCCTCGCCCTGGGGCCCGTACCTGTACTACACCCGCACCACCGCCGGCGACGAATACGCCCGCCACTACCGCTGCCCGCGCCCGGCGGACGACAGCCTGACGGTGGACGAAAGCCGCGAGCAACTGCTGCTGGACCCCAACGCCCTGGCCAATGGCGGCTTCTTCTCCCTCGGGGCCTTCAGCATCAGCCCCGACCACCAGCGCCTGGCCTACAGCCTCGACACCACTGGGGAGGAAATCTACACCCTGTTCGTCAAGGAGCTGGCCAGCGACAAAGTCAGCGAGCTGTCCTTCGACAACTGCGACGGCAGCATGACCTGGGCCAACGACAGCCTGACCCTGTTCTTCGGCGAGCTGGACGATACCCACCGCCCGCACAAGCTGTTGCGCTACCGGCTGGATGGCACCGCCGCCGAGGAAGTGTTCCACGAGCCGGACGGACGCTTCTTCCTGCATTGCTACCGTTCCAGCTCCGAACGCCAACTGCTGCTGTCCCTGGGCAGCAAGACCACCGGCGAGACCTGGGCCCTGGACGCCACGCAGCCCCAGCTGCCGTTCACTTGCCTGGCGCCGCGGGTCGAAGGCCATGAATACGATGTCGACCACGGCCTGCTGGACGGCCAATGGACCTGGTTCATCCGCAGCAACCGCGACGGCATCAACTTCGCCCTCTACCAGGCAGAAGACAACGGCGCGATCCCCGAGCAGGACGACTGGCAACTGCTGGTGCCGCACAACCCCGAAGTGATGCTCGACGGCGTGACCCTCAACGCCGGCGCCATGACCCTGAGCCTGCGCGAAGGCGGCCTGCCGATCATCGAAGTGCACCCCCGGGACCTGCCGGTATACCGCGTGCAACTGCCGGATGCGGCCTACAGCCTGCACGTGCAGAACAGCCTGGAGTTTTCCAGCGAGCGCATCCGCCTGCGCTACGAGGCCCTGAACCGCCCGGCCCAGGTGCGCCAGTTGCAACTGGCCGACGGCCAGCAGCAGGTGCTGAAGGAAACCCCAGTACTGGGCCCGTTCGACCCCGATGCCTACGTCAGCCAGCGCCTCTGGGCCACCGCCGCCGACGGCACCCAAGTGCCCATCAGCCTGGTGGTCAAGCGCGACTGCCTGGGCCAGCCGACGCCGCTGTACCTCTACGGCTACGGTGCCTACGGCGAAAGCCTCGACCCCTGGTTCTCCCACGCCCGCCTGAGCCTGCTCGATCGCGGCGTGGCCTTTGCCATTGCCCACGTGCGTGGCGGCGGCGAGCTGGGTGAGGCCTGGTACCGCGCCGGCAAGCAGGAACACAAGCAGAACACCTTCAGCGATTTCATCGCCTGCGCCGAACACCTGGTCGCCCAGGGCCTGACCAGCGCCCAGCAGTTGGCCATCAGCGGCGGCAGCGCCGGCGGCCTGCTGATCGGCGCGGTACTCAACCAGCGCCCCGAGCTGTTCAAGGTCGCTATCGCCGAAGTGCCCTTCGTCGATGTGCTCAACACCATGCTCGACCCGGAGCTGCCGCTGACCGTCACCGAATATGACGAATGGGGCAATCCCGAAGAACCCGAGGTCTACGCACGGATCAAGGCCTACGCGCCCTACGAGAACGTGCGCGCCCAGGCCTACCCTGCGCTCCTGGTGATCGCTGGCTACAACGACAGCCGCGTGCAGTACTGGGAAGCGGCCAAATGGGTGGCCAGGTTGCGGGCCACCAAGACCGACGGCAACCCGCTGCTGCTCAAGACCGAACTGGGGGCCGGCCATGGCGGCATGAGCGGGCGTTACCAGGGATTACGTGACGTAGCCCTCGAATACGCCTTTATCCTGAACATTCTGGGCCTGGCCTGAGGAACTCCCGGCGGCGTTCCTGTCTTAACCCAGAACGCCACCGGCAACCGCCGGACCGGGCCCGCGCCCGTGTAACAGACACAAGAAAAAGACCGTGACCCCATGTCCGAACCCACCTTACTGAACAACGAGATCCGCGACTGGCTGATGGACTGCGGCCTGTTCGACCAGTTGTTGCCCGCCGACTTCAACGCTGCGGCCGGCTACTTCAGCATCAGCAGCATCGCCGAGGGCGAAGCGATCTTTCATGAGGGCGATGCCGGCAGCTTCATGTGCATCATCCACAGCGGCCAGGTAGCTGTGCAAAAGCGCAACCACGACGGCCAGCCCCTGACCATCGCGACCCTGCGCAGCGGCCGGGCCTTTGGCGAAATGGCGGTGCTCGATGGCGAGCGACGTTCGGCTACCTGCGTGGCCGCCAGCCATTGCCAGTTGCTCAACCTGGGCAAGGACTCCCTGGAGAAGATGCTCAACGATGCGCCAAAGATCGCCGCCAAGATCATCCGCGCCCTGGCCGTGTCGCTGTCAAAGCGGCTGCGCATGGCCGACGGCCAGTTGCTCGCGCAGCAGATCTGAGCCCCGGGGTACCCTCGCCCGCTACATCCATCAACCCTGAACCTTGGGTTTGCTGTCGTTCTGCTCCAGCCCTGGCAGGGTCTGGTCCTTGGGCGGCTTGGGCATGTCGATCGGCGGCAGCAGGGGCGCGCTGCCACTGCTGCCGGCTTTCGGCGTGCTGGGCGGGGTGACTTGCGGATAAGGCGTAGGGGTCGCGGTACCCGGGGTGCCGAGGGTCGGCGCCGGGGTCACCACCGGGGCGCTTTGCGGCTCGTCGGCCAAAGCCGGGCCGGCACCAAGCGCCAGGGCTGCGGTGAGGGCGAGCGCCGCTTGGGCAATCACCGTTAGAATAGTGCGCTTCATCAATGGCTCCATTGCTATTGTCTGGCGTCAGGCTACTCCCAACCGGGGCGTTTTGCCTTCCTCAATGAGATCTCCATGAAACGTTTCGTACTGCTGGACACTACTGCGATTCCTGAAAACGGCGGTGCCTTGTGCCTGTTCGAATACGGTGAGGATTTCGTCATCAAGATCCAGGGCGGCGACGGCGGCCAGTTGATGAACACACGCATGCACGGTTCCGAGGACGCCCTGGCGCAGATCCCTTGCAGCAAGGTCGCCGGGCGCCCGAACTCACGGGTGCTGATCGGCGGCCTGGGCATGGGCTTCACCCTGGCCGCGGCTCTCAAGCACCTGGGCAAGAGCGCCGAGGTGGTGGTCGCCGAGCTGGTGCCCGGGGTGGTGGAATGGAACCGTGGCCCGCTCGGCGAAAAGTCCGGCCGGCCGCTGCTGGACCCGCGCACGGTGATCCGCCTGGAAGACGTGGCCAAGGTCCTGCAGGCCGAGCCCCAGGGCTTCGACGCGATCATGCTCGACGTCGACAACGGCCCCGAAGGCCTGACCCAGAAAGCCAACAGCTGGCTCTACTCCAGCGCCGGCCTGGCCGCCTGCGCCCGGGCCCTGCGGCCCAAGGGCATTCTTGCGGTGTGGTCGGCCAGCGCCGACCGGCAGTTCTCCGAGCGCCTGCGCAAGGCCGGCTTCAAGGCCGAGGAAGTACAGGTCTTCGCCCATGGCAATCGCGGCACCCGGCACACCATCTGGATTGCCGAGAAGCTCAAGGCCTGAGCTAAACTTTGTCCATTACCGTCATTAGTCCTTCTACAAAGGTGAACCCATGAGTTCGTCCACTCCCCCGTCCAACACCGCCAAGCTGGACCGTATCCTTGCCGACGCCCAGCGCGACCGGGAAATGGGCTACCGCGACAAGGCGCTGAAAATGTACCCCCATGTCTGCGGCCGCTGCGCCCGGGAGTTCTCCGGCAAGCGCCTGAGCGAGTTGACCGTGCACCACCGCGATCACAACCACGACAACAACCCCCAGGACGGTTCCAACTGGGAACTCTTGTGCCTGTACTGCCACGATAACGAGCACTCGCGCTACACCGACCAGCAGTACTTCGGCGAAGGCTCCCTGAGCACCCCGAAAGTCGCCAAGGCGACCCACAACCCGTTCGCCGCCCTGGCCGGGTTGATGAAGAAAGACCCGGAGTAAGCACCAGCCGCCGGGCATATTGTGGCCAGCGAGCGCGCTCCCGTTCGGCGGCAAGGCAGCCGTAAACCCTGTGCCCCCGGCCGGCCTGCTATACCGCATTGGCCGGCGTCGGGAGCAAGCTCCCTCGCCACAACAAGCCACCGAGCCGTGGGCAATCCCCGTATAATCGCGCTCTTTTCCCCCAAGGCGCTTTGTTCGTGGCAAACAAAAGGTACAGCTGCATCGGTTTGTATAACCCCAAGTCACCGGAGAACGTCGGTTCGGTGATGCGCGCCGCCGGCTGCTATGGCGTCGCCTCGGTGTTCTACACCGGCAAGCGCTATGAGCGGGCCCGCGACTTCGTCACCGACACCAAGAAGGTCCACCAGGACATTCCGCTGATCGGCATCGACGACCTGAAGAAAATCCTCCCCCTGGGCTGCATTCCGGTGGCCGTGGAACTGGTCGAGGGTGCCCGCCCACTGCCCGAATACACCCACCCGGATCGCGCCCTGTACATCTTCGGCCCGGAAGACGGCTCCCTCGACAAGGAGATCCGCGACTGGTGCGAGGACGTGGTCTACATCCCCACCACCGGTTGCATGAACCTGGCAGCGACAGTCAACGTGGTGCTCTATGATCGCCTGGCCAAGGGTAACAACACCCGCTCCGGTCCCAAGTTCTGAGCACACGCCGGTCATTGCCCGGGAACCTGTGACGCCTTCGTGCAGTCAGCCTTGTATCCCTTACCGCCCTTGGAGACAGATCATGAGCGAGCGCAAACAGCTGCAAACCATCGAATCGACCCCGTTCCAGAGCCAGCCCACCCAGAATGTCCAGGGCTGGGAGCGCATCGGCTCGCTGGCCGGCGGCGTGGTGATGATGGGCAAGGGCCTGCGCCGTGGCGGCGTATTCGGCCTGATCCAGGTAGCCATCGGCGGCGTGGCCCTGGCCCGGGGCATCACCGGGCACAGCTCGGCGAAAAGCCTGCTGGAGAAAAGCCGCCAGGACATGAACAACGTGCGCAACAAGATCGAACGCGCTGCAGAAGAGCTGCGCAACCTGAAAGCCGATGCCGAAGCCGCCGGCCGCAACGCCAAGGCCGCCAGCAATGATGAAGTGAAGGTGCCCAAGGCCTGAAGCCGGGGCGTCCTCATGGACGCCTGGGGCCAACCGCGCCGGGTCAGCGCAGCAGGCTGGTGTCGAGGACCCTGGAGGGCTCGCCCAGCACGCTTTCACTGAGCTGGATGAATTCGGCGGTGCTGACGCGTTCCAGGCGCATCGCCGCTTGCAGGACATCGTCCAGGGAGCGCTTGTTGCGGGTCTTGAGGCGAATCTCCCGATCCAGCTCCTGCAATAGCAACACCGCCTTGGCCACTGTGGCGCTGTCCACCTGTTCGCCGCGCAGGCTGGTGACCTTGTGGCCGTCCCGGGCCAGGCGCTTCTCCAGCACCTGGTAACGTTCATCGCTGATGCCACCGGCACGGCGCAGCAGCTCGATGGCGTAGTACTGCGCCAGCCCTTCACTGATCCAGTCGCTGCGCTGGCTGTCGTTGATCCGTGCCAGAGATTGCACCAGCTCCCGCAGCAAGGGGCTGGCGCCGCTCTCGCTGACCAGCGGCAGGCGGCTGTGCAGGAACAGTGAATCGCGCCCGGCCAGGCTGCCGCGCCACATCGGATCGGCCGCGCCGACGATCAACAGCTTGCTCGGCTGGCGGGGAAACACCGCCTGCACCTGCGGCCAGACAAAGGTCAGCAGGGTCAGCACATCCATGCGCCGCATGCCCTGGCCCAGTGGCGAGACCACGCTGACGTCGGTTTCCCCCAGGCGCGTGCGGCGGCTGCCCAGGGTGCCGGCGAGCATCCAGCCGGCGGGACGGTCGAACAGCCGCGAGGGGTTGTCGATGCGAAAACGGTGCTTGCCGATCCGCGGCCAGGCGGTCTCGATGCTCTTCCAGCCGGCGGGCAGTTCGAAATCCAGGCGCGCCACCAGCTCGATGCCGTCCTGCTGGTCCAGGTGCGCCGGCGGCACCAGGGTTTCGCCGCGCAGCAGGGCCCAGTTGGCAGTACTGCGGCTGTCATAGCTGCCCTTCTTGATGCTGTGGTTCAGGCGTACCCGGTAGCTCAGGCTGGCCTTGCCGCTGGCCGGGCGCCAGACCCCACGCTGACCGCCGGCACCGGCGGGGGCGGCCTGCCATTGGCCGTCGGCCTTGAAGTCGCTGTAGTCGCCGGTCGAGCCCAGATCGAAATCCAGGCTGCGCAGCGCCGCGCCGTCGGCCAGGGTCAGGCGCACTTCGGCCTGATCGCTCTGGGGCAGGAAGCGCACGTGATAATCCAGATCGACCTTCTTCGCCGCAAACGCCGATGCACTCAATGCCAGCATCGCAGCGGCCAGCGCCAGCTTCGCCCCCACCCTCATACCCTCTCCTTGCTATTGAAACCTCGAAGCCGGCGCGGCGAACCCTCAGCCTGCGCGGAAAATCAGATGATCCTCCCAGTCCTCTTCCGCCACGCTGCCTTCGGCGAGCATGCGGCCGGACTGGGAAATACGTTCGTGGTGCACCGCATCGCGGTCGCCGCACACCAGGTGGTGCCACAGGGGCAGGTCCTTGCCCTCGCTCACCAGGCGGTAGCCGCAGGTGGGGGGCAGCCACTTGAATTCGTCGGCCTTGCCCGGGGTCAGCTGGATGCAGTCGGGCACCGAGTCGCGGCGGTTGGGGTAATCGCTGCACTGGCAGGTCTTGAGGTCCAAAAGCTTGCAGGCGATGCGCGTGTAATAGACGCTGTTGTCGTCCTCGTCTTCAAGCTTTTGCAGGCAGCACAGACCGCAGCCATCGCACAACGACTCCCATTCGTCCTGGTCGAGTTGTTCGAGGGTTTTGCGTATCCAGAAAGGTTCGACTTTGGCGGCCATGGCTCAAGCATCAATATCCGAGGGTGAAAAGGCCGCCAGTCTAGTGCCGAAGAACCGGCGGGCCAAGCGCTGGCGACTGTCGGTAGGCCGGGACTTGTCAGCGGGCCATGGGCACAGTAGCTTTGCCCCTCGGACCGACCCGCGTCCGTGTGCCATTAACGCTTGACCGCGTTGCACCCGGCAAACCGCACGGGGTCAGGAATACCCCTTCGCTCAGCTCATCTGCGCTTGCCGGTTTATTCCACTCATCTCACATGCTGCCAGGAGTTTTTCCATGAGCGCCAACACTCGCGTTGCCGACTACGCCATCCACCCGCAGTTCACCCAGCGCTGGTCGCCCCGGGCCTTCACCGGCGAAAGCATCCCCGAAGAAACCCTGCTGAGCTTCTTCGAAGCCGCACGCTGGGCGCCTTCGGCCTACAACTCGCAGCCCTGGCGCTTCCTCTATGCCCGCCGCGACACGCCGAACTGGGAACGCTTCCTCGGCCTGCTCAACGAATTCAACCGTGGCTGGGCGCAACACGCTTCGGCCCTGGTGATCGTGATTTCCAAGACCACCTTCACCGTGCCCGGCGCCAGCGAGGAAACCCCGGCCCTGTGGCACACCTTCGACACCGGTTCGGCCTGGGGCCACCTGGCCCTGCAAGCCAGCCTCAGTGGCTGGCACACCCACGGCATGGCCGGTTTCGACCAGGAACTGACCCGCAAGGAACTGAAGATTCCCGAAGGCTATGCCGTGCACGCCGCCGTGGCCGTGGGCAAGCTGGGAGACAAGTCGACCCTGGCCGACTACCTCCAGGCCCGGGAAGAGCCAAGCCCGCGTCGCCCCCTGAGCGAAACCGTGGCCGAAGGCGATTTCAGCCTCTAAAGCCGCGATCGCCTCTGTAGGAGCGAGCTTGCTCGCGAAGCCCTGAAGGGCGCCGCGCTGGCCTGGCAAGCACGGCTTTCGCGAGCAAGCTCGCTCCTGCGATCAGGTCCGTTTCAATAGCCCCGGGCGAAATCCACTTCGCCGCGCAGGGCCTGCCCAGCCTGATAAGCCCGCAGGTTGTCGACGAACAACTGCACCATCAATTCCGGCGAGGTCGGCGCCGAACTGTGGCCCGTCAGCAGCAAGCCCCAGGCGGTCCAGAACGGATGCCGTTGCGGCAAGGGCTCCTGGCGGCAGACATCGATCACCGCCCCCGCCAGATGTCCATCCTTGAGGGCCTGCACCAGGTCCGCATCGACCACCGCCACGCCCCGGCCAACATTGATGAACAACCCCGTGGGCTTGAACTGCTTGAACAGCGCCGCGTCGTACAGGTCGTGGGTGCTCGGGGTGTTGGGCAGCAGGTTGACCACGTAGTCCACCTCCCCCACCAGGCGCCCCAGGTCTTGCAGGCCGGCCACTTCGATAAAGGGCGCCTGCTCCCGGGGCTGGCTGGCGATGCCGTACAGCTTCACGCCAAACGGCAGGAGGAACTGCGCCACGCTCTGGCCGATGTCGCCGGTGCCGACGATCAGCACCTTGCGCCCCACCAGGCTCTGGCCCAGGCGGTTGTCCCACTTGCGCTCGACCTGGCTCACCAGGCGCGCCAGCACCTCGCGCTCATGGCCCAGGATGTAGGTCAGCACGTACTCGGCCATCACCTGGCCGAAGATGCCCACGGCCCGGGTCAGGCGGTAGTGCCGCGGCAGGCCGTCGGCCAGCAGCGGGGTAATGCCGGCCCAGGTGGACTGCAGCCACTGGGGCTGGTGCCCCTGGCGCAGCAGGGTGGCCAGCAGGTCCGGCTGCCCCAGCCAGACCGGGCAATCCGCCGCCAACCGTGCCAGCTCGGCGGAGTCGCCACTGGTCAGCACTTCCAGCTCCGGGGCCGCCTGACGCAACAGGCGGGCATAAACAGCGTGATCGTGTTCGGCAATCAGAACGCGCATGGCTCAAACCTTAAAAAACGGTGCAGGCAGCCGCCGACGGAGAATCGCTCCATCGATCAAGGCGGCTGCCAGGTCAGTCAGTTGCACTTACAAGGAGGCCCGGGACCGGGCGCCTACAGGTCAGACCGGATCATTGCGACGCAGCAGCTCTTCGGGCAAGTGCTCGATGTACTCGTCTTCTGCCGGTGGCATCTGCAGGTGGTAGCCCTGCTTGTCGAGGTTTTCCAGCACCTGGTGGATGTCCTCGCGGGACAGCTTGCGCTCCGGGCTCAGCACCAGGTCGAAGGCATGTTGCGGCTTGCCGAAGGCCAGCAGCAGGTTTTCCGGCACGCGTTCCAGAGCCTCGCTTTTGAGCACGTAGAGGTACATCTCGTTCTTGCGCGGGCTTTTGTAGATGGAGCAGATACGTTTCAAGGCTGTTCTCCGGCGGTGGCCAGGCTGTCCAGCAGCGCCTGGCCCATCAATTCGCGGCGCCAGCCACGCAACGAATCAGGCAATTGGTAAGGCCCGTTGGGGAAGCCGCTCTTGAGCAGGCTCTCCAGGGTTTTCTTGCGCAGCATCACTTCCGGGGCGATCCCCAGGCGCTCGGCCTGGGCCTGGCCCACGGCCTTGAGGCGCTTGAGCAGGGCCGCGGCTTCGATCGGCAGGGGTTCGGGCACGGCCGGCGGCCATTGATCCGGGCCGACGCTGGCGGTGCGCTTGATCAGGTCGAGGAGGAACTCGCCGTCCTGGCGCACGGTACGCGGGTGCATGTCTTCGATCTTGGCCAGCGCCGACAGGTTGTCCGGCTGGGTCTTGGCCAGGGGCCACAGGGCATGCTCGCGCACGATACGGTTGCGCGGCAGGTTGCGGGCACGGGCCTCGCGCTCGCGCCAGGCACACAGTTCACGCAAGACCGCCAGCTGGGCGCGGGACAGTTTCCAGGCCAGCTTGGCTTCGCGGTAGACCTCGTAGGGGTCCACTTCGCGGCGCAGGTTGGCCACCAGCTCGGCGCCGTCTTCCAGCACCCAGCGGTACTTGTCCTCGGACAACCTGGGCCGCAGTTCGGTGAACACCTGGGCCAGGTGCACGGCGTCTTCGGCGGCGTAGCTGACCTGGGTTTCCGACAGCGGGCGCTGCAGCCAGTCGGAACGGGTCTCGCCCTTGGGCAGGTCGATGCCCAGGACTTCCTGCACCAGGCGCGAATAGCCCATGGAGAAACCCAGGTTCAGGTAGGCGGCCGCCAGTTGCGTGTCGAACAACGGCGCCGGCAGGCTGCCAGTCAGGCGCAGCAGGACTTCAAGGTCCTCGCTGCAGGCGTGCACCACCTTGACCACTGCCGGATTCTCCAGCAGGGCCGCCAGTGGCTGCCAGTTGTCGATGGTCAAAGGGTCAATCAGGTAGGCGCGCTGCCCATCGCCAATCTGCAACAGGGCGGCAATGGGATAGAAAGTGTCGACCCGCATGAATTCGGTGTCGAGGGCGACGAATGGCAACTGCTGCCACTGGGCGCAAAGCTGACCGAGGCTATCGTTGTCGCGAATCCAATGTATATCGATGGCCACACGGCTCTCCCTTGAAGAATGGCGCGCAGTATATATCGCCTCCGGCGATTTCCGAGCATTCACCCGACAAGAGCAAGTGAGAAACCATCTGCCGGAGGGCAAGAATAGTCCGAGACTCTGGGCTAACCCTGTTTTCTCAGCACATAGACCCGCGAAGGCGCCCAACCGGGCAGCAGGTCCCGATGGTCGAGCACTTCAAAACCGGCTTCGCGGAACTCCGCTTCCAGCTGCACCTTGCTGGCCAGCGGCAGCATGCCGGAGCTGGCAGAAGCGGGTCGGGCGATCTGCAACAGCGGTTCGATCCGCGTGGCCAGGATCACCGTGTCCCGGCTGACCCGGTAGAACTCGCGCAGCAGGGCCAGGCGATCCTCGCCCCGGGTCACGTGGGCAAAGAGTTGCATGCAGATGATGCAGTCCACCGCATTGGCCGACAGGCCGATATTGAACGCCGAGCTGTGAAAGGTCTTGACCCGCTTCAGCAGGCTGGCCGGGTGGTGGGTCTGGGCATGGTTCAACATGTCCTGGGAAGGGTCCGCCGCCAGAATCACCCGGTTGCCGTGCTCGCCCAGCACCGGCCAGTAGCGCCCGGCGCCACAGGCCACATCCAGGATCAGCCCCGGCTCGCCGGCTTCCTTCAGGGCGTGACGTACCAGGCGTGCCGTGCGCCAGGCGGCCAGGCGCGCGCCAATCCCGGCTGGCCGGGGCTCGCGGCAGACGCGCGCGTGCTCCTGGTCGTAGCGCCGAGCGAACTCCAGTTCGATGGACGGTGGGGGATGGGACGACATGAACGGCGAACTCTTTTTGGAATCCAGGAGCCACAGGTTAACGTGCCATTCGTGAAAAAAAGGTCGAAAGCCCGCATCGCCTTCCGGCACCGGTACTTGCCTTGCCTGGTCGGCGGCTGGCGCCAATAATGCTCCGCCCCCCTGCCCCTCAAGGAACGATTCCATGCTCCCGCGCCTGCTGTTGTGTACCCTGCTGGGCCTCAGCGCCCCAGCCCTGAGCTTCGCCCAGGAGCCCTCCTCGCACCTGGACCAGGTGATCGAGCGCGGCCACCTGACGGTCTGCACCACCGGCGACTACAAGCCCTACAGCTACCTGCGCGACGACGGCCACTACGAAGGCATCGACATCAGCCTGGCCGAATCCCTGGCCGAGAGCCTCGGGGTGCGGGTGAAGTGGGTCAACACCACCTGGAAAGGCCTGATGGCGGACTTCCAGAGCCAACAGTGCGACATCGCCGTCGGCGGTATTTCGGTGTCACTGGAGCGGCAGAAAAAAGCCTTCTTCAGCCAGCCCCTGGGCATCGATGGCAAGATCCCCCTGGTGCGCTGCCAGGATCTCAAGCGCTACCAGACCCTGGAACAGATCAACCAGCCCGAGGTGCGCCTGATCGAGCCACCGGGCGGCACCAACGAAATCTTCGCCCGGGCCCACCTGCCCAAGGCCAGCCTGACCCTATTCGCCGACAACGTGACGATCTTCGATCAGTTGCTGACCCACCGCGCCGACGTGATGATCACCGACGCCTCGGAGGCGCGCTTCCAGCAACGGCACAAGCCGGGGCTGTGCGCAGTCAACCCCGAGCGCTACCTGCAATACAGCGAGAAGGCCTTTCTCCTGCCCCGGGACGATGTGGCCTGGAAAAGCTACGTCGACCAATGGCTGCACCTGAGCAAGGCCACTGGCGCCTACGACCGGGTGGTCAATCAGTGGCTGGCCGCGCCCTCGTCCTGATCCAGCAGCAGCTGCCGGAAAGCCTGGCAGGCGGCGCTGCGATAGGCGCCCTTGCGCCCCAGCAGCACCACGCTGCGCGGCGCCGGTGGTGACTGCAAGGCCAGGGTGCGCAGCCCCGGCTGCTCCCGGGCAATGGAGCTGGGCAGGATGGTCGCCAGTTGCCCGTGCCGGACCATCTCGACAATCGCACTGACCGAATTGGCCTCGGCGGCGATCGGCGGGGCAATGCCCTGCTGCCGGCAATACAGGTCGATGTGCCGGCGGGTGGCGAAGTCGGCGCTGAGCAGCACCAGGGGCTGGCGGCCCAGGGCCTCGGCACTCAGGGGCAGGCGCTCGGGCTGCGGATACTGCGGGCCGACCATCAGGCTCAGGGTCTCGATGAACAGCGCCTGACTCTCGATCTCCGCCAGGTGCTCGCCGGCGAAGGCGATACCCAGGTCCAGGCGGTCTTCGGCCAGGGCCGCTTCCAGGCGGTCCTGGGTCATTTCCTCGATGCTCAGGCCGATTCCCGGGTGCTGCCGGTAAAAGCGGCTGAGCAAGGGCCCGGCCAGGTAGGCGGTAAAGGTCGGGGTCAGTGCCAGGCGCAGCGAGCCGCGGCTCAGGTCCTGCACATCGTGGATCGCCCGCCTGGCCGCCTCCAGGTCCTGCAGGGCGCGGCGGGCATAGGCGACATAGGCCTGGCCGGCATCGGTGAGGCGCACGCTGCGCCCGGAACGGTCGAACAGCGGCGCCCCCAGGCCCTCCTCCAACTGCTTGATCTGTTGCGACAGGGTCGGCTGGGACACATGCAGCGCCTCGGCAGCCCGGGTGAAGTTGCAATGCTCGGCCACGGCCAGCAGGTAACGGATATGACGCAACAGCATGGGGAATTCCAACTATAGGCTGTAATTATGGAAAGCATAATAAGCCGGTCTTGGACGCTATAGCTGAAAACTTCCATCCTTGCCCCATCAGCGACGCAAGGAGAACCCCATGCAGAACATCATCGACGGCTTCCTCAAGTTCCAGCGCGAAGCCTTTCCCCAACGCAGTGAACTGTTCAAGCAACTGGCCAGCACCCAGAACCCCGGCACCCTGTTCGTCACCTGCTCCGACAGCCGGGTGGTGCCCGAACTGCTGACCCAGCAAGAGCCCGGCGACCTGTTCGTGATCCGCAACGCCGGCAACATCGTGCCCAGCTACGGCCCCGAGCCGGGCGGCGTATCGGCCACCGTGGAATACGCGGTGGCAGTGCTGGGGGTGAGCGACATCGTCATCTGCGGCCACTCCGACTGCGGCGCGATGACCGCCATTTCCACCTGCAAGTGCCTCGACCACCTGCCCGCCGTGGCCAACTGGCTGCGCCATGCCGAGTCGGCCAAGGTGATCAATGCCGCCCGCCAGCACGCCTCGCCCGCCGAGCACCTGGACGCCCTGGTGCGCGACAACGTGATCGCCCAACTGGCCAACCTCAAGACCCATCCTTCGGTGGCCCTGGCCCTGGAACAGGGCCGGCTCAACCTGCATGGCTGGGTCTATGACATCGAGAGCGGCGCCATCGTCGCCCTCGACGGCAACACCCAGCGTTTCGTCTCCCTGGCCGAGTACCCGCACACCTGTGCCCTGGCCAGCCAAGCTTCCAGCGCTGCCTGAGCAGCCCCCGTTTCGTCACTCAAGAGGAGTCACCCCATGCTGCAATCCCAATTCGCCCAAGCTCCACGCCTGGCCCTGGCCGACACCATCATCGACGCCAAGGCGCGCAAGAACCTGTCGTGGCAGGACCTCACCGACGGCACCGGGCTGAGCCTGGCTTTCGTCACCGCCGCCCTGCTGGGCCAGCACGCCCTGCCGGCCACCGCCGCCGACCTGGTGTGCGACAAGCTGGGCCTGGACCAGGACGCCAGCCGCCTGCTCCAGAGCATTCCCCTGCGCGGCAGCATCGCCGGCGGCATCCCCACCGACCCGACCGTGTATCGCTTCTATGAAATGCTCCAGGTCTACGGTTCGACCCTCAAGGCCCTGGTCCACGAGCAGTTCGGCGACGGCATCATCAGCGCCATCAACTTCAAGCTGGACATCAAGAAGGTCGAAGATCCGGAAGGCGGTTCCCGCGCAGTGATCACCCTGGACGGCAAATACCTGCCGACCAAGCCGTTCTGATCCCGGGTTGCAGGTTGCTCCAGCGGTAGGTGCCTGCCGGGCGTGCGTATCGTCCGGTTTGCGGCCCTGCGGCCCGGATCGCAGCCTGCGGCAGCGGCTACAGGTCCGCGGTGTTATTTAGTTTTTAAATAACACCGCGGACTTTCTGATTTGCCCCCACTCCAGACCGAGCCGCCTAATCGGGTCCTTGTTTGTTGAAGGTCCGACCATGGAAAACGTTCGTGCAACTTCCCGCCCCGCACTCTGGCTGATGGTCAGTGTGATTCTGGTGGCGCTCAATCTGCGTCCGTCGATGGCCGCCGTCGGCCCGCTGCTGTCGGGCATTCGTGGCGATATCCCCTTGAGCTTCAGCCTGGCTTCCCTGCTGACCATGCTGCCGGTCATGGCCATGGGCCTGGCGATGTTCTTCGGCATGGGCATCAGCCAGCGCCTGGGCGAGCACCGCACCGTGGTCCTGTCGCTGCTGGTCATCGGCCTGGCCACGGTCTCGCGGCTGTTCATGGATTCGGCGGCCGAGCTGATTCTCAGCGCGGTGCTGGCCGGCATCGGCATCGCCCTGATCCAGGCCCTGCTGCCGGCGCTGATCAAGTCGCGCTTTGCCGACAATGTCTCGTTGTTCATGGGCCTGTACGTCACCTCGATCATGGGCGGTGCAGCGCTGGCCGCGTCGTTCTCGCCCCTGGTGATGAACCACAGTGGCAGTTGGCGCCTGGCCCTGGCGATCTGGGCCGCCCTGGCGCTGCTGGCCCTGGTGTTCTGGTACGCCCAGCGCGCGGCCCTGCCCAGGCTGCCGGGCAAAGGTGGAGCACGGGAGTCCTTTGCCGGTAATCGCCGGGCCTGGCTGCTGGCGGTGTTCTTCGGCCTCGGCACCGCTTCCTATACCTGCGTGCTGGCATGGCTGGCGCCCTACTACGTGGAGAACGGCTGGAGCGAGCAGAACGCGGGCCTGTTGCTGGGCTTTCTCACCGCCATGGAAGTGATTTCCGGGCTGGTCACCCCGGCCATCGCCAACCGCAGCCAGGACCGGCGCCTGGTGCTGGTGGCCCTGCTGGTACTGATCATCGCCGGCTTCTGCGGCCTGATCCTCAGCCCCAAACACCTCAGCCTGCTGTGGCCGTGCCTGCTGGGCCTGGGAATTGGCGGGCTGTTTCCCATGAGCCTGATCGTCTCCCTGGACCACCTCAGCGACCCGCGCCGCGCCGGTGGCCTGACCGCTTTCGTGCAGGGCATCGGCTACCTGATTGCCGGGCTGTCGCCGTTGCTGGCGGGGATGATCCGCGACCAGCTGGGCAGCTTCGAATGGGCCTGGTGGTCACTGGCCGCGGTGATGCTGGTGATGATCCTCATGGCGCTGCGCTTCGATCCGAAGCATTACCGCCAGCACATCCGCTGAGCCGGGGGAGGCCATCATGAACCCGGCGAACTTCACCCAGGCCAACCTTGGCATGCTGCTGTGGGCGGTGCTGATTGCCGCTTCGTTCTTTGCCGCCGCCGAGGTCAGCCAGGCCATCGACCCGGTGCTGCTGACTGCCCTGCGCCTGTTGTTCTCGGCGCTGATGTTCGTGCCTCTGTTGTGGCTCAAGGGTTCGGCGCCCATGACCCTGGCCGGCTTGCGCGCCCATGGGCTGCTGGGCCTGCTGCTGGCGCTGTATTTCGGTTCGCTGTTCGAAGCCCTGCGCTATACCTCGGCGGTCAACACCGGGACCCTGTTCACCCTGGTGCCGCTCCTGACCCTGGTGTTCGAAGCCTGGCTGCTGCCTGGCAGCGGCCTGCGGCGCCGCCTGCTGCCGATGCTGGTGGCGGGGGCCGGGGCGCTGCTGCTGATCCTCAAGGGCGGCGCGCCAGGGCAATTGCCGTCGCTGTACGCCATGGGTATCTACGCCCTGGGCTGCCTGGCCATGGCCGCCTACTCGCCGCTGAGCCAGCGCTTCAAGGCCGGCAGCCTGCAAGGGCGCAGCCCGGCGGCCATGACCTTCTGGAACATGCTGTTCGGATCGCTGTTCCTGTTTGTCGCCAGCCTGGCCAGTGGCGGCTGGCGCAGTGCCGCGCTACTGCGCGGCAACGACCTGCTGTGGCTGCTGTACCTGGCGCTGTTCGCCACCCTGGCAACCTTCTGGCTGCTGCATCGGGCCATCGGCGTCATCGCCCCGTCCACGGTGATTTCCTACATCTACCTGAGCACCCTGTTCCTCACGCTGTTCCACTGGTTGTGGCTGGGCCAGGGGCCACAGTTGACAGAAATGCTCGGCGCCCTGCTGGTGGCCCTGGGCATGCTCGGCCTGGTGCGCGGCAGCCGCCCGACAGCCGCGGCGGCCTGAAATCTACCCGGGACAAGCACCATTGCAGTGCGCGAAACTGCGCAGGTCGTGTTATCGGACATTTATGTCCCGATGCTGTCCGCGAATCCCCGCCCCGGGCATTTAATTAGGACGATCGTTCCGCTAGCATCGATCCGGTTTGCGCGCCACCGGCGCCAGGTGCTCAGCGGGATGGAACGGATGCTCATCAGCAATGTGCTCAGAAAACTCGACATGCAGGACCTCATGGTCTTTATCGCGGTGTACGAGCAAAGCAGTGTCACCGGGGTTTCGGAAACCCTCTGCGTCAGCCAGTCGACCGTCAGCTACTGCCTGAAGAAACTGCGCAACGGCTTCGAGGACGAACTGTTCATCAACACCCGCACCGGCATGCGCCCGACCTACAAGGCCACCAGCATGTACAACCACGTGCTGAGGATCCTGGAGAGCATCAACCTGTGCCACAGCGGTGTGCCGGCCTTCGACCCGACCCGCCAGGCCGTGACCTTCAATCTCTGTGCCCCGGAATACTTCGAGCTGTTGATCCTGCCGCGCCTGCTCAAGGGCTTCGACTACGCCGACCTGCCGGTGACGGTCAACGTGCAGAAGCTGGAAAGTGATATTCCCGCCGAGGACCTGCGCGATGGCAGCGTCGACCTGGTGATCTGTTTCGGGCCCGACTTCCATCGCCGCCACGCCGACTTCAAGTCGCAGATGCTGCTGGAGGACGACCTGGTGTGTGTCTTCGACAAGCGTGCGACCCCGCCCAGGGAACCGCGCTTCAGCCTGCAGTCGTTCGTCGAGCGGCGGCACGTGTTTCCCACGCCCTGGACGTCGGACAGCAACATGGTGGACGGCTGGCTGGCGCGCCAGGCCCACAAGCGGCAGATCGTCGCCCGCTCCAACAGCTACAGCGCAGCGCTGAAGATGATCACCGGCACCGACTTCCTCCTCACCCTGCCCCGGCGCATCCAGGCACTGCTGGCCAACGAGGCAGTGTTCAACCATTGCGAGGCCCCCAGCGGCCTGCCGGGATTCAGCCTGGACATGCAGTGGAGCCAGCACACCGATCAGGACAGCGCGCAGACCTGGTTCCGTGAACAGATAGTCAAGGTCTGCGCCGAGCAGGGGCTGGCCTGATCCTCAGCGGCCGACGGCGGCCTTGCTGTAGGACGCGCGGTCGATATCGACGATCTCCACGCACAGTTGCACCTGGACATCCGCCGGCCATGGCGCCAGATCCTGCAACACCGCCAGCAGGCTCTCGGACAACTGCTTCTTGATCTCTGGCGAACGGCCGCTGAGCAAGGCCAGCTTGACGTGGACAAAGCCGCGCTCGCCAATCCCGGTGCCGACCCGGAACGCTTCGACCTTGACTGCGCGGCTCTTGATGTCGAACTCGTCGGAGAACTGCCCGGACGCCACCAGCCCATGATTGAGTCGCAGCAGCGCCTTGTCGACGTCCAGTTGCGGCAGGTTGGCGGTGTATTCCATATGCAGGTGCGGCATGGCAAAGCTCCCGGTCAGTCAGGGGTAAAAAGGCGCTCCATACTACACAACCCGCCCCACGCCGCCGCAGTAGCCGTTAGCCTCATTGCCTGGACGCCGCCCTTTCCCGCAGGGCCAGGGTTTCCCAGGCCGCCACCAGCAGCATCACCAGGGTGGTCAGGCTGCCCAGCGCCAGGGCGGAAAACCACTGGTTCCAGGCCGCGGGCAACAACAGCAGCAAGGCCGCGAGCCCGGCCAGGTGCGACAGCGGCGGCAACGGCCGCTCGTTCATCACCCACTTGAACAGCGCGCAACCGAGCAGGAACAGCCAGGGGCCGCCGACGATTACCAGCACCGCGGCCTGGCTGGCATGCTGCGGGTGCACCAGCACCAGTTCGTCGGCCACCGCACTGACGATGATCCCGGCGACGATCAGCACATGCAGGTAGGTGTAGGCAATACGCGCCTGGCGCCCCGGGTCGCTGGAGTGGGCGATGCGGTGGTGGGCACGCTCGGCGCCGCTGTCGAAATACACCCACCACATGGCAATGCTGCCCAGCACCGCCACCACGAAAGCCAGTACCCCTTCGGCACTGGTGGCCAGCTCGGCGAAGGTGGCGCCGGTGACCAGCAGGGATTCACCCAGGGCGATGATCACGAACAGAGCGCAGCGCTCGGCCATGTGGTTGCCTTCGACATTCCAGTCTTCCAGGGTCGAGCGGCCGAGCCCCGGCACCCAGAAATACAGCGACGGCGACAGCACCTCGATGGCCAGGGCCAGCCCCCAGCACGCCAGGCGCTGCGGGCCTTCGAGCAGGCCACCGGTGATCCAGAAAACGCCCGAGAACATCAGCCACAAGAGGATCCGCTGGAAGTTGCGGGTCATGTTCAGCGGCTCGCCGCGCACTGCCCACAGTGAATAGGCGGTGCGCCCCACCTGCATGAACACATAGGCGCCGGCGAACAGCAGCCCACGCTCGCCGAAGGCCTGGGGAATCGACGACGACAGCAGCAACCCGGCCACCATCAGCACGAACAGGCCGAGGCGGATCGGCAGGGCTTCCGGGTCCAGCCAGTTGGTGATCCACGAGGTGAAGATCCACACCCACCACACCGCCACCATCAGCAACGCCACCTGCAGCGCTCCGCCCAGGGACAGATGAGCCAGCAGGGAGTGGGACAGTTGGGTCACGGCAAACACGAACACCAGGTCGAAGAACAGCTCGACCATGCCAACCTTGCCGCTGTCGTGGCTGCCACGCCCACGCAACAGGGAACGGGAACGACTCATGGGCACACTCCACCGATCAATGTTTCAACAGACGATCCACACAGCAAAGCAGCCCCCTGTGCCTATGCCAAGCTGGCGGCCTCCGTTCACTGCGCCGCTGCCGCAGGCTGCGACCCGGTCCGCAGGACTGGCAAGGCCGCCCACCCGATCCGCCAGGCATACCGCATGGGCAGGTTTGGGTCCCGCTGCGCGGTCCATCGCAGCCTGCGGCAGCGGCTACCAGGCGCGATTAGCTCGCGAGGGGCGCCCGCTCGCTCATGAAGGCTTCCAGCCGCGAGCGCAGCCAGCGTTCGGCGGGGTCGGTGTCCACATGGCTGAGCCAGACCATGGACAGGTCCAGGGTCGGGGTCTTGAACGGAAACGGCTCGCAGTACAGCTGCCCCGAGGCGGCCATGGCGGCGGCGGCATAGTCGGGCAGGCTGGCGATCAGCTTGGTGCCGGCGAGCAGGGCCGGCAGCGAGCTGTACTGGGGCACCGACAACACGACCTGGCGGGTGCGGCCGATCTCCGCCAGCCACTCATCGGCGAAGCCGGCGACATTGGCGGTGTGGGACACCAGCACATGGGGCCGCGCGCAGTACTCGTCGAGGGTCAGCGGTGTATCGCTGGCATCGGCCCGCAGCACGCTGGGCTGGATATGCCGCAGCAGCTTGCGCTTGGCGTTGGCCGGCAGGCCGCGGGTCTGGCTGATGCCCACGGTGATATCGCCGGACGCCAGCAGGTCGGGAATCCGCCAGTAGTCCACATGCTGCACCACGACCACCACTTGCGGCGCTTCCTGGCGCAGGGCCCGCAGCAGGGGGGGCAGCAGGCCGAACTCGACGTCGTCGGACAGGCCGATGCGAAAGGTCATGGTGCTGCTGGCGGGATCGAAATCGTGGGTCAGGCTCAGGGCCGAGGACAGTGCGTCCAGGGCCGGCGACAGGTGCTGGATGATCTGCTCGGCACGGGCCGTGGGCTCCATGCGATGGCCGACGCGAATGAACAGCGGGTCGTTGAACATCGCCCGCAGGCGGTTGAGCGCGGAACTGATGGTGGGCTGGCCGAGGAACAGCTTCTCCGCCACCCGGGTGACATTGCGCTCGAGCATCAGCGCCTCGAACACCACCATCAGGTTGATATCGGCCTTGCGCAGTTCATTGCGATTCATTGATGTTGCCCCCGGTCCCCAGACGGGAAGCAGTGTAGAAAGGCCGGAGGGCTGGCGTCCAGGCAAGATCTGCCAAGCGACGCCGCCCCCGGGCAGACCTCAGGCGGAGTTTCTCGCCAGCCCGCTCGCCCTTTGCTCACAGCGGTCCTCCTGGCCCTGGCGCAAACGCAGGGCCGCCAATGCCGCCACCAGCAGCACCAGGGCAATCACCTTGAGGCCATTCATGGCATTGCCGGTGCTCATCTCGATCGCGCCCATCACCGAAGGGCCGACAAAACCGCCCAGCAGCCCGCAGGAATTGACGAAGCCCAGGCCACCCGCCAACGCCGCGCCTTTGAGCCGTGAAGCCGGGTACAGGAAGATGATCGACTGCACCACGAAGAACATCAGCGCCGCCACGCAGAACCCCAGCAGGCTGAACACCGGCCCGGAAAACGCCGCGATCGACAGCCCCGCCGCCATCACCAGCAAGCCACAGACCAGCAGGCGCCGCGAGCGTTGCGGGCTGTTGGCCAGCCGGGGCAAGGCGATAGCCCCGACGGCTGCGGCGATCCAGGGCAGCGAGGTCAAAAGGCCAACGCTCATGATGCTCAGGTTGCCGTACTTGCCGATGATGCTGGGGAGGAAAAAGATCACGGTGTAGATGGTGATCTGATGGCAGAAGTAGACAAAGATCGCCAGCAGGATCTGTGGCGTGAAGCATTGCCGGAACGAGTGCCCGCCCTGCCCCGCGCCCTCGTCGGCTTCCCGGGCCAGGCGCTGTTCGATGGCCGCCGCTTCCTCGGCGCTCAGCCAGGGAGCACGGCTCGGGCGGTCCGGCAGGCGCCGCCATACCACCCAGGCGAAGAACACCGCCGGCAGGCCTTCGAGCAGGAACATCCACTGCCAGCCGTGCCAGCCCAAAAGGCCGTCCATCTTCATCAGCGCCGCGCCCAGCGGGCCGCCAATGATATTGGCCAGGCACACCCCCAGCAGGAAATAGCCGGTGGCCCGGGCCCGCTGCTGGCGGTCGAACCAGTAGGTCAGGTACAGCATGACCCCGGGAAACAGCCCGGCCTCGGCGATCCCCAGCAGCAGGCGCAGCACATAGAAGGAGGTCTCGCCCTGGACGAAAGCCATGGCGGCGGAGATCAGCCCCCAGGTCACCATGATCCGGGCGATCCAGAAGCGCGCGCCGACCTTGTGCATGATCAGGTTGCTCGGCACTTCGGACAGCGCATAGGTGAGGAAGAACAGTCCGGCCCCCAGCCCGTAGGCCGCGGCGGAAATCCCCAGGTCCACATCCAGCTGATGCTTGGCCAGGGCGATATTGGTGCGGTCGAGAAAACTCAGGACATAGGCCGCGATCAGCAGCGGCATCAGCTTGAGGAACATCAGCCGGGTCAGTTGTTGCGGGTCCCGGGGCGGCGCGGCGGTTGCAGTGTTCATGGGCATATCCCTTTGTAATTGTTATGCGGGATCGCCAGCGCCCGGAAGGCGCCGGCAGCGGGCCTGCGGGGCTTAGAACGCGACCTGGTCGCGTCCCTTGAGCCCGAGCAGGGTGCGGGCTTCGTCCGCCGTCGCCACCCGGCCGCCCAGGGCCTCGATGACGCTGCGGATGCGTCGTACCTGGTCGGCGTTGCTCGCCGCCAGCTTGCCGGGGCCGTCCCACAGCGAGTCCTCCAGGCCGACCCGGGCATGGCTGCCCATGGCCAGGCCCATGGTCGCCAGGGGAATCTGGTTGCGCCCGGCGCCGAGGATCGACCAGTGATAGGCATCGCCGAACAGCCGGTCAGCGGTGCGGCGCATGTGTGCCAGGTCCTCGGGGTGGCCGCCGATGCCGCCCCGCAGGCCGAACACCGACTGGATGAACAGCGGCGCCTTGAGCAGGCCGCGCTCCAGGAAATGCGCAGCGGTGTAGAGGTGGCCGATGTCGTAGCACTCGATCTCGAAGCGCGTGCGGTTCTCGGCACAGGCACTGAGGATATGGGCGATATCGCGGAAGGTATTGCGGAAAATCCGGTCGTCGCTTTCCTCCAGGTACGGCCGCTCCCAGTCGTGCTTGAACTCGGTGAAGCGGTTGAGCATTTCGTACAGGCCGAAGTTCATCGAGCCCATGTTCAGCGAGGCCAGTTCCGGCTTGAACTCCAGCACCGGTTGCAGGCGCTCCTCGACACCCATGGTCGGCGCGCCGCCGGTGGTGAGGTTGATCACCACGTCGCAGGCGGCCTTGATCTGCGGCAGGAAGCGCCGGAACAGCTCGGGGTCCTGGCTCGGCCGGCCGTCCTCCGGGTCCCGGGCGTGCAGGTGGACGATGGCCGCCCCGGCCTCCGCGGCGGCGATGGCCTCGGCGGCGATCTCCCCGGCCGTGACCGGCAGGTGGGGCGACATGGACGGGGTATGAATGGCACCGGTAACGGCGCAAGTGATGATGACGGGTGTTTTTCCAGGCATGACGGTACTCCGACTTTTATTCTTGATGAAAAAAATCCCAGGGTGTCGCTACAGGTTTCAGCGCCGGCGGTCCTCGCCGGCGCGGCCAGCCGGCGGGAGCTAGAGGTATTCGACGTTGCCGTCGACGCTGATCGCCTGGCCAGTGACGTTGCATGCCGCCGGCGAACAGAGGAACAGCGCCATGGCCGCCACGTCTTCGGCACTGACCATGCGCTTGAGGGAGATCTTCTCCAGGTACTGCTCGCGCATCTGCGCCACCGGTACCCCGGTCTGTTCGGCCCGGGCCTGGATCACCGCCTCCATCCGCGGCCCCTCGACTATCCCCGGCAACAGCGCGTTGACCCGGATATCGCTGGCACCCAGCTCCGCCGCCAAAGACTTCATCAACCCGACAATCGCCCATTTGGTAGCGGCATAAGGCGTGCGCCAGGCGTAGCCCAGGCGCCCGGCCACGGAGGCGATGTGCAGCAGGTGGGCCTTGTCCGAGGCCTTGAGCAGGGGCACCGCGTGGTGGGCGAAGCGGTATTGCGCGGTCAGGTTGATATCGATGGTGCGCTGCCAGTCGGCATCGCTGACGGCATCGATGCCCGCGGTCGGCCCGGCAATGCCGGCGTTGTTGACCAGCACATCGAGGCCACCGAAGTGCTGCACCTGAAGCTTGAACAAGGCTTCGATCTGCGCCGGGTCGGCGACATCGGTACGGGTTGCCAGGGCCTCGGGGTAGCGATCGCGAAAGGCCGCCAGGGCCGCTTCGCTGACATCGCACACATGCACCTGGGCGCCGGCTTCAAGGTAGGCAGCGGCCAGCACTTCACCGATGCCCGCCGCGCCACCGGAAATCATCACCCGCAAGCCCGGATAAGGCTGCAAACGCTGAAGGATGCTCATGCCCGGCCTCCTTTGCGCTGTGCTGCGCCGTCGCTCTTGGCCAGCAGGCGGCCCAGGGAATCCGCCGCCTGCATGATGTCGTCGGTGACCGCTGCTCGCGCCGCCGGGCCATCGCCGGCGACCAGGGCCTCGACGATTCGGTTGTGGGCTTCCATGGAACGTTGCAGGTGGGCCTTGTCCGGCGCCACCAGGGCGAAGCAGGGGCCCATGTGCAGCCAGAAGTTCTCCACGGCGGCCATGGTCAGTTCGGCCCGGGCCACCGCATAGATGCGCCGGTGGAAAGCGAAGTTGGTCCACAGGTAGCGGGAGACATCCACCTCGTCGGCGGCCTTCTGCATCTGCCGGCAGAGATCGGCGATCTCCTGCATATCGGCCTTGTGCAGATGCTGCACGGCCTTTTCCGCCAGCAGCCCCTCCAGGGCCACCCGTGCATCACGGATTTCCCGCAGGCGCTCCACCGTCATCATGCGTACCCGCAGGCGGGAGGTTTCCGTGACCTCGAAGGCATTTTCCGCACTCAAGCGCTGCAGGGCTTCGCGCACCGGCATCGGGCTGGAACCCAGGGCTTCGGCCAGGCCACGAATGGTCAGTTTCTGGCCGGGCTGGAATCGGCCACTCATCAAGGCTTCGCGAATCTGTCGATACACCTGTTCCTGCAAGGTATCGCGAGAAACCTGACGCAAGGTAGGCAGGGGGATAGGACCTTCGGACATGGGGGTGACACCTGTGTTGTGATTCTTGTAGGCAGCAATATGTGATCACAAATCAAATATGTCAAATATTCATCCTCACGTCTCTGAAGCAATCAAGGGCTTAAATCAAGTAAAAAGAATCTTTTTATTCCGCACTGCGAAACATTATTCCGTATTGACCCACTAATTTATTGATGACAGGATTATTTTCACCAGCCGATTCAAACAGCGGAATCCAATCCTGATTTCCGTTCAGCGCCCAGAGCCCCTGGGCAACCATCGGCCTCACGCTGCCCTTTCCTCGGGAGACTGCTGCAATGAGTCGCGACACCGCCCAGCCCTCTGTGGCATCCGCCCTGCACGGCAACATTCTGGTCCTGACCCTCGACAACCCACCGGTGAACGCCCTTGGCGTGGAGGTCAGGCGCGGGCTGCTGGCCGCCCTGGACAGCGCCGCCGACGATCCGACGGTGGCCGCCATCCTGCTGGTCGGCGCCGGGCGCCACTTCTGTGGCGGCGCCGATATTCGCGAATTCGGCCAGACGCCCCAGGCCCCGGCATTGCCAGCGGTGGTCAAGCGCATCGAGGACAGCGCCAAACCGGTGGTGGCGGCCATCCAGGGCGTGGCACTGGGAGGCGGCCTGGAAGTGGCCCTGGCGGCCCACTACCGCCTGGCCCTGGGCAGCGCCCGCCTCGGCCTGCCGGAAGTGCTGCTCGGCCTGCTGCCCGGGGCCGGTGGCACTCAGCGCCTGCCACGCCTGATCGGTGCCCGGGCGGCCCTGGAACTGATGCTCAGCGGCCGTCACCTGAATGCCCGGGAGGCCCTCGACCTGGGGGTGGTGGACCGCCTGGCGGAGGGTGAGGATGCCCTGGCTGCCGGCCTGGCCTATGCCCGCGAGCTGGTGGACAGCCATGCCGGCGTGCGGCGCACCCGGAACGCCCGGGCCCTGGGCGATCAGCATCTGCAACGCGAACAGATCAACGCCGCCCGCGAACAGCTCACGCACAAGGCCAAGGGCCTGCTGTCGCCGCAGAACATCATTCGTGCGGTCGAGGCGGCCCTTGACCGGCCCTTCGATCAAGGCCTGGAGGAAGAACGCCGGCTGTTCCAGGAATGCCTCGACAGCCCGCAGCGTGCCGGGCTGGTACATGCCTTTTTCGCCGAGCGCGAGGTGCTCAAGGCCCCGGAAACCCGCATCGCCCAGCCTCGCCCCATCGAACAGGTGGCCGTGGTCGGCGGCGGCACCATGGGCGCCGGCATCGCTGTCTCGGCCCTCGACGCCGGCCTGCAGGTCACCATGATCGAGCGCGACCAGCAGGCCCTGGACCGCGGCCGGGGCAACGTCGAGAAGGTCTATGACGGGCTGATCGAAAAAGGCCGCCTGGATGCCGCCGGCAAGGCCGCGACCCTGGCCCGCTTCCGCGCCAGCCTGGACTACCAGGACCTGGCCCGGGCCGACCTGGTGATCGAAGCGGTGTTCGAGGACATGGCCGCCAAGCAGGCGGTGTTCAAGGAACTGGACCGGGTGTGCAAACCTGGCGCGGTACTGGCCAGCAACACCTCCTACCTGGACCTCAACGCCATCGCCGACAGCGTCTCGCGGCCTGCCGATGTCATCGGGCTGCACTTCTTCTCCCCCGCCAACATCATGAAGCTGCTGGAGATCGTGGTCCCGGCCAAGGTCGCACCGGACGTGGTGGCCACGGCCTTCGAACTGGCGAAGAAACTGCGCAAGGTGCCGGTGCGTGCCGGGGTCTGCGATGGTTTCATCGGCAACCGGATCCTCGCGGTCTACCGCCAGGCGGCGGACTACATGATGGAAGACGGCGCTTCGCCCTATCAGATCGACCAGGCCCTGCGCGACTTCGGCTTCCCCATGGGCCCCTTCCAGGTGGCCGACCTGGCCGGCGGCGACATCGGCTGGGCGACGCGCAAACGCAAGGCCGCCACCCGCAATCCCGACGCGCGCTACGTGCAGATTGCCGACCGCCTGTGCGAGCGCGGCTGGTTCGGACACAAGACCGGCCGTGGCTACTACCTCTATGCCCAGGGCCCGCGCAGCGCCACCCAGGACCCGGAAGTCCTGGCCATCATCGACGCCGAGCGGGCCCGGGCCGGCATCACGCCCCGCCCCTTCGGCAACCCGGAGATCCTGCGGCGCTACATGGCGGCGATGATCAACGAAGGCGCCAACGTGGTGCACGAAGGCATCGCCCTGCGCCCCCTGGATGTGGACATCACCTTTATCCATGGCTACGGCTTCCCGCGCTATCGCGGTGGCCCGCTCAAGTACGCCGACCAGTACGGCCTGTCCCAGGTGCTGGCGGACATCCGCGAATTCGCCGAACAAGACCCGCTGTTCTGGAAAGCCTCGCCGCTGCTGGAGCAGTTGGTGGAGCGCGGCGAGAACTTCGACAGTCTCAACCACAGCCATTGACTCAAGGAGCACGCGCCATGCGCGAAGCCGTCATCGTATCCACCGCACGCACGCCCCTGACCAAGGCCCACCGCGGCGAATTCAACATCACTCCCGGCCCGACCCTCGCCGCTTTCGCGGTACGCGCCGCCGTGGAACGGGCCGGCATCGACCCGGGGCTGATCGAGGACGCCATCCTCGGTTGTGGCTACGGCGAAGGCACCACCGGGCGCAACGTCGCGCGCCTGGCGGTGGTCCGCGCCGGCCTGCCCATCGGCATCGCCGGCACCACGGTGAACCGCTTCTGCGCCTCCGGCTTGCAGGCCATCTCCATGGCCGCCGGGCGTATCGTGGTCGATGGCGCCCCCGCCATCATTGCCGGTGGCGTGGAAAGCATCTCGCAGATCCGCGGCCGCGGCAGCGACGACCCGGATCTCGATCCCTGGCTTGTGCAGCACAAGCCGGAGCTGTTCCTGCCGATGATCGAGACCGCGGACATCGTCGCCGCGCGCTACGGCATCAGCCGCGAGGCCCAGGACCGTTTCTCGCTGCGCAGCCAGCACAAGACCGAAGCGGCGCAACGGGCCGGGCACTACCGCGAGGAAATCATTCCCTGCACCACCACCATGGCCGTGACCGACAAGCAGAGCGGCGAGGTCAGCCAGCACCAGGTCACGGTGGACGCCGACACCTGCAACCGCCCGGGGAGCACTTACGAGGCCCTGGCCAAACTGGAACCGGTGCTGGGCCCGCAGCGCTTCATCAGCGCCGGCAACGCCTCGCAACTGTCCGACGGCGCCTCGGCCTGCGTACTGATGGAGGCCCGTGAAGCGGCCCGCGCCAACCTGCAACCGCTGGGCGTGTTCCGTGGCATGGCGGTGGCCGGTTGCGAACCCGACGAAATGGGCATCGGCCCGGTGTTCGCCGTACCCCGGCTGCTGGCCCGGCACGGCCTCAAGGTGGACGACATCGGCCTCTGGGAACTCAACGAAGCCTTCGCCTCCCAGGCGCTCTATTGCCAGCAGCGGCTGGGCATCGCCGATGAATGCCTGAACGTCAACGGCGGGGCCATCGCCCTCGGCCACCCGTTCGGCATGACCGGCGCACGCCTGGCCGGCCATGTGCTGCTCGAAGGTCGGCGCCGCGGGGTCAAGTACGCCGTGGTCAGCATGTGCATTGCCGGCGGCATGGGCGCCGCCGCGCTGTTCGAAATCTATTGAGGACGCCGACATGGACCTGAGTTTCACCCCCCAAGAAGAAGCCTTCCGCAATCAGGTGCAGGCCTTCCTCGCCGAACACTTGCCCAGCGAACTGAGTGACAAGGTGGCCAATGGCGAACGCCTGTCCAAGGCCGACATGGAGCACTGGCATTCGACCCTCAACACCCGCGGCTGGCTGGCCAACCACTGGCCCGAGGCCTTTGGCGGGCCGGGCTGGAGCGCCGTGGAGAAATTCATCTTCGAACTCGAATGCGGCCTGGCCAACGCGCCGCGCATCGTGCCGTTCGGGGTCAACATGCTGGGCCCGGTGCTGATCAAGTACGGCACCCCACAGCAGCAGGACTACTGGCTGCCGCGCATCCTCGACGGCCGCCACTGGTGGTGCCAGGGCTATTCGGAACCCGGTGCCGGCTCGGACCTGGCGGCGGTCAAGACCACGGCGGTGCGCGACGGCGATCACTATGTGGTCAACGGCCAGAAGACCTGGACCACCCTGGGCCAGCACGCCAACATGATTTTCTGCCTGGTGCGCACCGACCGCGAGGCCAAGCCCCAGGAAGGCATCAGCTTCCTGCTGATCGACATGGCCAGCCCCGGGGTCGAGGTGCGTCCGATCATCACCCTGGAAGGCGACCACGAGATCAACGAGGTGTTTTTCACCGACGTGCGGGTGCCGGTGGCCAACCTGGTGGGCGAGGAAAACAAGGGCTGGACCTGTGCCAAGTACCTGTTGACCTACGAGCGCACCAACATTGCCGGGGTCGGCTTGTCCATGGCCGCGCTGCAACGCCTCAAGCGCGTGGCAGCACAGCGCACCCGCAATGGCCGGCCACTGCTGGAAGACCCGCAGTTCGCTGCACGCCTGGCCCGGGTCGAGATCGACCTTGAGAACATGAAGACCACCAACCTGCGGGTGATCGCAGCGGTGGCCGGCGGCGGCGCACCCGGCGCGGAAAGCTCGATGCTGAAGATCTGCGGCACGGAAATCCGCCAGGAGCTCACCGCTCTGCTGCGCCGGGCCATGGGCCCCGCCGCTCGGGTCATGCAGGACGAAGGCGACACCGGGGCGATGGACCTGGGCCCGGCCTTCGCCAGCAGCGCGGCGGCGCAGTACTTCAACAATCGCAAGCTGTCGATCTTCGGCGGCTCCAATGAAATCCAGAAAAACATCATTTCGAAAATGATTCTCGGGCTCTGAGGGTGCGCACATGAACTTCGAACACAGCGCAGAACGGCGCATGCTCGGCGACAGCTTGAACCGCTTTATCGCCCAGCACTACAACCTGGAAAAACGCCAGCAGAGCCTGCAGTCAGGCCAGGGTTTCAACTCCGGGATCTGGCAGCAGCTGGCAGAGATGGGGGTGATCGGCGCCCTGTTCAGCGAAACCGACGGTGGCTACGGCGGCGGTGGTTTCGACCTGGCCCTGGTCTTCGAGGCCGTGGGCCGCGGGCTGCTGGTGGAACCGCTGCTGGGCAGCGCGGTGCTGGCCGGGGACGCCATCGCCAGCGCCGGTAGCGAAACGCAGAAGATCGAGCTGGCGCAGATCATCGACGGCAGCCTGATCGCCGCCCTGGCCCATGACGAACCCGACAGCCACTACGAACTCAACCGGGTCGCCTGCCGCGCCGAACCCCAGGCCGACGGCTGGTGCCTGGATGGCACCAAGAGCCTGGTGCTGCACGGCGAGCAGGCCGGGTTGCTGGTGGTGTCGGCCCGCACCGCCGGGGCCATTGACGACAGCCAGGGCATTTCGCTGTTCCTGGTGCCCAGGGACACCCCGGGCCTGGAGATCCGCGGCAGCGCCACCCTCGATGGCGGCCCCGTGGCGCAGGTGCGCCTGAACCAGCTGCTTGTGCCGGGCTCTGCCCTGCTGGGCACCCTGCACCAGGGCCATGCCACCCTGGAGCGGGCCATTGGCCGCGGCGTGCTGGCGTTGTGCGCCGAAGCCCTGGGCGCCATGGAAGTGGCCAAAGTGGCGACCCTGGATTACCTGCGCACCCGCCAGCAGTTCGGCCGCCCGATCGGCAGTTTCCAGGCACTGCAACATCGCATGGCGGTGCTGCTGCTGGAGATCGAACAAGCGCGCTCGGCGGTGATCAATGCCGCCTCGGCCCTGGAGGCCGATCGCCTGGACCGCGAGCGCGCGCTGTCAGCGGCCAAAGTCAGCATCGGCCGCATCGCCACCCTGGTGGCGCAAGAATGCATCCAGTTGCACGGCGGCATCGGCATGACCTGGGAGCTGCCCCTGGCCCATTACGCCAAGCGGCTGGTGATGATCGACCATCAGTTGGGGGACGAGGATCACCACCTGCAACGCTACATCGCCCTCGGCAAGCAATAGGCCCCATGAATCGCGGCCCGGGCGGCCACCTGGGCCTGTCGCAAGGGCCGCAGGTGTCGCCGCCTTCCTTGCCGGCAGCCTCCCCTTCCCCACTTGCGTGTTACAGCAACCGGGTGCGCAACCCCTGGCAGGCCTGCTGATACTCCCTGCCCAGGCGCGCCACCAAGTCTCCGGCGCTCGGTACGCCGTCAACCACGCCAATCCCCTGGCCGCAGCCCCAGATCTCCTTCCAGGCCTTGGGCTTGTGCCTGTCTGCGCCGAAGTTCATCTGCGAGGGATCGCTGCTGGGCAGGTCATCGGGGTCCAGCCCCGCAGCCACCAGCGAGGCCTTCAGGTAATTGCCGTGCACCCCGGTGATCAGGTTGGTGTAGACGATATCCTCGGCCGCCGACTGGCTGATCATCTGCTTGTAGCCCGCCACCGCGTTGGCCTCCTGGGTGGCGATAAAGGCCGAGCCGATGTAGGCCAGGTCCGCCCCCAGGGCCTGGGCCGCGAGGATCGAACGCCCCGAGGCAATGGCCCCGGAAAGCAGCAGCGGGCCATCGAACCATTGGCGGATTTCCTGCACCAGGGCAAACGGCGACTGGGTGCCCGCATGCCCTCCGGCGCCGGCCGCCACGGCAATCAGGCCGTCGGCACCCTTGTCGATGGCCTTGCGCGCGAAACGGTTGTTGATCACGTCGTGCAGCACGATGCCGCCGTAGCTGTGCACCGCCTGGTTGATCTCGGGGCGCGCGCCCAGGGAGGTGATGATGATCGGCACCTTGTGCTGCACGCAGACCGCCATGTCCTGCTCCAGCCGGTCATTGGAGCGGTGGACGATCTGGTTCACCGCAAACGGCGCGGCGGGCCGCTGCGGGTGCAGCCGGTCGTGCTCGGCCAGGGCCTGGGTGATCTGCTCGATCCACTCCCCCAGGCGCTCGGCCGGCCGTGCGTTCAACGCCGGAAAGGAACCGACGATCCCGGCCTTGCACTGGGCGATCACCAGCTCGGGAGTGGAAATGATGAACAGCGGCGCGGCCACCACTGGCAGGCGCAAATGCTGGGTGAGAATCTTCGGCAGGCTCATGTTCGGGCTCCTGGGCAACCCAATGGGTAGTTCATGATTCGGCGACGACCGCAGCGACCTTGGGCACCCGGGCGATGCGCGCGGTCACCAGTACCAGCCCGCCCGCCAGCAGGTACATGACAATCCCCAGGTACATGCTCGACACATGGCCGCCGGTATGGCTGTTGATCACCCCGTTGAGCCAGGGTGTGACCGCCGGGCCGAGGTTGCCCAGGCTGCTGATGAAGGCAATGCCCCCGGCGGTGGCCGCCACCGACAGGTACTCGCTGACCAGGGCGAAGAAGATCGGCGTGCCGGCCTTGATCCCCACGTAGGCAAAACCCAGGGCCGTAACCGACAGCAGCAGGTGGCCGTTGAGCAAGGTGGTGACCGCCAGGCCGAACACCGCAATGGCCATGCAGCCGACGAAGTGCCAGCGCCGCTCCCGGTGCTTGTCGGAGTGCTGCCCGATCAGCACCATGCCGACGATCCCGACGATATTGGGGATCGCGGTGATCAGCCCGACCTGCAACAGGTCCTTGCTGCCCCAGCCCTGGATCAGGCTCGGCATCCAGAACACCAGCATGTAGGTGGCGCCCAGGAACATGAAATAGGCCGTGGACAGCAGGTAGATCCTGGGGTCGCGAAACATCTGCGCCAGGCTGTCCTGGGATTTGTCCCGGACGTTCGCCAGATCCCGGGCCATGTCGGCGTCCAGCAGGCGCTTTTCCCCGGGGCTGAGCCAGCGGGCCCGGGCCGGGCTGTCCTGCAGATAGAAAAAAGCCACTACCCCCAGGACACTGGCCGGCAGCCCCTGGATCATGAACATCCATTGCCAGCCGTGCAGGCCGACCGCGCCGTCCAGGTACTTGAGGATGCTGCCCGAGACCGGCCCGGCAATCAGCCCGGCGACCGCGGCGGCGGTCATGAAGATGGCGATCACCTGCCCCCGGCGCGGCGCCGGGAACCAGTAGGTGAAATACAGGATCACCCCGGGGAAGAACCCGGCCTCGAAGGCCCCCAAAAGAAAACGCAGAACGTAGAACTGCATCGGGGTGCTGACGAACATCATCGCCGCGGCCACCAGGCCCCAGCAGAACATGATCCGCAACAGGGTCTTGCGCACGCCGCTGCGCTTGAGCATCAGGTTGCTGGGCACCTCGAAGATGAAGTAGCCGATGAAGAAGATCCCCGCCCCCAGGCCATACACCGCATCGCCGAACGGCAGGGTCTGCTTCATCTGCAACTGGGCGTAGCCGATGTTCACCCGGTCCAGAAAGGCCACCATGTAGCACAGCATCAACAGCGGCAGCAGGCGCCAGCGGATCCTGGCGTACAGCGTGTCGAGCTGCCGGGCATGCTCGGGTGAGGCGTGGGGATCATGGACCGTTATTGTTGTTGTAGTCATTGTCGTCTCCGACGCAGTCGCGGGTTGGCCCGCCTGGGAAATCACTCTTCAGCTATGGGTCGCCTCGCGATCCTGGAGCACGCGCCACATCACCTTGCCGGAGCCGGACTTGGGCAGACTGTCGACGAACTCCAGCACCCGCGGCACCTTGTAGGCGGCCATGTGCTCGCGCGCCCAGGCGATGATCTCTTCGCTGGCGGTGCGGCCCCGGGCCTCGCTGCGCAGCACCACCAGGGCCTTGACGCTTTCCCCGCGGTAGGCGTCCCGGGTGGCGATGACACAGGCTTCGTGCACCGCCGGGTGCTTGAACAGCAGCGCCTCCACTTCCGCCGGCCAGACCTTGAAGCCGCTGCTGTTGATCATTCGCTTGAGGCGGTCGGTGAGAAAGAAATAGCCCTCCTCATCCATGTGCCCCAGATCGCCGGTGCGCAGGAAACGCTTGCCCTCGAACTCGACGAACGCCGCCTCGGTAGCTTCAGGGTTGCGCCAGTAGCCTTTGAACAGCATCGGGCCAGAGGTGATGATTTCCCCCACCTCGCCGGGTGCAAGTTCCTCCAGGGTGCGCGGGTCCACCACCCGTGAATCGACGCCAAAGAACGGCATGCCCAGGCATTGCAGCTTGGCCCGCTCAGGGGGGTTGCCATGGCTGGCGGCGGCGGTTTCGGTGAGGCCGTAGCCTTCGAGAAAAGTCAGGCCGAACTCCTGGCGCAGGCGCTGCGCCACCGCCTCGGGCATCGCCGCCCCGCCACCGTTGATATGCACCAGGCTCGACAGTTCGAAGTCCTGGTAATGGGGGCTGGCGAACAGGTCGATGACCATGGTCGGGATGCAGGTCCAGTGGGTCACCCGGTACCGCGAGATCAGCCGCCCGGCCAGCTCCCGATCCCAGCGCGGCATGATCACCGTACTGGTGGCGTCGAACACCGCCCGCAGGACGAAGCACACCAGGCCGGTGATGTGGAAGAACGGCACGACCCCAAGGCCCACCGACTCCACGGTGGATTGGGTCCAGCTGCCGCTGACCGCGTTGCTCATCAGGCTGCGATGGGTGTGCATGCAGCCCTTGGGATGGCCGGTGGTGCCCGAGGTGTATTGCAGCAGCGCCAGGTCATCGGCCTGGGCAGTGTGCGGGCCGGGGCAACGTGCCTGGGCCAAGGCCTCGTTCCAGCGCTGATAGCCCTCGGGCAGAGGTGGCTCGCTGCGCAGCCAGGCATCGATCTCGGCGCTGGCGACCTCCGCCGGGTGCATGTCCGCCGGCGCCGGCATGGCATCGCTGTAGCGGGTCACCAGGACCCGGTGCAGTCGCTGCTCGGGGTCGAGGCTGGCATTCGCCGCCTGGGCGATGGGCGCCAGGTCCGCGGCGCAGATCAGTACCCACGCCTGGGCATCGCCGAGCTGGTAGCTCAGCTCTTGCACCTTGTTCATCGGGTTGATCGGCACCAGCACCGCATTGGCCCGCAGGATGGCGTAGCAGGCGACGATGAATTGCGGGCAGTTCTGCAGGTACAGCGCCACCCGGTCACCGGGCTCGACCCCTTCGCCCTGCAACCAGCCGGCCAGCGCCAGGGCCTCGGCCTGCAACTGGGCAAAGCTCAGCGTGTGGCCGAAAAACCGGTAGGCGACCTTGTCCGGGTAACGCCGGGCCGCCACCTCCAGGTTGAACCAGAGCGAGGTGGCCGGCACCGACAAGGCCAGGGGCAGGCGCTTGGGCCAGACACGGTGATGGGGGCGCTGGGTACGAGCGGTGGACATGGAAGACTCCTTCAAGCCCGGGAATGATCGAGGGAACAGCCATGGACAGCGTCATCCGGTGCCGGCTGGCCAGCCAGGCCGCACGTTGATGGGCCACCGCCCCGGGTCGATCCTGCCCCATGCAGGGCGTGATTTTCAACCACTTATATTCCGCTGTGCGAAATAATATTCCATATTGACCAGTAGAATATTCGCTGACATCCTGCATTTCAACGAGCCATTTGCCCTGCGAAACACAATCAGAACAATCACTGCTGCCTGGCCACGGGGAACACCTGCCCTCCAGGACACCCGACCGGGACTGACCCAAGAGCCATCGCCCATGAGTGCCGTACCCGAAGTTTCGATGCTGCAAGGCCTGTTCAGCGGATTCGCGGCCCATCTCGGGTTGAACCTGCGGGAATACCAGCAGGCGCAAACCGTCATCGCGGTCACCGTCCAACCTCATCACCTCAACCAGGCCGGCAATCTGCACGGCGGTGTCATCGCCTCCCTGGCCGACACCGCCATGGGCATGAGCGGCACCTGGCATGCCGACCCCGCCCAGTGGCGGCTGGCCCTGACCCTGTCCCTGAACATCAATTACATGGCCGCGATCCCACCGGCCACCGAGGTCCGGGCCGTGGCCCGCCTGCGCGGCGGCGGGGCCAAGATCTTCATGGCCAGCTGCGACCTGCTGGATGCCCAGGACCGCCTGCTGGCCAGCGCCGAAGGGGTGTTCAAGCGCGGCCGCCTGCGCGCGGCAGCCACTGAGGTTGTGGCGTGCCCTTGATTGGCCGGTGATGGCGTCAGGAACGGAATCGGGTTTCGTCAGGGAATCGCAGATTTCAATTGCGGCGGTTCCGGGATAACATTTTTCCTTTGTTTCCACGAATCCGCTGCGTGGTCAACCGGCATTGCGCCCGGCACCAGCCCCTACCGGAAGACCCCATGCAAGACCCGAACGACTCCCCGGAACAAGCGCCCAAAGACCGTAAGTTCGTCGAAGCCCTGGCCCGAGGCCTGGAAGTCCTGCGGGCCTTTACCCACGGTCACGCGGTACGCGGCAACCAGGACATCGCGCGCATCACCGGCCTGCCCAAGCCCACGGTGTCGCGCCTGACCTACACCCTGACGCAGCTGGGCTACCTCAAGTACAACCAGGACCTGGAGAAGTACCAGCTGGATTCAGCGGTACTGGCCCTGGGCTACGCCTACTCCGCCAGCCTGAGGGTGCGCCAGCTGGGCAAGCCGTTCATGGACGAGTTCTCGCGCCGCACCAACACCACCGTCAGCCTGACTTGCCGCGATCGCCTGTCGATGATCCACGTCGACAGCAGCCGCCCGCCGGAAGTCGCCAGCCTGCGCATGGAGCCGGGGCTGCGCCTGCCCCTGGCCACCAGCGCCGCCGGGCGCGCCTACCTGGCCGCCACGCCGAAAATCGAGCGTGACCACCTGTTGGGGGAAGTGGCGAAAAAGCTCGGTGATGAATGGCCTGCACTGGAAAAATCCCTGGAAGACTCCTTCCGTGAATACGAAGAGTTCGGCTTCTGCCTGTCGCTGGGCGAGTGGGACCGCAACGTCAACGGTGCCGGCGTGCCACTGCGCCTGGCCGACGGCAGCATCATGGCCCTGACCTGCGGCGCCCCGAGTTTCCAGCTGTCCAGCGAAAAACTCGAAAGCTCCCTGGCCCACCAACTGGTGATGCTGGCACGGGACCTGGAAAGCCTGGGCGTCTGAGGCAGGCCATAAAAAACCCCTGATCCGCGATGGATGCAGGTTTTTTTCATCAAAAGCGTCAGGACAGGGAGCCCCCCCCTGAGCTCCGGCAAACCGACGGCGTCCTGACGCACGACCTTCTGTCGATTTAGAAGTTACGGGTACACACTGTGTTGGCAAGGTGTATCCGCAGTCTGCAAGCTCTCGTATCAGCCGTCAGCAGCAACGGCTGACTGCCGCCAGCCGCCAGAAAAAGAGAACAGGATAAAGAACGCCACGCCGCTTTCTCGTACAGAGAAAGCGGCGTTATTACTTGAACAGGGCGGGGCCTGTTGGTCGATAACAGCGTTGAAGCTACAGATCCCGGGGACGTCAGGGATTGGCCTGACGCCCCTGAAACCTGCACATACCCGGTACTAGCGGGGGCTCCTCATCTGTTACCGGCCACGCTCTTGATGTTGCCGAAGGACGAAGACTGACGTATCTCTCCCCGGTCGACCCCCGCCAAACCACCAAGGACGGCATAGCTACCACCACTTACGTGACTGCTGGTGAGTGAGTTGACGAGCCGGGATTTGTTTTCGCCTACCAGGCCACCCACCTTGCTACGCAAGCCTCCATAGACGCTGCCTTTGGCCGATGCCGTATCGATGAGACCACTGGCATGGGTGCCAACCAGACCGCCGACAGCACTGTTACTCTCGCCCCGGACGCGTCCGCTGGCCGAGACCGAGCGCAGATCACCCGCGTTGTAGCCGACCAGACCGCCCACATGGCTGTTGGAGCCGCCGTATACATCGCCTTGTGCCTCGGCGTATTGGGTGATACCGCCAGTGTTGTGCCCAATGAGTCCGCCAACATGGGTGGAATCCACGGCAGCTACCATGCCCGAGGCTTCGGCACCGCTGATTTCACTGTTCACGTTCTTGCCGACCAGGCCGCCGACGTTGAAGCTCTTTTGTCCATAGTTCTCACCACTGGCCTTGACGTTGCGCAGAACGCTGTTCTGGTTGAGCCCCACCAGACCACCAGCGGTATCAAGCACTAGACCAATCACCATTCCGCTGGCTGACGAGTCAGTGATCAAACTGGAGTTGTTGAGACCTACCAACCCTCCTACGTTGTTGCCAGCCCCGCCAAACACCAAGCCCGAGGCGTTGGAGCCCACTATGGTGCCGTTCTGGTTGATACCCACCAGGCCACCCAGGTTGCGGTAGGCGTAGTCATGAATGCTGCCCAACCCAAGCGCTCCCGAGCTTGCAGAGTTAGCGATCGAGCCGCTCTGGTTGATCCCCACCAATCCGCCTATACCCACCAGAGCATGGCTGTTCATGGTGCCCCTGACATCGACATCGGCGCTGCTCCGGCTCACCGAGCCCGTGTTCAGGCCCACCAGGCCACCGGCTGCCGAAGTGAGGGTATTGCCCAGCACCACACCGGTGATCGACGCATTATCGATGGAACCGCCGGAGTTGATCCCCACCAGCCCGCCGACCAGGTTGTCCTGCCGGCTCTGGGCATTCACCTGCAGATCGCTGGCGCTGACGTTGGCAATGCGCCCGCTGTTGCGTCCGACCAGGCCACCGAGTGCACTGGAACCGGAGGTGGGCTTGGCACCGTTGATGGTCAACGAGGCCAGCTTGAGGTTGCCGATGCTGCCGGACGAGCTGGCGAACAGCCCGCCATCGGTGCCGTTGCTGTTGATCGTCAAACCGCTGAGGGTGTTGCCCAGGCCATCGAAGATGCCACTGAAGGCCTGCTGGCCACCGATGGAGGTCAGGCGCGCGCTGCTGTTGATGGAGTTGCCCAGGACGTAGCGACCGGCCAGGTTCTGGTCGATTGCCTGCAACTGCGTGGTGTCTTGAATGACCCGGTAGGCTTCGCCGTTGGCGTCGAAGCGCGCCCCGTTGCCGGACAGCGTGACGCCGCCATTCTGGCCCAGGGTAAACCCACCGCCGTGGTTCAGCCCGAGGCTGCTGTTGCTGCCGCTCAGCGTCAGTTGACGGTTGAGGTTGATGCCACCCTGGGCGTTGAGTTCGACCCGGGTATTGGCGCCAGTGGCAGACAGGCGATCATTCAGGCGAATGTCTTTGGCCGAAGAGAGGGTCAACTGGTTACCGCTGGACCAGCGCATCCCGTTTTCCACCGCTACATCGCCCTTGCCACTGGCCAGTTCAATATTGGTCGTGGCCAGGTTGCGCGACAGGGTGTCGGCATGGACGGTGTTGCTGTTGGCGTTGAAGAAGGAGCCCACCTTGACTTCGTTGCTGGCGATCTTCCAGGTGCCCGTGCGGCCATCCCTGGACTGAGTGCCGACCTTGGTCGGCAGCTGTACGCGGGTGGTGGCGCCCCGGGTCTCGATCAACCCGCCATCGCCCTTGCCGCCTAGCGCGTTGGCCTGCAGCGAACCATCGACGCTGACCACGCCCACGTCGCCGCCGTCCAGGGTGATCCGACCGGCTTTTTGCGACAGGGTATTGGCTTCGATGGTGCCCTGGTTGTTGACCACGGTCTGCAGCATCGAACCCGCGCTCTTGGCGGTCATCAGCACTTGGCCGCCGTCGGCCTTGAGCAGGCCGGTGCCGCTGTTGTGCACCAGCGCGTTGAGCGCGGCGCTGTCGACGTGCAAGTCCAGCAACTGGTTGCTGTCGAAGCTGACGGTGAAACTGTTGCCCGCAGCCAGGGCCACGCGCCCGTTCTGGGCCTTGATCGTGCCTTCGTTGCGAACCTTCGCCCCCAGCAGAGCCACACTGCCACCGTCCGCCGCGGTAATAGAACCGAGGTTGGCGACTTCAGTCGCCGCAGTCCCGGAGAACGTGTAGCGGCCGGCCTTGAAATCGGCATCGCTGATGTCGCGGGTCGTAGCCACCAGGCCACCGACATTGACCTGAGCTTTATTGCCGAACACCACGCCATTGGGGTTGATCAGGAACACTTGGCCATTGGCATTGATCTGCCCCTGGATGTTACTGCCGTTGACACCGACCACCCGGTTCAAGGCAATCGAAGTGCTGGAAGGCTGATTGAAGGTCACCGATTGATTGGCCTGAACACTGAAGTCATTCCAGTTCGTGGTCAGCTTGTCCGTATGCTGGTTGATCGACATGTTCGGCCCCTGGGCAAGGATGTCCGCACTGCCGGACACCACCTGCCCCCCGGTGGGCAAGGCAAACGCCAAAGGCATCCCGACCAATGCCAGGAGACTGGCGACCGCCACTACCAGACCTTTGCCCGAGCCCGAACGCCGACGCCGGCGCGCGCCTTCGTGAGCCACATTCCAACAGCCTTGTGTCTGATTCCAGACCAACGCATAAACCTTATTCATAAAGCTCCTTATCGTATTCTCAATACCCGGCAAACCTTTGCAGAGCAGCACAACACGGCTGGGGCACAGCGCCCTGGCAGCAATGCAGTTAAGTGCTCGCACAATCCCAAGCGATGTACTGCGCCCGTTACCTCGGGCCGCTCAGGACAAGCTGCATGGCAGCCCTGAATCAGGCCAACCTCGATATGCTGTGCTCGCGCACGGCATACCAAGGGAGTGGCCATTTCCTTGTATCAAGAGGGGTTGATCACCAGTTACGCGGCTCGCCCTGGTTGAGGTTGGCTGGCTGATTCAAGGGGCGGTCGTAGCCCGTGCTTGCGTAGTTCGGAGCTATTACCTTGATGTTGCCGAAGGCTGCCGATTGACGAATGTCACCCAGGTCTACCCCCGCCAGGCCGCCCAGCTGTGCATACTGGTTGCCCGAGACTTCGCCACTGGCGAGCGTGTTGACGATCCGCGCGTTGTTCTGCCCCACCAGACCACCGACCACGCTGTAGCTGCCCCCGGAAACATTGCCCTTGGCCGAGGCGGTGTCGATGAGGCTGTCACCCAGCTCAATCCCATGAGTCCCCACCAGACCACCGACCGCGCTCTTGGCACCGCCACTGACATCACCATGGGCCTCGACCGACTTCAGGTCCCCGGCGTTGTAGCCGATGAGCCCGCCGACATGGCTTTGATCCTTGCCAGTGACATTGCCCAAGGCCAGGGAGTTGGCAATGAGCCCACCAGCGTTGGAACCAACAAGCCCACCTACAGTGCTGTTGCTACCCCCCTGAACCAGGCCGGACGCTTCGGCAAGGCTGATGTCACTGTCAAGGTTCTGCCCCACCAGGCCGCCGATGTGCAGGCTGTTCCCCGCATTCACCGCGCCGCTGGCGTTGACGTTGCGCAGCACGCTGTCGTGGTTCAGCCCCACCAGGCCACCGGCCGTGGCAAAGCTGTTGCCCTGCAACCTGCCGCTGGCTACCGAATCACTGATCCGGCCCGCTTCGTTGCGGCCAACCAGGCCACCGGCATTGCTCGCACCATTGCCGGAGACCGCCACCGAAGACTGGGAACCCTCGATACGGCCACCCTGGTTGTAACCCACCAGGCCGCCCAGGTTGGTGCCCTTGTAGCTGTAGCTGCCACCACTGGAGAGCGCTCCCGAACTGGAGGAATTGGCAATCAGCCCTTGATGGTTGACGCCCACCAGCCCACCCACACCGCCCTCGGCGTTGGCAGCGATGCTGGCGGTGAGCCGGACATCGGCGCTGCTGTTGGTCACTGTGCCGCCACTGCCCTCCACCTGACGGTTCTCGCCCACCAGGCCACCGGCCGCCGAGGTGTAACTATTGCCCAGTACCACACCGCTTATCGACGAGGCGTCGACGGAACCACCGATGTTGCTGCCCACCAGCCCGCCGATCACGTTGTCCTGTCGGCTCTTGCCATTCACCCGCAGATTGCTGGCGCTGACGTTGGCAATTTTCCCGCTGTTGCGCCCGACCAGGCCTCCGAGCGCACTGGGACCGGAGGTGGGCATGGCACCGTTGATGGTCAACGAGGCCAGCTTGAGGTTGCCGATGCTGCCGGACGAGCTGGCGAACAGTCCGCCATCGGTGCCGTTGCTGTTGATCGTCAAACCGCTGAGGGTGTTGCCCAGGCCATCGAAGATGCCACTGAAGGCCTGCTGGCCACCGATGGAGGTCAGGCGCGCGCTGCTGTTGACGGAGTTGCCGAGGACGTAGCGACCGGCCAGATCCTGGTCGATTGCCTGCAACTGCGTGGTGTCTTGAATGACCCGGTAGGCTTCGCCGTTGGCATCGAAACGCGCTCCGTTGCCGGACAGCGTGACGCCGCCATTCTGGCCCATGACAAACCCACTACCGTGGTTCAGCCCGAGGCTGCTGTTGCTGCCGCTCAGCGTCAGTTGACGGTTGAGCTTGATACCACCCTGGGCGTTGAGTTCGACCCGGGCATTGGCGCCAGAGGCAGACAGGCGATCATTCAGGCGAATGTCTTTGGCCGAAGAGAGGGTCAACTGGTTACCGCTGGACCAGCGCATCCCGTTTTCCACCGCTACATCGCCCTTGCCACTGGCCAGTTCGATATTGGTCGTGGCCAGGTTGCGCGACAGGGTGTCGGCATGGACGGTGTTGCTGTTGGCGTTGAAGAAGGAGCCCACCTTGACTTCGTTGCTGGCGATCTTCCAGGTGCCCGTGCGGCCATCCCTGGACTGAGTGCCGACCTTGGTCGGCAGCTGTACGCGGGTGGTGGCGCCCCGGGTCTCGATCAACCCGCCATCGCCCTTGCCGCCTAGCGCGTTGGCCTGCAGCGAACCATCGACGCTGACCACTCCTACATCACCACCGTCCAGGGTGATCCGGCCGGCATTTTGCGACAGGGTATTGGCTTCGATGGTGCCCTGGTTGTTGACCACGGTCTGCAGCATCGAACCTGCGCTCTTGGCGGTCATCAGCACCTGCCCGCCGTCGGCCTTGAGCAGGCCGGTGCCGCTGTTGTGCACCAGCGCGTTGAGCGCGGCGCTGTCGACGTGCAGGTCCAGCAGTTGGTTGTCATCGAAGCTGACGGTGAAGCCATTGCCTGCGGCCAGCGCCACACGCCCGTTCTGCGCATTGATCGTGCCTTGGTTGGTCACCTTGGCCCCGAGCAGCGCAACGCCGCCGCCGTCAGCGGCAGTGATGGAACCCTGGTTGACGACCTCGGCCGCCGAGTCACCGGTGAACTTGTAGTTGCCGACCTTGAAATCGGCATCGCTGATGTCGCGGGTCGTAGCCACCAGGCCACCGACATTCACCTGTGAGCCTTGGCCGAACACCACCCCGTTGGGGTTGATCAGGAACACCCGGCCATTGGCGTTGATCTGCCCATGAATCTGGCTGCCATTGACGCCGACGACCCGGTTCAGGGCAATCGAAGTGCTGGTGGGCTGATTGAAGGTCACCGATTGATTGGCCTGAACACTGAAGTCATTCCAGTTCGTGATCAACTTGTCCGTATGCTGATTGATCGACATGTTCGGGCCCTGGGTCAGGATGTCGGCACTGCCGGACACCACCTCCCCGCCGGTGGGCAAGGCAAACGCCGAGGGCAACCCGGTCAATGCCAGGAGACTGGCGACCGCCACCACCAGGCCCTTGCCGGAACCGGTACGCCGACGCCGGGCGCCTTCGTGAGTGACGTTCCAGCAGCCTTGGGCCTGGTTCCATACCAACGCATAGATCTTGTTCATGAAAACTCCATATCGATTTATCTACGTACTACAAACCTTTGCAGCACGGCACTGCCGCTGAAGCGCCTGCTAGGCCTTCAAAATTGAACGACGGTGTTGGGTAGAACTCGCCCACGGACGAACCGGCTCAATGAGCGGTCGCGATCATGGGAAGGTAAAAGTGAACTCTGCGGCCCCGTTGGCCTCCCCGCCGGCCTCGACTTCCTGGTCATTGCCAATGCGGATGTAGCTGGCCCGCAGGGGAATGCTTGCGCCATCGCCGATGCGCTGCATCTCGTAGCTCTGGCCGCTGTACTCGATGCGTTCCGAAGTCAGCCCATTGGTCATGACAATGCCGAACCCCCGGGTACTGGAATTGATCAGACCCAGTACGCCCGGGACCGACGAGCCCCCGGACTTGTCGATAAAGCTGATGCGAGGCTTGGCCTGCATCGAACAACGGCTCAAGCCGATACTGAAAGGAACCGCAGGCGAGGTAGCGTTGACCTGGGGAAAGTCCGACAGGGCGAAGCGTCCCAAGCGCACCCCGATCTCTTTGTAGGCTTCCACCACGCAGGTCTTGGGCAGCTCGATGTTGATGTTGAAGTCCATGCCGCCCATGACCAGGCTCGTGCGGCAACTGCCGGTCAGCGGTGCGCTGAGCTGGCTCAATTGGGCCCCCAGGGTCGACTCGTTTTTTTCCAGGTCGTACGCATACAACTGCAGGTAGGAAGAGCCTGTTACCTGAGTCACTTTGAGGGTGCCCGTGGGCAACTGATCCGGTGGCACGGTCAGGATCAGTGACTGAATAATCTGGGTGACCATGGTCTGCTTGGGTAAACCGCTCTCAAAGACCAGGTCGTCATTTTTTTCCAAGGCAATCGGGTAGGTGACCTGGGCCACCCGTATTTTCTTGCCCCCTTGAGGAACAACCTCCAGTCGCAAGCCAATGCCGGCGACATCGGTAGGCGCGGCACCATCGTACTGCGGCGTACCGGGGGTCCAATGCCCCGCAGTCACCAGTTCCCGAGGTCTGCCGGAGACAGCCAGGTTGAAACTGGTATGCAAGGTCAGCGTACGCTGCCATAACACGGTTCCTACCGCGGTATTGGTGTTCAACGGGTTGATCAGCCGCCATTGCGTAACGGCGTTGCTGGTGACGTCGCAGCCCCTGGCATAACCGTTCACCGAGGCTGCGCGCGCTTGCGTGCCGACCCAGCCGCAAAGCATCGCTGCAAGCACGACGCCATGAACCCACAGGGACAGCGGTCTACGCTCGGTTACAAGCCTCAGCCATTGGCGAATCATCTGTCTTTCTCCCTGTCTGCACTGTTGGAGCACCGCCTGTGTGAACGGCCATGCCCTGCACAAACGAGATGGGTTGTCCAACAGTGGCCGGCTGCTTCCGGCCACCCTTAAGAAAGATCATCAAGGAACGAGACAAGCAGGTACCCGTCATCAGTCAGCACCCGGTACGCCAGGCATCAGCCAGGTGCACCGGGGAACTGCCCCTCCTCAGATCAGTGGGTACCGGTCATCAGTTGCGGATATCGCCCTCGTTCAGGCCGACCGCTGGCACTTGCGCCGCCAGCTCCTCCGCCCTGTTGTAGCGCATGTCGCCGTAGTTGACCCCGACCAGGCCACCGTAGGTCTGGGCGTTGCGCGCAACGAAGTTGATCTTGCCGGAGGCCGAAGAGTTACGCAGATCGCCCGTGTTCAAGCCGACCAGTCCGCCCAGGAGGGCAGAGACGCCGCCGCTCACCTGGCCATCGGCCAGGGAGTTGGTGATGAACGAATTGTTCTGACCGACCAGGCCGCCAACCGCACTCCGATCACCGCCCACTACGTCGCCTTTGGCCGATGCGCTATTGATGCGGTGATCGACAAGGTCGCCATTGGTACCCACCAGGCCGCCGACGAAGCTGGTGACGCCGCCGCGGACGTCACCGCTGGCTTCGGCCGAACTCAGGTCACCGTCGTTGTAACCCACCAACCCGCCGACGTTGCTGATGTTGCCGCCGCTGGCATTGCCACGAGCCACGACATATTCGGTGTTACCGCCAAAGTTGTGTCCGATCAGGCCACCGACATTACTGTTGGCACCACCTGTCACATTGCCGGTCGCTTCCGCCGTGTGGATCTGGCTGTCCTCGTTCTTGCCCACCAGACCGCCAATGTTGGTGCCGGTGGAGTCAGTCACCGTGCCAGTGGCCTTGACGTTCTTCAGCTCGCTGTTCTGGTTGAAGCCCACCAAGCCACCTGCGGCCAAGGACGCTGCACCCGCAACCGCACCACTGGCGCTGGAGTCGATGATGGTGCCATTTTTGTTGGTCCCCACCAGACCACCGATGCGGCTGGCGGCATAACCCCAGACATTGACCGAGGAACTGGCGTTATCAATCAGGCCGCCTTGGTTGTAGCCCACCAAACCACCCAGGTTCGGGTCGATGTAAGGTGGGCGAACGGGTGGGTTAACGGGTGGACGGAAACCCGTTCCGATCGTACCGGCACTCGAAGAACCCTTGATTTCCCCGCCCTTGTTGATCCCCACCAGGCCGCCCATGCCACCCACCTCACTGAGCTGTACGGTGCCCAACACCTGCACGTTGGTGGAGCTATTGGTAATACTCCCCACACCGGCGCGGCCAACATTGTTTTCGCCGACCAGGCCGCCCATTGCCAAGGTGTTGTTGTTACCGGTCACCGTACCGGTCACCGATCCACGGTTGATGCTGCCGCCGGCGTTGACGCCGACCAGGCCACCGACGGTGTTGGTCTGATTGCTGTTGGCGTTCACGACCAGGTTGGTGCCACTGACGTTTTCGATGCGGCCGGTGTTCTCGCCCACCAAGCCACCGATTTTTCCGAAGCCCGAGTTGGAGGTAGTACCGTTGATTCTCATCGACGCCAGCTTGAGGTTGCTGATGCTGCCGGACGATCGGCCGAACAGACCACCGTAAGGCCCATCGGTATTGACGGTGAAACCACTGATGGTATTGCCCAGGCCCTCGAAGATTCCGTTGAACTGTCTGTTGCCACCAATGGTCTTGATGATGCCGGTGCCCTTGATGTCATTGCCCAGCACATACAGGCCACCGAGGTTGGTGCCGATCGCCTGCAACTGCGCGGAGTTCTGGATCACTGTGTACAGGTCATCATTGACGTCGAACGAAGCGCCGCTGCCGGACAGGGTGACCTGGCCGCGATCGCCCAGGACATAGCTGTTGCCGTAGACCAGGCCGAGGCTGCTGTTGGCACCGGTCAGCGCTACCGCACCATTGAGCTTGATGTCCCGATCGGCCTGGAGCTCAACACGAGCGCCTGTACCGCTGGCCTTCAGGTTTTTATTGAGGTTGATGTCCTGGGCCGAAGCGACGTTCAAGTGATTGCCGCTGCTCCAGTTGATATCACCGTCGATCGAAACGTCGCCGGACTTGCTGCTCAACTCGACGTTGGTGGAAGCCAGGTTAAACGACAGGGTATCGGCATACACGTTGTTGCTGCCGGGGGTGGAGGTTGGGCTGACATTGATATCGGTGGAACTGATCTTCCAGGTACCGGCCTTGCCATTGGTGGCCAAGGTGTTGACCCGGGCGGCCAGTTGCACCTTGGTGTCGGCGCCCTTGGTCTCCACGACACCGCCATCACCGATCGAAGTCAGTGCGTTGGCGCTCATCGAGCCACCGACGTTGACCACGCCGACATCACCGCCGTCCAGGGTGATCTTGCCGGCCTTGCGCGACAGAGTGTTGGCTTCGATGGCGCCCTGGTTGTTGACCACGGTCTGCAGCATCGAGCCGGCACTGCGTGCGGTCATCAACACCTGCCCGCCATCGGCCTTGAGCAGGCCGCCGTTGCTGACCAGCGCATTGATCGCCGCGGCATCGACTTTCAGGTCCAGCAGGTTGTTGCTGTCGAAGCTGACGGTGAACTCGTCGCCGCCACCCAGGGCCACACGGCCCTTTTGCGCCTTGATGTCGCCTTCGTTGCGCACGGTCTTGCCGAGCAGGGCCACGCTGCCACCATCGGTGGTAGTAATCACGCCGTTGTTGACGATTTCAGCTTGTGAGGTCCCGGCAAACTTGTAGTTGCCGGCCTTGAAGTTGTCATCGCTGATGTTCTTGGTCGAGACCACCAGGCCACCGACGTTGACCTGAGCGTTGTTGCCGAATACCACGCCGTTGGGGTTGATCAGGAACACCCGGCCGTTGGCATTGATCTGCCCCTGGATGTTACTGCCGTTGACGCCGATCACCCGGTTCAGGGCGACCGAGGTCTTGGTCGGCTGGCTGAAGGTCACCGTCTGGCCGCGGTTCACGCTGAAGTCGTTCCAGTTGGTGATCAGCTTGTCGGAGTGCTGGTTGATCGACATCTGCTTGCCATTGTCGAACGTCAGGATGTCCGCAGATCCGGAGACTATCGTGTCGCCGGTCGGCAACGCGAAGGCCATAGGCAGAACACCAATGCCCAGCAGCCCGGCCACCATCACCACCAGGCCCTTGCGTGTTCCGGAGCGACGACGACGGCGCGCGCCCTCGTCGGTCACACTCCAGCAGCCCTGGGCCTGATTCCACACCAATGCATAAACCTTATTCACGTTGACTCCTTATCTACTTATTAACGCCCTGCAACCTATGCAGGACGGCACCACCTCCGAAGCACACGCTGGCCTTCAGAAATACTGTGTCGCGCTGGCCCAGATCCGCGGCGTGCGCTCGGGCCCGCTGCCTTCCTGGTTGTTGTCCAGGGCCCAGGCACTGGTCACGCTGATCTGTTGCGAAGGACCGCTCCAACTGGCACCCACACCGGCGCCCGACAGCTGGCGGCGGTTCTCGTCGTGGATCCAGGGGCTCTTGTTGACCTGCACCGCGCCGTGATCGACAAACGCCTTGAGCTGCCAGCGCGGGGCCAGGAGAAAGCGCAGCTCCAGGCTGGCCTGCCAGCCCTGGTCGCCACTGCCGGTCCCCTGGGGATAGGCGCGCACATCGAAGGGGCCGCCGATGCCGAATTTTTCCGAGCTGTCCAGGTTGGTCGAGGACCATTGGCCGTTGAACTGGCCATAGAGCTGAAAGCGCGGGCTCAGGTACTGCAGGCGCGCGGCATTGAGGTTGAGCTTCTGAAAGCCACCGTTGGTGCCGGCCGTGAAATGGTCGCGCCACTGGTCCATCGGGTCGTCGATGCTCAACCGGCCACTGCCGTAGGTGAGGTAGAAGAAGTTCTGCCCGCCGCCGAGCAGGCTGTCCTGGGAGTTGCCGTTGAGGCTCAGGCTCCACAGTTCCACATGCTTCTGGCTGCTGACTTCGAACAGGTCGATGTCGTCGCGCAGGCGCTTGTCCTCGTACTGCAACTGGGCGCTGAGATCGAAGGTGCGGCTGCGGATCAGCGGCTGAGTGATGAAGACACTGCCGATGCTCGCCTGGCCGTGGGCCTCCAGCACCTCGAAGTCCCGGCTCAACTCGTAGTTCATCCGCGAATAGGCCACGCCCACACTGGTGGACCAGGGGCCCAGGGGAAGCTTGTAGGCGGCGCGGTAGTAGCGCTGGTCCTCGTCGCTGCCGAGCAGGCGCAGGTTGAACTGATCGCCCAGGCGCAAGGGGTTGTTGAGGTTGAGGCTGCCCCCGAGGCGGTATTCGCCGGTGTAGTAGCCGCCGAAGTTGTCGGCTTCCAGGGTGCCGCTGGCCCAGGGCCCGGGCTGCGCATTGACCAGCAGGTCGGTGGTGCCGCGCTGCTCGCCGGCACTGAGAGTGCCCTTGACCCGGACCCCGGGAAGGTCGCTCAACAGCAGCAGGCTGCGTTCAAGATCTTCACTGCGGACCGCGGTATCGCTGTGCAGTGACGACAACGGGCCTGTGATCACCGAGTTCAGGGCCCGGGACTGGTTGTTCACTTGAATACGACCGTAGCGACCTTCCATGACCTCGATACGCACCACGCCGTCCTCGATGTCCTGGGCCGGCAGGAAGGCCCGGGCCAGCATGTAGCCCTGGTTCTGGTAATAGGTCGTCAGGCGCTCGGCGGCCGCGCGCAGCTGGTTCAGGTCCAGCTCCTGGCCCTTGAGGTCCGCCAGCAGGGCTTGCAGCGTCTCGTTGCTGAACACCTGGTTGCCGACGATCACGAAGTCGTTGACCTGCAAGCGGATGCCGGAGGTGTCCGGAGCCTGGGCAGGGGCGCTCGGCGGCTTCGCCGGCAGGTCCAGCTCCGGTGCCGGCTGCTCCGGCAAGGCCGGTTGCGTGGCCTGGATGTCGCGCATCGCCTGCCCGGCGTTGGGCACATACACCGCGGCAGCCGCCACTGCGGGCAACATCAGCAGCAAGCCCAGGCAGCCCCCGGACAATCGCTGCCAGCGCCGTTCAAGGCCCCCCGCAAGCAGGCTGTTCGATGACTTGCCCAAGGCAACTTCAGTCTTGTATCCGCGCACTTCCACTCAGCGTCTCCCCGCTGTCAGTTGCCACTTGGTAATGAACCACCGCCTGATCCGGGGTAATTCCCTGCATATCGGGCAGGGCGATCCGCGCCGAGCCGAAGGGCTCCACGGTGATCCCCTGCAATGTGATTGATCGATTGCCGCTGCCCAGCGCCAACTCAGCGAAGGACACGTAGTACGGGGTCGGGTTGCCGGCCAGCAGCGCCGCGCCAGCCTGCCCCGGCGCCACAAGGCTCCAGCGCAACTGGCGGACCGCTTCGTCAGCCTTGCCGGACAAGCCCTGGGGGCGGTACAGCAGCTTCATGCGCATGCGCGATGCCAGCCGCAGCAAGTCGTCCTTCGCGGCCGCCAGGGGCGGTACTTCGAGAAAGTTGATCCAGAACACCGACTCCCTATCGCCGGGCAACGGCTCGCCGCTGTAGCGCAGGACCAGGGCTGCGTTCTGCCTTGGCTCGAGCCGGGAGATGGGTGGCGACAGCACGAACGGCACCACCAGGGCGCTGGGGTCGACCTCGGCGTCGCCCTTGTCCAGCCAGGCCTGCAACAGGATCGGCGCACGGCCGCTATTGCCGACCCGGATGCTGATGGCCGGCTTGCCGGCGGGATAGATGAACCGTGTGCCGACAATCGACAGGTCGGCCTGGGCCCAGCCGCTGGACAAGGCCAGCAGCCCCAGCAGCCACCGGCAACCACGCAGGGAGCAAAGACGGCGATATCCGCCTTGATGGCCCATCAAGGCCGCTCCTCTACGGAACCTGCCGGCATCGCCCGGCAGGGGCGCTGAAGCACCACATAGACCGTGGCGGAGGCCGTATCGCGGGGCGGCAACTGGTAGTCGATCAGGCACTGCTGATCCGGCTCCTGGCCCCATTCCACGCGAATCGTGCCCTGGTCCTGCTCGGTACGCAGCACCAGGCGGCTGCCCTGGCCCACCGCCCCCAGCTCGGCACCGTCCTGGGCATCGACGGCCACGGCAGCAAACGGCAACTGCTGGCCATCGGGCTGCTGGCTATCGATCAGCACCGCACGCGCCCTGCGGGTCGGGTACGAAAGCATCACCACCGCCCCCGCCACCGGCGCCACATGGCGCGAGCTGAGCAGCAGCTCGACGTCATCGGCAACGCCAGTGGGGTCGATGTCCACGGTGTTCAATTGATAGGGGCTCAGGCTGGAGACCACGGCATAGCCGCTTCCATCCACCCGCGTATCGGCATAGCCGACCCGGGCGCCCTTGGCATCGGGAGCATGCACCAGGCCCGTGGTTTCACTCAGGGTCTGGGCGAAGGTCAAGCCACCCGAATGCAGCACCATGCCCCCGGAAGCCCCCAGAGACTGCTGGCGATAGTCGCGGCCCTGGGAAAAGCTCGAACTCAGGGAAACCTCGGGCAGGAAATAGTTGAGGCTGGCGTTGGTCGAGGTTTCGCCCTGGCGCTGGTCATGGGCGGCGGACAACGCATAGGTGGCGTCGCCATCCTTGTCCAGTACGCCGGAAATGCCGCTGGTGTAGTGCGCGCCAGAACGCTTGTCATGGCTGGCGTAGCTGTTGATCGTGGTACCCCGGCGCCCTTCCCGCCCCAGGGGAATCGACAGGCTGAAGCTGAAAAACGTGTTGTCCGCCCCCGCGCCTGCCCGTGAACCACTGCTGGAAGCACGCATGCGCTGAGCCATGAAGGAGTAGCTGTTACCGCGCCACTGGTTGCTGTAGCCCATGGCGAAGTTCAGGGTCTGGCCCTGGCGATTCCAGTACTGGAGGCTGGAGCCCGTGGCATAGAGCTGCCCTGCGCCGTCGCCCAGTTGCTGGTTGATGTTGATATCCAGGCGGTCACGGACCCGGGCGAACGAGTCGACGCTCTCGCCCTGGTTGACGTGGTCCTGCAGGGTGATGGCGTCCTGCAGGCCCAGGTAACCGCTGGTGGAATAGCGGTAGGCCAGCAATGAGAAGTTGGTCCCGCTGTTGGGCAGGTTCTTGCTGTAGGACAGGCGCACGCTTTGGCCCTGCATGCTGCCGCCCCGGGGCAGCTCGGTTCTGGCCTGGGTCAGGTCCAGGCCAAAAGCCCCGAGGGAAGTATTCAGTGCGCTGCCGATCAGCGCCGACATGTAGCTGCCGGTGAGTGCCGTGCCGGCATAACCGGTCAATTGGTTATCCAGGCCGTAGTGCAGGGTGCCCTGGGCCACATATTGCTCGCTGCCACCGAGCCCGGGGTTCGCCACCTTGCCCGCCGTCAGGCTGTAGCGTGAGGTGCCGGGGCGCAGGGTTTGCACGGTGGTGGCAAAAGGTACGGTAAAGCGGCTGGTCTGGCCGTTGGCCTCGGTGACCGTCACGTCCAGATCACCACCAAAGCTTGCCGCTTGCAGATCGGAAATCTCGAACGGCCCCGGTGCAACGGAGGTTTCATAGATCATGTAGCCGCGCTGATAGACCGAGACCTTGGCATTGGTGCTGGCCGTGCCGCGGATCTGCGGTGCGTAATAGCGCTGGCTCTCGGGCAGCATGCGCGGGTCGCTGGCCAGCCGGACACCGCGAAACGATACCGAGTCGAACAGATCGGCTTCGGTCACGCTCTCTCCCACCAGCAACTGCGAGTGCCAGGCCGGCAGGTCGGTCTGGGCATAGATGTAACCGCGCTGATAATGGCCGCCCACCTCCGGCGACCAGGTGGCGGTGCCGCTGTGACGCAGACGCCAGTCACCCAGGTTGAGCCCCAGGTTGAGCCCGGCATAGCCATCGGTCTGGCTTCGCCCATTGCTCTGGGAACTGAACAGGCTGGTGTTGTAGTTGAGCGTGGCCGCGGACACGCCGTAATCCCAGCTCGCCGGATCGACATAGGTTTTCGACAGGTTCTGCTGCAGGAAAAGCTGCGGCACCGACAACTCGATCTTCTGTTCCGCAATTTTGACGCGGGTGGTCGCGCCAGGGATGTAGCTGCCCAGGTCGCCGCAAAACAGCCCATCGCCCATGAGAGGGTGAGAGGAATGGGTGCCCAGGCTCGCATCGGTCTTTTTCAAGTCGATACCCAACTGCTGCAACAACGAACGGTCGTAGCACGGCTGGCTGCCCTGTGGGTCATCGCTGGCGCGGAACTGGATTTCCTGCAACGCTCGCCACTGACTGCTCACCAGCACATCAAGCAAGTACGTGCCGGGCGCGACATAGCCCAGTTGTTGAAAGCGCGAGGTATCGATGGGAGTGCCCTTACCTTGAAATAGCATCTGGCTGTCGAACAACACATCCTGGCTGGAGCCCGTATCCGCGGCCTCTGCCGTCGCCGGCGCAATGCCGTCCTGGTCGGCCACCAGCACCATGGAATTGCTCATCAGCACCGCCGCCAGACACAGTGACTGCGTCGCCGGAACCCGTCTGCGGCCGGATGAAGGCCCAGAACAGCTCGCACGCAAATGCCGATGGCACGGAATACGCGACATAACGAAGCCCCTGCCCCTCAAGAAAACCAAGCCACTGAAAAGCCCGCAGATGTGGAGAGTCCCCGTCAAAGAAGCGACTTTTTCAGCAGGCCTCGGCCGCCGAAATCATCGATCACCTCATATTCGATTGATGCCTTGGCCGGCTGTGACGGAGCGCTCGCCGGCCAGGGGAAAGACTCATATCCGAACGGCGCGACCATGCCTGGCTTCAAATCGAATCGACGGCCTGCGACAGCAACTTCCATACGCCCGAAGGACACGTAATAAGGTGTTGGGTTGAACACTTTGATAACCGGAGCTTGCGAAGCGCCTGCTCGACTTAATTCCCACTTGAGCTTTTCGCCAGCCATGCCCGCATTGCCAATCAAGTTTTCAGGACGGAAGAAAATCTTGATCCGAGTCCTGAATGCAAACTGCAATACGTTCTCGTCCTGTTTTCGCCGTGGTGGCGTTTCCAGTACATTCAGCCAGAACAATGACTCGCGATCTTTTGCCAAGGGCTCTTTTGAATAAGACACACGCAATATTGCCGAGCCTCCCGCTTCCACCCGGCTGACTGCTGGGGCCAGAAGAAAGGGAACCTTGATTTCCTCAGGAGACTTGTTGGCATCGCCTTCGTCGATCCAACTTTGCGCCAACAAGGCCACAGAGCCGGTGTTACTCAACTTCAATGTAACTTCACGAGCCTCTGCTGGATAAACCAGGCGCGTACCTTCCAGTACTATCCCGGCATGCGCGACCCCCGACAGTATCCCCAGGAACATGACACCGATAACGAGAGAATGAACAAAACGCGCTGTCGGCGTCATGACCTGCCCCTTAATAACTAACTGCTGTTATTGGTACGCAAGGGTGTAGCGAATGTAGGACACGCCCGAACCTGCACCGACGGTGGCTTCAGTAGATACGTAAGCGGCCTTGTACTTCAGGGTTGCTTCCTTGTCGGTGGAGATCGTAGCGATCTGCGGGGATGCCTCGGCTTGGCCCAGGACGATTTTCTGCGGGGTGGTGTTATGGTCGTTATAGACCTCGATCTGCACGCCCGTTGCAGGCTTGCTACCGATCAGCTTGAGGTTGCCGGAGGCTGGGTCGACGTTGCCGAGTTGGTCGAACTCGATGGAGACCTTCTTACCAGCGGTGCAGTTGGCACCCGAGAGTTGCAGTACGAACGGCACCAGTGGAGACCTCGCACCGATCTTGTCAAACACAGTAGGCTTGATAGTACCGAGTTCAACGTTAGTCTCGTTACCTTCGCCCGGGGCCTTGCCGTTGATATCGCAGGTGGTGTCAGAGATGCTGCCACTGAACTTCACCACGCCATCGGTAGCCTGGGCAAAGGATGGAATCAATGCTGCCAGCATCAACCCGGAAGTTGCCATGGACAAGAGAGTCTTGCGTTTCATCTGATTTCCTTTTCCAAATGATTATAAGGAAGCAACAACAAAACACTTCCCTCCGAAAGCAACCGACAATAATACTGCCGCCAGCTTGGAAGAACGGATTTGCCTGACCTTATAAAAGTTAATTAATGCTGCTTGCTCCCGGCATCCCGGCCGGCTTGAACTACAAGTTCGGATCGGGTCTGCCAGCAGCGACCAAGCATATAGAAGAGTCGTTTTATTTGGATCAAGATCACTACAGCATGATTTCCGGGAATGCTCCCGCAGAGAAACAGGAAATTTCTCGGAAGGGAAAACCAACTTAAACAACAGACAAACTAAAGTTACTCGCTAATAACAACTTCCTGGAATATCAATCCAATAGCCGATAACAGCATCAAGTATTGTGGACTATTGATATTTGGCCACGCACCGCCGAATCGACCGGGCGCAGGACGCACTGATTCCGCCGGCGCTAACAGTTCGGCAGAAGGCGTTGCTGGAAAACGAGGGGGGCGCACGGCCCGGGGCGGCCGATTGCGAGCAACAAAAAAGCCCCGGAAATCGATGATTTCCGGGGCTTTCATTTGTATGGCGGAGAGATAGGGATTCGAACCCTAGGTACCGGTGAAGGTACAACGGATTTCGAATCCGTCCCATTCGGCCACTCTGGCATCTCTCCAACGGCGCGCATCATAACAGCACCTTTGCTCGAAGCGAAGCCCCCCGAGCAAATTTTTTCCGTGCTATCAGATGCTTGCGTCGATTACAGCGGTACGCCGAGGCGCTGGGCCACTTCTTCGTAGGCTTCGATCACATCGCCCAGGCCCTGGCGGAAGCGGTCCTTGTCCATCTTCTTCTTGGTGTCCTTGTCCCACAGACGGCAACCGTCCGGGCTGAACTCGTCGCCCAGGACGATGGAGCCGTCGCTGAACACGCCGAACTCCAGCTTGAAGTCCACCAGCAGCAGACCAGCGTCATCGAACAGCTTGCTCAGGACTTCGTTGACCTTGAGCGACAGCTCTTTCATGCGTGCCAGTTGCTCGACGGTGCCCCAGCCGAATGCCACCACATGGGATTCGTTGATGAACGGGTCGCCCTTGGCGTCGTCCTTGAGGAACAGCTCGAAGGTGTAAGGGTTGAGCTTCATGCCCTCTTCCACGCCCAGGCGCTTGACCAGGCTGCCGGCGGCGTAGTTGCGCACCACGCACTCCACCGGAATCATGTCGAGCTTCTTCACCAGGCATTCGTTGTCGCCCAGCAGCTTGTCGAACTGGGTCGGCACGCCGGCGGCTTCGAGTTTCTGCATGATGAAGGCGTTGAACTTGTTGTTCACCATCCCCTTGCGGTCCAGCTGCTCGATGCGCTTGCCGTCGAACGCCGAGGTGTCGTTGCGAAACAGCAGGATCAAGCGGTCGGCGTCGTCGGTCTTGTAAACCGATTTGGCTTTGCCGCGGTAGAGTTCTTCACGTTTTTCCATGATGGGCTCCGCTTGCTAAGTAGGTGGGCTAGGCGATGTGGCGCCAGTCGAGCCCTGAATCTTGATCGGCCAGTTGCAGCCAGTCCGGGTCGCACCCGAGGGTGTCGACAAAACATTGCCGGGCCAGCTGCGGCAGGTTGTTCTTGCTGCTCAGATGAGCCAGGACCAGGTGCTGCAGGTCCTGCCATCCCAATTCGGCCACCAGGCTTGCGGCCTGATGGTTGTTCAAATGTCCCAGGTCGCCGCCAACCCGCTGCTTGAGAAAGTACGGGTAATAACCCCGTGCCAGCCGATCCCGGCAATGGTTGGCCTCGATCATCAAGGCATCCAGGCCACGGTAGCCGTCCAGCACCCCGGCGCAGTAGGAGCCGAGGTCGGTCAGCAGGCCGAAGCGCCGCTGGCCATCACTGAAGACAAATTGCGTAGGTTCCTGGGCGTCGTGGGCCACGGCAATCACGTCGATGCGCAAGGCGCCGATCTGCAGCGACTCGCCACCGCGGACAAAACCCGCGACCTCCACCGGTTTGCGCATCCCGCGCAAGGTGCCCTGGCTGAGGTAGACCGGTAGATTGTAGCGCCGAGACAGCAAACCCACGCCATGCACGTGGTCGGCATGTTCGTGGGTTACCAGGATGGCGCTCAACTGCGCGGGATCGACTCCCAGACGCAGCAGGCGCCGCTCGGTTTCCCGCAGGGAGAAACCACAATCCACCAGAACGCAGGTGTCGGCACTGACGATCAGCGTGCCATTCCCTTGGCTACCACTGCCGAGAACGGCAAAACGCATCGGATCAGCCCAGGTTGTCCTGAATCACGCCCAACACTTTGCGTGCCACATCGGCCGGCGCCACGGTGTTGATGTTCTTCTCGACGGTGACCTGGACGTTCTCGCCTACCTTGCTCAGGCGAACCTGATAGCGCTCGGCACGGGCTTCGATCTCTTCCTTGGCCGGCTTGCTGCCGAACAACTTGCCGAAGAAGCCCGGCTCGTCGTCTTTCTTCTCGGCTTTTTCCGCCAGGTTGATGTAGTACAGGCCCAGGCTGCGGTTGATGTCCTCAACCCGCCATTCGCCCTGTTCCAGGGCACGGCCAACACTGGACCAGGCGCGATCGAGGTCGGCGCCCAGGTTCAGTACCGGGTTGCCGCTGCCATCCTCGCTGAGGCTGACTCGGCTCGGGGTATCGAAATCGCGGGCCGCCAGCAGAGACACCGAACCGCCCTTCTCGGAGGTGCGGCTCATGCTTGCCAGCATGTCGTCCACCAGCGCTGCGTCCAGGCCGGTGTTGACCGAACGGTTGGTGAACTCCACGTCGGCAGTGCTGCCGGCGGGACGCTCGGCACTGACCACGTAGACTTCACTGGTGTTGCGCTGCACGCCTGGCTCGATGCGTACCCGCACACGGGTTTCGCTGTCGGCGGCGACGCCGGCACTGCTCAGGCGCTTGGCCACGGCAGCGGAAAGCTCGTCGGAACGCTGCCAGCCGGTGGTGAACTCACCGGTTTGCGGGCGCTGCTGATCCAGGCGGAAACCGTTGTCCTGGAAGAACTGCACCGCCACTGGCCAGACTTCGGCCGGTGGATGCTGAGCCATGACCCAACGCGAATCGCCGCTCTTTTGCAGGGTGTAGTCGCTGGCATCGGCAATGGCCGACAGCGGCTGTGGACGAGGCACTTCGTACTCGCCCTTGACGTTGTCGTCGGCCACGTTGCGCGGAATCGGCAGCAGAGGGTCCAGACGCTTGGCGGTCTGTACATCCGGCGGCAATTGCATCGGTGCTGTTTGTTGCGCTTGCAGGTAATCGCTACCCCGGTCACGGAAGTAGCCTTCCGGGCCCCAGATCCAACCGCAGCCACTGGTGCTGGAGATAATCAAGGCAAGTGCGGAAAGTCCGGCCATTCGCTTCATGCGTTGTACTTCCTCAATTAAACCAAGACGCCGGACTGGCGCATGGCCTGCCGCAGCGGTTCGTGACAGGCGGCACTGAGCCAGGTGAGCGGCAGACGGATACCGTCCGGCATCAAGCCCATTTCGTGCAGGGCCCATTTCACGGGAATAGGGTTGGATTCGATGAACAGAGTCTTGTTCAGCGGCATCAGGGTCTCGTGGATCTCCCGGGCCTTGGCAGCATCGCCGGCCATGGCCGCGGCGCACATCTGGCTCATGGCCCGTGGCGCGACGTTGGCGGTCACCGAGATATTGCCCTTGCCGCCCAGCAGGATCAGCTCGACTGCGGTGGCGTCATCGCCGGAGTACACCAGGAAATCGCCGGGCACGCCGGCCAGGATGGCCTTGGCGCGCTGCAGGTCGCCGGTGGCTTCCTTGATGCCGATGATGTTCTTCACGCTGGACAGGCGGATCACGGTCTCGGCCTGCATGTCGCATGCGGTGCGGCCCGGAACGTTGTAGAGGATCTGCGGGATGTCCACGGCCTCGGCAATGGCGCGGAAATGCTGGTACAGGCCTTCCTGGGTCGGCTTGTTGTAGTACGGGGTCACCAGCAGGCACGCATCGGCGCCGGCGATCTTCGCATTGGTGGTCAGCTCGATCGCTTCGCGCGTCGAGTTGGCGCCGGTACCGGCGATCACCGGAATGCGCCCTGCAACCTGGGTGACCACCCGACGAATCACTTCGATGTGCTCGTTCACATCCAGGGTGGCCGACTCACCTGTGGTGCCGACCGCCACGATGGCGTTGGTGCCCTCTTGCAGGTGGAAGTCCACCAGTTTGCTCAGGCTGTCCCAGTCGAGATTTCCCTGTGCATCCATGGGTGTGACCAGTGCCACCATACTGCCCGCAATCATGCAACCGCTCCTGCCGGAAAAAGAGAGCGGTAATGGTACTGGCGCCAAGTTCCTTGCACAAGCGAAGTCCCGCGCCATGAGCATTCCCCTGAGCGATGGTTTTCGCTACCCTTCAGGCTTTGATCGCTACTGATAAGCGTGTAGACCGGGTTATCGCCTGCCTGTTGGATCTGCAAAGCCCCATTCCGCGTTGCCAGCCTGTGTTCCGAGCGTTTCGGGGCCAGTCGCCGGCTTGTGGTCCGAGGCCTTGAAGTTCCGCCGGCGACGCTTGCCCGGTACTGGCTTGTCAAAAAGTACCGACCGCTCATCGCTTTAGGAATGCTGCATGTCCACCCCCACAGTTCGCGAACAATTCCTTGTCATCAGTGCCCTCGGCGCCAACCCCATGGAGCTGACCAACGTCCTGTGCCGCGCCAGCCATGAAAACCGCTGCGCCGTGGTGACGTCGCGCCTGACCCGGCATGGCGAGTGCAGCGCGCTGGTTCTGGAGATTTCCGGCAGCTGGGACGCCCTGGCGCGCCTGGAAAGCAGCCTGCCGTTCCTGGCCAAGAAGCATGCCTTCACGGTCAACGTGGTGCGCAGCGCCGCCCTGGAAAGCCGCCCCCAGGCCCTGCCTTATGTAGCCTACGTCAGCGCCGCGTACCGCTCGGACATCGTCAATGAGCTGTGCCAGTTCTTCATCGACCATCAGGTCGAGCTGGAAAACCTCACCTGCGATACCTACCAGGCTCCACAGACCGGCGGCACCATGCTCAATGCCACCTTTACCGTGACCCTGCCCGCCGGCACTCAGATCAGTTGGCTGCGCGACCAGTTCCTGGACTTTGCCGATGCCATGAACCTCGACGCGCTGATCGAACCCTGGCGCCCACAGAACCCTATGTAAGGAAGCCCCATGGCCGTTGCTATCGATCAACCTATTGCCGATTTCCAGGCCCCCGCCACCAGCGGGCAGACCGTCAGCCTGTCCGACCTCAAGGGCAAGCAAGTGGTGATCTACTTCTATCCCAAGGACAGCACCCCGGGCTGCACCACCGAAGGCCAGGGCTTTCGCGATCAATACGCCGCCTTCCAGGCTGCCAACACCGAAGTCTTCGGCGTTTCCCGCGACAGCCTGAAGTCCCACGAGAACTTCAAGTGCAAGCAGGAGTTCCCCTTCGAGCTGATCAGCGACAAGGACGAAGCCGTCTGCCAGCTGTTCGACGTGATCAAGTTGAAGAAGCTCTATGGCAAGGAATACCTGGGCGTGGACCGCAGCACCTTCCTGATCGACAAGGACGGTGTGTTGCGCCAGGAATGGCGCGGGGTGAAGGTACCCGGGCACGTCGACGCCGTACTGGCCGCGGCCCAGGCCCTGAACAAGGCCTGAAATGACCGGGGCGGCTGTATCAGCCGCCCCGTTTATCTAGAGGAGAGGTGCCACCACCGGGTCCTTCCTGGGCCAGGCATCCAGCACCGCCTTGAACAGGGTCGCCAGGGGAATCGCAAAGAATATCCCCCAGAACCCCCACAGCCCGCCAAACAGCAGCACCGCACAGATGATCGCCACCGGGTGCAGGTTCACCGCGCCGGAGAACAGCAGCGGCACCAGCACGTTGCCATCCAGGGTCTGGATGATCCCGTAGACCGCCATCAGGTAGATGAACTGATCGCTCCAGCCCCACTGGAACAGCGCAATCAGCGCCACCGGTACCGTTACCACCACGGCGCCGACATAGGGCACCACCACCGAGATCCCCACCAGCAGAGCCAGCAGGGCCGCATAATTCAGGCCCAGGGCGACGAAGGCGATGTAGGTCACCCCGCCACAGATGACGATCTCGATGACCTTGCCGCGAATGTAGTTGGCGATCTGCCGGTTCATTTCATGGGCCACGCGAGTAATCAGCGTACGTTCGCGGGGCAGATAGCTGATCACCCAGCGGCTGATCATCGCCCGATCCTTGAGGAAGAAGAACACCAGGATCGGCACCAGTACCAGGTAGATCATGATGTTCACCAGCAAGGGCAGGCTGGACAGGGAGAAGGTCAGCGCCCACTGGCCGAACTTGCCGATCTCGCCCCTGGCCACTTCGATGGCCTGCAGCACCTGCTCGTCGGACACAAGATGCGGGTAGCGCTCGGGCAACAGCAGCAACAGCGACTGCCACTTGGCGAGCATGCCCGGCAGCTCGTTGAACAGGGTGATCAACTGATGCCAGAGCAACGGCACCACCACCAGGATGAACACCAGCAGCAGCCCCATGAACAGCGCGAACACCAGCCCCACGGCCGCCCCGCCAGGCAGGCGCAGCCGCTCCAGGCTCACCACCAGCCCCTGCATCAGGTAGGCCAGGACCATCCCCGCCAGCACCGGCGCGAGCATGCCGCCCAGGGTCAGGACGGCAGTGAAGGCCAGAAACAGCAGAACGGCCAGCACCACCGCCTCTTCATCCGAGAAGTAGCGCTGAATCCAGTCACGTAGCACTTTGAACATCGATGTTCCTTAGATGAAGGCCCTCAAGGGCAGACTGCGCTCAGGCCTTTTTCAACCAGTAGCGATACACCCCGGCCTCATCCTCTTCACGCAGCAGGGTATGACCGGCCAGGCGGGCGAAAGTGCGGAAGTCACGCTGGGAGCCGGCATCGGTGGCAATGACCTTGAGTACCGCGCCACTGGCCAGGCGATTGAGTTCCATCTTGGCCTTGAGCAGCGGCAGCGGGCAGTTCAGGCCGCTGGCGTCCAGCTCGGCATCATGGGCGACAACATCGGTCATTGGGTTACTCCGATCATCAATTCAAGGCGTCTAGAATACCCTGCAAGCCAGGCCCACCGGCAATAAAGAAGCCCGACACCAGAGCACTGCCGCGCGCTGCCGGAGCCACGATCAGGTAGACGCCGGAATTTACCCAAAAGCACTTTTTATCCTCAGAGTTTTCACTGGCTTTGTCTGGTCCCCGGCCAGGTGTCCAGCTACAGTAGAGCCTTTGTCGATTAAGGCTTTGTGCATGAATGTATTGCGCCCTACCCTGCTGACGCTCGCTTGCCTGCTCGCCTCACCGGGCTTCGCCGACGACCTGCCGTCACTTGGTGATGCCAGTTCAGCCATTGTCTCTCCGCAACAGGAATACCAACTGGGCCGTGCCTGGCTGGCGTTGCTGCGCAGCCAGGTTTCGCAGCTCAACGACCCGCAACTCAAGGACTATGTCGAAACCAGCGTCTACAAACTGGTGGAAACCAGCCAGGTCAACGACCGGCGCCTGGAGTTCATCCTGATCAACAGCCCGCAGCTCAACGCCTTCGCCGCTCCCGGGGGAATCATCGGGGTCAATGGCGGGCTGTTCCTCAATGCCCAGACCGAAGGCGAATACGCCTCGGTGCTGGCACACGAACTGGCGCACCTTTCCCAGCGCCACTTCGCCCGGGGGGTCGAAGCCCAGCAGCGCATGCAGGTGCCGATGATGGCCGCCCTGCTGGCCGGGATCGTGATTGCCGCCGCTGGCGCCGGGGACGCGGGGATCGCCACCATCGCCGGCACCCAGGCCGCAGCCATCCAGGAACAGCGGCGCTTCTCCCGGCAGAACGAGCAGGAAGCCGACCGCATCGGCATCCTCAACCTGGAAAAGGCCGGCTACGACCCGCGCTCGATGCCCACCATGTTCGAACGCCTGATGCGCCAGTACCGCTTCGATGCCAAGCCGCCGGAATTTCTCCTGACTCACCCGGTGACCGAATCGCGGATCGCCGACACCCGCAACCGCGCTGAACAGGCCAGGCAAGGCGGCACCGAAGACAGCCTTCGCTACCAGTTGATCCGCGCCCGGGTGCAACTGACCTATGAGGAATCGCCAGGGCTGGCCGCCAAGCGCTTTCGCGCGCAGCTCGATGAGAACCCGAAGAACGACATCGCTCGCTACGGCCTCGCCATCGCCCAGATCAAGGGCAGCCAGTGGAACGAAGCACGGGAAAACCTCAAGCCGCTGCTGGCCAAGTCGCCCAACGACGTGACCTACAACCTGGCTCAGATCGAACTGGACATGGCCAACAGCCGCCTGCCGGACGCGCAGACTCGGGTCGAAAGGATGCTCAACCTGTACCCGGGCAATTACCCCTTGAACCAGATCCGCGTGGACCTGCTGCTCAAGCAGAACCGCCCGGCCGATGCCGAAAAGGCCCTGGAAGGCCTGCTGAAAAGCCGCCCGGACGACCCGGATGTCTGGTACCTGGTGGCGGAAACCCGCGGCCTGTCGGGCAATATCATCGGCCTGCACCAGGCCCGAGCCGAGTACTTCGCCCTGGTGGGCGACTATCGCCAGGCCATCCAGCAGTTGGACTTCGCCAAACGCCGGGCCGGCAGCAACTTCCCCCTGTCGTCGAGGATCGACGCTCGTCAGCGCGAGATGATGGACCAGGAACAGATGGTCAAGGACATGATGCGCTGACATTGACGCAAGCCACAAAAAAGCCCGCCTCTTACGAGGCGGGCTTTTTATTGGGCAACCTCAGAGGCTGGCGAATTACTCGGCCAGCTTGAAGGTGATGAAGCTGGCTCGCCCCTGACGCAGTACCCGCATGGACACCGAGCGGTTCTTCGGCAATGCCTTGGCGATTTCAGTGAACTCCTTCGCCGAAGTGATCGCCTGATTGTTCAGGTGAGTGATCACGTCGCCCGGCTGCAAGCCGATCAGCGCCGCAGGACCGTCCTGGACTTCCTTGATGACTACCCCGCCCTTGAGGTCGAAGGCTTTCTTCTGCTCATCGTTGAGCTCGACCACCGCTACACCCAGACGGTTGCTGCTGCGCTCGACACCCGACTTGGGCAGCATGCTCAGGTCTTTGTCTTCTTCAGGAATAGCGCCGACGGTCAGCTCGACATTCTTGCGCTTGCCGTCGCGGATCACTTCCAGGTTGGCCTTGGCCCCGGCCTTCAGCGCGCCTACCAGGTGCGGCAGGTCGGCCGACATGACGATGGGCTGGCCATTGAGGCTGAGGATCACGTCACCCACTTGCAGGCCGCCCTTGGCCGCCGGGCCATCATCCTGGATCTGTGCAACCAGCGCGCCGGCCGGTTTCTCCAGGCCGAAGGATTCAGCCAGGTCCTTGTTGACCTCCTGGATTACCACGCCAAGCCAGCCACGGCTGACTTTGCCACCGGTTTTCAGCTGGTTGGAAACGTCCATCGCCACATCGATCGGGATGGCGAAAGACACGCCCATGAAACCACCGGAGCGGGTGTAGATCTGCGAGTTGATCCCCACCACTTCACCGGCCAGGTTGAACAGCGGGCCACCGGAGTTGCCCGGGTTGATCGGCACGTCGGTCTGGATGAACGGCACGTAGTTTTCGTTCGGCAGGCTGCGACCGATGGCACTGACGATACCCTGGGTCACGGTATGGTCGAAGCCGAACGGCGAGCCGATGGCCACCACCCACTGGCCGGCCTTGAGGTCCTGGGATTTACCCAGTTTCAGCACCGGCAGGTCTTTGCCATCGATTTTCAGCAGTGCTACATCGGAGCGTGGGTCGGTACCGATCAGCTTGGCTTTCAGCTCACTGCGATCGGCCAGACGCACAAGAATTTCGTCCGCATCGGCGATCACGTGGTTGTTGGTGAGGATGTAACCGTCCGCGGAGATGATGAACCCGGAACCCAGCGACTGCGCTTCGCGCTGACGATCCCCGCGCGGAGAGCGTGGCTGGGGCATGCCCCGTTCGAAGAACTCGCGCAGCATTGGCGGCAGGCCTTCGAGATCGGGCATCTGCGCCGAATTGGAAACCCGGCGGTCCGGCAGTTTCTGCGTGGTACTGATGTTCACCACCGCAGGCGAGGCCTGCTCGACCAGTTGGGTGAAATCAGGCAGCTCGGCCGCCTGGGCAGAAACGGCCTGCCCAAGCACCAGCACGGTGGCAAGAATGGTGAAGTAGGACTTCAAGCGTGGTATCGACATACGGCTCCCGTTACGACGAGCGTGGTTAAGCGATATGGAACAGCAAATACCGAAACTGCAGGGGCGGCATCTTTGTTCCAGGAACGACAAATAAGGTCAGAACCGAGGGGGTTCTGACCTATAGAAAAACTCTGGGAATTTTGCAAATGAAATTGCTGACCAAACATTTCATCTTCTCAATTGTGGAGCGGGCATCACTGACCTCTTACACAACCAACAAAGGCTCATTGCTTGGCAGTGGCATCGGAACGCATCGACAGCGCAATACGTTCAGCAGTACCAATGGGGATCTCCCCGACCACCGTGACCATCATCTCGCCATCGGGGGTAGTCAGGCGGCGTGATACAGCCACCGTAGGTCCGAGCTGAGTGCGGGTATCGGTGACCGTCGCGCCGTTGAGCGGCTCGAGAAACACCGAAAAGCGCGCAAGACCATCGTCATACAGCAGGCTGTTGACCATGGATTTGGTTTCCGGATCCTTGCGGGCACTGCTGCTGGTCAATTCGAAGCCCGGAGGCAGCCAGTCGGAATGCCAGGTTTGCACAGTCTTGACCGCCGAGGCCTTGTCGCTGTCCAGAGACACCGGCTTGCAGCCAGCGCTGGGACGCAACTCGACGTCGTCAGGCACATCCGCAGTATCCAGGCGAGTGAACTGGAAGCGCTCCAGCAACTGCCCCTTGTCGTTGAGCAACAGGGACTTGAGCGGCAGCCCGGTCTCACGATCCAGGTGCAGCTCGAAACCATAGCGATGCTGGTCCTTGGGCGTGACCGAGACGATCACCGCCTGGCGACCGGCCACGCGCGACTTGCCGATGACAGCAAGGTTGTACCAATTCTTGAGTTTTTGCGGGTCCAGGGCTCGGGCAGCACCGTCCGGGGAATCCCCGAGCCCTGCCACCAACTCGCCACTGACGCACTGGGTACGACCATCGACACGCACCACCTCTTGAGCGGACCCATCGAGCTGGATCAACCGCTCACGGACCTTTCCATCCTGGACACGATGCCAGATGTTATGGGTAGAAAAACTACCGTTGCGCTCGTAAACGAAAGTGCCCTGAAAGCTTTGCTGCTGTTCCGCTTGCCCAAGACGCTGCAACCAGTCCTGGGCTTCGTCGGCATGGGCTGGAACCACAAACCAGCCACTGAGCAGAAGCGTTAATAGAGGTATGGCGCGCATGATCCTCCTTAGCGGTTTTCCAGACTTGCCGCACGGGCGTAAGGCAGAGCGCTTTCAGTGCCTTTGAGTGCAGCTTGCTGGGCATGCTGGCGCAAGTAGCTCGGCAGACGCTGATCGTGCCAGCCTGGCTGCCCTTGCAGTACGCCATTGGCCATGGGGCCAGTAGCTTCCGAGCTTTCATTGTAGCCGGCCAGTACTGCCGGCCCTTTGACTTGTGGAGTCGCCAGGGTGGGCTGGCCGGTTTGCTGCGCCAGCTCGACACCTGCGATCTCGTCCTGGTTGTACAGGCGAACACCCGCCAGCACGGCCACGGTCACCGAGGCAGCTACTGCCAGACGGCCCAGGCTGCGCCAAGGTCCGCGGGAGGCTTTGGCCGGCACGGCCTCATCAGCCAGAGCTGCAGAAACGGCAGCGGCGATGTCCAGACGCGGAAGCAGCAACTCCTTGTGCATGGCTGCCCGGGCGATTTGATAACGGGCCCAGGTCTCACGGGTTTCCACTTCGTCGACGGCATTCAATACCCGACGCAATTCCAGTTCGTCCGCTTCGTTATCCATCACCGCGGACAGCGATTCCTGCAGGGCTTCACGACTCATGGCGGTTCCTCTCTTGGCTGTCGCCGCTGTCTCAGGTTTCCTGCAACAACGGCTGCAGGGCTTTATCGATGGCTTCCCGAGCGCGGAAAATCCGGGAGCGCACGGTACCCACCGGACACTGCATGACGCTGGCAATGTCCTCGTAACTCAGACCATCGAATTCACGTAAAGTTAAGGCCGTACGCAAATCTTCAGGCAGTTGCTGGATGGTTCGATGGACGGTGCCCTCGATCTCATCCCGCAGCAACGCACGCTCCGGCGATTCGAGATCCTTCAGGCCATGATCGCCGTCATAGAACTCCGCATCCTCAGAACTTACATCGCTATCCGGCGGCCTGCGGCCGCGTGAAACCAGATAGTTTTTCGCCGTGTTGATGGCGATACGGTACAGCCACGTGTAAAACGCGCTGTCACCCCGAAAATTACCTAGCGCACGGTAAGCCTTGATAAAAGCTTCTTGTGCAACATCCTGGGCTTCATGGGTGTCGTGCACGAAACGCACGATCAACCCGAGAATTTTGTGCTGGTACTTCAGCACGAGCAGATCGAACGCTCGCTTGTCGCCACGCTGAACGCGTTCGACCAGCTGCTGATCCTCTTCCTGGGTTAGCATGAACACTCCTCGATAAGCTCGGAGGAGGCTTGCATCACTAAACGATCAGGCTTGCAAACATAGACTCGGGCTTTTCGCAAAAGTTCTCCCCCTCCAAGCAAGTTTCCTGCGGGCTCTGATCCGGCACGCACGAAAAACGCAGCACGGGCGAGGCCGGCTGCGCGAATAATCCTGTCGTCGAATTCTGTCACAAGGGACACACTGTAAACCTTGGATATAACCGACGCTGTCCCTTCTTTCAGGCAACCTTCTATTGAGTTTGGGGCCTTGGCAAAAGTTCCCAATCTTTATAGCTGCGCCAGACGAAGATTGTGTAACGGTGGCAAGAAAAACCGCCCTATGTCTTCGATCAGCCGCTCCAGAGGCTGGAATGCTCCGAATATCGGACTGACCGAGAGCAACGCTTTTGCTCGGTGAAGTCGCACAATGCCATGAAGGCGCGACTATTGTGCCGATCCCCCCCTCTATATACTAGTGGGCTGTGTGGCTGCTTTGACTTGCCGATTCAGGCGTCTTGCGCCAACCCCTTCCCGGGTCGCTTTGAGCGGAATCCTTCAAATGAGCCAACAGTTTCAACACGATGTTCTGGTGATTGGCAGCGGTGCCGCCGGCTTGAGCCTGGCCCTGACCCTGCCCAGCCACCTGCGTATTGCCGTCTTGAGCAAAGGCGACCTCGCCAACGGCTCGACATTCAGGGCCCAGGGCGGCGTCGCGGCCGTGCTGGATGATACCGACACCGTAGAATCCCACGTCGATGACACCCTCAATGCCGGCGGCGGCCTGTGCCACGAGGATGCGGTGCGCTTTACCGTTGAACACAGCCGCGAGGCCATCCAGTGGCTGATCGACCAGGGCGTGCCCTTTACCCGCGACGAAGACTCCAGCAGCGACGACAACAGCTTCGAATTCCACCTGACCCGCGAGGGCGGCCACAGCCACCGGCGGATCATCCACGCGGCGGACGCCACCGGTGCGGCCATCTTCAAGACCCTGCTGGCCCAGGCTCGGCAACACCCCAATATCGAATTGCTGGAACAACGGGTCGCCGTCGACCTGATCACCGAAAAACGCCTGGGGCTGGAAGGCGACCGCTGCCTGGGAGCCTACGTGCTCAACCGCAGCACCGGCCAGGTCGACACCTTTGGCGCACGCTTCGTGATCCTCGCCTCCGGCGGCGCAGCCAAGGTCTACCTCTATACCAGCAACCCCGACAGTGCCTGCGGCGACGGTATCGCCATGGCCTGGCGCTCGGGCTGCCGGGTGGCCAACCTGGAATTCAACCAGTTCCACCCCACCTGCCTGTATCACCCATTGGCCAAGAGCTTCCTGATTACCGAAGCCCTGCGTGGCGAAGGCGCCCACCTCAAGCTGCCCAACGGCGAACGCTTCATGCCGCGCTTCGACCCTCGGGCCGAGCTGGCACCACGGGACATCGTGGCTCGGGCCATCGACCATGAAATGAAGCGCCTGGGCATCGACTGCGTGTACCTGGACATCAGCCACAAGCCGGAAGCCTTCATCAAGAGCCACTTCCCCACCGTTTACGAGCGTTGCCTGGAGTTTTCCATCGATATCACCCGGCAGCCGATCCCGGTGGTGCCGGCCGCGCACTACACCTGCGGCGGGGTGATGGTGGACCAACAGGGCCGCACCGACGTGCCGGGCCTGTACGCCATTGGCGAAACCAGCTTCACCGGCCTGCACGGCGCCAACCGGATGGCCAGCAACTCGTTGCTGGAGTGCTTCGTCTACGCCCGTTCGGCGGCGGCCGACATCCTTCGGCAACTGCCCCAGGTGTCGATCCCCATCGCCCTGCCCGCCTGGGATGCCAGCCAGGTCACCGATTCCGATGAAGACGTGATCATTGCGCACAACTGGGACGAGTTGCGGCGGTTCATGTGGGACTACGTAGGCATAGTGCGTACCAACAAGCGCCTGCAGCGGGCCCAGCACCGGGTGCGCCTGCTGCTGGACGAGATCGACGAGTTCTACAGCAACTACAAGGTCAGCCGTGACCTGATCGAGCTGCGCAACCTGGCCCAGGTGGCCGAGCTGATGATTCTCTCGGCCATGGAGCGCAAGGAGAGCCGCGGCCTGCACTACACCCTGGACTACCCGCAGATGCTGCCCGAGGCCCGGGACACTATTCTGGTGCCGCCCACCTACGCCGGCTGAACTTGAGCCGCAGCCGCAGGCGCCGATGCTGGTCGGCGGCCTGCGCGTCCCGCGGTACACAGAGGGAGCGCACCCAGCGCTCCCCCCGCAGCCGAAAACGCAGCACCACGATCAATGGCAGCGCCAGGCTGTCGGGGCGCAACTGCACGGCCTGCCACCCCTCGGATCGACTCCACAGCTGCCAGCCTTCGGGCGAATGGCGCAACCCGGTGAAGGCCCGTGGATGGCTCAAGAGAATCTGCCGCGGCAACACCCAGCCGGCGTGCAGCAGGCACAACCCTAGCCCCACGAGCCTGGCGACAGACGGAAGATCCAGCAGGAAAAACGCGCCCAGGGCGAACGCCTGGGCCAGCAGGTAGGCCGCCAGCAGTTGCCGTGAGGCACGCCAGCGGCATTCGAACAACCTACTTGGGTTGGACACGGTCCAGAATCATGCGGACCATGCGCTGCAGCTCGGGGTCCTCGGACTCGCTGCGCTCCATGAACCAGCCAAACATGTCCTGATCCTCGCACTCCAGCAGCTTGCGATAGCACTCGCGGTCGGTCTCATTGAGATGCGGGTACACCTCCCTGACGAACGGCACCAGCAATACGTCCAGCTCAAGCATGCCGCGGCGGCTGTGCCAGTAGAGGCGATTCAGTTCAACATCTTCAACCATGGAGCGCTCCTCAAATAGAGCGCAAGTATACAGCCCGGGGGAGACGAGAACAGTCGGCTTTGGTCGGTGGCCACCCATCCTTTGTGAACTATCCATTTCAGGGGCGCCCCCTTATGATGTGCTCCAGACTTTTTACCCTGCGATGAACCATGGCTGACTCCGCTTTTTTCTGCCCCCTATCCCACGAAGGCGTGCTCGCTGTCCGCGGGCCTGACGCCAGCAAATTCCTTCAGGGTCAGTTGACCTGCAACCTCAATTACCTCAGTGACAGCCAGTCCAGCCTCGGCGCCCGCTGCAATCAGAAAGGCCGCATGCAATCGAGCTTCCGCATCCTTCTGGAAGGCGACGGCTGCCTACTGGCCATGGCCCGCGAGCTGATCGAGCCGCAACTGGCGGACCTGAAGAAGTACGCGGTGTTCTCCAAGGCCAAGCTTGCCGACGAAAGCGCCAGTTGGGCGCGTTTCGGCCTGGCCGATGCCCAGGTCGCCCTGAGCGGTCTGGGCCTTGAGCTGCCCGAGGAAGACGGCTCCGTGGCCCGCGCCGATGGCCTGATCGCCTTGCGCGTATCCAGCCAGCGCGCCGAACTCTGGGTGCCGGCCGAGCGCGCCGCCAGCCTGTGCCAGCAACTGGCCGCGCAACTGCCCGAGGGCGAGCTGAACCAGTGGCTGCTGGGGCAAGTCCGCGCCGGCCTCGGCCAAGTCATGCCCGAGACCCGTGAACTGTTCATTCCACAGATGCTCAACCTGCAGGCCGTTGGCGGCGTCAGCTTCAAGAAAGGCTGCTACACCGGCCAGGAAATCGTCGCCCGCATGCAGTACCTGGGCAAGCTCAAGCGTCGCCTGTACCGCCTTGCCCTGCCTGGCGACGCCCTCCCCGTTCCAGGCACTGCGCTGTTCGCTCCCAGCCACAACAGCGCCATTGGCGAAGTGGTCCTGGCCGCCCGGGCGCAGCAGGGCGTGGAACTGCTGGCCGTGCTGCAGGCCGAAGCGGTGGAAGGGGGCGAACTGCACCTGGAAACACTCGAAGGGCCAACCCTGCAACTGCTGGACCTGCCGTACCAGCTGGATCGCGACCGCGAGATCCAGCGCTGATTGCCTGCCTTTTCTTGCAACACCCTAGAGAACTTACATGACTGAGCTGGCGCAAAAGGTCCAACAGGATTTGCTGGAGGCCATCGGCAACGATGACCTGGTTCTGCCAACCCTGCCGGAGGTGGCCCTGCAGATTCGCCAGGCCGCCGAAGACCCGGAAATCAGCGTCAGTACCCTGAGCAAGGTGATAGGCCGCGATACCGCGCTGTCGGCGCGGCTGATCAAGGTGGTCAACAGCCCCTTGCTAAGGGCGGCCCAGGAAGTCACCGACCTGCACACGGCAATCACCCGCCTGGGGGTCAACTACAGCAGCAACCTGGCCATCGGCCTGGTGATGGAGCAGATCTTCAACGCCCGCTCCGAAGTGGTGGAACAGAAAATGCGCGATGTCTGGCGCCGCAGCCTGGAGGTGGCCGGGGTCAGTTATGCGCTGTGCCGCAGCTACAGCCAGCTCAAGCCGGACCAGGCGGCCCTGGGCGGCCTGGTGCACCAGATTGGCGTGCTGCCGATTCTTACCTACGCCGAAGACCACTACGAACTGCTCTCCGACCCGGTCAGCCTCAATCACGTGATCGAGCGCATCCACCCGTTGCTGGGAGACAAGCTGCTGCGGGTCTGGGAGTTCCCCGAGCAACTGGTGGAGATCCCCGGGCAATACCTGGACTTCAGCCGCCAGTCGAGCCGGATCGACTACGTCGACCTGGTCCAGGTGGCGACCCTGTACTGCCACAAGGACACCGAGCACCCGCTGTCGCGGATCGACGCCTTCAGCGTGCCGGCCTTCAAGAAGCTGGGGATAGACCCGGACAACAAGGCCATGTGCCTGGACCTGGAAGAATCCCGCTCCATGCTCTATTGAGCATCCCCTAGCCGGCTGTAAAGCTCACCCGCACCTTCAACCCCGACGGCTCGCCATCGTGCAGGCTGATCTGTGCCAGGTGCGCGCGACAGATCTCACCGACGATCGCCAGCCCCAGGCCCGAACCCGCACCCTGCTGATTGCGCCGGTAGAAGCGCTCGAAGACCCGGTCACGGTCTTCCAGGGGAATGCCCGGCCCATCGTCCTCCACCTCCAGCACCCCGGGCGGTGACACCCGCAGCACCACATTGCCACCCGGCGGAGTATGGGCCAGGGCGTTGTCCACCAGGTTGCTGAGCAGTTCATTGAGCAGGGTCGGTTCGCCTCTGAGCCACACCGGTTCGTCGGCCTCCAGGGCCAGGGCCACGCCCCGGGCATGGGCCAGAGGCGCCATGGCCATGCCCAGTTCCCGGGCCAGTTGGCTGAGATCGAGCAACTGCGCCCCGCCCTCGGCGATCGCCCGGGCGCCGTTTTCCACCCGGGCCAGGGACAGCAACTGATTGGCCAGGTGGGTCAGGCGGTCGGTGCCCTGGGCCGCACTTTCCAGAGTGGCGCGCCAGGTATCCGGCTCACTCGCGCGCAAGCCCAGTTCCAGGCGGGCCTTGAGCGCAGCCAGCGGGGTGCGCAACTCATGGGCGGCCTCGGCGATGAACTGCGCCTGGCGCTCGAACTGCCCGCGCAGGCGCTCGGTGAAATGGTTCAAGGCGCGTACCAGCGGCCACAGTTCGCGCTGCACCGAGACCAGGGGCAGCGGCCGCAGGTCGTCCGGCTGGCGCTCTTCCACCGCCCCGCGCAGGCGTTCCAGGGGGCGCAAGGCCGCACTCACCGCAAACCACACCAGCACCAGGGCGCCGATGGCCAGCATGCCCAGGCGCAGCAGGGTATCAGCCATCAGGCTGCGGGCCATGGCCACCCGCGCCTCGTCGGTCTCCGCCACGCGGATTTCCGCCATGCCGTTCATGTTCGGCTCGCTGACCGCCTTGAGCAGGCTCACCACCCGTACGTTCTGGCCCTGGTAGCGGGCGTCGTAGAAGCGCGCCAGGGCCGGGTAATCATCGGTTCGCGGCGTGCCGGGCGGCGGCCCGGGCAGGTTCTCATAACCGGAAATCAGTGTCTGATGGATGTCGTTGACCTGGTAGTAGATGCGCCCGGCGCTGTCGTAGGCAAAGGTGTCCAGGGCCACATAGGGCACGTTGGCACTCAGGCTGCCATCGCGCTGGGACAAGCCGGCGGCGATGGTTCGCGCCGAAGCCAGCAAGGTCCGGTCATAGGCGGTATCGGCGGCCTCACGGCCGTTCCAGTAGGCGCTCAGGCCGCTGGCCAGCATCAGCACCACCAGCAGCAGTGCGAGGTTCCACAGCAAGCGCCAGCGCAGGCTGCTGGGCTTATGCATCGCGGCTTTCCAGCAGGTAGCCCAGGCCGCGGAAGGTGACGATGGCGACCGCATGGCCGTCGAGCTTCTTGCGCAGGCGGTGCACGTAGATCTCGATGGCGTCGGGGCTGGCCTCTTCGTCCAGGCCGAACACCTGGGAGGCCAGTTGCTCCTTGCTCATGACCCGGCCGGGGCGGGCGATCAAGGCTTCGAGCACCGCCTGTTCGCGGGAAGTCAGGGTCAGCAACTCCTCGCCCAGGGTGAAACGCCGGGTGTCCAGGTCATAGGCCAGCACTCCGCAACGCTGCTGGCGCTCGCCCCCCAGCACGCTGCGGCGCAACAGGGCCTTGACCCGGGCCTCCAGCTCGGTCAGCTCGAAGGGCTTGGCCAGGTAATCGTCGGCCCCCAGGTTCAGGCCGTGGACCCGGTCCTTGACGTCACTGCGGGCGGTCAGCATCAGCACCGGCAGGTTCTTGCCGCGGGCCCGCAGGCGCGCCAGCACTTCGAAACCATCCATGCGCGGCAGGCCGACATCAAGGATCGCCACGGCGTATTCCTCGCTGCCCAGGGCCAGGTCGGCCGCCACCCCATCGTGCAGCACATCCACGGTCAGGCCGGTGCTCTTGAGCGCCTGGGCGATACTTTCGGCCAGTTGCAGGTGGTCTTCCACGAGCAGGACTCGCATGGCTGTTTACCTCGTTTCAGGGGGGATCGACGCCGCTCTTTGGCGCGGAGTGTACCGCCGCAACCGCCGCTGTGAAGCCCGAAAGCCACGAAAGTGCACTGAAAGGTTAGCGAAAGGTTGGCCCTTTAGAGTCCCGCCACGGACAGTCTCGACTGCCCTGGCCGTGAAGGCCGCTGACCCGCAAAACGCCTCGAAGCGTTTTCGTCAAAATAAGAACAATAACGGAGTACTCCAGGATGCCATCCACGCACCCTCAGGCTGTCCAGCCCGCGCGTTTTTCCCGTCTGACCCCGACTGCTCTTGCCAGCGCCGCCACCCTTGCCGGTTTCGCGCCCTTGAGCCAGGCCGCCTTTATCGAAGACAGCAGCGCCACCTTCGAAACCCGCAACATGTACTTCAACCGCGACTTTCGCGACGGCACCAGCGCCCAGCAGTCCAAGCGCGACGAATGGGCCCAGGGGTTCATGCTCAACCTGCAGTCGGGCTACACCGAAGGTACCGTGGGCTTCGGCCTGGACGCCCTGGGCATGCTCGGGGTCAAGCTCGACTCCAGCCCCGACCGCACCGGTACCGGCCTGCTGCCGACCCACGATGACGGGCGCGCGGCCAACGAGTACTCCAAGCTCGGCCTGACCGGCAAGGTGAAGATTTCCGCCACCGAACTGAAAATCGGCAGCCTGATTCCGGAACTGCCGATCCTCAAGCCCAACGACGGGCGCATCCTGCCGCAGACCTTCGAGGGCGGCTTGCTGACCTCCAGGGAGATCAAGAACCTGACCTTCACCGGTGGTCGCCTGGACAAGGCCAAGGACCGCGATGACAGCAACTACGAGGATATCCGCCTCAACAACAAGAACAGCCGCTTCGCCGGCACCGTGGCCGGCAAGCACTTCAATTTCGGCGGCCTGGACTACAAGTTCACCGACAAGATCACCGGCAGCTACCACTTCGCCCAACTGGACGATGTCTACAACCAGCACTTTCTCGGCCTGGTAGCCTCCCAGCCCATGGGCCCGGGCACCTTCGGCACCGACCTGCGCCTGGCCATCAGCGACGACCAGGGCCAGGCCCGCGGCGGCAAGATCGACAACAAATCCCTCAACGGCCTGGTGAGCTACGCCCTCAACGGGCATAAACTCAGCGCCGGCTACCAGCACATGTCCGGCGACAGCGCTTTCCCCTACGTCGATGGCAGCGACCCATACCTGGTGAACTTCGTGCAGATCAACGACTTCGCCGGGGCCGAGGAGCGCTCCTGGCAAGCCCGTTACGACTTCGACTTCGCCAAGCTGGGAGTGCCCGGCCTGAGCTTCATGACCCGCTACCTCAGCGGCGACAACATTGCCCTGAAGAACGGCGACACCGGCAAAGAGTGGGAACGTAACACCGAGGTCAAATACGTAGTGCAAAGCGGCACCTTCAAGGACGTCGCCGTGCGCCTGCGCAACGCCACCTACCGTTCCAACTATTCGGCACGCGATGCGGATGAAGTACGCCTGCTGGTGAGCTACAGCGTAGCGCTGTGGTAAGCCCCCCCTATCACGCTCCTACGAAAAACGGGTCGGGGATGACCCGGACATACCTACAACAACTCCTGTGGAGACGCTCATGGACCTTTCACTGCGCAAACTCGCCCTCGCCGCCGGCTGCATGTTGTTCGCCGGCCAGTTGCTGGCAGCCTCCGCCGAGCCCAAGCGCCCGGAATGCATCGCCCCGGCCTCCCCTGGCGGCGGCTTCGACCTGACCTGCAAGCTGGCACAAAGCGCCCTGGTCAACGAGAAACTCCTGTCCAAGCCGATGCGCGTGACCTACATGCCCGGCGGTGTCGGGGCCGTGGCCTACAACGCGGTGGTGGCCCAGCGTCCGGCCGATGCCGGGACCCTGGTGGCCTGGTCCAGTGGTTCGCTGCTGAACCTGGCCCAGGGCAAGTTCGGCCGCTTCGATGAAAGCGCGGTGCGCTGGCTGGCGGCGGTGGGCACCAGCTACGGCGCCATCGCGGTGAAAAGCGATTCGCCCTACAAGAACCTCGACGATCTGGTCCAGGCCCTGAAGAAAGACCCGAGCAAAGTGGTGATCGGCTCCGGTGGCACCGTCGGCAGCCAGGACTGGATGCAGACCGCGCTGATCGCCAAGGCCGCCGGGATCAACCCGCGGGACCTGCGCTATGTCGCCCTGGAAGGCGGCGGCGAGATCGCCACTGCCCTGCTGGGCGGGCATATCCAGGTCGGCAGTACCGACATCTCCGACTCCATGCCGCATATCCTGGCCGGCGACATGCGCCTGCTGGCGGTGTTCTCCGAGCAGCGCCTGGACGAGCCGGAAATGAAAGACATCCCCACCGCCAAGGAGCAGGGCTACGACATCGTCTGGCCGGTGGTACGCGGCTTCTACCTCGGGCCTAAGGTCAGCGATGCGGAGTACGCCTGGTGGAAAGAGGCCTTCGACAAGCTGCTGGCCTCCGAAGAGTTCGCCAAGCTGCGCGACCAGCGCGAGCTGTTCCCCTTCGCCATGACCGGCCCGGAACTGGATACCTACGTGAAGAAGCAGGTAGCCGACTACAAGACCCTGGCCAAAGAGTTCGGCCTGATCCAGTGACCGTCCCTTTCTGACGGCCCGGCCCTCGCGCATCGGGGGCCGGGCCCGGGAGTTAGCCATGCTCGTTCAACGTCTCTTCGCCGCGGTGTTGCTGCTGGCCTGTGCCGGCCTGGCACTGATGGCCTGGCCCTACCAGGCGGCCTTTTCCTACGAACCGGTGGGCCCGCGGGCCTTCCCCCTGCTGATGCTCGGGCTGATGGGCCTGGCCCTGCTGTACATGCTGTTTCGCCCGGCACCGATCAAGCACAGCGAAGAAGAACCGCCCCTGGACCGGCAGACCCTGACCAAGATCGCCCTCTGCGTGGCCTTGCTGCTGGTCTTCGCCGGGGCCTTCGAGCCCTTGGGCTTCATCGTCGCCAGCATTCTCATCGGCGTGCCCATGGCCCGCCTGTACGGCGGCCGCTGGCTGCCCAGCCTGGTGATCATCTGCCTGCTCAGTGTCGGCCTCTACTGGTTGTTCGACCGAGTCATGGACGTCCCCCTGCCCCTCGGCCTGCTCGACGTTCTGGAGAATTGATATGGATACCCTCAGCTATCTGGGCCAGGGCTTCGGCGTTGCACTGACCCCCTACAACCTGGTCACCGCCCTGTCCGGCACCCTGATCGGCACCGTGGTCGGGCTGCTGCCGGGCCTTGGCCCGATCAACGGCGTGGCGCTGCTGATCCCCATCGCCTTCGCCCTGGGCCTGCCGCCGGAATCGGCGCTGATCCTCTTGGCGGCGGTGTACCTGGGCTGCGAATACGGCGGCCGGATCAGCTCGATCCTGCTGAACATTCCCGGCGAAGCCTCCACCGTGATGACCACCCTCGACGGTTACCCCATGGCACGCAAGGGCCTGGCGGGCGTAGCCCTGTCGTTGTCGGCCTGGAGCTCGTTCATCGGTGCCTTCATCGCCACCTGCGGCATGGTGCTGTTCGCCCCGCTGCTGGCCAAGTGGGCGATCGCCTTCGGCCCGGCGGAGTACTTCGTGCTGATGGTGTTCGCCATCGTCTGCCTGGGCGGCATGGCCGGCGACCGACCGCTGAAGACCTTCATTGCCGCCTTGATCGGCCTGTTCCTGTCGGCGGTGGGCATCGACGCCAACAGCGGTGTGTACCGCTTCACCGGGGACAATATCCACCTCACCGACGGCATCCAGTTCGTGGTGCTGGTGCTGGGCCTGTTCTCCATCAGCGAGATTCTCCTGCTGCTGGAAAAGACCCATCGCGGCCAGGAAGCGGTGAAGGCCACCGGGCGCATGATGTTCAACTTCAAGGAAGCGGCCTCGGTGTTCGTGGTGAACATCCGCTGCGGCCTGCTGGGCTTCATCATGGGCGTGCTGCCCGGAGCCGGCGCGACCCTGGCCAGCGCCGTGGCCTACATGACCGAGAAACGCATCGCCGGTGCCAGCGGCACCTTTGGCCAGGGCGACAAGCGCGGCCTGGCAGCCCCGGAAACCGCCATCGGCGCCTCGGCCTGTGGCGCCCTGGTACCAATGCTGACCCTCGGCGTGCCCGGTTCCGGCACCACCGCGGTGATGATCGGCGCCCTGTCGCTGTACAACATCACCCCCGGCCCGCTGCTGTTCCAGCAACAGCCGGATATCGTCTGGGGCCTGATCGCCTCGCTGTTCATCGCCAACATCATGCTGGTGATCCTCAACATTCCGATGATCCGTATCTTCACCCGCATCCTTGCGGTGCCGAACTGGGCCCTGGTGCCGGTGATCGCCATCATTACCGGGATCGGCGTCTATGCGGTACACGCCACCACCTTCGACCTGTTCCTGATGGTGGGCATCGGCATCTTCGGCTACATCCTGCGCAAGCTGGACTTCCCGCTGTCGCCAGTGCTGCTGGGCTTCATCCTCGGTGGCCTGATGGAGCAGAACCTGCGCCGGGCGCTGTCGATTTCCAACGGCGCCATGGAGATCCTCTGGTCGAGCCCGATCACCGTCGGGGTCTGGGTGCTGACCGTGATCATGCTGCTGATGCCGCTGCTGCGTATCTGGCGCAAGCGCGCGGCCCAGCAACGTGCCGTGGCCGATGTCTGAATCCACTTGGAAACAGTGGTGGGGCACGCCCCTGGTGGGCCTGGCTGGCGGCTACCTCGCCAGCCAGATCGGCTGGCCGCTGCCGTGGATGGTCGGCTCGTTGCTGGCGATCATCCTGGTGCGCTGCCTGACGCCCTGGCAACTGGCGGAAATCCCCGGCGGGCGCAAATGCGGGCAATGGGTGGTGGGCATCGGCATCGGCCTGCACTTCACCCCGCAGGTGATGGAGCAGGTGCTGAGCCATTTCGGCCTGATCTTCTTCGGTGCCCTGGTCACCAGCCTGTCCAGCGTGGTCGGGGTCTGGCTCTTGCGGCGCACCGGCGAGGACCGGGCCACCGCGTTCTTCTCCAGCATGCCCGGCGGCTCCGGGGAGATGGTCAACCTCGGCGCGCGCAACGGCGCGGTGCTCAGCCGGGTAGCGGCCGGGCAGAGCCTGCGGGTGCTGACGGTGGTGCTCTGTGTGCCGGCGGCGTTCAAGTACCTGCTAGGGGAAGGCACGCCCGCCCTGCATGCCGCTACGGTGGACTGGCGCTGGCTGGCCCTGCTGTTTCCGGCCGGTGCCCTGCTGGCCTGGCTCTGGCAGCGCCTGCGCCAGCCCAACCCCTGGCTGTTCGGCCCCCTGCTGCTCAGCGCGACACTGAGCATCGCCTGGGACCTGCACATCGGCCTGCCCGACGGCGCCAGCCAGATGGGCCAGTGGCTGATTGGCAGCGGCCTGGGCTGCCACTTCAACCGCCAGTTCTTTCGCCGGGCCCCTTCGTTCATGGGCCGCACCCTGATCGGCACCGCCCTGACCATGCTGATCGCCGGCCTCGCAGCCCTGGGCCTGAGCGCCCTGACCCGCCTGGACCTGCGCTCGCTGACCCTGGGCATGATGCCCGGCGGCATTGCGGAAATGAGCCTGACGGCCGAGGTCCTGCAACTGTCGGTGCCATTGGTAACGGCGATGCAGGTCATGAGGTTGCTGTTCGTGCTGTTTCTCGCCGAGCCCCTGTTCCGCCACTGGAACAAAGGCCCCCTGTAGCCGCCGGCTGCGACAAGGTCCGCAGGACCTTCAGTGGCCGAACCACCGCTGCGTCCCCACGGGCCGTTCGCAGCCTGCGGCAGCGGCTACAGATATGCCTTGGTTCAAGTCGCGAGCGGGGTGGCCGCCAAGCAGCCTCCCCATCGAGCACTGGTTACAACGGCGGCAGGCGCCACTCGATCGGCGTCTCGCCGTTCTGCTCGAGGTATTTGTTGGTGCGGCTGAAGTGCCCGCAACCAAGAAAGCCGCGATAGGCCGACAAGGGCGAAGGGTGCACCGAGGTCAGCACCAGGTGCTTGGTGGCGTCGATCAGCTTCTGCTTGCTCTGGGCATGGGCGCCCCACAGCAGGAACACCAGGTGCGGCTGATGCTCGCTGACCACTTCGATGATCCGGTCGGTGAAGAACTGCCAGCCCTTGCCCGCATGGGAAGCGGCGTTCGCCCGCTCCACGGTCATGGTGGTGTTGAGCATCAGCACGCCCTGTTCGGCCCAGCTCTGCAGGTAGCCATGGTTGGGGATGTCGATGTTCAGGTCGCGCTTGAGCTCTTTATAGATATTCACCAGCGACGGTGGCGCGGGCACCCCGGGCTGCACCGAGAAGCACAACCCATGGGCCTGACCCGGCCCGTGGTAGGGGTCCTGGCCGAGGATCACCACCTTGACCTTGTCCAGCGGCGTGGAGTTCAAGGCGTTGAAGATCATCGGTCCCGGCGGGTAGATTTCCTTGCCGGCGGCATGTTCCTGGCGCAGGAACTCCCGCAGTTCGCTCATGTAGGGCTGGTCGAATTCGGCACGCAGGGCCTCCTTCCAGCTCGGTTCGAGTTTGATACGATCGTCAGCAGTCATGGCCATGCCCGTGAAAAAACAATGGCCGCACCCTAGGAAAGCCCACTTCGCTTGTCAATTGATCTGACACAGAACCGGCACTTTCCCTTACAGCGATCATACTGACCGCTTAAATTTCCCATCGAGGTCACGATGAACCTGCACGTCGAAGAACTCACCGGCACCGATGGTGCACGCATCGCCATTGCCACCCTGGACGCGGAAAAATCCCTGAACGCCCTGTCCCTGCCCATGATCCAGCAGTTGAGCGAACACCTCGACACCTGGGCCAAGGACCCGCAGGTAGTGTGCGTGCTGTTGCGGGGCAACGGCGCCAAGGCTTTCTGCGCCGGCGGCGAAGTGCGCAGCCTGGCCCAGGCCTGCCTGGCCCATCCCGGCGAAGTGCCGCCGCTGGCGGGGCACTTCTTCGCCGCGGAATACCGCCTCGACTATCGCTTGCACACCTACCCCAAACCACTGATCTGCTGGGGCCACGGTTATGTCCTCGGTGGCGGCATGGGGCTGCTGCAAGGTGCTGGCATTCGTATCGTCACCCCCAGCAGCCGCCTGGCGATGCCGGAAATCAGCATTGGCCTGTACCCGGATGTGGGCGCCAGTTGGTTCCTGTCGCGCATGCCCGGCAAGCTCGGGCTGTTCCTGGGCCTTACCGGCGCCCATATGAACGGCCGCGACGCTCTGGACCTGAACCTTGCCGACCGTTTCCTGCTCGATGAGCAACAGGAAGCGCTGATCGAGGGCCTGCTGCAACTGAACTGGCAGGAACAGACCCCAAGGCAGCTCAACAGCCTGCTCAAGGCCCTGCAACAGGAAGCCCTGGAGCAGATGCCCGACGCTCAATGGCTGCCGCGCCGGCAACAGATCGACAACTGGCTGGATGTCAGTGACGTGGGCTGTGCCTGGCGGGCGATCAGCCAGTTGCACAACCACAGCGATGCCCTCTACAGCCGTGCGGCCAAGACCCTAGTCGAAGGCTGCCCGCTGACTGCACACCTGGTGTGGGAACAGATCCGCCGCGCCCGCTACCTGTCCCTGGCCGAGGTGTTCCAGATGGAGTACACCCTGAGCCTGAACTGCTGCCGGCATCCGGAATTTGCCGAAGGCGTGCGCGCGCGGCTGATCGACAAGGATCATCAGCCGCACTGGCACTGGGCGGATATCAACAGCGTGCCCGAGGCCGTGGTGGAGGCGCATTTCCACAAGGCCTGGGAAGGTCGCCATCCCCTGGCGGACCTGACGGATTACTAGATCGTCACAGGCTGCGCACTGCCCGAAAGGACCCGGCGACAGTGGACTCGCCGAAGGTCCTGCGGACCTTGTCGCAGCCTGCGGCAGCAGCTACAGGGTTCAGCCCAGTACCGGCTCAATGACCGCGGCCACCGTGGCCATGGTCGCCGCGCCCGTGATCGCCGCGCCCGCCATTGTCACGCCCGCCGTGGCCGCCCCAGTCCTGGTTGCTCCAGTTGTTCGGCCGGCCATGCCCACCCCAACCCTGGTTCGGATAAGGCCGGTATACCGCGCGCGGTGGCTGGTAGTAACGCGGGGCCGGTTGGTAATAGCGCGGCGCCGGCTGGTAGTAGCGCGGTGGGTAGTAACTGCGCCCTGTGGAATAGTAGGAAGACCCGCCACCGTAGTAATAGGCCGGCGCGGGAGCGCTGTAGACCTCCGAGCTGTAGTAGCCGGAGCCTCCACCGTAATAAGGGGCACACGCAGCAAGGCTCGAACCCAGTAAGGCAATCAGTAGAAGTCGACGATACATGGCGGCCTCCTGGACCGCGAAGAAGCCTCGCCAGCGACGCTGGCAGGCGGCAATCAGCAACAGGCTGACTGACGCAATATCTGACCGCGAAAAGCGCTTGTGGTGCGATTTGCGCAACACTTTGAAACAAGTGCTGCTGACGTCCTTTCCCGCGGTTTTCCACGCCCACGAAAAAGCGCTGCCTCAGGCAAAGGCAGCGCTGTGGGCAACGACTCTCGGCCCTTGGCCTCTTGTCATCCGAGGCGGTGGCCTGTTGTACGGGCCTTGGTGCCGGCTAGTGGTGCCAGCGTCGGTAGCCGCCGTAGTAGTGCGGCCCGTAGCCCCCGTGATAGTAGGGCCGGTAATAGTAGTGAGGCCTGTAGCCGCCTCCATAGTAGGGGTAGCCACCGTAGTAATAGGGGCCTGGAACCGCATACACGTCAGTGCGGTAGTACCCCGGCTCGACGTAATAGGGCACACAGGCGGACAGACTCAAACCAAGCACAACACCGAGCAAGATTCGACGGAACATGGCGGCCTCCCGGACCGCGTGCAAGCCGTACCAGCGACGCTGGACGACGCCAATCGAAACGGCATGACTGGCATTGCATAGGACCGCAAAAAGCCTTTGTGGTGCGCCGCGCAGCAGTGCCCCGATGGCTTCACCGACCAGTGGCGGGGCCTGCTCGGCGGCCTTGCAGGCTCCAGTTGCAACGAGCCCCCCGCGGGCCTTCCAGCGCCTGGCAAACGTATCGAAGTCGAGACAATTCAGGCGCGTGATGAACGAGTTATTTGCGCGCCGTGCCACTAGAATGCGTCATCGGGCCACTATCACGGAATCACCATGCCGCGCCGCTCTCCCCTGTATTCCCAGCGCTCGCTGGTTCTGGTCCTGATCGCCCTGCTGGGCAGCGGTTTTCTCGCCACCTCGCTGCTCAGCTACTACGCCTCGCGGGATTCGATCCGCGACAGCATCGTCAATACCGAACTGCCCCTGACCTCCGATACCGTGTACTCGGAAATCCAGAAGGACCTGGTGCGGCCGGTGCTGATCTCCTCGATGATGGCCCGCGATACCTTCATGCGCGACTGGGTGGTGGCCGGCGAGCGCGACCCGAGCCAGATGACCCGCTACCTCAACGAGGTCATGACCCACTACGACGCCTACACCGCGTTCTTCGTCTCCAACACCAGCCTCACCTACTACCAGGCCAAGGGCGTGCTGAAGAAGGTCAAGGCCGATGAGCCCCGGGACGCCTGGTACTTTCGCGTACGCGACATGAGCACGCCCTACGAGATCAACGTCGACCCGGACCTGGCCAACCAGGACAAGCTGACCTTCTTCATCAACTACAAGGTCTACGACTACCAGGACCGCTTCATCGGCGCCGCCGGGGTCGGCCTGACCGTGGATGCGGTGATCAAGCTGATCGACAAGTACCAGCAGCGTTACCAGCGCAGCGTGTACTTCGTCGACGCCTTCGGCCGCATCGTCCTCACCGGTGCCGACGGTGGCCCCCAGGGCGCCCGCAGCGGCCAGTCGCTGCATGAGCTGGACAGCCTCAAGGAGCTGCTGAGCCAATTGCCCAAGCCCCACAGCGGCAGCTATGAATACAATTCCCGGGGCCAGGGGCACTTTCTCAATGTGCGCTTCATTCCCGAGCTGAACTGGTACCTGTTCGTCGACAAACGCGAAGACGGCGCCCTCAACAGTATCCGCCAGTCGCTGTACCTGAACCTGCTGATCTGCCTGGTGATCACCGCCATCGTGCTGGTCCTGCTCAGCGCCGTGGTGCGCCGCTATCAGCGCAAGATCGAAGCCCAGGCCACCCTCGACAGCCTTACCCGTCTGCCCAACCGCCGCGGGTTCGACCTGCTGGCGGCCCAGGCCCTGCAAGAGGCCTGGCGCGACCTGACGCCGCTGTGCGCCATGCTGCTGGACCTGGACCACTTCAAGCGCCTCAACGACACCTACGGCCACCTGGCCGGGGACCAGGTGCTCAGTGGCTTCGCCCGGGACCTGCAGGGCTGCCTGCGCCAGTCCGACATCGTCTGCCGCTGGGGCGGCGAAGAATTCATCGTCCTGCTCAAGGACACCGACAGCAGCGTGGCCCTGGGCATCGCCGAGAAGATCCGCCTGCTCACCGAACAGCAGCGCTATCACTATGAAGGGCAGCCGCTGCAACTGACCGTCAGCATCGGCTTGACCAGCCTGCAAGCCCAGGACACCCTGCACAGCCTGCTGTCCCGTGCCGACCACGCGATGTACCGTGCCAAGCACACCGGACGCAATCGAACCTGCATGGAAATGCCTCACTCCAGCCATGAATGAACCTGAACTCTGCCCCGCCTGCGGTGCCCGCAACGACTGCACCCTGGCTGACCCGCGCCGCGCCGGCCAGGCCTGCTGGTGCTACAGCGTGGACATCGACCCGGCGATCATCGAAGCCCTGGCGCCGGAGCTGCGCAACCAGGCCTGCCTGTGCCCGCGCTGTGCCGGGGTCGACGCGCAGCTGCGCGCCGCTACCCTGCCCCGTCCCTGAGCCCCTCCAGCCGATAGCCACCGATCACCATGCGCATTGACCGTTTTCTCAGCAACCTGCCCCGTTTCAACCGCCAGCAAGTGCGCGTGCTGCTGGTGCAACGGCGTATTCGCATCGATGGGCAGCCGGTCAGCGACCCCAAGGCCGAGGTCCGCGAATTCAGCCGTGTGGAGCTGGACGACGAAGTGCTGCAGGCCGGCAAGCCGGCGCGCTACTTCATGCTGCACAAGCCCATGGGCTGCGTCAGCGCCACCCGCGACCCCGAGCACAAGACCGTGCTCGAACTGATCCATGAGCCGGACCCGCAGGATCTGCATATCGCCGGGCGCCTGGACTACAACACCACCGGGCTGATGCTGATCACCAACGATGGCAACTGGTCGCGGCGCCTGACCCAGCCCCAGACCAAACTGCCCAAGCTCTATTACGTGGAAACCGAGCAGGAGATCGGTCCCGAATACGTCGAGACTTTCGCCCGTGGCCTGTATTTCGCCTTCGAGGACCTGACCACCCTGCCCGCTCAACTGCAGATCCTCGGCCCCCGCAGCGCCCGGCTGAGCATCGTCGAAGGGCGCTATCACCAGGTCAAGCGCATGTTCGGCCACTTCAACAACAAGGTGCTGCGCCTGCACCGCGAACGCATGGGCCCGCTGCTGCTGGACGAACGCCTGGCCCCCGGCGAATACCGTGCTCTAAGCGACGCCGAAATACGCCTGATCTGAGCGTTGCGCCGCGCCACACGACCGCTGGGCAGAAGCTGTCGAACAATTTGCCCAATGACCTTGCAGGTTCCCGGTTGCCCTGCTTGAATCTGTCCGTCGGCCGAATTGTGACCGATGAGTCACAACCACACATCTAAGAAACCCTTTGCCGGCCTGAGCCCTGCCTGCTCTGCCTTCCCTCCGGCAAATCGCCCGCCTATAACAACACCCGTCGACCTGCCTTACCGGATCGACATGGGCTCCGATTCCAGGCGTATGCCTACCTGTCACATTGCCCGTGCACACTCACGTTGCGCGCATACCCGCTTGCCAGGAGTCTTATGACATGAGGCCAGAAATCGCTGTGCTGGATATACAGGGTCAGTATCGGGTTTACACGGAGTTCTATCGCGCAGATGCCGCAGACAAGACCATCATTCTGGTCAACGGCTCACTGGCCACCACTGCGTCCTTTGCCCAGACCGTGAAGAACCTCCACCCGCAGTTCAATGTGGTGCTCTACGACCAGCCCTACGCGGGTCGCTCCAAGGCCCACAACAGGCACGAACGGATGCTCACCAAGGAAGTCGAGGGGCAGATCCTGCTGGAGTTGATCGAGCACTTCGCCGCCGAACATGTGCTGTCGTTTTCCTGGGGCGGCGCCGCCGCCCTGCAAGCGCTCTCCCAGCGCCCGCGACGCATCGAGAAGGCGGTGATCAGCTCGTTCTCGCCGGTGATCAACGAGCCGATGCGCGACTACCTGGAACGCGGTGTCGACTACCTCGGCAGCCGCGATGGCCATCGCGTCGGCGACCTGGTCAACAACACCATCGGCAAGCACCTGCCGTCGCTGTTCAAGCGTTTCAACTATCGCCACGTCAGCAGCCTGGCGGAACATGAATACGGGCAGATGCACTTCCACATCAGCCATGTGCTCCATGGTGATCGCCAGTGCTACCTCAGGGCCGCACGCAACATCCAGGTCCCGGTGCTGTTCATCAACGGCGAATGGGACGAGTACACCTCGGCCAACGATGCCCGGCTGTTCGCCAACCATGTGCAGCAGTCGAGCTTCAGCACCATCCAGGCCACCGGGCACTTTCTCGACATGGAGCACAAGGCCGCCTGCCGCGACACCCGCCAGGCCCTGATGGGGTTCCTCAAACCGGGCCAGTACGACAACCGTTCGCGTGCCCCGCATGTCCAGGAGCAGCATGTACGAGCCCTCTGAAAAGCCCTCCTCGCAGGCCGCCTGCATACCGTGACAACCCCGGTTTTCACGGTATGGGGCGGGCTGGCGATGAAGGTCAGCGGCGCGCAAGCGCAAGTCAGCTAAAGAAAAACTTCAAATCCACGGCCACATCTGGTACAAAGTCAGCCGTTCGAGCGGGTGTCGTATAATGGCATTACTCCAGCTTCCCAAGCTGATAACGAGGGTTCGATTCCCTTCACCCGCTCCACTTCCCCAATCTGCGTGCCCACGCAGAAGCTCCAAGCAGTTTTCCAGTCGTTGAACTGCAGCGATCTCTCCCTCCAGACCTGACCATTCAAGCCCAAGCCTTGTGCCTACCCGGGCCGATCGGTGCTGGCCAGAAAAGCTGCATAGCCATCGGCAACCACGGACGTGGCGCCAGTCTCATGGGACCAGAGCACCACCACCGGCTCACCGGCCTCCCCCAGCACGGCGTAATCGAAGCAGTAGTAGTCGCCCGTGCCGAACTGGGCGAACGGCAGCAGGCTGGAGAAACCCGCCGGGTCAGCGCAGACGTTGTCCTGCCAGGCCCGCCAGCCGCCTTCGAAATGGCGGACTATCGACTCCCAGGTCTTGCGCGGATCCCGGGCATCGAAGACCGGAAACACCTCCAGCGCCCCCAGGGCCTTGCCGTTGTGCTCCAGCAACCAGCGCGCGAACGAGCAGGGCAAGGTACGCCCCAATGCCATCTCTGCCGCGCGGATCGCCTCGATCGTCGTGCCTGTCACTCTCGCTTTGCCCATGATGCCTCTCTTGGGGTACGAATTCGGGGCCGGGGACACTCGGTGTTCCCGGCCGGCGATTGTGCCGATGAAGATCCTGGCGTGCAAAGCATCCGGCGATGGTCCGACCCGCAAAACTGGCTAAGATATCCGACCTGTTTTGCTGCACCACCTGCCCGGCCATCGACGATACCTGCGTCGCGCCCTGCGAGGGAGAAGCCCCTCAGCTGTTTCAACTGCATGACATTCCCTGCCCACCAGGGCTGCACACGAACCTGATAGAGCCTCCCGACATGACTCAGAACATCTACGACGACCCGATTTTTTTCCAGGCCTACAGCCAGATGGGCCGCTCCCTCGGCGGCCTCGACGCCGCGCCGGAATGGCCGGCCCTGCAAGCCCTGCTGCCACCGATGAACGGCCTGCGGGTGCTGGACCTGGGCTGCGGCTATGGCTGGTTCAGCCGCTGGGCCAGCGAGCACGGTGCCCGCCAGGTAGTGGGCCTGGACGTTTCGCAGAAGATGCTGGCCACCGCCCGCGCCACCACCTCGGCACCCAACGTGCAGTATCAGCAAGAGGACCTGGAGCAACTGCGCCTGCCCGCCTGCAGCTTCGACCTGGCCTATAGCTCACTGGCCCTGCACTACATAAAGGATTTGCCCGGCCTGTTCGCCCAGATCTATGCGGCCCTGGTACCGGGGGCGCGCCTGGTGTTCTCCATCGAGCACCCGATCTTCATGGCACCGCGCAACCCGGGCTGGCAGGTGGACGCGCAGGGCCGCCAGTCCTGGCCGGTGGACAGCTACCAGCAGGAAGGCGAGCGGGTGACCCACTGGCTGGCCGAAGGGGTGATCAAGCAGCACCGTACCCTGGGCACGCTGCTCAACACGCTGATCGATACCGGCTTCAACCTGCGCCATGTGCAGGAGTGGGGCCCCACGGCGCAGCAGATCGAGGACCTTCCGGCGCTGGCAGAGGAGCGGGTGCGGCCGATGCTGTTGCTGGTGGCAGCGCAGCGGTGAGGAGGTGCGGCGCCCTCAAGGTTTTTTAACGCCCCTTCGGGCCGCTCGCAGCCTGCGACAGCGGCTACAGAAGCCGCAGTCAGTAGCCTTGCTGTAGTGGAAAGCGCTGGGCCGCGCTGCGGGCCAGGAATTTTTCCTGGACCATGGGCCGGGCCAGGAAATAACCCTGGGCCTCATCGCAGCCGAAGGTGCGCAGCATCTGCAGGCACTTGAAGCTTTCAATGCCCTCGGCCACGGTGCGGTAGCCCAGTTCCCGGGCCAGGGCGATGACCGAGCGGGTGATCTTCTGGTGCTGGGCACTGCTCTCAAGGTCGGTGACCATGGATTTGTCGAGCTTCACCACGTTGGCCGGAATCTGATGCAGATAGGCGAAGTTACTGTAGCCGGTACCGAAATCGTCGATGGCCACATCCATGCCCAGGGCGCGGATCTTGCTCAACTGGTCCAGCACCCGCGGGTTGGAACGCAACCAGGCACCCTCGGTGATTTCCACTTCCAGGCGATGGGGTTCGATGCCGTGGCGGCGACAGGCCGCCTTGAGCACATCAGCGATGTCCTGGTCCTCGAAATCCTGGGGCGAGAGGTTGATCGACAGGCGCTGCACTTCACCGTCGCTCCAGGCCTGCAGCTTGCCGAGCACCGCATTGATCACCCAGTGGGTTACGCGGTGGATCAACGCATTGCGCTCCATCACCGGAATGAACTCCGCCGGTGAAATCGGCCCCAGCCAGGGGTGATCCCAGCGGATCAGCGCCTCGGCGCTGACCTGGGCGCCGTCGGGCAGGGCGAAACGCGGCTGGAACATCAGGTAGATCTGCCCACTGTCCAGGGCTTCGCTGATATCCGAGGCCAGGTTGAAGGCTCGCCGGTAGGCCTGGTCCCGCACCACGTCGTAAGGCGCCCAGGTGCTGCGGTTGAGGGTCGCCAGTTCCAGGGCGAACATGGCCTTGCGCAACACGTCGGGCACGGCGTCGCGGTCCGTGGAGAACTCCACCGTGCCCGCGCACACCCCGGGAATCATCGGCAGTTCCAGCCCTGGCGGCTGACGCCGCAGGCGCCGCACCAGGCCTTCCAGGAAGCGCTCGATCCCGGGAGCCGCCGGCAGCAGGAAGCCGAAGCGCTTGACCGATACGTGATACACCCGCACATGGCGCCCCAGGTAGGCGAGCAGTTGCTGGGCCAGGAAACGCACGATGGTCTCGAACGGCGCCAGGCCCATGGCCAGGGTCAGCTCGTGGGCCACGGTCATGTCCACCGCGTCCACCAGCACCAGCACGCGCCGTTCTCCCGGGTTCTCATCCGCCAGGTCGTACAGGTCGCTCTGAAATTGCTCACGGTTGGGCAGCCTGCTCACCGGGTCGCGCCGGGTCAGGCGCTGACGCTGCTCCACCTGCTCCATCACCAGGGATGCCAGGTCGCGCAGTTGCTGACGCTCGGCAGCGTTCAGGCGCTGGGGCTGGCGATCGATGACGCACAGGCTGCCGATCGCATGCCCGGTGGAGGTAATCAGCGGCGCGCCGGCATAAAAACCGATGCCCGGGTCTTGGGTCACCAGGGGGTTGGCGTGGAAACGCACATCCTGGCGGGCGTTTTCCACCTCGAATACATCACCGGACTTGATGGTATAGGCGCAGAACGATTGCTCGATGGGGGTCTGCTCGGGCGCAAAGCCCACCCGCGACTTGAACCACTGCCGATCACGGTCCACCAGGGTGATCAGGGCCGTGGGCACCTTGAAGTACTCTGCGGCCAGCCGGCAGATGCGGTCAAAACGCTCGCACCGGGCCGTATCCAGCAGTTCCAGGGCATACAGGGCAGCCAGGCGCTGCTCCTCGGCCAGCGCCTTATCGGGCATATTGCGCCTCGGGCAGGATCAACACACTCATCACCAATCTATCTCACCAACGCAGGGATGGAACGACACCCGGAAACCGGGTCGGGCCTTGAAGTAGTGGCACTACGACATCCATCGACAGCATGACGCAGTGACTAGTGCTTGCCAATTCCATCCGTCGGACGAACGGTCGACGGCAAGCCCCCCAACCCTGCGTTGAAACACTTGTCCTAGAGCATTGCCAACTGAAAGCCGGTACAACCCTCTGGTAGCCTGCGACGCTATACCGCTGTGCTGCCCAGGGAGCCGGGACAGGCTTCACGCCCTGCCCTGAACCTGGCGACGGACGGCGAAAATCCCCATCGGCCGCGACCTCTCACTTCGGACCAACCGCCCATGCCAAGGCTTTCCCCGTTGCCCCGCTGCCTGTACCTGTCGACTGCCCTGGCTGTGCTGCTACCAATCCTGGCCCACGCCGCACAACCTCAAGCGCCCAGTGCCGCCGACATCGCCTGGCTGCGGCGTGACGGCTTCGACCTGGACGCGGCGCAACTCCAGCGCCTGCGCACCCTGGGGCGCAATGAGCTGCTGAGGGCGCAACTGGACGATCGCCTGCACGATCCGTTGCCACCGGCCATCGACACCCTGCTGCGCAGTTATCCGGCCCTGAACGATTCGCCCCGCTCCCTGCTGGAGGAGTTCCGGCAGCGCCAAGAACAGATCAAGGCAATGCCCGAGGGCGAAGCGCGCAACCAGGCGCAAAAAGACCTGCGCCAGTACGCCGCCCAACTGGCTGAACAGACCCAGTCCAGTGTGCTGTTGCAAGCTGTCTACGGCCCCAACCAGCTCAAGGAACAACTGGTGCTGTTCTGGCTCAACCATTTCAGCGTGTTCCAGGGCAAGGGCAGGGTGCGGCTGCTGACCGCAGATTACCTTGAAAACACCCTCCGCCCCCACGCCCTGGGCAAGTTCAAGGACCTGCTGCTGGCCACCCTGCAAAGCCCGGCCATGCTCGAATACCTGGACAACAGCAGCAACGCCAGGGGCAAGGTCAACGAGAACTACGCCCGTGAACTGATGGAACTGCACAGCCTGGGCGTCGACGCCGGCTACAGCCAGGAAGACGTGCAACAGCTGGCGCTGATCCTCACCGGAGCCGGGCTGGCGCCCCTGGACGGTCGCGAGCAGCGCTTTCCCCGCAACCTGCAGCCCCTGGTGGTGCAACAGGGCCTGTTCCAGTTCAACCCCAAACGTCACGACTTCAGCGACAAGCACCTGCTGGGCCATACCATCAAGGGCAGCGGGTATGACGAGATCACCCAGGCCGTGGACCTCATCACCCGGCAACCGGCCTGCGCGCGGTTCATCTCGCGCAAGCTGGCCCAGTACTTCGTCGCGGACGAGCCGCCGCCGGCGCTGGTGGCGCGCATGGCCAAGAGCTTCAGTGACAGCGATGGCGACATCGCCCAGGTCATGGCCACCCTGATGCAATCGCCGGAGCTGCTGCACGCGGCCGGCAGGAAATTCAAGGACCCGCAACAGTTCGTGGTCTCGGCGCTGCGCCTGACCTATGACGGCAAGCCCCTGGCCAACCCGCGACCACTGCTCAACTGGCTGAATCAGATGGGCCAGCCGCTGTTCGGGCGCATCACTCCCGACGGCTGGCCGCTGGTAGCCAGTGGCTGGTCGAGTTCCGGGCAGATGGCCAGGCGCTTTGAAATCGCCCGGGCCATGGGCTCGGGCAACAACCGGCTGTTCACCGCCGAGGGCAGCCAGGTCCCGGGGCCGGGGTTTCCCATGATCACCACGCCGATGTATTACCAGGCAATCGCCCCCTACCTCTCCAGCACCACCCGCAACGCCCTGGAGCAGGCCGTTTCCCCCCAGGAATGGAACACCTTCCTGCTGTCCTCGCCGGATTTCAACAATCGCTGAGAGCGCCCCACCTGACCAGGAGCCGTCATGAATCGTCGCCAATTGTTGATCGCAGCCGCCGCCCTGCCCAGCCTGACGTTTTGTGCCCGGCTGTTCGCCGCACCGGCCTCGGCGCCGCGCACCCTGCTGGTGTTCCTGCGCGGCGGCTATGACTGCAACAACCTGCTGGTGCCCTACAGCAGCGACTTCTACTACGAGTCGCGCCCGACCCTGGCGATTGCCCGGCCCGATGGGCACAACCCACAGAGCGCCATCGCCCTGGACAGCCACTGGGGCCTGAACCCGGTGCTGCGCGATTCGCTGTACCCGCTGTGGCAGCGCCATGAACTCGCCTTCGTGCCCTTTGCCGGCACCGACGACCTGTCCCGCAGCCACTTCCAGACCCAGGACACTATCGAGGCCGGCCAGCCGAGCCAGCAGCACCGGCGCTACGACTCGGGGTTCCTCGCACGCTTGGCGCGGCAGGTGCCCGACAGCGCGCCTATCGCCTTTACCGACGCCCTGCCCCTGAGCTTCCAGGGCGGCCAGGAGATTCCCAACCTGTCCTTGCGCAGCGCCGGCAAGACGCCCTTCGATGAGCGCCAGGCAGCGATTCTGGCCTCCATGTACCAGCACACGCCCTATGCCGCCGCGGCCAGCGATGGACTGGCCCTGCGCCAGAAGGTCTCCCGGGAGCTGCAGCAAGAGATGCTCGCAGCCAATCGCGGGGCCGCCAATGCACAGAGCTTCGCCGCCCAGACCCGGCGCATGGCCGGCCTGATGCGCGAGCAGTATCGCCTGGGCTTCGTCGATGTCGGCGGCTGGGATACCCACGTCAACCAGGGCAGCACCCAGGGCCAACTGGCCAGCAACCTGGCCAACCTCGGGCAAGGGCTGGCGGCCTATGCCGAGGCCATGGGCGAGCACTGGAAGGACAGCCTGGTGGTCGTGGTCTCCGAATTCGGCCGGACCTTTCGCGAGAACGGCGCCCGGGGCACCGACCACGGCCATGGCACGGTGTACTGGGTGTTGGGCGGCAGCATTCGCGGCGGGCGCCTGGCCGGCGAGCAAGTGACGGTGAACGCGCAAAGCCTGCTGCAGAACCGCGACTACCCGGTGCTCAACAACTACCGGGATCTGCTCGGCGGCCTACTGGGCGCTACCTGGGGGCTTTCCAGCGCTCAGGTACAGGCGGTGTTCCCCGGTTCCCGGCCCGCGACCCTGGGCCTGGTCTGATGCCGTTGCTGAAACGCCCGGGTGCTGGCAAAAAAAGAGCGATCCCAGGGTCTGTACGAAAACTCGCCGAGCAAAGATCAGGCAAGGCAAAAACAGGCGAGGAAGCGGAGTTTAGGAACCTAAATGAGCATTCCGAGCCTGTTTTTAACGCAGTCTGATCGAAGCGCAGGTAGTTTTCGTACAGAGCCCACGATCGCTCTGCGGTTCGCAAACGGATGCACCGGGCCATTCGCCCCGGCAGACTCTTGGCAACCTGCCGTGAATCCGCTTGAAACCATTTGCCCCCTGTCACCGCCCGGCTCCTGCCAGGCGTGCCGATATTTTTACCAGTGCGCAACTGTCTGCTTGCTGAACCTGAAGCCAATCCCGCCATCGATGCTGTCCCCCCTCCTGCCCGAGCGCTTGCCAAGCCGGGGAAAAACCTGAAGCATTCGCAGCCCGCGCCCCTGGCGCCCCCCCACGGAAGGAGCCGTGCCTTGAAAACACTGCTGTTGCTGCTCTCCCTCATCCTGCTGATGGTGCTCAACCTCGGTTACTACACCGAGCTTGAAGAGGCTGAAACCCATACCCGCTGGTTTATCAAGACATCCCCGACCCTGCGCCTGGAATTCTTCAACATCCACGCCAATGACGGCGACTACCGGCGCGTGGAAAAGCTCACCGATGAACAGCGCCAGATGATCATCGACTATTGCAAATACCGCCTGGGCATCGACACCCAGGTCACCACCCAGGCCGATGTGGAGCGTTGCGCCAAGCTCTAGGGCCGCCCTGCCCCCCCTCTCTCCCAGCCTCCGACCAGGGCTACGACCGCGCTAAACAGCCCTGATGCGGTGCTCATTGGCCCCTGGGTACCGGAGCACCTGCGCCCGACACGGCTCCCAAAGTGCTATGGTGGCCGGCTGCCCTGCGTGCCAGGGCTCACTGGAGGAGCAATACGCTGAGCGCGTGGTCGCCACCTTGAGGAGGTCACTGAAGAGATATGTGTAACGCAAAAGATATCTATACCGCGGGTTGGGTCCTGGTGGTCATGGCCGGGCTGGTGTCCCTGGCGATCCAGGTCTACCTGGGCTATTTCAGGCTTGATGACATGGTCAAGCACCTGTCGCGCTGCCGGGTCATTGCCATCCGCATGCCGCTCCTGGGCAAGGACCCCCTTAGCCGTTTCTTCATGCTGCTGTGCATCGGCGCACTGTTCGCCATGCCCCACCTGTTCCTGCGCAACGGCGGCCTGAACGTGAAGGACTACAGGAAATTCCCCCTGGGCCTGAAGTGGCTGATCAATCTGTTCCAGTTCGCGGCCCTGGTGGCCGTCATTGCCTTCCTGGTGCTGTGGTGGGTCAGCCGCCACCTCTGACGGCAGGCATGGACCATACGGGGCGCCGCCAACGGCGCCCCACGCTTGCCCCCCCGCCTCAGCCAGCCGACCGTTGCTGGCAAAAATCCTCACGGGTCATTGCAAAGAAGCGGCAGGGCAAGCCTTCGAAATCGGCATTGTGGGTGAAGCGAAAACCGACCTTGCGCGCCACCGCCAACGACGCCTCGTTGTCGACATGGGCATCGGCGACTATGCGCTGCACCGCCGGGTCGGCAAACGCATGCTCGACGATCCGCCGCGCGGCCTCGCTGGCAAAACCCCGCCCCCAGGCCCGCCGCACCAGGCGCCAGCCCATTTCCAGCTCGGGCCCCACAGCATCGAAGGGAATGAAGGAAACCCAGCCCAGCAACTCATCCGGCGCGTCCTTGGCGAAGATCGCCCAATACCCGCAGCGCGGGCCGAAATCCTGGGTCATGCGCCCCTGTAAAAAGTCCCTGTGCCACTGCCCGCCATCCCAGGTCCCGGGGATGAAGCGCGTGACTTCGGGATCCTGATCCATACCCAGGCACGCCTGGAAGTGCTCAAGGGTACGGGGGCGCAGCAACAGGCGGGCGGTTTCGAAATGCAGGTTCATCCGTGAGCTTCCTGAAAGGGGGCGCTCATGAAACCGCAACGCCGGAAAAAAAAGAACCCTCCGGTTCAGCAACAGGCCACGGCCCCTTGGTAGCGGTCCTGAGGAGGGGCCGGCTATCGCGCATACAACGACGCATACACTTTTCGACATGATTGTTCAGATAGTTCTGATTGAATGACATAAATTCGCATATGAGAATCGCTTCCAAATAAAACGGAGGCTTTATCTGAAATGTCCAGTCCTGCCCGCCCACACCCATGGAAGTTGTGGTCCACATCCCTCGGTTTGATGGCCCTTAGCGAAGCCAGCCTCGGCGCCACCGAGCAATCCACCGAACGCCCATCCGACCCGGCATCCGTCACCCTCGGCACCACCCACGTCAAGGGCGAACACAAGCCGGGATACAAGCGCGAAACATCGGATTCGGTGAAGTTCACCGCACCGCTGCGCGAAACCCCGAAGTCGGTGACCATCATCACCGAATCCCTGATGCAGGAGCGTGCGGTGTCGACCCTGGCCGATGCCCTGCGCACCACGCCGGGAATCACCTTCGGCGCGGGCGAAGGCGGCACGCCGCTGGGCGACCGGCCCTTCATCCGTGGTTTCGAAGCCAGCACCGACATCATGATCGACGGCATTCGCGATGTCGGGCGCATGACCCACGAAGCCTTCAACGTCGAGCAGATCGAGATCGTCAAGGGCCCGGGCTCGGCCTACGCGGGGCGCGGTTCCACCGGCGGCACCATCAACCTGGTCAGCAAAGTGCCGCAGCAGGAAACCTTCGCCGCCGGCAGCCTGACCCTGGGCACCGATCAACTGCGCCGCACCACCGTCGACCTCAACCAGTACTTGCCCGAACAGAACATGGCGCTGCGCCTGAACGCCATGAAGCATGAAGCCGATACCCCCGGGCGCGACGATGTGGAAGTCACCCGCTGGGGCCTGGCGCCGAGCTTTTCCTTCGGCCTGAACACCGATACCCGCGGCACCCTCAGCTACTACCACATGCAGAGCGACGACATTCCCGACCAGGGTGTTCCGGTATCGGCCATCAGCGGCAAGCCGGTCAAGGTCGACCGGGACAATTTCTACGGCTTCAGCAAACGCGACTTCCGCAAGACCTCGGCCGACCTGTTCACCCTGCAACTGGAACACGACTTCAATGACCACCTGACCCTGCGCAACACCACACGCCAGGGGCGCAGCATGCAGGACTACATCATGAGCCGGCCGATTGCGACACCGGCCCAGGAGCGCAACAACCTCGCACAACGCACCGCTCGCCCACGTAACGTGGTCAATACCTCGCTGATCAACCAGACCGATATTTTCGGCAAGTTCGACACTGGCTCCATCGGCCACAGCTACAGCGCCGGCCTGGAATTCTCCCGGGAACGGATCGACGAGAAAAACCGCTATGGCAGCGCGGGCAGCGCCGACCTCGGTGACCTGAACCACCCTAACCCCAAGGATCCCTTCACCCCGGTGCCACGCGGCGATGGCCAGCATCGCGTCACCAAGCACAACAACCGCGCCCTGTACGTGATGGACACCCTGGCCCTGCATGAACAATGGGACCTGAACCTGGGGGCGCGCTTCGACAACTACCACGTGCGAGATGGTGTGCAGAGCAACCGCAGCAACCTCTGGACCTACCAGAGCGGCATCGTCTTCAAGCCCCTGCCGTACGGCAGCATCTACCTGTCCTACGGCACTTCGTTCAACCCATCGGGGGAAACCGCCGGGCAATCCGGGGGGGCCGACGGCGCCGCGGGCGGGCGGTTGAGCAACCTGGATCCGGAAAAGAGCCGCAGCATCGAGCTGGGCACCAAGTGGGACCTGCTGAACGAACGCCTGTCCCTGACCGCGGCCCTGTTCAAGACCGAGAAGACCAACGCCCGGACCTACGACCCGATCAGCAACGAGGTCACGCTGGACGGCGACGTCGAGGTGAAGGGGTTTGAAGTGGGAGCCACCGGCCATCTCACCGAGCAGTGGGAAGTGATGGCGGGCTACACCTACCTGGATGCCAAGACGGTCAAGTATGCGTCCGGAAAAAACACCAACTTCGATGGCAACCAGGCCAAGTTCATCGCCCCCAACAGCGGCTCGGTCTGGACCACCTACGCCCTCACCGACCGCTGGAAGGTCGGCGGCGGCGCCAACTATGTGGACAAGCGCTATACCAACGATGAAAACACCCGCAGCCTCGATTCCTACTGGCGCTACGACGCCATGCTCGCCTACCGGGTGAACAAGAACCTGGACCTGCAACTCAACGTGCTCAACCTCACCGACGAGACTTACTACGACGCCTCCCACGTGGGGATGTTCGCCACCGTCGCGCCGGGGCGCTCCGCCGAGCTGGCGGCCAACGTACGCTTCTGATGCCGTAAAGCCGGCTCCTGCACTCATCCGCAGGAGCCGTCTGCCGGTGAACAGGCCTCAGAGCAACCCGCGAATATCCTCCAGCAGCCCTCGGGGAATCTGCACTCCGTGCTCCAGGCTGCGGGCCCGGGCCGCAAAACGCCGCTGTGACGGCAGCCGTGCGCCCTGTCGGGCAATCGCCGCGAACAACCCTTCCGCCCGTTCCAGCCCCTGCGCATAGCCCTCCCCCAAAAACACCCTGGGATCGAACGCCAGCACCAGTTCCCCATGGCAGGGCGTAGCCCCCACGCCTCCATCGAAGGCCATGGACTCGGCACTGGTCAGGTCGCCGATCAGGGCACCGGCCAGCAACTCGATCATCGCCGCCAGGGCCGAACCCTTGTGCCCGCCGAACGTCTGCATGGCGCCCTGCAACGCCGCCTTGGCATCAGTGGTGGGCTGGCCATCGGCGTCGATGGCCCAGTGCTCGGGAATCGGCTTGCCCTGGCGCGCATGCAGTTCGATATCCCCCCGGGCAATGGCACTGGTGGCGAAGTCAAAGACAAAAGGCTGGCCCCCCGGGCGCGGCCAGGCAAAGGCCAGGGGGTTGGTGCCGAACACCGGATGACGCCCGCCCGCCGGGGCCACCCAGCTATGACTGGGGTTCATCGCCATCCCCACCAGGCCGTAGTCGGCAATCGCCTCGACCTCCGGCCACAGCGCGGAAAAGTGGAAGCAGCGCTTGATCACCATGGCGGCGATCCCCTGGCTGCGGGCCTTTTCCGCAAGGATCGGCAAACCGGTATGAAAACCCAGCAGGGAGTAGCCGTAATGGGCATCCACCTCCAGCACCCCGGGAGAAACATGCCGCAGGCTGGGTTCGGCCCGGGGGTCTATCCGGCCCTCGCGCACCGAACGTACGCAGCCCAGCAGACGATACACCCCATGGGAGTGGCACTCGTCACGCTGGCCCTGGGTGATGACTTCGGCGATCGCCCGGGCATGGGCGTCGGACAGGCCGTGGCGAGTGAGGACCTGATAGGACAGGGCACAGACTTCATCCAGTGACAGGGTGATGTATTCAGACATGCAGGAACCTCTATGGCAGGTGGGGAACGCTCCTGTGGGAGAGTTTGCGGATAGGTAAGGCAAGAAGGATGAGCAGGCGCGCCGGCACTCCCGAGGAGAGCAGGCGCGCCTCGGGTCAGCCCGGGCCCTGGCCGTCGAGCAGCTGCGGCACCTGCAATGGATTGGCGCTGTGCAGTTCAGCCGGCAACAGCGACTCGGGCAGGTCCTGGTAGGACACCGGGCGCAGGAAGCGCTGGATCGCCAGGCTGCCCACGGAAGTGCTGCGGCTGTCGGAAGTGGCCGGGAACGGCCCGCCATGGACCATGGCATGGGCCACTTCGACACCGGTGCCGAAACCGTTGGCCAGCAGGCGCCCGGCCTTGCTCTCCAGCAGCGGCAGCAGCGCCCGCACCTGCGGCTGATCGCCCTCGACCAGGTGAATGGCAATGGTCAGCTGGCCCTCCAGGCTGCGCAGTACCTGTTGAAGGACAGTCAAGTCGGCGCAGCGGACAATCAGCGAGGCCGGGCCAAAGATCTCCCCGCGCAACTCGGGGCACGCCATGAACGCCGCGGCCGAGGTGGCGAACAATGCCCCGCGCGCCTGCTGGCCCTGCCCTTCCGGGCCCTGGGCCAGGAGCTGCACCCGGGCATGCGCCGCGAGGCTGGCCACGCCTTGGCAGTAGCTGCGGTAAATGCCCGGCGTGAGCATGGTCTGCGCCGCCACGTGGCCGAGGGCCTCGGCGGCGGCCCGCTCAAAACGCTGCAACGCCGGCCCATCGACGGCCAGGATCAACCCCGGGTTGGTGCAGAACTGCCCGGCGCCCTGGGTCAGCGAGGCGACAAACGCCGGGGCGATCTGCTCGCCGCGCTCCTCAAGGGCATGGGGCAACAGCAGCACCGGATTGATCGAACTCATCTCCGCATACACCGGGATCGGCTCGGCGCGCGCTGCGGCGATCTGCATCAGGGCCATCCCGCCACTGCGCGAGCCGGTGAAACCCACGGCCTTGATCCGCGAGTCCGCCACCAGCCCCTGGCCGATATCCCGGCCACTGTCGAACAACAGTGAAAACACCCCTTCGGGCATTCCCTGCTGCCGTGCCGCCCGGGCGATGGCCTGGGCCACCAGCTCCGAGGTGCCGGGGTGGGCCGAGTGCGCCTTGACGATCACCGGGCAGCCCGCCGCCAGGGCCGATGCGGTATCGCCGCCGGCCACGGAAAAGGCCAAAGGAAAGTTCGACGCACCGAACACCGCCACCGGCCCCAGACCCATCTGCCGCAAGCGCAGGTCGACCCTGGGCAAAGGCTGGCGCCCGGGCTGCGCCGGGTCGATCCGCACCCCGAGAAACCCGCCCTTGCGCACCACCGCGGCAAACAGCCGCAACTGGCCAACGGTGCGCCCGCGCTCGCCTTCCAGGCGGGCACGGGGCAGGCCGGTTTCCAGCAGGCAACGCTCGATCAGTTCATCCCCCAGCTCAAGAATCTGGCTGGCGATACTCTCCAGAAACGCCGCCCGCCGCTCCAGCGGCAACAGCCGATAAGGCTCGAACGCCGCCTGGGCCAGGGCACAGGCACGCTCCAGGTCGGCCGGTGCGGCCCCGCCAAAAGCCGGTTGCAGCACCTCGCCGGTGGCCGCGTTCAGCCCATGGATATGCCCGTGGGTGCCTAAGCCGGCTTGCTGGCCGATCAGCATCTGTCCAGTAACAGTCATGGTTTGCCTCGTCTGCTTGAAAGTGGGCACCCTCATTCCACCTCATCGCCGTCCAGCACCAGCTTGGCGCCGGGCACGCCGGTGTTGGCGCCCCAGTAGTAGATACACAGGGCCATGAGGGTGACGGTCAGGGTGTCGAAGGGGTGAGCCAGGGCGCCGATGCCGCCGAAGCTGCCCAGGTAGGAAATGACGATGGTCAGGGCATAGAACGCGATCAGCCACAGGGACGAACGCACCTGTTCGCCAAGGCTCAAGTGATCGGTGGGCACCAGGCGCTTGCACAACAGGTAGATCACGAACATCAGGATCTGCAGCCCCAGCAGCCAGGACACCGTGCCCCAGCCCGACCAGTAGACGATCAGCGCCGCGATCACGAAGGACACCGGCCCCAGCAGGGAAAAACCACGCACGCGGAACGGCCGCGCCAACTCCGGCGCGCTCTTGCGCAAGGCCGCGACACTGATGGGCGCCACTGCATAGCTCAGTACCAGGGCTGCCGAGACCACATTGATCAGGGCTTCCCAGGAAGGGAACGGCAAGGTCCAGAACACCGACAGGCCGAAGGTCAGCCACAGCGCCGGACGCGGAATGCCGGACTCTTCGTCGATGCGGGTGAAGATCTTGAAAAAGGTCCCGGTACGGGCCCAGCCGTAGACCACCCGCGGCGTGGCGTTCATGTAGATGTTGCCGCAGCCGCTGGGGGAGATCACCGCGTCGGCCACCACCAGGTAGGCCAGCCAGCCGACCCCGAGCGTCAGGGCGATATCGCGGTACGGCAGAGAGAACTCCTTGCTGATGCCGCTCCAGCCGTTGGCCAGCATTTCCGTGGGAATGCTGCCCAGGAAGGCCAGTTGCAGCAGGCCGTAGATCAGGGTCGAGAGCAGCACCGAAAGGATCAGGGCAATGGGAATGGTGCGCTGCGGATTGCGCACTTCGCTGGCCACGGAAATGATCGGGGTCAGCCCCAGGTAGGCAAAGATGATGCCCCCCGCCGAGACCGCCATCTCGATCCCCGAGAGACCGAACGGCGCAAAGCCCTGGACATGGAAGTTATCGGGCTTGAAGAAGGTGAACAGCACCCCGATCACCAGCAGCGGCACGATGAACTTGAACAGGCTGATGAAGTTGTTGGATTTGGCGAAGGTCTTGACGCTGTAGTAGTTGAGCCAGAAGAACAGGCACAACAGGGCGAACTGCACCAGCCAGCCGATGATCGTCGGGTTGCTCGAGCCCTCGTGGGTCAGCGCCGGGAACCAGGCCGCGGCGTACTGCCGGGCCGCCACCACTTCAATCGCCACCAGGCTGGAAAAGGCGATCAGGGTGATGAACCCCATCAGGTAGCCCAGCAGCGGCCCGTGGGAAAACACCGGATAGCGCACTACCCCGCCGGCCCGGGGCAGGGCTGCCCCCAGCTCGCAGTAGACGATGCCCAGCAGCAGTACGGCAAAGCCGCCCAGCAGCCATGAAAAGATCCCCGCCGGCCCGGCAATCGCCGAAACGTGGCTGGCAGCGAACAGCCAGCCGGAACCGAAAATCGCACCCAGACCGATAAAGGTCAGGTCCACCAGAGAGAGTTGTTTCTTGAATTTGCCTTTGCCTGACATGGGGCTGCGCCTGTTTTGGATTATTGGAATGGGCAGATGGAATGTCACGTCGGCGGGGCCGTCCGACGCTTGCAGCACTGCACCCGGGCTGTGCCTTGTGGCTGCCCGGAGCTGTTATTTGGAAGCGGGCGCCCTTCACCCTGGGCGCCCGTGAACGCCTTACAAGCCGACGTTGGGCAGGCTCGGGCGCGTGGCCAGGGCCTTGGCGACAATCGCCTTGACCTCGGCCAGGGTCTCGCCTTGCAGTGGCAAGCGCGGCGGCCGGGTAATGGACGAACCACGCCCTACCAGTTCCTCGCAGAGCTTGATGCACTGCACCAGGTCCGGACGGGCATCCAGGTGCAGCAGCGGCATGAACCAGCGGTACAGGGCCAGGGCTTCCTCGAAGCGCTTTTCCTTGGCCAGGCGGAACAGCGTCTCGCCCTCCTTGGGGAAGGCCACGGACATCCCGGAGACCCAGCCCTCGGCGCCCACCGCAACGCTTTCCACCACCACGTCATCGAGCCCGGCGAACAGCACGAAGCGGTCGCCGACGGCATTGCGCAGGTCGATGAAGCGCCGGGTATCGCCGGAGGAATCCTTGAAGCAGACGATGTTCTCGCAGTCCTGCAGGGCGATCAGTACGTCGGGGGTGACGTCGTTCTTGTAGATGGGCGGGTTGTTGTAGACCATCACCGGCAGGTCGGTGCCGGTGGCCACGGCGCGAAAATGCGCGGCGGTCTCATGGGGCTTGGCCGAGTACACCAGGGCGGGCATCACCATCACCCCGTCGGCCCCGGCCCTGGCGGCCTCGCGCACGGTGTTGCGGGCAAACTCGGTGGTGAATTCGGCCACCCCGGCAATCACCGGCACCCGGCCGCCGGCGGCGTCCTTGGCCACTTCGATCACCGCGAGTTTTTCCGCGGTGGTCAACGAGGTGTTCTCCCCCACGGTGCCGCACACCACCAGCCCCGAGACGCCATCGTCCACCAGGCTGTGCATGACCTTGTGGGTGGCTTGCAGGTTCAGGGAAAAATCGGCGTTGAACTGGGTGGTCACTGCGGGGAACACACCGCTCCACTGGATGGCTTTACGGCTCATGGTCTTGTCCTTGTATGAGGTCGGCCGGGCCGACAGGCGTTGGATACGAAATCCAGAGTCGCCTTTTATCCCCGTCGCAGCTTGAGACTTTTCACCCCCGAAGGAGACGAAATCGGCACACTTGCCCGGCGCTCGCGGCTCACCGGCGCGTTCCTCGCACACCGCCTCTACAGCCGAACGGACTGTGCCGATTTCGTCATCCACGACAGCGAAAACCCACAAGCGGCAGCGCCCCTGCCAAGGCCACTCTGTAGCTCTTTGCCCTCAGGTGCCCTCATGAAAAAAATAACCGTGATCGACTCCCACACCGGGGGTGAACCCACCCGCCTGGTCATCGACGGCTTTCCCGACCTGGGCCGCGGCTCCATGGCCGAACGCTTGCAGATCCTGGAGCGCGAGCACGACCAGTGGCGCCGGGCCTGCGTCCTCGAACCCAGGGGCAGCGACGTGCTGGTGGGGGCCCTGCTGTGCCAGCCGCAGGCCAGCGACGCCTGTGCCGGAGTGATCTTCTTCAACAACAGCGGCTACCTGGGCATGTGCGGCCACGGCACCATTGGCCTGGTGCGCTCGCTGTATCACCTGGGGCGCATCGACCAGGGCGTGCACCGTATCGAAACCCCGGTGGGCACCGTCGAGGCCACCCTGCACGAGGACCTGTCGGTGAGCGTGCGCAACGTCCCCGCCTACCGCTACCGCACCCAGGTGATGCTGCAACTGCCCGGCCACGGCAAGGTGCACGGCGACATCGCCTGGGGCGGCAACTGGTTCTTCCTGATCAGCGACCACGGCCAGCGCATTGCCCTGGACAATGTCGAAGCCCTGACCCACTACACCTGGGACGTGCGCCAGGCCCTCGAAGCCGCCGGCATCACCGGCGCCGAGGGCGGGGTCATCGACCACATCGAACTGTTCGCCGACGACCCGCAAGCCGACAGCCGCAACTTCGTGCTCTGCCCCGGCAAGGCCTACGACCGTTCGCCCTGCGGCACTGGCACCAGCGCCAAGCTGGCGTGCCTGGCGGCGGACGGCAAGCTCGCCCCGGGCCAGGCCTGGCGCCAGGCCAGTGTCATCGGCAGCCAGTTCAGCGCCCACTATGAGAAGGTCGGCGAGCAACTGATTCCGATCCTTCGCGGCAGTGCCCACATCAGCGCCGAAGCCACTCTGCTGCTGGACGACAGCGATCCGTTCGCCTGGGGCATCGGCTCGTGACGCCGGTGGCCGAGGCCGAGGTGATAGTGGTGGGCGCTGGCATCATCGGTGCCGCCTGCGCCCATGAGCTGGCCCGGCGCGGCCTGCGAGTGCAGGTGCTCGACGATGGTCGTGGCGGTGCCACCGGGGCCGGCATGGGCCATCTGGTGGTGATGGACGACAACCCGGCGGAACTGGCCTTGAGTCACTACTCCCTCGGCCTCTGGCGGCAGCTGCGCGAACGCCTGCCCGAGGCCTGCGCCTACCGGAACTGCGGCACCTTGTGGTTGGCCGCCGACCACCACGAGAGGGACCTGGCGCGAACCAAGCAGCAGGCCCTGGCCGACCACGGCATCAGCGGCGAGCTGCTGGACAGCACCCGGCTGGCGAGCCTGGAACCGATGTTGCGCAAAGGCCTGGCCGGTGCGCTGAAGATCCCCGGCGACGCGATTCTCTCCGCCCCGGCCACTGCCCACTGGCTGCTCGGCAACGCTTCGCTGATCAGGCGCCAGGCAGCCCGGGTGCGCAGCGTCGCCGGGGACCAGGTGGAGCTCGCCGACGGTCGCGTGTTGAGGGCACAACGGGTGCTGCTGGCCAACGGCTTCGCTGCCCGGGAACTGTTGCCGGCCCTGCCCCTGCGCCCGAAGAAGGGCCATCTGCTGATCAGCGACCGCTACCCGCAACAGGTCGGCCACCAACTGGTGGAGCTGGGTTACGCCGCCAGCGCCCACGCCAGCCACGGCACCTCGGTGGCGTTCAATGTCCAGCCGCGGCCCACCGGCCAGTTGCTGATCGGCTCGTCCCGACAGTTCGACACCCTCGATCCGGCCATCGAACCCAGCGTACTGGCGCCCATGCTGCGGCGCGCCGTGGACTACCTGCCGGCGCTCGCCGAGCTCAACGGCATCCGCGCCTGGACCGGCTTTCGCGCCGCCACGCCGGATGGCCTGCCAATCCTCGGCGAACACCCGCGGCAACCGGGCCTGTGGCTGGCGGTCGGGCACGAAGGCCTGGGAGTCACCACCGCTCCCGGCAGCGCGCGACTGCTGGTGGACCTGATGCTGGGCGAATGCCCGGCGCTCGACCCGCGCCCCTATCTGCCCGGGCGCTTCGCCGCCCTGACTGGAGACTTGCCATGATCATCTACCTGGACCAGCAGGCCCTGCAGGTGGCCGACGGCCTCAGCGTGGCCGCCGCCGTGGCCGGCAGTGCCGACCCGCGCACCCGCACCTCCTGCGGTGGCCAGCCGCGGACCATGTTCTGCGGCATGGGCATCTGCCAGGAATGCCGGATGACCATCGATGGCCGCCGCCAGCTGGCCTGCCAGACCCTGTGCCGGGACGGCATGCAGGTGGAGCGCAGCCAATGACCGCCCGCCACCTGCAGTGCCAGATCCTCATCGTCGGCAGCGGCCCGGCGGGGCTGGCCGCCGCCCAGGCCGCCAGCCGCAGCGCCAGCTCGATCCTGATCGTCGATGACAACCCGCGCCCCGGCGGCCAGATCTGGCGCCACGGCCCCCAGCATCCGCCCAGCGCCGCCCAGGCCGAGCACTTCAAGGTACTGCAGCACCCGGCGGTGCGTTACCTCAGCGCCACCCGCATCATCTCGACCCTGGGCACCCACAGCCTGTTGCTCGAAGATGCCCGGCAGGCCTGGCACGTGGAATTCGAACAACTGATCCTGTGCTGTGGCGCCCAGGAACTGCTGCTGCCCTTCCCCGGCTGGACCCTGCCCGGGGTGACCGGGGCCGGCGGCCTGCAAGCGCTGCTCAAGAACGGCCTGGCGGTGGCAGGAAAGACCCTGGTGATCGCCGGCAGCGGTCCCTTGCTGCTGGCCAGCGCCGCCACCGCGCGCCGCGCCGGCGGCCGGGTGGTGCGGGTGCTGGAACAGGCCCCGGCGGCCTCTCTGCTGGGTTTTGCCGCCCAGTTGTGGCGCTGGCCGAACAAGCTGGCCCAGGCCCTGAGCCTGGCCACCCCGAGCTATCGCTGCAACGCCCACGTGGTCGAGGCGCTGGGCGAGCAGCACCTGCAGGCCGTGCGCATCCGCCAGGGCCGGCGCACCCTGGAAATCCCCTGCGACTACCTGGCCTGCGGCTTCGGCCTGGTGCCCAATGTGCGCCTGGCCAACCACCTGGGCTGCCGCCTGGAACAGGGCGCCATCGCGGTCGATCAGCAACAGCGCAGCAGCCTGCCCCAGGTCCTGGCCGCCGGCGAGTGCACGGGCATCGGTGGCAGCGAACTGGCGCTGATCGAAGGCCGGATCGCCGGCTGTGTGGCCAGCGGGCAGGCAGACCGGGCCGCCGAACTGATCCAGCAGCGCCGTCACTGGCAGCATTTTGCCGAGCGCCTGCTGCGGCATTTCGAGCTGCAGCCGCAGGTCCTGCAACTGGCCCGAGCTGATACTCTGCTGTGCCGGTGCGAGGATGTGCCCTACGCCGCCGTGGCCGCAGCCCCCGACTGGGCCCAGGCCAAGCTGCAGAGCCGCTGCGGCATGGGCGCCTGCCAGGACCGGGTCTGTGCCAGCGCGGCCCACCGCCTGTTCGGCTGGGCGCCCACCCCGCCACGGGCACCCCTGGTGCCGGCGCGGATCGCCACGCTGCTGCTCGACAGCCAGCAGGCACGCCCCGGCGCCGACAATGCAACCGGCGGCCCCTGAACCCCTTGGCTTTATCGACCCAGATCCATCCCCCAAGCCCCCATAGAGAGAGGCAGACGATGATCGATGGCGCACAGCTGCACCACTTGCCCCGGGCCATCGCCGCCCATGCACCCCGGGACCTCAATGGCCTGCTGGCCAACATGGCGCCGATCACCCCGCTGCTGGACTGCATCCCCAGCGCGGTGTTCTTCATCAAGGACCTGCAGGCCCGCTACCGAGTGGCCAACCTGACCCTGGCCCAGCGCTGCGGTTTCAAGAATGTGCGGCCCCTGCTGGGCAAGACCTCCGCCGAAGTCTTCCCGGCGGTGCTCGGCCCGGTCTACACCGAGCAGGACCAGCGCGTGCTGCGCCAGGGCATCACCATCAAGGGCCAGCTGGAACTGCATCTGTATGGCAGCCGCGAGCCCGGCTGGTGCCTGACCCACAAACTGCCGCTGTACGGGCGTGACGGGCAGATCATCGGCATGGCCGGGATCTCCCTGGACCTGCAGGCCGCCCATGACACCCATCCGGCCTATGAACGCCTGGCAGCGGTGGACCGGCATATCCGCGAGCACTACAGCGAGGCCATCCGCCTGGACGACCTGACCCGCATCGCCAGCCTGTCCACTGCCCAGCTGGAGCGCTACTGCAAGCGCATCTTCCACCTCACGCCACGGCAGATGATCCACAAGGTCCGCCTGGAACACGCTTCGCAGTTGCTGCTCACCGAAGAACCCATCACCGAGGTGGCGCTGCAATGCGGCTACACCGACCACAGCGCCTTCAGCCGCCAGTTCAAGGCCCTGACCGGGCTCAGCCCGCGCCAGTTCCGGCAGAACGCTGCCCGCTAGGGCGGGCTCATTCCTGGCAGAAGGTGCGGTAGTCGAACAGCGGTTCGAAGCCGGCCTTGCGGTAGATCGACAGGCCATCGAGGGAGGCTTCCAGCACGCAGGTCCTGGCGCCCCTGGCCCGGGCGAACGCCAGCACCGCTTGAATCAGCGCCGTGGCATAGCCCTGGCCCTGGCAATCCTGCACGGTGCCGATGTCATCCAGGCGCGCCAGCCCCGGCAGCAGCGAGAGGGTCAGGGCACTCACCGGGCGCTCCTCGACATACAGGGTGAAATGGCTCAGGGCCCGGCCCGCCGACAGCGCCGCCCGATGCCGGGCCAGGTACTGCTCGATCCCCCCCTCGCCGGACTCGAATGCACTCTGCACGGGCTGCGCCCAATCCTCCAGGCGCAGGTCGCTACAGCGCACCTGGGCCTGCGCCGCAAGCGCTTGCCGGGGCTCATGGCGCGTCAGATCGAGCACCATGCAGGTGGTCTTGTCCGCCGCCAGCAGATGCTGCTGGTGCAATTGCCCGCTGACCCGGGGCACCAGCGCCTCGGGCACCACCACACAGAACGGCATGCCCGTGCGCTGCAGGAACGCCACGCCTTCGGCCAACGCCCCCGGCTCGTCGACAGCGCAGACATTCATCATCAACAGGTTCAGGCTGCTGGCTTCGACCCCGGTGCAATAGGCACTCAGGCCACTGCCGAAACGTCGATAGAACTGGGAGATGGAAACGAAGAAATAGTCTTGCGCCTGGTGATACAGGTCGATGACCGAAGCACCGGTACTGGCCGACATAAGCTGCCTCCTTGAGCGTCGTGGCGCCCCATGGGGCACCTGGCCCGGGCCACGTTAAGCCCAGCGCCCCGACAGCTCCAGCACAATCCTGTTTTATTGTGCGAAGGAGTGTTGTGAGGTGTAAGCGGGCAGCCAATTGCTCTGCTCCAGCGGTCAGGAAGCGCCCCTCCTGCCGCCTTCGCCAGTTTCACTGCGAGCCCGGTCACCTAGTCATAAAAACCCACCGTCTTCTTTAGATGTTCCGAATACTCGTAAATCTCGTCGACAGAGTTGATGGGATGGCGAGTCTCAACCTTGTCCTGGTCGAAAATACCGATGTACTTCTGTGATCTATTGAAGTGCAAACGGCAAATCGGCTTGCGATTGTTATCGTCAAGCAGGATGCCGAAATAGCTCTGAGTGTCGCGTTGCACAATACGCTTGGCATCAACCACCGAGCGCACCACCGCTCGTACGATGTGATATCCCTCAAGCTCCTCCAGGGTCGTGAAGATCTTCTCATCTGTGCGCTCCTCCTCATCGACTCCCGCTTCATCGTTGAGGGGGGCCGAATGCTGGGGAATGAGAACCTGATTAGCCCCGCTCATTGCGGACTTCAAACGGTCATTGATCTGATCATTGAGGAACTGACCGATGGCTTTGCGCGTCAGTTCGTAAAACTGATCGCGTACTTTTTGCGTGATCACGCCTTCATAGACTCGCGATGCAAAGACCTTCACAAAGTCATCGTCCGGCTTGCTGACTTGTGAAGCGACGACCTTCTTGATCTGACTGACATACTTCAATTCGCCCGCTGCGCTGAGAATCGACTCGACATCAAACGCCGACTTGGTCAGCTTGATCAGCTCCGGCACCGAGTACTCATCAATGTCCAGCAGATCAAGCTCAAGGAAAGGCTTTTCATCCATCTTGTTCGGCGCATCCAGGTCCGTGAAAAACTTATAGACCTGACCATTAGTGAGGATGGATATACGTGCGCTGGTCACGTGAAAGTAACGAAACAACTGGGATGCATGATTGATGTGTAACGGCTCACCGATTTTCTTGCACTCGATAAGCATCTGCACCTCGCCATCCTTGATGATCGCGTAATCAATCTTCTCGCCCTTCTTGGTCCCGACATCGCAGACGAACTCTGGCGTCACCTCCATGGGATCGAAAACGTCATAACCCAGGACCGTACTGATGAAAGGCATGACGAACGCGTTTTTCGTCGCCTCTTCGGTTTGAATGGCCGCGCCTTGTAGACGTACCTTGGCAGCAAGACTGGTGAGTTTTTCAAGAAATTCCATGAGAGACCTCTGACAGTTTCCGATCCGTGTATTAGCGTGATGGCACTTTGAACGCCATTGATACTAGCCACAAACCGGTACAAAGACAGACATCCCCGTCAACTCAAACACAGGTTACTGCCAGGCAGCTGGGTAAAAGATAAAACAGCTCCCATCGGGAGCCCTCATACCTCGGTGAATTAACGAAAAAAGCACTTTCACCAGAGCCCTGCTGTCACAGCTTCAGACACCTCCCCCATAAGGAACACGGTCATGAAGTTCTCGAAGATTTCGCAAACGCTGTCGATGTGGGCCGGCAGCCCGAAAACCTTTCTCGGCGCGCTGTTGCTGATTCTGATCTGGGGGCTCAGCGGGCCGGTGTTTCACTTCAACGACACCTGGCAGTTGATCATCAATACCTCCACCACCATCATCACCTTCCTCATGGTGTTCCTGATCCAGAACACCCAGAACCGCGACAACGACATTCTGCACTTGAAGATCGACGAGCTGCTGCGGGCCACCAAGGCGGCCCACAACGCCATGCTCAACCTGGACGGGCTGGACCTCAAGCAGCTGGAGCAGATGCGCCGCGAATACCGCGAGATCGGCCAGGGCGGCGATTCCGAGCTGTCCGTCAGCACCTCCAGCCAGCAGGACAAGACCGATCTCAATCAGTGCTGAGATCGGCTCGGCGAAGGCAGGCCCCTGCGCCGATCATCCTAGGGCAGAGGGTTGCCGCCGGTGACCCCGAACACTTCGCCGGTGATGTAGCTCGATTCCTGCGACGCCAATAGCACGTACAGGGGAGCGCATTCGGCCGGCTGTCCCGGACGCTTCATGGGGGTTTGCAGGCCGAACTGCGGGATCTTTTCCCGAGGCTGGCCACCACTGGGTTGCAGTACGGTCCAGATCGGCCCCGGCGCCACGGCGTTGACCCGGATCCCCCGCCCGATCACCTGTTTGGCCAGGGCCTTGGTGAAAGCCACGATCGCTGCCTTGGTGGTGGCGTAATCCAGGAGGCTGGCCGAAGGCTGGTAGGACTGGATCGACGCGGTGTTGATCACCGTGGCGCCAGCCGGCATCAGCGGCAAGGCCGCCTGACAGATCCAGAACAAGGCATACACGTTGGTCTTCAAGGTGGCGTCGAACTGAGCGGTGCTGATGTCGGCGATGTCCTCCTGCGCCACCTGCTTGCCGGCCACGTTGACCAGGATGTCCAGCCCACCCAGTTGCTCATGGGCCCGGCGCACCAGGTCGCGGCAGAAACGTTCGTCGCTGATATCGCCGGGAAGCGCAACGGCCTTGCGCCCGGCGGCCTTGATCAGCTCTATCACCTGGCGGGCGTCACGCTCCTCCTCGGGCAGGTAGTTGATGGCAACGTCCGCGCCTTCACGGGCATAGGCAATGGCCGCCGCGCGGCCGATACCCGAATCGCCGCCGGTGATCAGGGCCTTGCGCCCCAGCAACCGGCCAAAACCGTGATAGCTTTGCTCGCCGTGGTCGGGACGGGGAATCATGTCCTGGTCGATGCCCGGCGCCGTTTGCGGCTGGTCGGGAAATTCCGGCTGGGGGTACTGGGTCAGGGGATCCTGCATCGCGTACTGATTGGATACGGGTTGAGTCGACATGGTGCTCTCCAACTAAAGGGCAAGGATGGGGCAACGGCGGGCTCAACCGTCCAGCCGGTCGGACCGGCGCCCGGCCTGCAGGGCCTTGGCCATCTGCAGGTGGTTTTCCAGCTTGGGCAGGGTCTCTTCGGCAAATGCCTTGAGCTCCGGCACCTCGCTGGTCTGCGCCTGCTGCTGGATCTGCTCGATGGCTTCTTCGGTGGCCTTGACCTGGCTGGCGGCGTAGGCGCGATCGAAGTCCTCGCCCTCGGCTTCAGGTACGCGGGGCATCAGGCGCTTGGCCTGGTCCATCACCTGTTCCCGGGGGGCGACCGGCAAGTCCAGCTGCTTGGCGATCTTGGCCAGGTGCTGGTTGGCGGTGGTGCGGTCGTTGATCACCTGGATGGTGTATTCCTTGACCGCCTTGGATGAGGTCTGCTGGTGGGCCAGGCGGCTGGCTTCGATATCGGCCATGCCCTTGGCCGAGGCGTCGTCGATGAAATCCGCGGGGGACTGGGCCAGGGCGCTGGTGGCGCCAAGGCCCAGGAGCAGTGCCAGTCCGGCACCGCGCATGACTGTGGCCATGGGGTTCATGAGGTGGCTCTCCGCTTGCAAATTGATCTGCCGGAAGCCATGGCTCCCGTCTGCATAGGGAAAGGTGGGGGGCGCAAAGGTTTAGAAAAACCCTCGCTTGCACGACGAACGGTGAACCCCGGCACGGCCGGGCCAGGGCTTCATCCGGTGCCTGCCGGCTCAGGCGTTGGAGCGGCTTTTCTGTGCCCGCTTGACCGCGTACATGGCTTCGTCGGCGTGCTTGAACAGCTGTTTTTCCTCCAGGCCATGCTCGGGATACAGGCCGATGCCGATGCTCGGCAGGATGTTCAACGAGTGGCCGTCCAGGCGCAGCGGCTCGCCCAGCGTCCGCCGGATCTTCTCCGCTACCCGCTGGGCGTCCTCGCTGTGCTGCACGCTCTCCAGCAGGATCACGAACTCGTCGCCGCCGATCCGCGCCACGGTGTCGGTTTCCCGCACGCAGCCCTTGAGCCGGTTGGCCACCGCTTGCAGCAGCATGTCCCCCACCGCGTGCCCGCAGGTGTCGTTGACCTCCTTGAACTTGTCCAGGTCGACATACAGCAGGGCCATGCGCCCCGACTCGCGCCGGGCCCGGGCCAGGGCCGAACGCAGGCGCTCGCGCAGCAGTTCGCGGTTGGGCAGGTGAGTCAATTGATCGTATTCGGCCATGTAGTGCAGGCGTGCATGCAGCTGCTTGCGTTCGATGGCCGCGGCCAGCTGCGCGCTGACGTACTGCAAGAGTTCCTGGTCCTGTTCGCTGTAGCTTTCGGTGCCCGGGGCGCTCTTGACCATCAGCACGCCGATGGTGCCCTTTTGCGAATTCAGCGGCACGCCCAGCCAGCAGCGCGAACCCTGGATAGCCGCGAACTCGCTCCAGAGCACCCGGTTCACCGGGCACTCCGGCGCCAGCAGCAAGGGCTGGCCGCATTGCAGCACCTCGACACAGAAGCGTTCGATCAAGGTGCCCGGCAGTTCCGGGCTGCCCTCGCAGTCATCGACGTGATAGGGAAAACTCAGGCTGGCGCTGCGCTCGTCGTAGAGCGCCAGGGAACAGTTCAGCGCCGGCAGCCATTCGCCGATGATCCGATGCACATGCCGGAACAGCACCAGCAGGTCTTCGGTGGCATGGGCCGCCTCGGAAATCGCGTACAGCGCCGCCTGCCGGGATTCCGCCTGCTTGCGCTCGGTGATGTCGCGGGCCACGGCGATGCGCAACTGGTCCACTTCCGACCAGCGCGCCGACCAGAGAATATGCGCCACCCGCCCGTCCTTGCGCACGTAGCGGTTCTCGAAATTCGGCTTGGGCACCCCGCCCATGATTTCCCGGGCGGCCTGCAAGGTACGTTCACGATCGGCCGGGTGCACCAGCTCGATCATCGGGCGGCCGATCAGCTCGTCGGCGGTGTAGCCGAAGACCCGCTCACAAGCGGCGCTGACGAACACGAAGCGACCCTCGACATCCACGGCGCACACGGCGTCCAGGAGCAGGTCGATGAAACTGGCCAGAGGCGCGGAGTTCTTGGTTGCCATCAGAGAAAGCTACTACCCATGAAAAATGCACTGAGTACCCATCCCTTGAGCCCGGTCGCAGGCCGAAGCCTGCAACTGCACACCGTCGCAACCCGCGCGGCGCGTCACGCCTTGTTGCCGACCAACCCTGGCACTGCGTGCAGCAGGGCATTGATCGCGAAACCGATGAACATCACCCCGCAGACCCGGGTGATCGCCAGCTCGTGGCGCTGGTACCAATTGCGTACCTTACGCGCGCCGACGATGCCGATGAGGATAGCGTATGCGCCAAGGCCGCCAAGGAAACTCAGGGCAATCAGCCCCGGCAGCATCGACCAGGTCAACAGCTCCGCGCGGCTGGAGAGCAGCGCGGTGAAGGTTGCCACCGCCACCGGATAAGCCTTGGGATTGGTCAGGCCGAACAGGATCCCGTGCCAGAACGGGTTGCGCGCCGGGCCCTGGGGTTCGTCGCCATCGCGCGGTTTACTGCGGATGGCCCGCAAGCCGAGCCAGAACAGGTACAGGCCGCTGAGCACGCCAAGGATATTGAACGCATCGCTGCCGATCTCCCGGGCCCCGACAATGGCGATCAGCGCCGTGCTGCACCAGACCACGTCGCCCAGCATGTGCCCGCAGAGAAAACCGGCCCCCGCCTGCCGCCCGCGGGCCGCGCCGATGCCGAACACCGCCAGCACTCCGGGCCCGGGGGTGATCGCATAAATGAAACCCGAGGCGATAACGGCCAGCAACAGCGATGAGGTCATCAGCAAGACTCCAGGACGATGCGCCTGACAAAAACGCCAGGCACAGGGGGAATGTGGCGGATTCTGCACGATCAAGGCACCTTGCCACCAGCCGCTTTCGTCAGCTGCCCCTGTGGAACAGTCTCTCAATCGGCGGAGTAAAAGCGCATTCCCGGGTAAGGATGATCGCGCCAGGCCAGCAATCGCGAGGCCAGATCGCTGACGGCCAGGCTCAGGTGGTTGAGCCCCTTGAGCATGGTTCACGCTCCCGTCAAGGTTTTCGGCAAGGGGTAGCGCTGGCCGTCGTAGTGCAAGGTGACACGGCTGTCCCTGGACGCCAGGTCGCGGCTTTCGCAACCGGCCGGCCCCTTGAAATGCTCGGTGTCGACGATTCGCGTACGCACCAGCAGGTCGGTATGGCCGTTGCGCTGGCCGTTGCCCAGTTCCAGGGTCCGGTGCAGGGTCCGGCTGCGCCCGACACACTCACCGCCACGACCGAGCTCAGCGCGGCGCTCATCCACCACCAGCCCTTCGAGCCTCGGCGGAAGGCCCTTGCCATCACGCACGAACAGGGTCAGCACGGTTTTCTCATGGGGGTGGGTGCTTGAGGCGCGGCGGTAGGTGGCCCGCAGGCCAAAGGCCCGCTCCTCCTCGCTCAACTGGTAACGCCCGGTATCGATCTGCAACCCCTGCAAAGCCAAGCCATCGGAACGCCGGGCCAGGTCCTTGTTGTAGCTGGCCACGGCCCAGCCGCTGTCGTCGAGCAGCAGCGCCACATCCAGGTTGTAGCGAGGTACCTTGGCGTTTTCGGCCCCTTGCACTGGCGTTGCTCGAATCCCGATGTTGATGCCGTCTTCCGCCGGCCAGGGTTTGCAGACGTGGAGTTCTCCCGGGGAATTGGGGCTGTTGTCGCACTCGGCCAGCGCCATCGTCGCCACGCCCAGCAACGCGCACAGCACCAGCCCGCGGGTCGATTGTTCAAGCAGGTTCATCAAGCTTCCTTATCGATCGCCGGTATCAGATGCCACTGAAGCCATTGGGCAGGACGTAGCGTTGGCCATCGTAGTGCAGGGTGCTGACCACCGGTTTGGCGGCCACGGAGGTGGACTGGCATTCTTCCCCGACTTTTTTGCTCTGGGTACTGACGCTGACCGAACGCACGATCAGGTCGGCGTAACCGTGGCTGCGGGTCTTGGCGATATCCAGGGTGCGCGTGGTTTTAGTGCCCTCGCCGGCGCACTGGCCATCCCATTCGCCGTTGTAGGAATGGGCCACGAACTTCTCCAGCACCGGGCGCAGGGTACTGCCCTCGCGCACGTAGAGGCTGAGCCAGGTCTGATTGAACGGGTTGACCCTGGAGGAACCCTCGAACGCGGCCCGGACCCCGAACGCTCGAACCTGAGGCGTCAGTTGGAAGCGCCCGGTATCGAGCTTCACGCTCTCCAGGCGAAAGGCGTCGGAGACAAAGGCGGCAGGCTGCTCATAGCTGGCCAGGGCCTGTCCGCTGCTGCGGTCCAGCACTGCCAGTTGCAGGTTGTAGGTGCCGTCATCGGTGCCGGTGTCGCTGGGGTCCGGAACCTGCTCGGACAGCAGGCTGATGCTCTGGTCGGCAAAGGCCGGCCAGTCCTTGCACAGGGAAAAGCCCGGGACTTCGGCATTGCGTGGCGGCGGCAGGCACTGGGCGGCGGCGGATGTGGCACCGGCCAGCAGGGCCAGGCTGCCCAGAAGCGGGGCCAGGGAAGAGCAACGGATCATTCACGACTCCTTGTGACAGGCGGATAGAGCGCCATTTCAGGTCGCACTATCCTCCGCGGCGCGGGCGCTTTCAACGCCGGGAGCAGTTGCTCGGGAGTCTGTGGTGCCGGGCGTGCGGATGAACCCTTCGCTGGCTTGCCAGCGAAGGGTCCCGTCCCTCAGAACGCGTTGCGGAAAATCTCCTCGATCTGCCGCTGATCCGCCGGACGCGGGTTGGTCAGGCCGCAGGCATCCTTGAGGGCATTGGCCGCCAATAGCGGAATGTCCTGCAACTTGGCGCCCAACTCGCGCAAACCGGCGGGAATCTCCACATCACGGGCCAGGGTGCGGATCGCCGCGATGGCCGCCTGGGCGCCCTCTTCCGGGCTGAAACCGCGAATGTCCGCTCCCAGCGCGTGGGCCACATCGGTCAGGCGCTGGGCGCATACCGTGGCGTTGAAGCTCTGCACATGGGGCAACAGCACCGCGTTGCACACGCCATGGGGCAGGTCGTAGAAGCCGCCCAACTGGTGGGCCATGGCGTGCACGAAACCCAGGGACGCATTGTTGAATGCCATGCCGGCGAGGAACTGCGCATAGGCCATGTTCTCCCGTGCCAGCAGATCGTTGCCGTCGTGCACCGCCTGGCGCAGGTTGGCGCTGATCATTTCCACGGCCTTCAGGGCGCAGGCGTCGGTGATGGGGTTGGCGGCGGTGGACACATAGGCTTCCACCGCGTGGGTCAAGGCATCCATGCCGGTGGCGGCGGTCAGGCCCTTGGGCATCGCCACCATCAGTGCCGGATCGTTCACCGACAGCAATGGTGTGACGTTGCGGTCGACGATGGCCATTTTCACATGGCGCGATTCGTCGGTGATGATGCAGAAACGGGTCATTTCGCTGGCGGTGCCGGCGGTGGTGTTGATGGCGATCAAGGGCAGTTGCGGCTTGGCCGACTGGTCGACGCCTTCGTAATCGCGGATCTGCCCGCCATTGGTGGCACACAGGGCAATGCCCTTGGCGCAGTCATGGGGCGATCCGCCGCCCAGGGAGATGACGAAATCGCACTGTGCCTGCTGCAATTGCGCCAGGCCCTGCTCGACGTTGGCAATGCTGGGGTTGGGCTTGGCACCGTCGAAGATCACCGAATCGATGTCCTGCATGGCCAGCTTCTCGGCCACCATGCTGGCCACGCCAGCCTTGGCCAGGCCCGTGTCAGTGACGATCAGCGCCTTGCGAAATCCATAGTTGCGGATGGCGCTCATGGCCTCGTCGAGACAGCCGATGCCCATGATGTTCACGGCTGGAATGAAAAAGGTGCTGCTCATCAGAAGGTCTCCCGGCGAATGCCGATTTCACGGTGTCGATGCAATGTTTGCCAAACAGGATCGACCGATCGGTCACCGGCGTTGTTGATCTGGCTCAAGGGTCGGTCGTGATAAAGTCGCCAGCCGAAATACCTCCAGCCTTGAGACCGATGACCGCGATGATGGATTTCCAGGAATTTGATGCCGAACTTGAAGACTGGAACGCCCTGGGTGCCAGCACACCGTTCAGTGGCCTGCTGATCGGCAACGGCGCCAGCCGTGCCGTGTGGGAAGACTTTGCCTACGACTCACTGTTCGAAAACGCTCGCACAGTGGAAGAAAAACCCCTCAGCCAGTCCGAGCTCAGCGTATTCGAGGCCCTACAGACCCGCAGTTTCGAGCAGGTACTGGGCGCCCTGAAAACCACCAGCCGAGTCAACAAGGCCCTGGCAGTCAGCTCGGCGGCGCCGCGCAATCGCTACTACGCCATCAAGGAAGCGCTGATCAACACCGTGCACGCGGTGCACATTCCCTGGCGCCTGGTCCAGGAGCAGAGCCTGGCGGCGATCAACCAGGAACTGCGGCGCTATCCCACGGTGTTCACCAGCAACTATGACCTGCTCAACTACTGGGCCGTGCAACAGGACAGCCAAGGCATCGACGACCTGTTCCACGGTGCCGATCCGGCCTTCGAACTGGGCAGCGCCCCTAGCGCCCCGACCCGCATTCTCTACCTGCATGGCGGCCTGCACCTGGTGCGCAACCTGGACGGCAGCGCGCGCAAGCTGACCTCCACCGAAGGCACCCTGCTGGGCAGCTTCGCCATCAACAACACCCTCAAGACCCTGGACGACGTGCCGCTGTTCGTCAGCGAGGGGCCGCTGGCGGACAAGCTCAAGACCATCCGCAGCTCGGATTACCTGTCGTTCTGCTACCAGCAGTTGCTGGATCACAGCGGCGCGCTGTGCATCTTCGGCCACAACCTGGGGCCCCAGGACAGCCACCTGGTCCAGGCGATCCGCCAGTCGGCGACCCAGACCCTGGCGATCTCCATCTACCCGCGCAGCGCCGCGTTCATCCAGCACCAGAAACGCCACTACGCCAAGCTGTTCGAAGGCCTGGACCTGAGTCTGCGTTTCTTCGACTCCAAGACCCACGCCCTGGGCAACCCGGCCCTGTCGGTGCCCGTGGAGCGCTGAGCACTCCCGCCCTGTAGGAGCTGGCTTGCCAGCGAAGATGTCCGCCGGGGCGATGCATGTCTTGGTGCTCATTCGCCAACCAGCCGGCTCCTGGCGGCGCTGAACGCCTTCAGTCCTCGCTGCTGTGCACCACCACCAGCAACTGCGCCTGCTCGTCCCCCACGGAACGGATGCGGTGGGGTTTCTGCGCATTGAAGTGCAGTGCATCGCCACGGTTGAGAATCACCCGCTCGTTCATGAAATCCACTTCCACCTGGCCTTCGTGGACGAACAGGAACTCCTCCCCCAGGTGTTCCTTGAAGGTCTTGTCACTGAATTCCCGGGCCGGGTAGATGATGAACGGCAGCAGGTTGCGCTCGCTGACCTGATGGGCCAGCACCGCATAACCCGGGACCTGCCCATTGGCCGCCAGTGACTGGCGCTGGTCGCTGCGCACCAGGCTGTAGCTGTCGAGGCTGATGCTGTCCTCGGCGAACAGTTCCTCGACCTTGACGTTCAGCGCCTTGGCCAGCTTCAACGCGGCAGCGATCGACGGCGTGTTCAGCCCGCGCTCGACTTTCGACAGATAGCTCTTGGTCATCCCGGATTTCTCGGCCAGGGCTTCCAGGGTCACGCCCAGTTTTTTTCTCAGTAATTTCAAACGGATAGACATGTAGAGCGGTTAATCCATCTAGAAAACAACGATTGGCGCTTGCCAATGACACAAAGTGTCATATAGCCTCTTAAGTGTCATCGCGATTCACCAAGCGCCGTCGCAAGCAGCAGGTGAAGCGCAGATCCGACGTCCATTGCACTTCTCAAAGGACCTTCGACATGGCCAAGACATTAGCATTGCCCAAAGACCAACTGGTCAAGCAAGCCCTGACCCAGATGCAAAATACCCTGGCGGATAATACGTGGACCGACCGACAAAAGCTGGCCCTGACCTGCCGCATTCTGTTCGAGAACGGCCACGACTCGGGCCTCGCCGGGCAGATCACCGCCCGCGGCCCGCAACCCGGCACCTACTACACCCAGCAACTGGGCCTGGGCTTCGATGAAATCAGCGCCAGCAACCTGCTGCTGGTCAACGAAGACCTGGAGGTCCTCGAAGGCCACGGCATGCCCAACCCGGCCAACCGCTTCCACAGCTGGGTGTACCGCGCCCGGCCGGACGTGAACTGCATCATCCACACCCACCCGACCCACGTCGCCGCGCTGTCGATGATCGAAGTGCCGCTTGCGGTGTCGCACATGGACCTCTGCCCCCTGTACGAGGACTGCGCCTTTCTCGAAGCCTGGCCGGGGGTGCCGGTGGGCAACGAAGAAGGCGAAATCATCTCCGCCGCCCTGGGCGACAAGCGCGCGATCCTGCTTTCCCACCACGGCCAGCTGTCCACCGGCGCGAGCATCGAGGAAGCCTGCGTGATCGCTCAACTGATCGAGCGTGCGGCCAAGCTGCAACTGCTGGCCATGGCCGCCGGCACCATCAAGCCGATCCTCCCGGAGCTGGGCCGCGAAGCCCACGACTGGATTTCCAAGCCCAAGCGCCACAGCGCCGCCTTCAACTACTACGCTCGGCAAAACCTGAAAAAACACGCCGACTGCCTGAACTGATCCACCCCTTATGCCTTGCAGGAGTTGCACCATGCCTACTACCCAGATCCACGGCATCATCGGCTACACCGTCACCCCCTTCGGCCCCAACGGCGAAGGCCTGGACCTGGACGCCCTCGGGCGTTCCATCGACCGCATGATCGACGCGGGCGTCCACGCCATCGCCCCCCTGGGCAGCACCGGCGAAGGCGCCTACCTGAGCGACGCCGAATGGGACCAGGTCAGCGAGTTCAGCATCCGCCACGTGGCCAAACGCGTGCCGACCATCGTCAGCGTCTCCGACCTGACCACCGCCAAGGCCATCCGCCGCGCGCGTTTTGCCGAAGCCAAGGGCGCCGACGTGGTGATGGTGCTGCCCGCCTCCTACTGGAAGCTCAGCGAAGCCGAGATCCTCGCTCACTACCAGGCCATCGGCGCCAGCATCGGCGTGCCGATCATGCTCTACAACAACCCGGCCACCAGCGGCACCGACATGTCGGTGGAACTGATCCTGAAGATCTTCCACGCCGTGGAAAACGTCACCCTGGTCAAGGAAAGCACCGGCGACATCCAGCGCATGCACAAGCTGCAACTGCTGGGCGAAGGCCAGGTGCCGTTCTACAACGGCTGCAACCCGCTGGCCCTGGAAGCTTTCGCTGCCGGTGCCAGTGGCTGGTGCACAGCGGCGGCGAACCTGATCCCGCAGCTCAATCTCGACCTCTATCAGGCCGTGCTGAGCAACGACCTGGCCCGCGCCCGGGCGCTGTTCTACCGCCAGTTGCCGCTGCTGGACTTCATCCTCAAGGGCGGTTTGCCGGCCACGGTCAAGGCCGGGCTGGAACTCGCCGGGCTGCCCACCGGCGAGCCGCGCAAGCCGGTATTCGCACTGAACGAGGGCGGTCGCCAACAGTTGCAGACGCTGCTGCAGAGCCTGGGTTGATTTCCTGAAAAAAAGCCCGGACGGCTGACACCGTCCGGGCTTTGGCATGGGCCGCGTCCAAGCGTGGCTCAGTGACTGTCCAGCGCCACCGGGGCCTGGGCCTTGAACTGCGGGTCCTGCAGCATCTGCGCAATGAAGTCGTCGGTGATGCGCCGCACATGCTGGTATTGGCCGCCATCAGTGTTGGCCCAACCACGCCAGGAGCGGGTCTGATTACTGACCCGATACTTGGCCACCTCCTGGTCACCGCGGCTCACATGGAACATCACCTGGCTGTCCCAAGTGGTCCGGCCCGGCACGATAAACAAGGTCATGGCACTGAGCAGCCCCATGGGAATGTTCTGCCAGCCGAAGTAATCACTGTTGGCCATCACGATCACGTTGTAGCCATCGGCACTGAACCCCGGCTGCACCTGCTCGAAGGTGCCGCGACGACGCAGTTCGTCACGGATCAGGCCGGCAGGGATGGCCCCCATCACACTGACGCTGATCGCCGGTAGCCGCTGCTGATAATCCACCTCGGCCGGCTTGAGACTGTGGCTGGTCTGGCAACCGCCAAGCCCCAGCATCAGCACCATCAAAAACCACAATTGACTACGCATTACAGATCCCCCGACAGCATGGCCTTGAGCATCGACGCCTTGGGCCCCTGCTCCCTGACGATCAACGACGTGACCTCCTCCATCTTCTCCAGATCGACCCGTTGCAGGTTCGGCACCTGCGGGTATTTGGCGCGCACCAGGGCAGCGTCGCGCTCCTGGTGGTCGCTGTGCAGAAACACGCACTTGGCCCCCGACGCCGACAGGCAGCCGGCGCGAAAATCACCCAGGTAATAAGCCTTGCCGGCTTCCAGTTCCAAGGGGATGGAGAAATCTTCGCGGCTCCAGGCGGTGGCGTTGCCGCGGTCGAAGTGCAGGTTGTAGATCTCGTAGCGCCCGGGTTTGAGCGGCATCACGAACAGGCTGCCGATGCCGTGCCAGGTCTCGCGCACATCCCGTGGCGTGCGGCCGTAGATCTGGTTGTACAAGCGCGCCGAGGCGAACCCGTCACCGCCGCGCGGGCGAATCAGCAGCATTTGTTCGTTGGCGGTGTGCACCGCCTTCGGCCAGATGCCGACCACCCCCACCACATAGGCCACCCCCGACTGCGAGTCGGGGCGCATGCTCTCGGCAACTTTCGTGGAAGACAGGCTGTAGCAACCGCTCAACGCCAGCAGCGCGGCGAGTAATACGAGAGGGCGAATCATGACGTCGCAGATCCCTTGGACAATGATTGATAACGTCAACCAGAGTGCCAGGCCTGCCGAGCGCCCGGTGACGGGCGCGGAGGATAAGGCAAATGATGGCATTGCGCCATAACTCCGTCGCCAATCGGCTGGCGGCCTGCCAGATCACAATACGCTGCCCTCGCCCGGCCTCCAGGCAAATGCCAGGTGCTTGTGAAAACCCGCTGGCAGCACAAAGCCCGAACGCTGCCTGGGTTCGGGCCTGGTGCTGTCGAGGGTGTGTGGAGCCGGGCCTAAACGGACGTCAGGTCCTTGATGTTGTGGCTGGGGCCGTTGGCCTTGACGCTGGCGATGCCCTTTTCCCGGGCCGCTTCCGAGGAATAGGTTTCACTGTTGCCGATGATCTGGTGGTTGGCCGCCTTGAGGTTGAAATAGGGTTTGCCATCCTTGGCGCTCTTGCGCTCGTAGCGCTCTTCCAGGGGACTGTTGGCCTGCACCGAGGCGATGCCGTTCTCGGCTGCGGCGCGGGTGGTGTACTGCTCGCTGCTGAGAATGACCTCGGCATTGGCCGCCTTGAGCACGAAGCGAAACTGGCCGTTGCTGCTTTTCTTCAACTCATACCATCCGGACATGCTGTAGCTCCTAGGTTGATCGATGGGCGTTGCGCCTTGAGAGTAAAGACTCTTTCAGCCATTCAGCCATTGCCCCGGTGGCTGAAGAAACGGTTTTCCACCCGCGCCAGCCCCAGGTGTTCGCGCAGGCTGTGGCCGGTGTAGCGCTGGCGAAACAGACCCCGGCGCTGCAGCTCGGGGGTGATCAGTTGCACGAAATCGTCGATGGCCCCCGGCAGATGGGTGAACAGCACATTGAAGCCGTCGGCGGCGTATTCCTGGTACCAGGTAGCCAGCTCATCGACGATCTGCCCCGGCGTGCCCACCAGTACCTTGTGCCCGCTGGCCGACAGGCTGCGCAGCAGTTGCGCCAGGCTCGGCCGCTCCCGGCGGATCAGTTCCTGCACCAGGTGCCGGCGGCTTTTATGCCGCTCGGTGGGGGCGGCGTCGTCCAGCAACGGCACCTGCGCATGCAGGGGCAGATGCGAAAGGTCGATACCCAGGTCCAGCAGGTAGGACAGGGCCTTGAGTTGTGCCTGGGGGTCCTGCAGTTCCTGCAATTGCTGGTACTTCTCCTCGGCTTCGTTGAGGGTGCGGCCCACCGTGGGGGCGATGCCGGGGAATATTTTCAACTGCCCGGCATGACGCCCGTAAGCGGGAAGCCGTTCCTTGAGTTCGCGATAGAAAGCCTTGGCCTGCTGCAGGTCGGTCTGGGCGGTGAACACCAGCTCGGCGCAGCGCGCCGCCAGCTCACAGCCCGGCCCGGACGACCCGGCCTGGGCGATCACCGGCCAGCCCTGCAATGGCCGCGGTGCATTCAACGGCCCCTGTACCTGGAAGTGCCGCCCCCGGTGCTGCAACAGGTGCATGCGCTCCGGGCGCAGCCACTGGCCGCTGGCCTTGTCCCGGGGAAAGGCGTCGTCGGCCCAGCTGTCCCACAGCCCGCTGGCCACACTGAAGAACTCCTCGGCCCGGGCGTACCGCTCGGCGTGGCTCAGGGGTTCGGGGTGGTTGAAGTTCTCCCCGCCGACCAGCCCGGTTACCAGGTTCCAGCCAGCCCGGCCCTCACTCAGGTGGTCCAGGGAAGCGAACTTGCGCGCCAGGTTGTAGGGCTCGTTGTAGGAGGTGCTGGCGGTGGCGATCAGGCCGATATGCCGGGTCACCACCGCCAGGGCCGGCAGCAGGGTCAGCGGGTCCCAGCGCAGGCTGTAGGAACTGCGGGCCAGTACTCGCGGGTCCAGGTCCCCCACCGCCACGTTGTCGTTGAGAAACAGGGCGTCGAAACAGCCCCGCTCCAGAGTTTGCGCGTAGTGCCGGTAGCGCTGGAAATTCAACGAGGCGTCGGCATCCGCCTGGGGATGGCGCCAACTGCCGCCATGGGCGCCGGAGCCGGAGAGAAAGGCCCCCAGCCCCATCTGCCCGCCGCGCTCAGCCACGGCTGGTGCCCTCCTCGGCCGTCGGCACCGGCGCCGGGGCCGTGCGCAAGAGCAGGCTCACCGAGGCCCAGACCAGCAGCGTGACCACCGCCAGAAAGCCCATCACCGCGCGGTAACCATTGAGAAAGGCGCCCTGGGCATCGTCCAGCGGCGTGGCGGAAAAGTGATGGAACAGCCCCACCCCCACCGCCAGCCCGACACCGCCACCGACGTTGTGCAAGGTCATCAGCGAGCCCATGGCCACCGAGCCCACTTCCTGGGGCACCGAGGAAATCCCCAGCACCGTGGACGGCCCGAGAATGCTGGCCCACCCCAGGCCCATGACGACAAAGGCGCCCAGCAGATAAGGCAGCGAAGTCTGGCCATCGAAACCGGCCTGCAACAACGCCGACAGCACGAACAGCAGCAGCCCGGTCTTGATCAGCAGCGCCGGCCCCTTGCGATCCACCAGGCGCCCCACCAGCGGTGACAGCAGCGCCACCCCCAGGGTGGTGGGCAGCAACAGCAGGCCGCTGGCCTGCACCGTTTCGCCGCGGATCTGCGCCAGGTACAGCGGCATGACGAAAAACGCCACACAGTAGAACAGCGCCAGGCCGAAACTGGCCGCCACTCCGGCAACGAAACGCCGGTTGGCGAACAGCTTGAGGTCGATGATCGGCGCGGCCACCCGCCGCTCCACCGCCAGGAATGCGCCCAGGGCCAGCACCGCCAGCGCCACCAGGGCCAGGGTCAGGGGTGAGCCCCAGCCCCAGCTGCCGCCCTGGACGATCACCAGCACCAGGCTCGGCAGGCCGATCAGCAACAGCAGCGCGCCCCAACCATCCAGGCGCGCCCCGGTTTCGGCCGAACGCGACTCCTTCACGCTGAAGCTGCAAATGCCCAGGCTCAGCAGTACGAAGGGCACGTTGATGAGAAAGATCCACTGCCAGCCGAAGGCGCTGGTTATCAGCCCGCCCAACACCGGGCCGACCGCCAGCCCCACTCCATTGACCCCGAACAGCACGCCGAAGGCCCGGCCCTGCTCGGCGGTCTCGAAGGTGCTGGAGACAATCGCCCCCGAGGCGGTATAGAGCACCGCGCATGCCAGCCCCTGGGCCACCCGCGCACCGATCAGGGTATCGATCTGCCCCGCCAGCCCGGCCGCCAGGGAAGCCAGGCCGAACACCGTCAGGCCGATGAACAGCACCCGCTTGCGCCCGTGCAGGTCGGCCAGGCGCCCCACCAGCACCATGAAGCTCGACAGGGCCAGGATGAAGCCGTTGATCACCCATTGCAGGGCGTCCACCGAGGCCCCGAGGTCGGCCTGCAGGGCCGGTAACGCGGTGTTGACGATGGTGAAATCCACACAGCCGAGAAAACTGGCGATGCTCACACCGAGCAATGCCCACCATTTGCGTTGCTGTTGCGCAAAAACGCCCATGGAAACTCCTTGTCAGTCATAAAAAAACGCTCTGTAGGAGCCCGCTTGCCGGCGAACAGCCCCTTGAGTCCGGCATCGCCGGCAGGGGCGCTTTCGCTGGCAAGCCAGCGCCTACATTGATCGCGGCGGATCAGATGGCGATGGCGCCGCTGGTCCAGTTGGGGTGAATGGCGCCGGGCAAGGTGAAGGGAATCGGGATCCCCCGCTTCTTGAACTTCAGGGGCAGCCAGCGCACCCGGTCCGGGCTGTGGGGTTCGATCAGCAACTCGCGGCTGGTGGCCATGGCCGTGGTCATCTGCTGCGGGTAGAGCACATAGTGGTAACCCTCGTCGGCCCACAGCGGCAGGATGATCGGGATCTCTTCCAGGATGTACTCCCGGCACTGGGCCGCCGCCCGCTCGATGTCCGCGTGTTCGTCACGCAGGCGCAGGCGCTCGGTGAATACGCCGATGGTGCTGTCGATGGCGTCGCGCAGTTCCTCGCGCTGCTGGTAGACCTGGTTCAGTTGCTGGCGCAGCTCGGCATAGCGGTCGCTGGCCAGTTCCTGGTTCCAGCGGGTGATGTGGTACGGCACCCGCAGGCCGTCGAGGATGCTCTGGTTGCGCGCCAGCCAGGCATCGCCATCGCGGATCGCCGCCGACAGCGCCTCCCCGGGGGACTTGCCGTGCTTGTTGTGGCGTTGCAGGGTATCGGCCACCACCACCTTGACGTGGCTGAAACCGGACTGGTTGATCAAGTGAATGGTGGACCGCAGCTTCTGGTCCTCGTGATATTCCTGGCCGACGCTGACCGCCAGTACCACGCGCTTGCCGTCGAATTCGTGCTCCTCGCCGCCCTTGTTGAAGTAGGCCTTGAGGTTGATTTCCTGCACCTTGCTCATGAGTTCAGCTCCAGTAGGCCAAAGGCTGGTGTTCGCCGTAGTAACCGATAAAGACCCCGAGGGTGACCCGGGTGCTGCTGGCCGAAGGGCGCACGGCGTGGATCAGCCGCGGGTTGAGGAGGATCAGGTCGCCGGGCTCGGGCTTGACCACGAAATCCGGCGGCGGCAGCAGGTGGCGTTCGATGCCGTAGGCCCGTTCGCCCTTGAGGCGGTTGTACTCCTGCTCGTCCGGCTCGATGCCCCAGATCTCCAGCTCGCCGCCATCCTCGGGGATCTCCAGGTAGATGTTGGTGGACAGCTGGGTCAGCAACTGCGGGCTGTGGCCCTCGGGGGCATTGCGTTCGAGCTTGTCGGTGTGGGGCGTGAGATCGACCCCCGAACCCTGGAAGCGGGCAATACCGACGAAACACTTCTGCCCGTCCACCTGCAACAGGTGCGCGCCCTGCGGCCAGACTTCGTCCAGCAGCAGGCGCAGTTCGTCGATGGGCGAGGCCAGTGGCCGGAACAGATTGCGGATCTTGCGAATGTTGGGCAGGGCCAGGGCGTGGTATTCGGCCCGGCTCTGCTCATCCTGGATCTCGATATAGGCCTTGCCGACCCGGACGAATTCCTGCTGCTGGCTGAAGGCACTGCGCAGTTCCTGCTGATACAGATGATCCCGCGCCACCTGCAAGGTATCCGGTGGGCAGAAACCTTTGAGCTGAACGCCGTAAGAGCGTTTTTCCACAACATCGAGGATATGCCGCGCTTCAAGTTTGTCGGCCGTAGTGACTGTGAACATGCAAGCTCCCTTAATTCCCTGGAAGTAGCGACGAAGTACAACATCGGTAGAACGTAATAATTTGTTTCAGGGCCACCTTAGGCAGTTGCGATGGCCTTGTGAAATATCCTTTATCTCTAATATCCAAACTTAAAAATGTATCGAAAATCAGGCAAATAGCGGCCACCACAGGCACTTTGAAAGTGCTGCGAGAAGATTATGAAATTTGCTGATAGTTAAATTAAGCGAAGGACATTATTGCTCTTTATTTATTTAAAACCTCCCGAGATCAATTAATAAAACTGCCACACACTCATTCAACTTCATTGAATTGAGCATCCATGTAAGCTGCCGCATCGAAAGTCTTCTGAATAATGCCCTCCTCGCGGTAGAGATCGGCGGTGTGCTGCACGTCTTCCACCACGGCCGGGCCTACGGCGATACGCCGGGGCACCGAGTAGCGATTGGAACGCTCATGCACCTCCACCGGCAAACCGCTGTAGCCGGCCTGGATCTTTGAAAACTCGCTCTGGTGCTGGTTGGCCCAGGCATAGGCACGATCCAGGCGCTGCAGGAAGTCGGCGATCTGCTGCGGCTTGTCGCGAATCGCCTGGTCGTTGGCCACCAGCAGCATGTGCCCGGCGAACAGCCCTTCGCCACTGACCAGCACCCGGCTGCCGCCCTCCATCTGCACCATGCTGGTATAGGGGTCCCAGGTCGACCAGGCATCGGCCTGGCCGTTGCTCAGCAGGCTGCGGGATTCGGCCGGCTGGAGAAAGATGAACTGCGCATCCGCGCCGTGCAGGCCCAACGACCGCAGGGCGGCCAGGGCCAGGAAATGGCCGATGGAGCCCCGGGTGGTGGTGATGCGCCGGCCCTTGAGGTCGGCGGCCTGCTTCAGCGGCGAATCCTCCTTGACCACGATCGCCACCGCGGTCGGCGTGACCTTGAGCTTGATCACCCCCACGGTCTTGAGCGGCGCCCCGGCCGCGGCGGCAAACACAAAGGGCGCATCCCCCAGGCTGCCGATATCCACCGCCCCGGCGGCCAGGGCCTCGGCGGTGGGGGCCGCGGCAGCGAAGGAGGCGAACTCGATGGGGTACGGCACCTGCTCCAGCTCGCCTGCCGCCTGCAGCAGAATCTTCAGCGACTGCTTCTGGCTGGACACCCGCAGCGCCGGCTGCGCCAGTGCACTGCCCAGCCACAAACACAACACCAGCCCTTGCAGGAGCCGGCCTGCCGGCGAACCGCCCCTGCCCCCTGCGCCCTTCATGCCGCCGCCTTCGCTGGCAAGCCAGCTCCCACCAGGTAAACGACCGGCAGGACGCCACGGCTGTAGGAGCCGGCTTGCCGGCGAATGGCCCTTGAACCCTGCGCCGGTCATGCCGCCGCCTTCGCTGGCAAGCCAGCTCCTACGAGAGTGATCGTGGTCATGCTCAGAACGCCAGGCTGACGCGGCTGTAGTAGTAGCCGCCGCCCAGGCCATAGGGCGAGAACATTCCGTATTCATAGGTTCCCGCCCAGGCCTTGAGGCCGATCTTGTCCGGGTACACGTCGAACAGGTTGTTGGCGCCCACGGCCACGGTGAGGTTCTGGGTCACGTCGTAGGCCACGTCCAGGTCGGTGATCCACTTGGCGCTGTAGGTGCGATCGTTGCTCGGGATGTTCGAGCCTTCGGTGTACTCGCCAAAGCGGGTCAACTGCAGGTTGGTGGTCCAGTCGCCGACCTTGTAGTTGCTGGAAAGGATCCACTTGTCCTTGGGCGTGGATTTAGTCAGGTCGATCTGCTGCTGGCGGTCGAACAGCACATACCCCGCCCCCAGGCGCGACAGGGCCGCCGGGGTGTCCGCCAGGTCGCGGATGGTGGTCTTGTTGTGGTTGTAGGCGACGCTCCATTTCGCCGTGCCGTACTCGCCGAAGGACTGGCGGTAGTCCGCCACCAGGTCCACGCCCTTGGTCCGGGTGTCGGCAGCGTTGGTGTAGTACTGCCCGGCGAGGTTCGGCGAGAGGCCGTTCTCCACCAGGATCTGCGACACCGCCGGGCCCTTGAGGATGCCGGTCTGGAGAATGCGCTTGTCGATGTCGATCAGGTAGAAGTCGGCCGTCAGGCGCAGCCGATCGGTGGGCTCGGCGGTGAACCCCAGGCTGTAGTTGCGCGAGGTTTCCGGCTCCAGGTCCTTGGCGCCCAGGGCCACCGCTTCCGGCGAGTTGGGGCGCATCTGCTTGGTACGCACCGAGGTGGTGGTGCCACCGGCGCCGAATTCGGTGACCGTGCTGGTGGTGGAAAAGACGCTCTGGGCCAGGGACGGTGCACGGAAGCCGTTGCTCACCGCAGCCCGCACCGCGTACCCGGGGAGGAACTCGTAACGGGTGGTGAGCTTGCCGCTGGTGGTGTCGCCTACCCCTAGGTTGTACTTCTCGTAGCGCGCCGCCGCACCGACGTACCAGTTGGGGGTGATGTTCAGGCCCAGGTCGATATAAGCCGCCTCACTGTGGCGCTTGAGGCTGTAGGCATCTTCCGGGGTCGTGCCGTTGACCGAGAACAACCCCGGGTCCGGCACCACACCGGCGAAAGGCCCGGTGTTGGGGACATAGCTGCCCTGGTTGTAGGAGTTGGCCTCGCCCTCCTCCAGCGCATATTTCTCCCAGCGGTATTCCACGCCGAAGGAGGTTTCCAGCGGGCTGCTCCAGCCGATGTCCAGGGCCCGGGAGAAGTCCAGGTTGTTGGTCCACTGGTCGAACACCAGGTTGCCCAGGTGGAAGTCGTGCTGGCTGTAGGGGCCATTGGAAATGTTCAGGTTGTTGGCCGTGTCGAGCACGCCGCGATCCTTGCCGTAGGTGTTCGACAGGTCCCAGTCCCAGCCACCGAGCAGGCCCTTGGCACCACCGGCGACCTGGAAATCGGTCTCGTGGATTTCCCGCCGCGCCTGGCCGCCGTTGGGGTAAGGCGCATTGGGAATGCCCGCCAGGCTGGTGATGTCGGTGGGCTTGCGGTGCCCCAGGTCCTTGTTGCTGTTGCGGTAGCTCAGGGTCGAGAACGAGTACAGCTTGAGGTCGTCCTCCAGAGGCAGCTCGGCGTTGTAGGCCAGGCTGGTGGTGCGGTCGCGGCCCAGGCCGTACTCGGTGCCCCAGCCCTGGCGATTGCTTTCCCGGGGGTCCGGCGAGCCGTCGGCCTGCTTGAAGTACAGCTGGCCGCTGGCGGCACTGGAGCGCTCGTAGGGTTCCTGCAGCTTGGCGTCCCAGGACAGGTTGATGAAGCCGCCGTTCTCTCCCAGTTTGTTGCCCCAGTTGAAGGCTTCGTGGCCGGTGGTGCCGTCGCCGTCGTAGTACTGGCCCAGGGTGGTGTCGGAGGTCAGGCCTTCGGCATTGCGCTTGAGGATGATGTTGATCACCCCGGCGATGGCGTCGGAGCCGTACTGCGCCGCCGCGCCGTCGCGCAGCACTTCGATGCGCTCGATGGCGGCGGTGGGAATCAGGTCCAGGTCCACCGGCACCGAGGCGTTGCCGACCCGTGCGCCGTTGTTGATCAGCGCCGAGTTGTGCCGGCGCTTGCCATTGATCAGCACCAGCACCTGGTCGCCGCCCAGGCCGCGCATGCTCACCCCGCGCACCAGGAACGCCGTGCCGCCGCCGTTGATGGTCGGTACGTTGAACGACGGCAGCAGGCGCCCGAGCATCTCTTTCAGGCCGTTCTGGCCGATGCTGCGCAACTGCTCGCTGTCGATCACATCGATCGGCGCCGGGCTGTCGGTCACCGTGCGTTGCTGGCTGCCGCGCACCCCGGTGACCACCACCGTGCCCAGGGTTTCGTCGGCCGCCAGCAGTTCGGCGGGCAGCGCCAGGCCCAGCAGGCCAAGGCTCAGGGGGGCCGCGCCGAAGAGGATTTTATGCAAGGAAATACTCATGACTTCAGATCCTTTGACAGGCGGTTCAGCGCGCTCGGGCGGCAACGGTTTCGACTTCGATCAAGGCGCCGGGCAGCACCAGCCCCGCCACTTGCACCGTGGTCCGGGCGGGCTTGAGCGGCTGCTTCTGGGTGCCGAAGAACTCGCGGAAGGCCACTTGCAGGCCGTCGAAATCCAGCTTGCCGCCCAGGGCCGGGTCCCCTACCAGGTAGATGCGCAGTTGCACCACGTCCCCCAGGGTCAGGCCCTGGCTGGCGAGGATCGTCTCCACCTTGCGCAGCACCACCCGGGCCTGGGCCTCGGTGTTGCCCTCGGCGTGGATCTGCTCCTTGGACGCCTTGGGGTCCACCGGGTCCGGCAGCAGCCCGGAGAGGTAGGTCACCTCGCTGTTGGCGGGCAGGGTCACCGATTGCAGGATCGGCGAATTGGGGTAGCTGGACGGCACGCGCTGGATTCCCGCGGCCCAACTGCTGCTGGCGGCGAACAACAGCCCCAGCCCTACGACGGTGTTTTTCAAAGACATGCAAAGACGCTCCCAAGGTTGTGTGTGCCAGCCTCGGAGGTCCGCTACCCGGCATGGGTTACCGCTGTTGTGTGAGTGCTCGGCTTTTTCAGGCCGTTTGCTGTAGCGACGAGCCTTGCGCCCGTTGGAAAAGTTGCCGCACCACCCGCCGCGCCGCGCCGGCGGCGGCTTCCTGCCAGATGCCCACGCCGCTGTGGGCCAGGCCGTCGCTGGTGAGGTAGACCCGGCCCTGGGGCTGGTTGAGCAGGCCGTAGTCCGGCTCGGCCACTTCATGGCTGATCCAGGGGCCGAAGTTGTAGGGGATCTTGCTCCAGGCAATCACCAGCGGATTGCGCAGTTCCTGGCTGTGCCCGGGGTGCAGGAGCTCCACCGCCTGACGGGAAATCTCGATCTGCTGGGCCAGGGTTTTCTCCCCGAACCGTCGGGCGGTTTCGCCGTTGTTATAGGCCGCCACCAGCACCCCTTCGGCCTGGTTGAAACCGCCGCTGGGGTACCACAGCCCGGAGGCTTCCTGGTTGATGAACGACAGCCCGCCGTAGATCTGGTACTGGCTTTCCCAGAAGCGCCGCGACTGCCAGGCCACCTTGTTGGCGTAGCCGAACTGCACCGCGCCGATGGCCTGGCGCACCGGGGCGCTGAAGTTGTTCTGCACCTTGGCCAGCAGCGGCAGGGGCAGGCTGCTGATCACGTAGTCGGCCTTGAGGTTGTGGGTGCGGCCGGTGCGCCGGTCCAGGTAGACCACTTCGGCGCTGTCGGCCTGGTTGCTGATGGAACGCACCTCGCTGTGCAGCCGCAACTGGCCTTTCAGGCGCCGGGCAAAGGCCTGGGGAATGCGGTCCATGCCGCCCACCGGCTGGAACATGGTGGGCGAGAACTCCGGGTATTCGTCGATCATCAACGCCGTGGTCAGCGCCGGGTTGAGCAGGGTCTGCAACGGCAGCGGATCATTCTTCTGCGCCAACTGGTCGCCGGCGCCGGGCCAGACCTTGTAGCCGGAGCGGGCCGACCCCAGGTACTCCAGCTTGTCGGAAAGATCACCCCAGGTTTTCAGGAAACTCAGCAGGTTGCTGCGATCGGCTGGTGTCAGCTCCTGATCCAGGGCATGGCGATTGACGGCCTTGGCCAGCAGCTCGGAAAAATGCCCGCGGCTGTCATTGACCGCCTGGCGGATCTGCAACGCCGGCTGGTCAAGGTCCGGACGCACCAGGGCGTTGCGGCTGGTATTGACCAGCACCTCCAGCTCCACCCCCAGCTCGCGGCAGTAGCCGAGCATCAACTGATGGTGGCTGGGCAGGCGGCCGGCCCCGGCATTGAGGTAGAACCCCTCCCCGAATTGCGCGACCTGGGTGCTGCCGTCGCTGTACTCCACCCGATCGCCACCACGCACCGTCCAGTTGCGCCCGCCGACCCGGTCCCGGGCTTCCAGCAAGGTCACCTTGAACCCGGCCTTGCTCAACTCGTAGGCGCTGACCAGGCCACCGATCCCGGCGCCGATCACCACCACGCTGGCCCCCTTGCCCAGCGCCGCCGTGGGCAGCGCCGCGTAGTTTTCCTCGAACGCTTCGGCCGTTGCGCTGGCGCCGAACAGGCCCATGACCGCACTCGCCGCCTGGACCCCGCCGACAGCGGCAATACGGGCGATCAATTGTCTTCTGGTCAGTGGCATGCAAGCGCTCCCTGCTGCGGATGGATAGTGCGTTCGGTTATAGATCGGCGACTTATGCAGTCACTTGGGTCTATGTGAAGCCATCCTAGGGGCGCTTATTTAATAAGAGAAATACATTTTAAGCATATGAAAATATTACTTTGTTTCATATTCAAGCCAAAAGATTCTGCGCTCCGCGCATAGCCCTGCGCCTGGCCGTGCCTGGCCATACTCGCCCCGCCAGGAACCGGCTTGCCAGCGAAGAAGCCCCACGGCTCGCGCCGGCATCAGCGCCCCTTCGCCGGCAAGCCGGCTCCTACGGCCTGGGCGGCGTCGAGAACGCGCAACAAGTTGCCGCCCCAGATCTTCGCCAGGTCCGCTTCGCTGTAGCCCGCCGCCAACAGGCGCTGGGTAATCCGTGGCAGTTGCGCGACATCTTCGAGCCCCTGTACCCCGCCACCGCCGTCCCAGTCGGCGCCGATGCCCACATGATCCGGGCCGACCACTTCCAGGATGTGCAGCAGGTGGCGCAGGTAATCGTCCAGGCTGGCCCTGGGCTGCGGGTAGCGGGCTTCGACCTGGCGAATGCGTTCGGCCAGGTCCGCCACCTGTTCCGGGCTCATGCTCGCCGCCAGGCGGAACTCGCGGTACAACGGCCCCAGGGCCTTGTCCCGCTCGGGATTGGGCGCAAGGTTGATCAGGTCGCTGGGAAAGCTGTTGACCTGCACCACACCGCCCCTGGCCGCCAGTTGCCGCAGGCGCCGGTCATCCAGGTTGCGTGGATGGGCGGTGATTGCACGGCTGCTGGAATGGGAGGCAATGATCGGCGCCCTCGACAGCGCCAGGACCTGGTCGAACACCTGGTCCGAGGCATGGGAGACATCCAGCAGTATCCCCAGGCGATTGGCCTCGGCCACCAGCTCCCGGCCCGCCGGGCTCAGGCCGCGCCACTGCGGCAGGGCGGTGGCCGAGTCGGCGAAATCGTTGTTGGCCGAGTGCACCAGGCCGAGCATGCGCAGGCCCTGGCGGTAATAGGTGTGCAAGCGTGCCGGATCGGCGGCCAGGGGCTGGGCGTTTTCCATGCTGATGAAAACCACACGCTGGCCACGGGCGACGATGGCCGGTACATCGCCAGCCGTCAGGGCCAGGGCGAAATCATCGGGGTGGGCGCCCAGCAGGTCGCGGATCCGCGCCAGCACCGCCAGCCCATGTTCGCTGGCCAGGGCCCGGCCTTCGGCGGTGAGCGGCCCCTGGGGGGTGAAAATGGCCCAGAAACCGCCGTCCAGGCCGCCCTCTTTCATCCGTGGCAGATCGACCTGGGACAGGTCGTCCTGGTAGCGATGGCGCTGGGTGATGTCCCAACCGGGGCGGGCCAGTTGCATGGGGGTATCGAGGTGGCTGTCGAGCACGATCAGGCGCTGGTGCAGGGCTTGGGCGGGGCTGTCGGCCAAGGCCCAGGGGCTGGCCAGCGCCAGGCACAGCAAGGTTCGGGTAAACATGCGGCCTCCTGGCCAATGAAAGAATTTCCCCCCGGATCGCAAGAGCTGGCTGGCCAGCGAAAGCGTCATCCTGGCCAGCGCAAGGCTTGAGGGCCTCTTCGCCGGCAAGCCGGCTCCTACATGGGGTGTCAGGTATTCCGTAGGAGCTGGCTTGCCAGCGAAGGCGTCATCCTGGCCAGCGCAAGGCTTGAGGGCCTCTTCGCCGGCAAGCCGGCTCCTACATGGGGTGTCGGGTGTTCCGTAGGAGCTGGCTGGCCAGCGAAGGCGTCATCGCCCTTTCGCCGGCAAGCCGGCGGCTACAGGCTCAGGTCCAGTGGAAGCTGCGGTCCCACAGGCCGGATACATCCAGTTGCTGGGGCAGCACGCCGGCCTCGAAGAACAGGTCGGCCACGTCCTGCTGGGATTTCACCGCTGCGTCGTCCACCGGTTGCAGCAGGCGCGGGCCGCTCTGGGCCCGGTACTGGGCAAGGAACACTTCCCGGGGCATGCCGAGAATCTGCGCGCTCCTGGTCGCCCATTCCTCGGGGTGGCTGGCAATCCACTGCCAGGAGCGGTACTCGCGCAGGATGTAGTCGGTGATCGCCGCGTGCTTGGCCGGGTCGGCGATGCTCTGCTGGTTGGCGGCGATCACGTAGTTGCCGGACAGGTAGCCCTGGCCGGTCTTCAATACCCGGGCCCCGGCCCGCAGTTCCGCCAGCTGGATGAAGTAGCCGAAGCTGACCCAGGCATCCAGGGCACCGTTCTGGAACGCGGCGAAACCGTCCTGCGCAGTCAACGCCATGGGCACGATATCGGCAAAGCCCAGGCCCTGCTCCTTCAGCGCCTTGAGCAGGAAGTAATGGGAACTGGTGGAGCGGATATAACCGATGCGCTTGCCCTTGAGCTCGGCCACCGACTGCACTGCAGAGCCCTTGGGCACGATGAAGGCCTGGTTGTTGACGTCGCCGGTGAGCACCGCGATCAGCTTCACCGGGGCGTGGTTCTTGATCCCGAAGATCGGCGGGATCTCGCTCATCGGCGAGATGTCCAGGGTGCCGCTGACCAGGGCCTCGAAGCTCAGGTTGCCGCCGGTGAATTCAGCGTACTTGACCTTGTAGGGCGGGGGCTCGATGCCCGCCTCGGCAAAGAAGCTCGGCGCCGCCCCCTTGTAGGTGGCGACGTTCAGGGTGACCCCGGACAGGTCCACGGAGGCTCCCAGGCCCAGGCGCGGCAAGGCGGCGGCCAGACCGGCCAGGGCCGAGAGTTGGAGAAAATGACGACGCTGCATGGGCAATGGTCCTTAATCGAGAAAGTCCGGTTCTTCGCGCACGACCCGCTCGCGGTAAGGCTGGAAACTGAACCAGCCGCCAAACTCGGTGCCGACCTGGCGTGCGGTGTGGCGCGCCACCTCATGGGGAATGGGCCGCGGGGTGCCGGCAGCTTCCGCCAGCAGTTGAGTCTGGGCGGCGTTGTCCATGGCGATGAAGCGCCACACCGCCGCCTCGACGGTTTCACCCACGGTGAGCAGGCCGTGGTTCTGCAGGATCAGCGCCTTGCGCCCCGCCAGTGCGGCGGCGATCCGCGCGCCCTCGCTGGCCTCCAGCACCACCCCGGAAAAGTTGTCGAACAGCCCGTGCCTTTCATAGAAAGCGCAGGCGTCCTGGGTCAGCGGATCGAGCAAGCGCCCCAGGCTCGACCAGGCCTTGCCGTACAGCGAATGGGCATGGGCCGCGGCGACCACCTCGGGATGGGCTTCATGCAGCGCCGCATGGATGGCGAACGCCGCCAGGTTCAACGCGCCCTCGCCTTCGATCACCGCCCCTTCGGGGTTGACCAGCAACAGGTCGCGGACCCGTACATGGCCGAAATACACCCCCACCGGGTTGACCCAGAAATGGTCCGGGCGCCCCGGGTCACGCACCGTGATATGCCCGGCGCCGCCCATGTCGAACCCCAGCCGGGCGAACACCCGGAACGCCGCGGCCAGGCTCTGCTTGCGCTGCAGGCGCTCCAGCTCGACGGTGGCCTGCTGGGGCGGATGCTCCCAGCGAAAAACCGTATGGCCATCGCGGGGCAAGTCATACACCGCGGGGCGAAAATGTGCGGTCATATCCGCTCTCCTTGAAATTGTCGAAAAGGCCCGCAGGGCCTTGCTTGGCGATCTCCCGCCGAACCTTCAGCGACCTTGATACCCCCGGCGCCCCTTCGGGCCGTGCGCTGCCTGCGGCAGCGGCTACACGAAGCGCTGCCGGCCAGGGCTGGAACCGCGCGTTAGTAGCCACGCTGGATCTCCACCGGGTTTTCCAGGGGTAAGCCATCGCCCCAGCGCTGGAGATTGCGCCCCAGCAGGCGAGCGATATTCAGGTAGACCCGGGGCGAATTGGCCGAGGTGTGGGGCGACAGGCGAATACCCGGGTGGCGATAGAAAGGATGCCCCTCGGGCAACGGCTCGGGGTCGGCCACATCCAGGCTGGCCAGGGCGATGCGCCCGGTGTCCAGGGCCTGCAACAGCGCCGGCTGATCGATCAGCGCACCGCGAGCGATATTGATCAGGTGCAACCCTGGCTTGGCCGCTGCCAGTACATCGGCATCAATGATGCCCCGGGTCTGCTCAGTCAACGGCACCGCCAGCAGCAGGTGATCGGCGCGGGCAAACAGCTCCTGCAGGTCGGCCACCGCCTCCACCCCGGGCACCTCGAACGGCTGCGCCGAACGCCGCAGGGCCAGTACCTGCATGCCCAGGGCCTGGGCCTTGGGCGCCAGCTCCCGGGCGATGCTGCCAAAGCCGAACAGCCCCAGGGTGCTGCCGGCCACCGAGGCCAGCGGCCGTTGCTGCCAGTGTTCGGCGCGCTCGATCCACACCTGGGGCAGTTGCTTGGCGGCGGCGAAGATCGCCGCCAGGGCAAACTCGGCAATGCTTTCGGCGGTGCTGCCTCGGGCACTGGCCACCGGCAGGTCCTGGAACAGCCAGCGAGGAAAATAATCCAGGCCCGAAGTCACCAGTTGCACGAAGCGCAGGCCAAACGGCCAGCCCGCCGGCGGCTTTGGCGCGTTGCGAAAATCGGCGTGGGGCGCGGCCAGCAGCACTTCGATATCGGCGGGCAAGCCACACGGCAGGCCCCGAGGCAGGCTCAATACTTCCACCCCCGGCAGCCACTGGCGCAACTGCTGGTTGAAGTGCTCGTCGAGCTGGCTGGCGATGCGCGTCACGCCTGGGCTCCGCGGCTGGGCAAGGCAAAGGCGGCGCGCCCCACGGCACCGAGAATCGCGTCGTTCTGCGGGGTATGAATGCGGCTGCACAGCACATCGCGGTAATGCCGCTCGATGGGGTTGCCCCGGGCCAGCCCGGGGTTGCCGATGGCTTCGATGCCCAGCTCCACGGCGCTGATGGCGTTGCTAGTCACCAGGTATTTGATCTGGGTCGCCTCCCCCGGGGCGATCCGCCCTTCGGCGGCGGCATCGAGCAGCACCCGGTTGTTGAGCAGCAAGGCGTCGATGCGCCCGATCAGTTCCTGAAAGCGCGGCAGGCTCGACAGCGGTGCGCCAAGGTTGGCCGGGGCACGCTGGGCCAGCCAGCCCAGCAGCCAGTCGCGCGCGGCCCGGGCCACGCCGTCGTAGATGGCCGAGAGCAGCACCGCCAGCCAGAGCACGCCCTTGCTGTCCAGCTCGGAGGGCCGGGGCACGTGAGCCGGCTGGATATCCACCGCCTGTTCCTCGGGCACGAACACCTCATCGAAAATCACGTCGTGGCTGCCGGTGGCGCGCATGCCCAGGTGGTCCCAGGTTTCCTCGACGCTGATCCCGGGGCTGTCACGGTGGACCAGCCAGGTGCCCACTTGCGGCTCGGCCTCGTCGCTGCGGGCCCAGACCGCAAGCCAGGTCAGCCCGGGAATGCCGGTGGAGTAGATCTTGCGCCCGCTGAGCAGCCAGCCGCCCTCGACTCGTCGTGCCAGGGTCGCCGGCAAACCGCCCCGGGCCGGGGTACCCAGGTCCGGCTCGACCCGCAGGGCGTTGATCAGGGCACCCTCTTGCACCGCCTCCCGGGCCACGCGCTGGCGCAGGTGCAGCGGCCAGGCCGTGTTCTGTTGCAGGCGCGTGTGCTGCAGGTACTGCATCACCAGCACCAGCGCGGTGGAAGGCTCGCCCCGGGCCACGGCGCCTATCACTCGTCGCGCCTGGGCCAGGCTCGCCTCGCTGCCGCCCAGGGCCCGGGGCACGGTCAGGGCCAGCAGGCCATGCTGGTGCAGGCGTTGCAGGTTGGCGTGGGGAAATTCGCTGTGACGGTCGTAGTGCGCTGCGGTGGCGGCGAATTCTTCACTCAGTTGCTGCAGCAGGTCGGCGAACTCGCTGGAGTCTGGATCAGGGACGGGACGGGACACGGACGGAGACGGTTGCACGCTGGAAAGGCTCATCGGCTGGCAGTCCTGCTCAAGGGAAGGGAGATGTCGACGGCCGGCTCGGCCTCGGTTTCCACACCCAGCAGTTGCAGCAACCGCGCGCGCAGTGCCTGGAACCCAGGGGTGGAGGCCTGACGCGGACGCGGCAGGCGGATTGGCAATTGCTCGGCGATTTGCCCGTTGGCCAGCACCAGCACCCGATCGGCCAGCAGCAGCGCCTCGTCGACATCGTGGGTCACCAGCAGCACCGCCGGGGTGTGCACCCGCCACAGGCGGATGATCAGTTGGTGCATGCGGATCCGGGTCAGGGCGTCCAGAGCGGCGAAGGGCTCATCCAGCAGCAACAGGTGCGGCTCGCGTACCAGGGCCCGGGCCAATGCCACTCGCTGGGCCTCGCCGCCGGACAAGGTGCCTGGCCAGGCATTGAGCCGGTGGGCCAGCCCGACCTCCTCCAGCGCTGCCTCGGCCCGCTCCCGGGCCCCGGCCCCACGCACGCCCAGGGCAACGTTGCGCCACACGCGCTTCCAGGGCATCAACCGTGGCTCCTGGAACACTGCGGCCATGGCCGAAGGCACCTGCAACTGGCCCTGGTCGATGGGTTCCAGCCCGGCCAGGGTTCGCAGCAAGGTGGTCTTGCCCGAACCGCTGCTGCCCAGGAGGGCCACGAACTCCCCGGGAGCGATGTCCAGATCCAGGCCATCGAGCACCGCCTGCCCGGCAAAACGCCGGGTGATCCGGCGGCATTCGACGGCAGCGCGCAGGCGGCCCTGCTGGGGCAATGACAAAGTCATGGGTCAGTTCCTGATAAAGGTCGGGCGCCAGGCCAGGGCGCAACGTTCGAGGCCGCGCACCAGCCCGTCGATGCCCAGGCCGAGCACGCTGTAGACCAGGAGGCAGATGACGATCACGTCGGTGCGCATGAAGTCCCGCGCGTCGTTGACCAGGTAGCCGATACCGGCGCTGGCGTTGATCTGCTCCACCACCACCAGCCCCAGCCAACTGATGCCGAAGGCATAGCGCAGGCCGACGAAGAACGCCGGCAGAGCCCCGGGCAGGATCACGTGGACGATCAGTTCCCAGCGTTTGAGGCCCAGCAGGGTCGCGGCCTCCACCAGCTTGGGATCGAGGCTGCGAATGCCGGAAAACAGCGTGAGGTAGATAGGAAAGGTAGTGCCCAGGGCGATCAGCGCGATCTTCGGCGTCTCGCCCACGCCGAACCAGAGAATGAACAGCGGCACTATGGCCAGGAACGGCAGGGTGCGCAGCATCTGCATGGGGGAATCGATGGCGAGCTCGCCGCGCCGGGACAACCCGGCCACCAGGGCCAGGAGCGTGCCCAGGCTGACGCCGATGGTCAGGCCGCTGAGGGCGCGCTTGAGGGACACCCACAGGTGCCCGGCCAGTTCGCCGCTGCCGAGCATCTGCCACAGGGTGCCGCCGATGGTACTGGGAGCGGCAATGATCCGCGCCGGCAACAGCCCGCTGCGCGAGGCCAGTTCCCACACCAGCAGAAGCAGCAACGGGCTGACCAGGCGCAGCAGCAGGTTGCCCAGGAGCTGGTATCCGGGGCGCTCGGCCCAGCGACGGGACGAGGTGAGGGGGGCTGGCGCAGGCATCGCAACATCCTTATTTCAGCGCGTTCGAGCCCCATGCTAACTACATAAAAAACGTCCGTGAAATTCGTTTTGGTTCTAACTTAATATACAAAAATTGCATTCAATGATTGCCAAGACATGCAATTCAATAATCAAAACAATCCGAAGGAGCCGGCTTTCCGGCGAACAGCCCCCTGAGGTTTGCGCCGGCCTAGAGGGCGCCTTCGCTGGCAAGCCAGCTCCTACGGCGCAGCCTTGCCGACGCGGGCGGCGACCATCTCGCCGAACATGCTCACCGGCTCTTGCAGGTTGCCGAGGAACCGCGGGTGGACCAGCCACAGGTCGATCACCGGCTTGAAGTCGCTGACCGGGACGATCTCCAGCTTGTCCCGATGGCTGCTGTTTTCCAGCAGCGGCAGCGGCACCAGGCCATAGCCCAGGCCATTGGCGATCAACCCCAGTTGCAGCTCGGTGCCGAAGGTTTCCAGGTTGATCTGCAACGACAGCCCCTGTGCGCTCAGCGCCCGTTGCAGGCCGGCACGAAAGCCGCAGCCGTCCGGGTTCAGCACCCAGCCGCGCTGGTAACAGTCGGCCAGTTTGCACGAGCGCTTGCGCACCTCGCCCTTGGCCGCCACCACCACCAGGTTCATGCTGCCCAGGGAACGGCCCACCACACCTTCGGGGAAGACCTTGCCAGCGGGAAACAGCGCCGCCACCACATCCAGCTCACCGTTCTCGACCTTGCTCAACAGGTGGCTGCCCCAGCCCGTGGCCACCGAGGTCTGCAACTGCGGATACAGCGCCTTCAACTGGCTCAGGGCATCGAGCAGCACCACATCGCCTATGGTCTGCGGCACGCCGATGCGCAGGGCACCACTGGGGGCGCCGTCATTGGCCACCAGTTCATTCAGCGCGTCGATGCTGCGCAGCACTTCCAGGCACTGGCCATAGACCCGCAAGCCCATGCTGGTGGGCTTGAGCGGCTTGGTGTTGCGGTCCAGCAATTCCACCCCCAGGGCTTCCTCGAAATTCTGCACCCGGCGGGTAATGGCTGGCTGGGTCAACTGCAGGGCATCGGCCGCCTGGCTGATGGTCTGGCAGCGGATTACCGCCACGAACGCATTCAGATCATCTATCTTCATTCTTTTTTCGCATAATAAATGACTGGAAAAATGTTCGATAAGAATAATACCTTTTAGCTCGCCCGTGTAGTTCGCGTCATTTGCCTTGTGTCCACGGAGGGAGCCCATGCCCCACAACGCCACGACAGTCGCCATCGAATCAGCCAACTTCGCCCGCCTGCGGGACTTTATCGCCGCTCTGGCCGAGCTGCTGGACAGCCATCCCGATGAAGCCCGGGTGCTGGACCAGGGCGCCGCGCTGCTGCACCAGCTGGTGAGCCAGGACGACTGGCTGCCCGCGGCCTTCGCCCAGCCGGATCCGCAGCGCTACCAGCAGTTCCTGCTGCATGCCGACTCGCGCCAGCGCTTCTCCATCGTCAGTTTCGTCTGGGGCCCTGGGCAGCGCACACCGATCCACGACCACCGGGTCTGGGGCCTGATCGGCATGCTGCGCGGCGCCGAGGACAGCCAGGGGTTCGAACGCCTGGCCGACGGCCGCCTGCAGCCTGCCGGCGCGCCGCTGCGCCTGGTGCCGGGCCAGGTGGAAGCGGTGTCGCCACGCATTGGCGACATCCATCAGGTGAGCAATGCCCATGCCGATCGGGTATCCGTCAGCATCCATGTGTATGGCGCCAATATCGGTGCCGTGCAGCGCGCCGTATACGACCTGGACGGCCAGGAAAAACCCTTTGTCTCCGGCTACTCCAACCATTTGCTGCCTAACCTCTGGGACTTGTCGAAGGAGCCCCTGCAATGACCGATTTCCCGACCCGCAGCCCGGCACAGATCCGCCAGGCCCTGCTCGACCGCCAGGAGCTGGCACTGATCGATGTGCGTGAAGAAGCGCCCTTCGCCGAGGCCCACCCGCTGTTCGCGGCCAACATCGCGCTGTCGAAACTGGAGCTGGAGGTGTATGCGCGCATCCCCCGCCGCGACACCCCGATCACCCTCTACGACCAGGGCGAAGGGCTGGCCCAGCGCGCCGCCACGCGCCTGCGGCAACTGGGCTACAGCGATGTCGCCCTGCTGGCAGGCGGCCTGGAGGGTTGGCGCAGCGCCGGCGGCGAGCTGTTCAAGGACGTCAACGTGCCGAGCAAGGCCTTTGGCGAACTGGTGGAAGCCGAGCGCCACACTCCGTCCCTGGCCGCCGAGGAGCTCCAGGCACTGCTCGACCAGCAGGCCGACCTGGTGGTGCTCGATGCCCGGCGCTTCGACGAATACCAGACCATGAGCATCCCCGGCAGCACCAGCGTGCCCGGGGCCGAACTGGTGCTGCGGGTGCGTGAGCTGGCCCCCGATCCCCGCACCCGGGTGGTGGTCAATTGCGCCGGGCGCACCCGCAGCATCATCGGCACCCAGTCCCTGGTGAATGCCGGCATCCCCAACCCGGTGGCGGCACTGCGCAATGGCACCATCGGCTGGACCCTGGCCGGGCAGAAGCTCGAACACGGTCAGAGCCGGCGCTTCAAGGCCATCAACGAGGCCCAGCGGGCCCCAGCCCAGGACGCCGCTCGGGCCGTGGCCGACCGCGCCGACGTGGCACGCATCGACCTGGCCCAGTGGCGGCGCTGGCAGGCCGACCCCAAGCGCACCAGCTACCTGTTCGATGTGCGCACCCCGGAGGAATTCGCCGCCGGCCACCTGCCCGGCGCCCGCTCCACCCCCGGTGGGCAACTGGTGCAGGAAACCGACCACTTCGCCAGCGTGCGCGGTGCGCGCCTGGTCCTGGTGGACGACGACGGCGTGCGCGCCAACATGAGCGCTTCCTGGCTGGCCCAGATGGGCTGGCAGGTGGCGGTGCTGGACGGCCTGCGCGACAGCGACTTCAGCGTGCGCGGCCGCTGGCAGGCGCCACTGCCGGACACCTCGCCGGCCGAAGAAATCAGCCCACGCACCCTCGCCACCTGGCTCCAGGAGCCCGGCACCCTGGTACTGGACTTCACCGCCAGCGCCAACTACGTGCAGCGCCACATCCCCGGCGCCTGGTGGGCATTGCCCAGCCAGTTGCAGGAAGCCCTGGCCCAGTTGCCACAGGCGGAGCGCTATGTCCTGACCTGCGGCAGCAGCCTGCTGGCGCGCTTCGTGGTGCCGCAGCTGCAGGCCCTGACCCAGCGTCCGGTGTTCCTCCTCAGCGGTGGCACCGCGGCGTGGATCGAAGCCGGCCTGCCCGTGGAAGAAAGCCGCCAGCAACTGGCTTCACCCCGGATCGACCGCTACCGGCGCCCCTATGAAGGCACCGACAACCCGAAAGAAGCCATGCAGGGCTACCTGGACTGGGAATTCGGCCTGGTGGCGCAGTTGGGCCGGGATGGCACCCACGGCTTCTTCGTCATCTGAACCGCTTCGCTGGCAAGCCAGCTCCTACAGACCCCGCCTCTGGACTGTAGGAGCCGGCTTGCCGGCGAAGAGGCCGCAGGCCTGGCATCGCTCGCAAGGGCACCCTCGCGGGCAAGCCCGCTCCTGCGAGGAGGGGTATTTCGGGCGCGTAGGCGGTGCTGGTGGATCATCAATCGGCCTGGATGGCAAATAGCAATAATTCTCGATATCATTCGCGACCTTGTGCTCACCGCGTCGTCAAGAAGGATATCCATGTCTCGCTCCAAGCCCGACTCTGCGTCGGCGGACTCTGTTCGCGGGTTCTATGCGGACATCCTGCATTTCCTGCGTAAACGCACGGACAACGCCAGCGACGCGGCGGACATGACCCAGGACGTGTTCACCCAATGGCTCGACTACCGTGACCGGGCCCAGGTCGAACAGCCCCGGGCCTTCCTGTTCCAGATGGCACGCAACCTGCTGCGTGATCATTGGCGGCGCCAGCAGGTACGCTCCCGGGCTCATCAGGACGGGCACCACGAGCAAAGCCTGGACAACGAACCCCTGGCCGACGAGCAGCATGAGCCCCTGCCCGCGGCCCAGCGCCTGCAACGCCTGGAACAGTTGAAAGAAGTCCTCGCCCAACTCTCGCCGCGCCGCCGCGAAGCCCTTATGCTGCACCGCTTCGAAGGGCTGAGCCAGACGCAGATCGCCGAGCGCATGGGCATTTCCGTGAGCATGGTGGAAAAACACATCGCCTTTGCCCTGCTGCACTGCAAGCAGCACCTACAACGAGAAAACGGCAAGGAGCAGCCTGAATGACCCGCTTTTCCGGCACCCACAACGACCTCGACAGCGAGCAGATCGACGCCGAGGCCGCCAGCTGGTTCGCCCGCAACCGCAACGACCCGGACCGCGCCACGCGCAAGGCCTTCGATACCTGGGTCAGCGAGCCGGCCCACGCCCGGGCCTATGCCGAGTTCGAAGAACTGTGGGTCGATCTTGCGCAATTGCAGCAACTGAGCCGGCCCATTCCCCTGCCCCGGCGCAAGCCCGCCCCCTGGCGCCCGGCCCTGGCGGCGGCCGCGGCGGTGCTCTGTGCGGTGCTGGCAGTCAACCTGGGCACGCCCCAGGGGCCCTACATCCAGCAGGTGGCGGCCCAGGAAAAGGGCGCCCGCGCCTTCAAGCTGCCCGATGGCAGCACCCTGTACGTCAACGCCAACACCCAGGTGAAAGTGGATTTCAGCGCCCAGCAGCGTGATATCTACCTGCAACAGGGCCAGCTGTACCTGGAAGTGGCCGCCGACAAGGAGCGCCCGCTGTGGGTGCACAGCGGCGCGGCCAAAGTGCGGGTGGTGGGCACCGCCTTCGACGTGCGTCGTGGCCAGCGCCAGCTGGTGGTCAGCGTCGCCCACGGCCAGGTGGCCTTCAGCCCGGACGGCAAGCCCGGGGAGTTGACCCTGCTCGGCGCCCGCCAGCAAGCCACCTATGACCTGCACAAAGGCACCCTGCGCCAGCAGACCCTGGACAGCGATGAGGTCGCGGACTGGCGCAGCGGGCACCTGGCCTTTCGCAACCGCGACCTGGCCAGCCTGGTGGATGAGTTGAACCTGTATCGGCGCCAGCCGGTGCAACTGGCTGAGGGTTCGCTGGGGGCCTACAAGGTCTCGGGCAACCTCGATGTCAACGACCCCGACGCCCTGATCAAGGCACTGCCCGTGCTGATTCCGGTAAAAGCCGTACCCCTGGCCGACGGCCAGCTGAGGCTCGAGGCTCGTTGATCCACTCATATGAGAATATTTTGCATTCGCATATGAGGTTTTTTTTCACTGCCGCGTCTTCCTCCCGTCTGCGATCTGTACGCAGCGCTTTTTTGGCCTTTAAGCCGCTCTGGGGGAAGTCATGTTTCGCGCGCTCTTGCCTGTTCCGTTAGTCCGTACCCGCCCTACCCTGCTCGCCGCCTGCCTGGCATTCAGCCTGCAGGCCTACGCCGGGCCGCTGCATTTCCAGTTGCCGGCGCAGCCTCTGGCCGCGTCCCTGAGCCAGATCGCCCAGCAGGCGAAGATCCAGCTGCTGTTCGATGAGCAACTGCTGCGCAACGCCAAGGCGCCGGCCCTGCAGGGTGACTACAGCCCGGAAGAGGCGATTCGCACCTTGCTGCAGGACGGTCGGTTCAACCTGGTGAAGGTCGACAACACCTACATCGTGCGCCCTGCCGACACCAACCTGAGCAGTGGTTCGGCCCTGCAACTGGGGGCCATGAGCGTGATCGGCAACGGCACCGAAGTGGACTCCTCGAGTGTCGGCCGCTCGACCCTGAACCAGGCGGAAATCGATCGCCACCAGGCCACCAACGTGGTCAGCCTGATCGACACCCTGCCCGGCGTGAGCCTGGGCGGCTCGCTCAAACCCGGTGGCCAGACCATCAACATCTGGGGCCTGGGGGATGCCGAAGACGTGCCGATGAGCGTTGATGGCGCCACCAAGAGCGGCTTCGAACGCTACCAGCAGGGTTCGGTGTTCATCGAGCCGGAGCTGATCAAGCGCATCGAAGTGGAAAAAGGCCCGCACTCCCCCGAGACCGGCAACGGTGGTTTCGGCGGCACCGTGCACATGGAGACCAAGGACGCCCCGGACCTGCTGCAGGAAGGTCGCAACGCCGGCGCCATGGTCAAGTACGGCTACAGCAGCAACAGCCATGAACAGGCCTACACCGGCGCGGTGTACGGCCGTACCGATGATCACCGCTTCGATGCCCTTGCCTACTGGACCAAGCGCGACGGCGACGACATGAAGATCGCCAGCGCCCAGCCCGACCCGCGCAACGCCTACCCGATCAACCCCAAGCGCCTGCCCAATACCGCCCAGGACATGGAAGGCGAGCTGTTCAAGCTGAACATGCAACTGACCGACGAACATCGCCTGGGCTTCAGCTACATGCGCTCCAACAGCGACATCTGGGCGCCCTTCTCGGCCAAGAGCTACCCGACGCCACCGAGCCAGAGCGACATCAACAAGTACGGTTATGACGGCGCCACCCGCCGCTTCCTGGCCCAGCGCAATACCATCGACACCACCTGGATCGCCAAGTACCAGTACACCCCCGTGGACAATCCATGGATCGACTTCGAGGCCAAGTACTCCGATTCCACCACCGACCAGACCGACGAACGCGGGCCGAACGCCTTCTTCCAGCCGGCCTCCGGTGGCCGCAAGATCACCGTGGGCTATGACGACAAGATCCTGGCCCTGAAAAACACCAGCCGCTTCAGCACCGGCCCGCTGGAACACGCGCTGACCAATGGCATCCAGATCCGCAAGCACACCCGCGAAGTGGACATGTGGATGCCGGGCAAGACCTATGAAGTGCCCAAGTACAACTACGGCCACTACCAGCCTGGCTTCATGCCCCACGGCAAGGTCGACAACAATGCCTTCTACATCCAGGACGCCATCACCCTGGGGAATTTCACCCTGACCCCGTCCCTGCGCTACGACCATGTGCGCAACCGCGGCGAGAAGAACGACGCACCGTTCTACAACAGCCCCGACCCGGTGGCGGGCCACGATTACGGCGACAAGACCTACACCGGCTGGTCGCCTCGGCTGTCGGCGTTCTGGACAGTGACCCCGCAATTCGCCCTGTTCGCCGACTACAGCAAGACCTGGCGCGCGCCGGTGATCGACGAGCAGTACGAGGTCCAGTCGGCCGCCTCCACCCGCTCCGCCACCAGCCGCAATCTCGACCCGGAACGCATCACCGCGTTGCGCGCCGGTAACATCACCAGCTTCTCCGACGTGTTCACCCAGGCCGACCGCGTACAGGTGCGTACCACGCTGTTCCACAACACCATCAAAGACGAAATCATGAAGAACCTCGGGATCGGCTGCCCCGAGCAACTCAGCAGCGGCAAGAGCATCGGCCAGGTGTGCAACCAGCCGACCATAGGCGTCTACCGCAATATCGGCGACCTGACCATCAAGGGCTTCGAGGTGGAAAGCTTCTACGACTCGACCTACCTGTTCGGCTCGCTGTCCTACTCGTGGATTACCGGTAAGCATGAAGGCGCCTACACCAACCCCTGGGGGCCGAACGTCTGGGCCCGGGACATTCCGCCACGCAAGTGGGTGGCCAGCCTGGGGGTGAAGATTCCACAGTGGGATGCGCAAGTGGGCTGGCAGGGCCAGTGGGTGCGCCAGACTGACCGGGTACCCAGCGACATCTATGCCGGCGGCCCGGCCAGCGCCCTGGGCGACGCCTACTGGGACCAGTACAAGAACGACCGCTACAACGTGCACGGCCTGTTCGCCAACTGGAAACCCCAGCAGCCTTACCTCAAGGGCACCGAAGTCAACTTCACCCTGGACAACATGTTCAACCGTGACTATCGCCCACCACTGAGCGGCGATAACGCATCCAGCCTGGGGCGCAACGCCAAGATCAGCGTGACCCGCTTCTTCTGACGGCAACTGGCTGCGGTGCATCGGACGCACCGCAACAGGCCAGCCGTTGGCCATCACGGATGTATTGCAAACCGTTAGCCAAGCCCTGCCGCCCGCACCTGCCGGGCTAAGATCGACTCCCCTCTGAAAACCGCTGAAATGCCTTTGGGCACTTTCAGTCAACTTCCCATTGATTCCGTACGACACTTGTCGTACAAACCAAAAGACGTCATGGACAGAGGCTTCAGGAAGGTCAGGCGGGACCTGATCAATGCCTTACAAAGCGGCCACTATCTGCATGCCGCGCGCGGCTCGATCGAGGTCAAGAACCTGCTGGCCACCGGCGAGATCTCGACCAGTCAACTGATCGAGGTCATCAATGCCTGCAAGGGCCAGGACCACAGTTGCAGCGCCCACCACAGCGTCCCGGGCATCGCGGTCCACGTGCTGAAAAAGGCCGGCTGGTACATCAAGTTCTACTTTATCGAGCCAGATGCGTGGTTCATCAGCGTTCACCGATGAGGGCAACCCATGAAACTCTTTCTGCAAGGCGACCGGGGCAAGGCGCTCTGCGAGCATTGCCAACAGGTCGTCGGCATTACCTACCTGCGGCGCGACGTCCCTTTCAGCGACGGCCATGGCCTGGCCCGGGACATCCTGGTGGGGGTTTGCGACCTCTGCGCCACGGTGGTGGCCATCCCGCCCCAGTCCACACCGGCGATCAAGGAAGCGCGCAAGCAGTCATTGACCTCCATCGAGGCGCGGCTGCCAGCGGTCTACCTCGATGTACTGGATGCGGCGATGCACTGCGTGGCCCCGGATGCCGGAGTGCAGATGCGCAAACTGTTCCTCGGCTACTACTTCAGCGCCCCCGCCGCGTCTTCCCTGGAGCAAGTGCAAAGCGGCTTCGCCGCGTACCTGGCCGAGCAGGCCGAGGCCCGCCAGTTGCCTGCCGTGCATGCCATGAAACGCCTGTCGCTGAAGGTCAACCACTATGTGGCCGAGGATCTTGCACGCCTGCTGCAAACCACCCGGATGACCCAGACCGAGCTGCTGAAAGCGCTGATCGCGCAGATGCGCCTGGATGTGCTCGAAGGCGGCAACCCCGCGGTGATCGCCGACCTGCGCCAGCTGGCGCGCCTGGGGCTTTGACCTTCAGCCTTTGCCCCGGCCCGCGACCCGCCCCGCCCGCAGGAAATCCCCCCAGCGCCGCACCAGGTAGTTGTGCTCGTCCATCACCGAGTTCCACACGGCGATATGCCCCATGCGCTGCTGGTAGGAACCGCCATCGCGGGTCTCGCCGATATCGATCAGCGGTTCGCCGTCGCTGCCCGGCAACTCTTCCCGGGCCGGTTTGCCGGCGTACCAGTAATCCCACTCGGCGCTGCTCAGGTGATCGCGGGTACGCGCCGGGTTGCCGATGTAGTAGCCCTGGCGTGCCATCACCGCACCGGGCCAGCCCGACAGCCACCAGTTGAGGTAGGCATAGGCTGCATCCAGCACCGCGCCCTTGGCGTGGCGCGACAACGACAGCCCGCCGAACCAGGCGCGGTAGCCTTCCTTCGGCACTGCCAGGCGGTATTTGACCCCCGCCCGGTGCAGGCGCATCAGCGTCGGCGACCACAGGCTCTGGATATCGATGCGCGGGCTGAGCATCAGTTGCGCGGCCTCTTCATCGTCCGACCAGAACGCCGCGAAGTGCCCTTCACGCTGCTTGCGCACCAGGATCCCTGCCAGCCGGTCGATCTCTTCGATGCTCAGGTTGCCGATGTCCTTGAAGGATTCCAGGCCACAGCCCTGCACCGCCAGGGCGGCGTCCAGGGCACCGATCGCCGCATCGCTCTGCAAGGCAATGCGCCCGCTCCAGGCCGGCTCCAGCAGCCAGCCCCAGCTTTCGTTGGCGCTGGAAAAACCCGCCGGCAGGCGCTCCGGGCGGTAGGCGAAACTGTCGGCGTTGTGGGTCAGCGGCAGCATGCTGATGCGCTCGCTGGCCGTGCTGCCCAGGCTACCGTCGTGCTGCACATAGAGCCGTTCGCTGGGCACGCTGCCACTGCCCAGGCGATCGTCCGGCGACAGGCGCCCGCGCTTGGGCAGGTCGTTGATCTCGTGCCACAGGGCAATGCGCCGGGTATCGATGGGCTGGATCGCCTGGGCCGGCCAGACAAAATCGACGTTGTGAAACCACTGGTCATAGAGGTCGTAGCTGTCCGGCTGCATCACCGCGATGCGCTGGGCCTGCTCCACATCGTGTACCTGATACACCAGGCGGATGCCCAGGTCCTGCTCGGCACGCACCCGCAGGGATTCGAGCAGGGTCACCGAGGTGCCCAGCACCCGCAGGGTGACTGGTTGCGTCGCCGCCATCAGGCACCCTCCCCGGCGGCCGGGGCGAAACTGCGGGCGAACACCTCGAAGGAGCGACGCAGTTGTTCGGGCGCAAGCCCGCGCAGGATAAACACCAGCCGCGAGCGATGGTCGGCACTGGGCCAACGGGGCAGATGCACGGGTGCGTGCAGGCAATGCTGCACGCCATGGATGACGATGGGGGCCTGGTTGGCGTTGATGTTGAGCAATCCTTTCACCCGCAGAATTCGTTCGCCGTGGCATCTTAGCAGCATCGACAACCAGACCCCGAAGCCCACCCAATCCAGGGCTTGCTCGAACTCCAGGCTGCACACTTGCGCCGCGCCATGCTGTGGCGCAGCCGCTTTGAGTGGCCCCTGCAACTGCCAGCGCGCCACTTCCCGCTCTGCCGTCGCACCGCGCAGCCCCTCCCCCAGCAACAGCTGATCGCCACTCTGGATCGCCTGGGTCAGCAACAGGGGCGCCCCGGGATTGAGCCGCTGCAAATGCTCGCGCAATGCCGCCTGGGTTGCTTCGTCGACACAATCGGTCTTGCTCAGCAGCAAGCGATCCGCGGCCGCCACCTGGGCCAGCCACTCCGGGTGCAGGCGCTCCTGCAACGCCGCGTGGCTGGCGTCCACCAGGGTCACCAGCAGGCCGATGTGCACCCGCCCGCGCAATTGCGGATCGTTGTTCACCGTGGCCAGGATCGGCGCCGGGTCGGCCAGCCCGGTGGTTTCCAGCAGCACCCGGCGAAAGGCCGGAACCTCGCCCCGGCTACGCCGCGCCAGGAGCGCCAGCAGCGCCTCTTTCAGTTCGCCGCGAACCGAACAGCAGACACAGCCGCTGGGCAGCAGCACCGTGTCCGGCGCCACCTCCTGCACCAGCAAATGATCGATGCCGATATCGCCGAACTCGTTGATCAGCAGCGCCGTGTCCCCCAGGCTCTGGTCCTGCAACAGGCGGTTGAGCAAGGTGGTCTTGCCACTGCCGAGAAACCCGGTGATGACGTTAAGGGGCATGCTCATGGCTGTTGCTCCAGGTGCTTGAGGATCACAGGGTCGAGAGGATCGAGGGGCCGGCCGAGCATGGATTCGGCCAGGCTCCACAGCTGCTCCAGGCCGCTGGCCAGTTCCTGGCGGCCGGTAGCCCCCAGCAGCAGATAGGCCGAGCCCTGGAAGTCTTCGACCTTGAGCCGCAACGGCACCAGTACCCGGTTGATCGCGGCGATTCTGCGCAAGCGTTCGCGACGCCGGGGCAGTTCATCCCCCAGCGGATCGCTCCAGTGCACGTCTTCGCCCAGCAGCCCGCATAACCCGCACATGTTCAGCCCTCCTTCATGGCATGACGTCCCCGGAGTTCGGGCCCAGGGTCTGGCCGACGAACAGGTTGCCCCCCGGCTCGCTGGCCAGCAGCACTGCGGTGGGCGCCACTTCATCGGCCAGGCCGAAGCGCCCCAGGGGCAGCTCGGCGGCCTTGGCGGTTTTCCAGGCGCTGCTGATGCCAGACACCAGCGGCGTCTCGATCGGCCCCGGGGCGATGGCGTTGACCAGCACATTGTCCATGGCCACTTCCAGGGCCAGGGACTTGGTGAAGCCGATGACCCCGGCCTTGGCCGCGGCGTAGTGGGTCAGCTCGGCGCCGCCCTTGATTCCCAGCTGCGAGGCGACATTGATGATCCGCCCCCAACGCTGCGCCAGCATATGGGGCAAGGCCCGCTGGCTGGCGACGAAGACGCTGGTGAGATCGACCCGCAGCATGTCGTTCCACATCTCGATGGACAGATCGACGCAGCGCGCCTGGGTCAGCATGCCGGCGTTGTTCACCAGGATATCGATACCGCCAAAATGCTCGACACAGGCATCGACTCCGGCCTGGGCCCCTTCGACACTGCCGACATCGGCCACGCATTCGACGACTTCAGCGCCCAGCTCGCGGCAGGCTTGGGCGCTCTCGGCCAGGCGCGCGGGGTCGCGGTCAGCCAGCAGCAGGCGTGCTCCCGCCACCGCGTAGGCCCGGGCGATAGCGGCGCCGATACCGCTGCCGGCGCCGGTGATCACGGCGCGGCGGTTGTGCAGGTGTTGCATAGGACTTTCTCCTTCAAGGGTGTGCGGTTCGCTGGCCAGCCAGCTCCTACGGAGGCGGTGAGCCGCCTGCACGAGCCGGCTGGCTGGCGAAGGGGTTCAATCCGGCCAGCGCACCGTCAGGCCGCCATCGATGACGATGCTTTGCCCGGTGAGGTAGCTGGACTCCTCGCTGGTGAGAAAGCGCACCAGGGACGCCACTTCATCGGCCCGCCCGACCCGGCCCAGGGGGATGGCGCGGGCCGCCTTGGCCAGGCCTTCCGGGCCCAGGGAGTTCTGGCTGTCCAGCGACTGCGGGGTCTCGATCAACCCCGGGATCACCGCGTTGCAGCGAATGCCCCTGGCCGCCAGTTCCACCGCCAGCGAGCGGCACAACCCCGGCACCCCGGCCTTGGCCGCTGCATAGTGAGCGTGGTCCTGCCAGCCGTAGACGCCACCGGCAATCGACGAAATCGCCACCAGGGCACCGCCCTCACCCATGTGTTTGACCGCCGCGCGGAAGGTGCGCATGACCCCGGTCAGGTCCACATCGAGCATGGCGTTCCAGGCCGCGTCGGTCATGTCTAGCAAGGGTGCGCGGCGCAACAGGCCGGCATTGGCCACGGCGTAATCGAGGCGGCCAAAGTGCGCCACGGCCTGCTCGGCCAAGGCGTCCACCGAGGCGCTGTCGGTCACGTCCAGGGGCAGCATCAGGCAGTGCCCGCCCGCCTCGGCCACGAGGTCGCGGGTGGCTTGCGGGTCATGGGGGTCGGCGGGGAAATACCCGCCCACCACCGCCACACCGGCCCGTGCATAGGCCACGGCCAGGGCCTGGCCGATGCCGCTGGCGGCACCGGTGATCACGGCGACTTTTTGAGTCATGGATAACTTTCCTTATTGAACGGATTCAGGACGCACATGGCGCGCGGCGAACATCAGCGCACCGGAGAGGAAACAAGGCAGCGCGCCGAAATACAGCGCCGAGGTCTGCCAGTCGCCACCGGCGGACAGCACCTGGGTGGCGCCGAAACCCGCCACCACCGCGCCGATCGGCCCCATGGCGTGGATGATCGCGCCGCCGGTGGCGCGGATGCTGGTAGGGAAGCTTTCGCTGATGAAGAACAGCGCCGCCGAGTACGGGCCGATCAGGAAGAACAGGCCCAGGCTGTAGAGACCCACCACCATCGGCATGTTGCTCGGGCCGTAGAGCATGCCGGCGAACGACAGGCCGCCGAGCATCCAGCCCAGGCCGATGACATTGCGCCGGCCGATCTTGTCGCCCATCCAGCCGTGGCTCAGGTAGCCGCAGTAGCCCACCAGGTTGGAGAGCACCAGGATGATCAGCGAGTTCTCGAAGGAGATGTGGTGCACGCTGACGATCACCGACGTGCCGAGCACGCTGAACACCTGGATCGCCGCCCAGTTGAGCAGGATCGCCGCGCCGATCACCAGGGTCGCGCGCCGTGCCGGGCCACGAAAGGCCGCAGCCAGGCCGGCCTTGCTGTGCTCGTCATAGTCCACGCCATAGGTCAGCGCCACCGCCTGGGCCTCGCTCACCGAACCACTTTTGCGCAGCTGGCTGATGCGCTGGTGGATCTGGAACTGCGGGCTCTCCTTGAGCTTGCGCGCCATCACCGCAATGACGATGGCCGGGATCGCGGCGAAGATGAAGCAGCCTTGCCAGCCGATGATCGGCAGCAGCACCGCGGTCAACCCGGCGGCGATCAGCGCCCCCACCGGCCAGCCACCCTGCACCAGGCTGTAGATGAAGCCCCGGCGCTTGGCCAGTTGCGGGTCGTCGGATGCCGCGTACAACTCGCTGAGGTAGGTGGCGTTCACCGTTTCCTCGGCATAGCCCAGGCCGCCCAGGGAGCGGATCAGGATCAGCGGCGACTTGCCCCAGGCGCCGCCGACGGCGGTCAGCGCCGAGCAGATGGCCGAGCCGCTGACGGTGAAAATGATGCCCATGCGCCGGCCCAGCTTGTCCACCAGCGGCCCGATGGCCAGGGCCACCACCGCGGTGCCCACCGCCACCCAGGTGGCGATCTCGGCCTGCTCGACCTCGCCCCAGCCGAAGTGCCGGCCGATCTCCGGCAGCAGGGTGCCAAACAGAATGAAGTCGTACACCGCAAACACCCAGGCGAAGAAGGCGATCCAGGTGGCGAAGCGCACTTGGGCCGGGGTCAACTGCTGGGGTTTCCAGCCAGTCAGGTCGAGCTTGTTATAGATAGACATCAGTCACGCCTCGATGAAGTGGCCGGGGTCAGCGGTTGCGCGGGTGGCGGCGGATAAAGTCGTCGGCGATCTCGTCGAAGGTGACGAAGCGCACGCCGGCATGGCTCTGGATGTGTTCGATCAGGCGTTCGAGCATCAACAGCACTTGCGGGCGGCCGGAGACGTCGGGGTGGATGGTCATGGTGAACACCGCGTGCTCATGCTCGCGGTAGACCCAGTCGAACTGGTCGCGCCACATTTCCTCCAGGTGCCGCGGGTTGACGAAACCGTGGCTGTTGGGCGCCTTCTTGATGAACATCATCGGCGGCAGGTCGTCCAGGTACCAGTTGGCCGGGATCTCCACCAGGTCGGTTTCCTGGCCCCGCACCAAAGGTTTCATCCAGGTGTCGGGGTGCTGGCTGTAGTCGATCTTGGTCCAGCTGTCGCCGACCCGCACGTAGTAGGGATGGAAGTCGTTGTGCATCAGGCTGTGGTCGTACTTGATGCCCTTTTTCAGCAGCAGCTCATTGGTCACCTTGCTGAATTCCCACCAGGGCGCAACGTAGCCGGTGGGGCGCTTGCCGGTGACCCGGGTGATCAGCTCGATGGATTTGTCGAGGACGATCTCTTCCTGTTCCGGGGTCATGGCGATGGGGTTTTCGTGGCTGTAGCCGTGCACGCCGATCTCGTGGCCGGCCTCGGCAACCGCCTTCATCTGCTCGGGAAAGGTCTCCATGGAGTGGCCGGGAATGAACCAGGTGGTGCGCAGGCCATAACGCTCGAACAGCTTGAGCAGGCGCGGCGCGCCGACCTCGCCGGCGAACAGGCCGCGGGAGATGTCGTCCGGCGAATCCTCGCCGCCGTAGGAACCGAGCCAGCCGGCCACCGCGTCCACATCGACACCAAATGCACAGAGAATTTCTTTAGCCATGAGCGGCCTCCAGTGATTGCTTGTGGTTGAAAAAAATCGTCGAAGCTAGCGCGGCAACGCCGCCTCCAGCGCCAGGGCCGCATCCAGCAGTTGCCGGTCATGGCCCTGGGGCAGGCTCAGCAACAGCCCGGTGGGCAAGCCCTGGGCATCGCGGCCGCTAGGCAGGGCCACGCCGGGCATGTCGAGGAAACTGCCGGGCATGGTCAGGCGCAGGGTCGCCAGGTTGGTCCGGGCAAAGAGCTCGTCGTCCTGCTCCAGGGGCGCCAGGGGCGGCGCCACATGGGCCACGGTGGGGGTAATCAGCACCGCGCCGTCCAGTTCGTCCTGCACCTGTTGCTGCAACTGGAGCCGCGCCTGGTACAGCCGCAGCAACTGGCTGGCGGGCATCTGCCGGGCGCTTTCCAGGCGCCGTCGCACCCGCGGATCGAGCTGTTCGGCGTACTCGCTGTCGAGCAACGGCTGGTGCAGGGCGAAGGCTTCGGCGGCGCCGAGCCAGCCTTGTTCCTGGATCAGTTGCAGGGTGGCTTGCAGGCTGTGCAGCGGCCGTTGCTCCACCAGCGCCCCGGCCTGTTGCAGGCTTTCGATGACCACCAGCAGATTGGCCCGCACGGCGGCCTGGGTACGGCTGTCGTCAAGCACTTGCGAATCGACCCAGAAGCGTTGCCCGGCCAGGCTGCGGGGCGGCGGCAATTGCCGGGGGTCGCCACCGCGCAACAGCCCGTCGATCAGCCAGGCATCACGCACGCTGCGGGTCAGCGGCCCGAGGCTGTCGAGGCTTTCGGCCAGGGGAAACACCCCCTCGCGGTCATAGCGCAGAGAGGTGGCGCGGTAGCCCACCAGGCCATTGAAGGCTGCGGGAATGCGGATCGAACCGGCAGTGTCGGTGCCCATGGCGATCGGCACGATACCGGCCGCCACCGCCACCGCGGAACCTGCCGAGGAACCACCGGGAATCCGTGGCTGGGCATCACTGTGGGGGTTGATCGGAGTGCCGAAGTGCGGATTCAGGCCGAGCCCGGAATAGGCGAACTCACTGAGGTTGGTCTTGCCCAGGCTGACCAGCCCGGCCCGGCACAGCTGCCGTACGCTGGGCGCATCCACCTTGGCCGGCGGCGCCTCGCGACGCACCTGGGCGGCGGCGGTGGTGATACTGCCGGCCAGGTCGAACAGGTCCTTCCAGGCCAGGGGCACGCCATCCAGCAGGCTCAGCGGCTGGCCGGCCCGCCAGCGGGCAGCCGCCGCCTCGGCCTCGCGCCGGGCCCGGGCCGGGCACAGGGAAATGAACACATGGGGCGTTGCCTCGGCCAACGCCAGGGCCTGCTCCAGAACCTGGACCGGATCGGTGCGGCCCGAGGCAAAGGCTTGCGCCATGGCCGTGGCGTCATTCAGCGAATCAGGGTGCATGGCTCACTCCGCAAAAATCTAAAAATGTACTAAATATTAAAATGTACATTTTATACAGAGCAGATTCCGTGCCAGCTCAAAACGCAGGGAGCACCGCGTGCTTTCGGAAAATCCCCCAGATTCGCCTGTAATAGCGAGCCAGATTGGGCTACTGACAGAGATCGCGCGACGACCGACGGAGAAAATCCTCGCCCAAGGGTCTGCCATTGAAATAATGTATCTTTTATTAAAAAGTACATTTTGGTGCAGAAAGGTAACAACCCACCCAGGGCGGCCCCAGGACGGGGCAACCAAACGTGGCACTCAGTGACACTTGGCAACTGTGAGAGAATCCCCGGCCACCGCGGCCCGGCAACGGGCTCGTCACCCACCGGCAACAGCCCCTAGAGGAACCGATGAAAGCAGTGTCAGCAGAGGACCCGCGCACCGCATCGCGCTACGCCATGATCCGTCAGGTCTTGCGCGACGCCATCCTCCAGGGCACCGCCCTGCAGGGCCTGGTGCTGCTGGAAGCGCCCCTGGCGGAACTGTTCGGCACCAGCCGAGTGCCGGTGCGCAAGGCCCTCGATCTGTTGCACGGCGAAGGGCTGATCAGCCGTTTTGACGGCCGCGGCTACCTGATCAACCCCCAGGGCCTGGAGATCGAACCGCTGCGCCTGCCCCTGAGCCATGCCCACCTGGGGCTGGCCAGCGACGAAGAACTGGTGGACACCCGGCCCCTGGGGGAACGGATCTACGAAGAACTGGGCAGTGCCCTCTCCACCTGCATCGCCTTCGGTCACTTTCGCCTCGACGAACAGGCCGCAGCCGAGCACTACGGCGTCAGCCGCGCGGTGGTCCGCGAAGCACTGATGCGCCTGCGCGATCGCGGCCTGGTGGAAAAGGAACCCTACTCCCAATGGCTGGCCGGACCGCTGACCGCCCGGGAAGTCACCGAAGACTACGAACTGCGCGCCTGCCTGGAACCCGAAGCCCTGCGCCAGAGCGCGCCGGGCCTGGGCCGCGAACGCCTGGAACAGATGCTGGAACGGGTGACCCAGGCGCAACAGGCCGAGCACTGTGGGCTGGAGGCCCTGGAACGCCTGGAAGAAGACCTGCACCAGCAATGCCTGGGCGGCTTGCAGAACCGCAAGATGGCGGCGCTGATCCGTCAGGCCCAGAGCCCGATGATCATCAACCGGATCTTCTACCGCCTGCTGGGCATCGGCGCCGACCCGGCGATGCTCGCCGAGCACCGACTGATCCTCGAACTGCTGCTGCACGGTGCCTACGACGCTGCGGCCCTGAACCTCAGAGAACACCTGCAACGCGCCCGCCAGCGCATGTTGCAACGCCTCAAAGTGCTGTCGGTGCTCCCGGAACCGGAACTACCCGGCTTCCTCAGCAAAATCAGCTGAGCCCCGTAGCCGCTGCCGAGCCCGCGAGGCTGCGCAAAGGTCCGCAGGACCTTGCCTGGCGATCGCCTGCCAAACCTCCGGCGGCCCTCAGAACCCCGCGTCCCTGCGGGCCTTTCGCAGCCTGCGGCAGCGGCTACAGTGCGTTGCGCTTTACCAGGCTGAGGTCGGGGACGGTGCTGCGGCGCTGGCTCAGGTAGCGGGTGCAACTGACCCGCAGGAAGGAGGCGAAATTCACCACTTCGCCACGGTAATCCATGACCTCTTCATACAGCTTGGCGATCAGCTGGTTGGTGGTCATGCCGTCCACTTCGGCGATCTCGCTGAGAATGTCCCAGAACTGGTTTTCCAGGCGCAAGGTCGTGACCACGCCACAGATGCGCAACGAGCGAGAACGGGATTCGTAGAGAATCGGGTCGGCTTTGACGTACAGCTCGCACATGGCGTGGCCCTCGCTTACAGGGTGATTTTGGTGCCCAGCAGGCCCAGGAAACCGGCCAGCCAACTGGGATGCGCCGGCCAGGCCGGGGCGGTGGCCAGATTGCCTTGAACATGGCCTTGGGTCACGGGGATATCGATATAGGTGCCCCCCGCCAGCCGAACTTCCGGGGCGCAGGCCGGGTAGGCGCTGCATTCGCGGCCTTCGAGGATGCCGGCCGCCGCCAGCAGTTGCGCGCCGTGGCACACCGCGGCAATCGGCTTGCCAGCCTGGTCGAATTCCCTGACCAGTTGCAGGACCTTTTCGTTCAGGCGCAGGTATTCCGGGGCACGGCCACCGGGGATCAGCAGGGCGTCGTAATCGCTGGACTTCACTTGGGCGAAATCGAAGTTCAGGGCAAACAGATGGCCCGGCTTTTCGCTGTAGGTCTGGTCGCCCTCGAAGTCGTGGATCGCCGTGCGCACGGTCTGCCCGGCGCTCTTGTCGGGACACACCGCATGCACGTTGTGACCGACCATCAGCAGGGCCTGGAACGGCACCATCACTTCGTAGTCTTCGACGTAATCGCCAACCAGCATGAGAATCTTTTTCGCGGCCATGGAGTGGACTCCTTTCAGTGAAAGACGGGGGCGCAAGGAGTATTCAAGGTAGCCCCAATCCACCGGCCCGGGTAATAACCCGGTACTACAGCGACAACTGTACGGACAACTCTGCACCCAGCTGTAGCACCAGGATCGCGCGGCTTTATGGCTAGATGCAGGCACCTGTGTCCCTGTACGAATTCTGGTAGCCATCATGTCCTCGCGCGAAAACACCGGCATGGCCCTCGGCCTGCTGGGTGTCATCATTTTCAGCCTGACCCTGCCCTTCACCCGGATAGTGGTGGAGCAGATGCACCCCTTGCTCAACGGCCTGGGCCGCGCGCTGTTCGCGGCGATCCCGGCGGCCTTGCTGCTGCTCTGGCGCCGGGAAAGATGGCCGACCTGGAAGCAGGTCAAGGGCCTGAGCGTGGTGATTCTCGGGGTGATCCTCGGCTTTCCAGTGCTTTCGGCCTGGGCCATGCAGACCCTGCCCGCGTCCCACGGCGCGCTGGTCAATGGCCTGCAACCGTTGTGCGTGGCGCTGTATGCGGCGTGGCTGTCCCACGAACGGCCGTCGAAGGCCTTCTGGGCTTGCGCCGCCCTGGGCAGTGCGCTGGTGCTGGGTTATGCGCTGCTCAGTGGCGCGGGCAGCATCCAGGCCGGTGATGTGCTGATGCTCGGGGCGATTGCCGTGGGCGGCCTGGGTTATGCCGAAGGGGGCCGGCTGGCGCGGGAGATGGGTGGCTGGCAGGTGATCTGCTGGGCTCTGGTGCTGTCCACGCCGCTGCTGATCGGGCCGGTGTGGTACCTGGCGGCGCAGCACCAGGGGGCGATTTCCATGAGGACCTGGTGGGCCTTCGGCTACGTTGCGCTGTTCTCGCAGTTCCTGGGTTTTTTCGCCTGGTATGCCGGGCTGGCCATGGGCGGAATTGCTCGAGTGAGCCAGATCCAGCTACTGCAGATCTTCTTCACCATCGCCTTTTCCGCCCTGTTCTTCGGTGAGCAGGTGCAGCCCATTACCTGGGTGTTCGCGGTGGGCGTGATCCTTACCGTGGTCCTGGGGCGCAAGACCGCGGTGCGCCCGGCCACACCGCTGCCCACGCCGCCGGCCAGCCCTCAGCCGAGGTAACCGTCGGCCTTGAGCAGGGTTTCCAGGCAATGTTCGCTGATCTGGTAGAAGGCCTTGAGCTCTTCGATCCTGGCCAGCAGCTGGCTGGGATCCTGCGGTTCGGCGCGCTTGACCGCCAGAATCATCTTGTTCTTGTTGGTGTGCTCCAGGGAGATGAATTCAAAGACCTTGGTTTCATAACCGCAGGCTTCGAGGAACAGCGCCCGCAGGCTGTCGGTGACCATTTCCGCTTGCTGCCCCAGGTGCAGGCCGTATTGCAGCATCGGCTTGAGCAGCAGCGGGCTCTGGATCTGCTGGCGGATCTGCTTGTGGCAGCACGGCGAGCACATGATGATCGCCGCGCCGGAGCGGATACCGGTGTGGATCGCGTAGTCGGTGGCGATGTCGCAGGCGTGCAGGGCGATCATCACTTCCAGCTGGCTGGGGGCCACGCTGCGCACGTCACCGCACTTGAACACCAGGCCCGGGTGCTCCAGGCGCTGCGCGGCGGCGTTGCACAGGGTCACCATGTCCTCACGCAACTCGACGCCGGTGACTTCGCCCTCGGCCTTGAGGGTATTGCGCAGGTAGTCGTGGATGGCGAAGGTCAGGTAGCCCTTGCCGGAGCCGAAGTCCGCCACCCGCACCGGCTGGTCGAGCGTGATCGGCGAGCTGCCCAGGGCGTGGCTGAAGACCTCGATGAACTTGTTGATCTGCTTCCACTTGCGTGACATCGCCGGAATCAGCTCATGCTGCTTGTTGGTCACCCCCAGGTCGGCGAGAAACGGCCGGCTGAGGTCGAGGAAGCGGTTCTTCTCCCGGTTGTGCTCGGCGGACGGCGCATCGCGCTGGGTTTGCGGCTTGCCCTTGAACAGCGAACTCTTGCCCTTCTTGCTGTATTCGAGCTGTACCTCGTCGGTGAGGGTCAGCAGGTGGGCGTTCTTGAACGCAGCCGGCAGCAGCTCGGCGATGGCGGCGATGCCTTCGTCCAGGGAGAAGTTCTTGGTGATGTCCCGGGTCTTGTAGCGATAGACGAAGGACAGGCACGGCTGCTCCTTGACCGTCAGTTGCTTGATGATCAGGCGTTGCAGGTCCGCCTCCGGCCCCACGTGCTTGGCCAGTACCAGCTTGATAAAGGCGTTCTGCGTGAGGCTGGTGTCGAGCAGTTGCAGGAACTGGGCGTGATGATCCGGCGCGGGGCGGGCGGAAGATGCGGTAACAGACATGGGGGCAGGAGCCTCGGGCGATGCGCGGTGTCGATCAGGGAATGGCGGGTATTTTAGGGAGCAAGCCCCGCCGGGGCACGAAGTTATTCACCCGACGGTAAAAAATCCTCGCCCGAGGGCGGTGCAAGGCTCAAGGAGCTGTTCGCCGGCGAGCCGGCTCCTACAAGAACAACACCGGTATCGCACCGCTGTAGGAGCTGGCTTGCCAGCGAAGGCGTCCCCAAGGGCGGTGCAAGGCTCACGGGCCTCTTCGCCGGCAAGCCGGCTCCTACACAGGTAGCACGCCATAGTCCCCAGCTGGGTGGGTCAGTTGAGCACCACCAGGCGGTTGGGCAATTCGTTACGTACCTGGGTCAGGGGCACATGGTTCTTGAGCAACTCGCCGCTGGCTTCAATGCAATCAAGGAAGCCCTGCAGGGTCTGGCCTTGCCGGACCTGCTGGGTAAAGGCCTGGACAATCGCGTTCCAGTTCTTGTTGTCCAGGCGCCTGGAGATGCCCTCGTCCACCAGGATCTCCACATAGCGCTCGGCTTCGCTGACAAAGATCAGCACCCCGGTGCCGCCCACGGTGTGGTGCAGGTTCTGTTCGAGGAACTGGCGCCGGGCCAGGTTGGAAGCGCGCCAGTGACGCACCGATCGCGGAATCAGCCGGGTGGTGACCCGCGGCAGGCGGAACACCAGGCACAAGACGATAAAGGTCGCCCACTGCGCCAGCAGCAACAGGTGCATGTTCAGCCAGCCGGTGGCGTAGTGCACCAGCCCCGGCACCACCAGCGCCAGCAGGCTGGCCCAGAGCAGCGGGATATAGGCGTAGTCGTCGGCCCGGGCCGCCAGTACCGTCACCAGTTCGGCGTCGGTCTGCTGTTCCACCCGGGCGATGGCTTCGGCCACCTGCCGTTGTTCGAATTCACTGAGTAATGCCATGTCGTTGGATTTCCGCTTTTTATTGTCAGTTACCAGCCGCCGGAGGAACCGCCGCCGCCAAAGCTGCCGCCGCCCCCACTGAAGCCGCCCCCGCCGCCGGAGCCGCCACCAAAACCGCCGAAGCCACCGCCTCCGTCACCGCCGCGCCCGCTGGTGGTGGTGATGAACCCGAGCGCCTGCGCCACCATCACCACCAGGATGAACAGCAGCACCATGAAGATGAACAGCCACGGGTGACGCTGGACAAAATCGTCCTGGTCGCTGCTCTGGCCGCCGCTGTCATAGGCCGTGGCCGGCTCGTCCAGCGGCGTGCCGCCGAGCACCAGGAGCATGGCCGAAACCCCGTCGCTGATGCCCTTGCTGAACTGCCCGGTCTTGAACGCCGGGGTGATCACCTGGTTGATGATCACCGAGGCCTGGGCGTCGGTCAGGCGATCCTCCAGGCCGTAGCCCACTTCGATGCGCAGCTTGCGCTCGTCCCGGGCGACGATCAGCAGCGCGCCGTTGTTCTTGTCCTTCTGGCCGATGCCCCAGTGGCGCCCCAACTGGTAGCCGAATTCCTCGATGCTGACGCCTTGCAGGTTCGGCAGGGTCACCACCACCAACTGTTCGCCGGTGGCCTGTTCGTGGGCTTGCAGTTGCCGAGTCAGCAGGGCGCTGATGGTCGGCTCGATCATCTGCGCGTCGTCCACCACCCGCCCGCTCAGGGCCGGAAACCTCAGCTCGGCCTGGGCCGAGACCGCAAAGACCCAGAGCAACAGCACCAGGCCAATTTTATAGAGTCGCATCAGCACCTCATCCTTAATGTTTGTCCGCGTGTGCTACCAACTGCCGGACGCCCCGCCACCGCCAAAACTGCCGCCGCCCCCACTGAAACTGTCCGAGCTTGAACTGGAGCTGGAGCTGCTGGAGTCGAACCAGTCGAACGCACTGCTGCTCGAACCGGTGTCGCGCTCGGCCCTGGTTTCGCGCCTGGCCGAATCGCCGCTGGCAACAACCGGCGAGTCATCGCCGCTGCGCCATTGGGTCAGGAACCCGAACAACGGTACACCGACGAACACCAGGTAGAACAACCTCTCGAACCACCACATCCACTCGATGTCCTGGTACCAGCTTTTCTCCACCGAGCGGTACACCAGCATCGGCCGGTCGGTGGACGACAATACGCTCACGATGGACGTGGCCCCGGCAATGATCCCCGAGGAATACAGGTCGTCCTTGAAGTACGGAATGATCGAACCATCGATGATGAAGTGGGCCACCATGTCGTTGAGCCGCCCCTCCAGGCCGTAACCGACCTCGATCCGCACCTTGCGATCGTCCTTGGCCACCAGCAGCAGGACGCCGTTGTTCTTGTCCTTCCGGCCGATCCCCCAGTGCCGGCCCAACTGCAGGCCGAACTCCTCGATGCTATGGCCACCCAGGCTCGGCACCGTGGCCACCACGACCTGGTCGGTGGTGGTCTGCTCGAGCCGCTCCAGCATCTGCGCCAGGTAGACCTGCGCTGATGGCGTGAGCAACTGCGCGGTGTCCACCACCCGCCCGGTCAGCTTGGGAAACAGGCGTTCAATCGGTGCCGCTGTCGCAGTGGTCGGTGCGGGCTCGACCTGGACAGCGGGTTGCGACGAACGCAACGGCACCCCATCCGTGGGTGTGGGCCCGGGTGTTTGCGCCAGTACGGCGCCACCCACCAGCCAAAGCCACAGCAGCGCGCCTTGCAGCACGCGCCGCCCATGGCTCATCAGAATTTGACTTGCGGCGCTTTGTCGGCGTCGGGGCTGGTGGCCTCGAAGGATTCACGCACCGGCATGTCGCTGTACATCAGGCTGTGCCACAGGCGGCCGGGGAAGGTACGAATCTCGGTGTTGTACTTCTGCACCGCCAGGATGAAGTCGCGACGGGCCACGGCGATGCGGTTCTCGGTGCCTTCAAGCTGGGATTGCAGGGCCAGGAAGTTCTGGTTGGCCTTGAGGTCCGGGTAGCGCTCGGAGACCACCATCAGGCGGCTCAGGGCACCGCTCAACTGGTCCTGGGCCTGCTGGAACTGCTTGAGTTTTTCCGGGTTGTCCAGGGTGCTGGCGTCCACCTGGATCGAGGTGGCCTTGGCCCGCGCCTCGATCACCGCAGTGAGGGTCTGCTCTTCGTGCTTGGCGTAGCCCTTGACGGTTTCCACCAGGTTGGGGATCAGGTCGGCGCGGCGCTGGTACTGGTTCTGCACCTGGCCCCAGTCGGCCTTGACCTGCTCGTCCAGGGTCGGAATGTTGTTGATGCCGCAGCCGCTGAGCAGGCTGGTAAGCAGCAACAAGGCAGCGATGGGCCAGCTCGAACGCAGGCTTTGAGTGATGTTCATGGGTGAGGCTCCTTGCACAACCTGATTGAAATGAAGCTTTTGCCCGCTTTCACACATCCTGTGGGCAAAATCTGCCTGCGCCACTGGAATGCATCGGGCTGATGGGCTAAAAGATGCCCAGCGCGAAAAAGAGTTCAGAAATAAGGCGGTGTGAAAACGTCGCGAGTGAAGGCAAGACAAGGCAAAAACAGGCGAGGAAGCGGAGTGTAGGAGGCTACATGAGCATTCCGAGCCTGTTTTTAACGCCGTATTGCCGAACGCAGCAGTTTTCACACCGCCTGAAGTGTGCGGGAATTATCTGAACAACAATAGTCGCTCCCTAAATTTTGGCTGTTCGACGCGTCACTCATGCGTCGGTCTTGAGCCCTTGAGAACAATATTCATGAAGAAGCTGTGTTTGCTGGGCCTGCTGGTCAGCCTGGCCAGTCACCCTGTATTGGCCGAAACTGCCCCGGTCCCCCTGGAAAACAAAGAAGCCTTTATCAGCGACCTGCTCAAGCGCATGACCCTGGAAGAGAAGATCGGCCAGCTGCGGCTGATCAGCATCGGCCCGGAAATGCCCCGCGAGCTGATCCGCAAGGAAATTGCCGCGGGCAATATCGGCGGCACCTTCAACTCCATCACCCGCCCGGAAAACCGGCCGATGCAGGACGCGGCCATGCGCAGCCGGCTGAAGATCCCGATGTTCTTCGCCTACGACGTGATCCACGGCCACCGGACCATCTTCCCCATCAGCCTGGCCCTGGCCTCCAGCTGGGACATGGATGCCATCGGCCGCTCCGGGCGCATTGCCGCCAAGGAAGCCAGCGCCGACAGCCTGGACATCACTTTTGCGCCGATGGTCGATATCTCCCGCGATCCGCGCTGGGGCCGTACCTCCGAAGGCTTTGGCGAAGACACCTACCTGGTCTCGCGCATCGCCAAGGTCATGGTCAAGGCCTACCAGGGCCAGAGCCCGGCCCTGCCGGACAGCATCATGGCCAGCGTCAAGCACTTCGCCCTGTATGGCGCGGTGGAAGGTGGTCGCGACTACAACATCGTCGACATGAGCCCGGTGAAGATGTACCAGGACTACCTGCCGCCCTACCGCGCGGCGATCGACTCCGGTGCCGGCGGGGTGATGGTGGCCCTGAACTCGATCAACGGCGTGCCCGCCACCTCCAACACCTGGCTGATGAACGACCTGCTGCGCAAGGAATGGGGCTTCAAGGGCCTGGCGGTGAGCGACCACGGGGCGATCATCGAACTGATCCGCCATGGCGTCGCCAAGGACGGACGTGAAGCGGCCAAACTGGCGATCAAGGCCGGCATCGACATGAGCATGAACGATTCGCTGTACGGCAAGGAGCTGCCGGGGCTGCTCAAGTCCGGCGAGATCGAACAGAAGGACATCGACAACGCCGTGCGTGAAGTGCTGGCCGCCAAGTACGACATGGGCCTGTTCAAGGACCCGTACGTGCGCATCGGCAAGGCCGAGGACGACCCCGCCGACACCAACGCCGAAAGCCGCCTGCACCGCAGCGACGCCCGGGATATCGCGCGACGCAGCCTGGTGCTGCTGAAGAACCAGAACGACACCCTGCCACTGCAGAAAACCGCCAAGATCGCCCTGGTGGGCCCGCTGGCCAAGGCGCCGATCGACATGATGGGCAGTTGGGCCGCCGCCGGGGTGCCGGCGCAATCGGTGACCCTGTACGACGGCATGCGCAATGTACTGGGAGACAAGGCCCAACTGGTGTACGCCCGGGGTTCCAACATCACCGCCGACAAGAAGGTGGTGGACTACCTGAACTTCCTCAACTTCGATGCCCCGGAAGTGGTGGACGACCCGCGCACGGCGCAGCAGATGATCGACGAAGCGGTCAAGGCCGCCCGGCAATCGGATGTGATCGTGGCCGCGGTGGGTGAATCCCGGGGCATGTCCCACGAATCCTCGAGCCGCACCGACCTGCACATTCCTGCCAGCCAGCGCGACCTGATCAAGGCCCTCAAGGCCACCGGCAAGCCACTGGTGCTGGTGCTGATGAATGGCCGGCCGCTGTCGCTGCTGGAAGAAAACCAGCAGGCCGATGCGATCCTGGAAACCTGGTTCAGCGGCACCGAAGGTGGCAACGCCATCGCCGACGTGCTGTTCGGCGACTACAACCCGTCGGGCAAGCTGCCGATCACCTTCCCCCGCTCCGTGGGGCAGATCCCCACCTACTACAACCACCTGACCATCGGCCGGCCGTTCACCCCGGGCAAGCCGGGCAACTACACCTCGCAGTACTTCGACGACACCACCGGCCCGCTGTTCCCGTTCGGCTATGGCCTGAGCTACACCAGCTTCAGCCTGTCGGACATGGCCCTGTCCTCCACCACCCTGAACAAGAGCGGCAAGCTCGACGCCAGCGTGACGGTGAAGAACACCGGCAAGCGTGACGGCGAAACCGTGGTGCAGCTGTACATCCAGGACGTGGCCGGCTCGATGATCCGCCCGATCAAGGAATTGAAGAACTTCCAGAAAGTCATGCTCAAGGCCGGTGAAGAGAAAGCCATTCACTTCACCATCACCGAGGACGACCTGAAGTTCTACAACGCGCAGCTCAAGTACGCCGCAGAGCCGGGCGACTTCAATGTGCAGATCGGCCTGGATTCCCAGGACGTCAAGCAACAGAGCTTCGAACTGCTCTGAGCCTGCCAGCGGCCGGCGCATGACCTGCGCCGGCCGACTCCTTCTGTAACCCCCACAATCGCTGCAATATCTGTCGCCGCTGCCGAGCCTGCGAGGCTGCGCAAAGGTCCGCAGGACCGTGCTTGTCGATCTCCCGCCAAACCTCCATCGGACTCACGACCGCCGCGACCGCTTCGCGCTCGTTCGCAGCCTGCGGCAGCGGCTACAGCCAGCCGTGTCAGCCACGTGAGTCAGCCGCGCCGATCCAGCAGGTTGACCACCAGACGGTCGACCCAACCCCAGATCCGCTGCTTGATCCGCCGCCACAGCGGTCGCTTGCGCCACACCGCCAGGCTGACTTCCTCGCTCTGGGCAAAGTCGGCGTCAAAACTCGCCACCACTGCCTGGGTCAACGCAGGGTCCAGGGCTTCCAGATTGGCTTCCAGGTTGAAGCGCAGGTTCCAGTGGTCGAAGTTGCACGAGCCCACGCTCACCCAGTCGTCCACCAGTGCCATCTTCAGGTGCAGGAAACGCGGCTGGTACTCGAAAATCCGCACCCCGGCCTTGAGCAGGCGCGGATAGTAGCGGTGCCCGGCATAGCGCACCGCCGGGTGGTCGGTGCGCGGCCCGGTCAGCAGCAGGCGTACGTCGAGGCCTCGGGCCGCCGCCTTGCGCAACGAACGGCGCACCGACCAGGTGGGCAGAAAATACGGGGTCGCCAGCCAGATGCGCCGCTGCCCGCTGCTCAAGGCCCGGATCAGCGAATGCAGGATGTCGCGGTGCTGGCGGGCGTCGGCGTAGGCCACCCGGCCCATGCCCTCGCCGGTATCGGGCAGGCGCGGCAGGCGTGGCAGGCCGAAATCGGCACCGGGCTTCCAGGCCCCGCGATACAGGTTGGCGCTCCATTGCCGGTCGAACAGCTGCTGCCAGTCGCTGACCATGGGGCCAGCAATCTCCACCATCACCTCATGCCAGTCGCAGCTGTTGTCCTCGGGCTTCCAGAACTCATCGGTGACCCCGGTGCCGCCCACCACCGCCAGGGCCTGGTCCACCAGCAGCAGCTTGCGATGATCGCGGTACAGGTTGAGAAAGCCCTGGCGCCATTTCAGCCTGTTGTAGAAGCGCAGCTCGACACCGGCCTCGGTCAGGCTGCGGCGCAGGGCCTGGGTAAAGGCCAGGCTGCCGTAGTCGTCGAACAGGCAGCGCACCCGCACCCCGCGCTGCGCTGCCTGCACCAGGGCCTGGACCATGGCCTCGGCGCAGGTCCCGGCTTCCACCAGGTACAGCTCCAGTTCCACCTGGTGCTGGGCGCGGGCAATGGCCACCAGCATCCGCGGGAAGAACTGCGGGCCGTCGATCAGCAACTCGAAGCGGTTGCCTTCGCGCCAGGGGAACACCGCTGCGCGCATGTCAGCGCGCCGTGAAGATCAGCACCGCACCCACCGGCACCGAGAAACTGATGGCCGACAACCCGGCCATCTTGCGCAGGCTGTCGAGGCCGGGGGCCAGGTTGAAGTCCTCGGCGTTGAGCACCAGAGGTTCCAGGGTCACCACCTGGAAGCGCCGGTCATCCAGGCGGGTGGCCAGCAATTCGGCGTTGTAGGTGTGTTCCTCGCCGTGCAGGGCGACGGTGACCGGCAGCAGCAATTCGATCTGTGCGCCGGGGGCCAGGTCGTTGATCGGTCGCAGGTTGATCTGTGCACTGATCCGCGCCTCGGGAAACTGGGCGATCTGGAACAGTTCCTGGCGCATGCGCTCATCGCGCAAGGGAATCCCGCTGCTCACCGACTCCAGTTCGATCTGCAACTGCGCCTGGCCCTTGCCATCGACCTTGCCATGCAGCACCAGAAAGCGCTGGACCTCGGAAACACTGGCGTTCTTGGTGGTGACGAAGGACACGCGGGAAGATTCGTTGTCCAGGTACCAGTTGGCCTGGGCCGGCAGGGCCAGTACCCCGAGCAGGCTGAAAAGAAGGCGGATCGGCGTACGCATGCAAGCTCCCATGTACAGAAGGCGCCACCTTAACCGCCCGCCAGAAGGCTGGCAAACGTCACGGCAGGCGGCGCAGTAGAGCTAGAAGCGGTAGGTATAGTTCAGGTAGAAGCGTTCGGCGCTATGGCTGATGATGCCTGCCGGTCCTCTGGAGAGGCTCTGGCGCTGGATGCCGTCGGGCTCCCCGTGGGTACGAAAGCGCCCGTGCAGCCAGGCGACATCGAGCCCATCGAACCAGCCGTCGAAGGCATAGCGCAGCACGCTCTGAAATTCCCGGCGGGAAAAACCTGCGTAGCCTTTGGCGTGATTGGAGGCAGCGTAGTGCATATCCAACTTCAGCCGCGGCAAGCCGAAGTCGGCGAAATCCATGCCTCCCAGCAGCTTGAACATCTCCTCGTCCTGCAGGCCAAAGTAGTAGAACAGCTTGCCGCTGCTGTTCCAGGTGCCGTTGTCCTGGGCGAAGAAGGTGCGGTCATAGTCGTCACCCCAGACCTTGTTCCAGGTCAGCCCGGAGTAGTAGCGGCTGAACCGGTACTTGAACTGCAGATCCAGATGCCGAGCATCGTGAGAGCGCTCCGCCTCATACAGCCCGCGCACGCCGGAATACTCGAAGCGCTTGCCGGCATCCTGTTGGCGCCCCCAGATGGCATACACATCGATGCCGCGCTCGGGGGCCAGTTCGAAACTGTGGGTCAGTTTCACCGAGGACGCGCGCAGGTAGTCCCGGGCCACGCCGTGTTCAAGCTGCAGGTTGCTGCCACCAGGCAACACATGACCCAGGGCATAGAGCCGCAGGTCATCGATCCTCTGCCCTCGATAGGTGCGCAGGTCCTGGCTCCAGCCCGAGTCGTTGCGCGGGCTGAAACCGTCGATGCGGCTGAAGTTCAGGCTCAGCGCGCCACGCTCGTAGCTCAGGTCCTGGCCCAGGGTGGCCGCCGGCAGGATGCGCGAATAGCGATCGTCGCGGTAAAGCTGGTATTGCCGGCTTTTTTTCCCCACTCCGGCGCTGAAGGTTCCGGCTTCATCCACCCAGCGCCCACGCAGGTACAGTTCGAGGGGCTTGGCGATGCCATGGGGCTGCTGCACGCTGCGGTCGGCTCGCAGGTTGCTGATGTTGTTGGCGTCTCGCCCTACGTGCAAGGCATCGGCCAGGCCATAGCTGTAGTCGAGCCCCAGCACCTCGCGGTACCAGCCGGAACTGAAGCTGAACTGGGTGGCCTGTACCCATTCATCCCGGGTCGGACCGAACCCTCCCCCGTCGTTTTCCTTCCAGTAGGACTGGCTGTAACGCAAGGACCTGCGGCTGTCCTCGAAAAAGCCCTCGGCCAAGGCCCCACCGGCCACCAGACAACACAACAGCCCGCTCAGATAACGTTGCTCAGCCCGCATGAGATCACCTGTTCTTATTATTGGAATTGGCGTCATGGCCGCCGAAGGCGGACCAGGCTTCATTCTCGGAGCAGCGGGGCAAAGGGCAATGGGCACTGGTTCCGCAGAATGGAACCCGGTGTCTGAGGAGAGCGTTGTCCGCGCAGCACGATCAGGGCAGCCGGAAGGCCCGAGCGGGAGGTTTCAGGCGATGTCTTTCTGCACCTGCTCGACGGTTTCCGCCAGTAGCCACAGGTGGCGGTTGCGCACCTGTTCGACACAGGCCAGGTCCCGCGGCCAGTGCAGGGCGATACTGCCGATCACCCGGCCTTCGGTCTGCAGCGGCAAGGCCACGGCGCGGATCAGGAACGGCAGGCGCACCGGGTATTCCCAGTGCCCTTCGGTGCGCTGGCCGAACCCCAGGTGCTGGGATTCCAGGCACTGTTGCCGGGCTTCGGCCGGCACCTGCTCCTGCTCGGCCAGACGCTCGACTTCTGCACTGGCCAGGGCCCCCAGGCAGGCCTTGCCCATGGCCGAATGAAACAGGCTGGCATGCTGGCCGACAATCCGGCTGTTGCTCGGGTAGCGCTTGCGCAATACCTCGGGCACCGCACTTTCCAGGACCTCCAGGCTCTCGCCGTCGAAGCTCGACAGGTCGGTGACCAATCCGGTACGTGCACTCAATTCCAGCAACCAGGGCGCCGCCTGCTCCACCATCTGGCGCTTGAAGCGCTGCCGGCTGTCACCGAACAGGCTCCGGGCGCTCAGGCGGTAGCGCCGGTCACTCAGGCCTCGATAGATCCAGCCCTGTTCCTGCAGGGTCAGCAGCATGCGCGATACCGTGGCCTTGGCCAGGCCCGTCAGGTAGTGCAGCTCCTCCAGGCCCAGGGCCTGGTGCTGGCCGATCAGCTCGACAATGGCCAGGGCCCGCTCCACTGAGCGCACGCTGCCGGTTTCTACCTTGCTGGCCATAGTCCGAGCTCCCTGACTGAGGAAAAGGTTTTACCCAGCAAGATGCGGGCCTGCGGACCTTGGCGACCACACCCCTTTGATTACCGCAGGTTGCCCGGCGGCCGCTGCCGCACCCACTGCGTCAGCTGCTCATGGGCGTAAGCCAATTGCAGCACGGCGTGGTCGGCCTGGGCCGGACCGATGATCTGCAGCCCCATGGGCAAACCGGCCAGGTTGAAACCCACCGGAATGCTGATACTGGGCAAGCCGGCCAGGGTCGGGCCGATCACCACTTCCATCCAGCGGTGGTAAGTGTCCATTTCCTGCCCATCGATCTGCCGCGGCCAGGCTTGCCGTGCATCGAAAGGGAACACTTGGGCGGTGGGCAGCAGCAGGAAATCGTAACGCTCGAACAGGCGCTGCAACGCGCGATACCAGTCGCTGCGGCTCTGGGAAGCGCGATACACATCCGCCGCGCTCAGCTTCGCCGCGCCCTCCACTTCCCAGCACGCTTCCGGCTTGAGCCAGCGGCGCTTGTCCGGGTCGTCGTACAGCGCCCCCAGGGAGCCCTGGACCAGCCAGTGGCGGTGTACCAGCCAGCAATCCCAGAGCTGGGCCAGGGAAAAGTCCGGCTGGCAGCTTTCCACCTCGCAGCCCAGGCTGGCGAAATCCCCGAGGGCCTTTTCGCACAGGCCCAGTACGCCCTGCTCCATGGCCAGGTAGCCGTTGTAGTCCCCCAGCCAGCCCAGGCGCAGGCCCTTCACATTTCGTTGCAGCGCCGCCTCCGGCAGCGCCGATGGGTCCTTCAGCGACAGAGGCGCCCGGGCGTCAAACCCGGCCTGGGTACCCAACAGCCGCGCCACGTCGGCCACCGTGCGCCCCATGGGACCTTCGGTGGCCAACTGCTGCACGAACAGTTCCGGAGTCGGGCCGAACGGCACCCGGCCCTGGGAGGGGCGCATGCCGAACACGTTGTTGAAGGCTGCGGGGTTGCGCAACGAGCCCATCATGTCGCTGCCGTCGGCCACCGGCAGCATGCGCAGGGCCAGAGCCACCGCGGCGCCGCCGCTGCTGCCGCCGGCACACAGGGTGCTGTCGTAGGCGTTGCCCGTGGTGCCGAACAGCTGGTTGTAGGTATGGGAGCCCAGGCCGAACTCGGGCACGTTGCTCTTGCCGACGATGATCGCGCCACTGGCCCGGACCCGCGCCACGCTGATGGCATCCCCCTGGGGCACATGCTCGGCAAACAGCGGCGAACCCATGCTGGTGGTCATCCCGGCGGTGGCCGCCAGGTCCTTGATCGCCTGGGGCATGCCGTGCATCCAGCCCATGGACTGGCCCTGGGCCAACTGCCGGTCTCGCTCGTCAGCCTGCTCCAGCAGGGCCTCGGGGTCCCCCAGCGAGACCAGGGCATTGACCAGTGGATTGCAGCGCTCGATCTGCGCCAGGTAGGCCTGCATCACTTCGCGGCAGGACAGCTCGCGGGCATGGATGGCCCGGGACAGCACCAGGGCATCCAGGTCGACAATCGACGCATTGATCGATGGTTCTGCGGGGTTGATCAAGACTCACCTCCCAGGCTCACGGCATCGGGTTTTTCGTCTCTGACCGCGTCATACATGCAGTAGGTACCCAGCAGGCTGAGGACCGAGGTCAGCAGGACATAGAAGGCTGGCGCCACCGGCGTGGCCATGACCTTGCTCAGCCAGGTCACGATCAAGGGCGCAAAGCCACCGAACAGCATGACCGTGACGTTATACGCCACCGACACTCCGGTGGAACGCACCTCGATGGGAAACTGCTCGGCCAGGGCCGTGGGGCCGGGGCCGAAGAAACCGCCGATGGCCCCGCAAAGCAGCATCTGCATCACCAGCAGGCGCTCGATGGATGGCGCCGCAGCGACCCACACATACAAGGGATAGACCATGACAAAAAACGCCAGGGTGAACGCCATCAGCACTGGACGTCGCCCAATGCGATCCGACAAGGCCCCGGCAAAGGGAATCACCAGGGTCATCAGGGCCACGGCGAACATCTGCACCAACAGCACCTGATCCAGGGGCAGGCCGAGGTTGGTGTGGGCAAAGGTCGGCATGTTCACCAGCACCACATAAAAGGACACGGTGCCCCCGCAGCACATGCACATGGACACCAGGATCGCTCGGCGATAGGCCGATACCACCTGCCACAACCCGGGCCCTTTGCCACGCACCTGCTTGCGTGCCTCGACAAAGGCTTGCGGCTCTTCCATGTACTTGCGGATCCACAGCCCCACCGGACCGATCAACAGGCCGATCACGAATGGCAGGCGCCAGCCCCAGAGTTCCAGGGTCTGGGGCGAGAAGAAATGGGTCACCGCCGCCACCATCGCCGCCCCGCTGAATACCGCCAGGCACTGCCCCACCAACTGCCAGGAGCCGTAAAGGCCCTTGCGGTGGGGCGGCGCACTCTCCACCAGGTAGGCCGTGGCGCTGGCGTACTCACCACCGGTGGCAAAGCCCTGGAGCATGCGTGCCACCACGATCAGCAGCGGCGCTCCGATACCGATGGCCGCATAGTTGGGGGCGAACACGATCATCGCGATGGCCAGGGTCATCAGTTGGATGATCACCAGCATCGCCGCCTTGCGGCCCCTGCGATCGGAATAGATCCCCAGCAGCACACCGCCCACCGGGCGCATGAAGAAACCCACGCCGAAGGTGGCCAGGGCCATCAGCAGCGAGGTGTATTCATCTTCCGCGGGAAAGAACTGGCGAGCGATGAAGCTGGCGAGAAAGCCGTAGACGATGAAGTCGTACCATTCCAGGGCGTTGCCGACCACGGCGGCAACCACCTGCCGGGTCCTGGAAACAGAGGGAGTCGAGACGCTCATGGGATGTTCCTTGGAGACTTTTGAGCCTTCTGGCGGGCTCGCTAAAGTGCCGGGCGCCTACAACACGCCCGGGGCAGTCAGGGACACAGGAACAGGAAGGGTCAGGACGGTTTGAGCCAGCTTTCCGCCAGGGCGCCCCAATAGGCCGCGCCGGTGAGGAGGATGTCGTCGTTGAAGTCGTAACCCGGGTTATGCACCATCGGCTGGGCCACGCCGTTGCCGATGAACAGGTAGCTGCCCGGGCAGCGCTGCAGCATCCAGCCGAAGTCTTCGCTGCCCATCAGCTTCGGCGTATTGCCGTTGACCGCCTCGGCCCCCACCAGCTCGACACCGATCTTGCGGGCGAACTCGGTTTCCTCCGGGCTGTTGACCAGCACCGGATAGGCCGGGCGATGCTCGATGCTGACCGAGCAACCGAAACTCTCGGCCTGGGTGCGGATAATGGCCTTGACCCGCTCCAGCATCTGCTCGCGCACGGGTGCGTTGAGGGCCCGCAGGCTCAGGCGCAGCAGGGCCTGCTGGGGAATGACGTTGGCCGCCTCGCCCGCTTGCAGGGCCCCGACGGTGACCACCGCGGCTTCCTGGGCATCGATGTTGCGCGCTACCACTGTCTGCAAGGCCATGACCATGCTCGCCGCTGCCACCAGCGGGTCTACCGTCAGGTGCGGCATGGAGCCATGGCCGCCGACGCCTTCGACTATCACGTTGAGCAGGTCCTGGGAGGCCATCATCGGCCCCTCGCGAAAGCCCAGGTGCCCGGCCGGCAGCCCTGGCATGTTGTGCAGGCCAAACAGGGCATCACAGGGGAAACGCTCCAGCAGGCCGTCGGCAAGCATGGCCTCGGCGCCACCCTGGCCCTCCTCCGCCGGCTGGAAGATCAGGTTCAGGGTGCCGTCGAACTGCCGGGTGGCCGCCAGGTAACGGGCCGCCCCGAGAAGTAGGGTGGTGTGGCCGTCATGCCCGCAGGCGTGCATGCAACCGCTGTAGCGGCTGCTGTAGGGCACCCCGGTGTTCTCGATGATCGGCAGGGCGTCCATGTCGGCCCGCAGGCCCAGGGTGCGGGGGCTGCTGCCGTTGCGCAGCACCCCTACGACGCCGGTCCGGCCCACGCCGGTGTGCACTTCATAACCCCACTCTTCAAGGCTGCGGGCCACCAGCGCCGCGGTGCGGTTTTCCTCGAAACCCAGCTCGGGGTGGGCGTGAATGTCCTGGCGGATGGCCCGCAGGTCGCTGGCGACATCGTTGAGCCAGGCAAGAATGTGCTGGTGTCGGGTCATGGCGTATCTCCTCTGGGCCGGGTGGGTTCCCGTTCTTTTTTTCGGAGCGCTGCACGAGGGCCAGGGCGTGCTCGAAGCTCTGCGTCAGATAACCGCGAGCCGGGGCACAGGACAATCAAATGTGGTTCCACTGGATGGAACACAAAGCTGCCGCCATCGTTTCGACCCCGGTCAGGGGTCCAGGCGGCAACCTTCACGGGCACTGCGCCAGACCGCGCTATGGGTGCGCCCCAGCGCGCTGGCGGTGACACGACGGGGCTGCGGCTCATCGAGAAAAGCGCTGGTAGGCAGGTACTGGCGCACGTAGGCGCGGCAGTAGTCGGCAGGTTGTTGCATGACGTAACGGCAGGAGCAGTACTCCTTGGCGGTGTAGGCCCCGAGGATGTCCGGGAAGGCCTGCAACGCCACCCGCTGCTGCCAGCCCCAGCCCAGCAGCAGGAGCAGCCCGAGCGCCAGCAGGCTGAGCAGCGGACGCCGACGGATCAAGGGCCAGGGCTTCATGGCTGCTCCGGCGTGGCGAAGGCGGCCAGCACCCGCTTGAGCAGTTCATTGTGCTGGTAGCTGCCGTCACGGTCGTCGCCATAGCGCACGATCACCAGGCGCTGCGCCGGCAGCACATACAGCGCCTGGCCCCAGTGTCCCAGCGCAGCGTAGGTATCGGCGGGGGCATCCGGCCAGGGCCTTGGCGCCCCGTCCACCTCGCGGTTGAGCCACCAGTGCCCGCCCGCCACGGCCACGTCCTGGTTGGCCCGATAGCCACGAAAGGGCGTGCGGCAGAATTCGACCCAGGCCTTGGGCAGCAATTGCCGGTCGCGCCAACGGCCATCGCGCTGCATCAGCAGGCCAATGCGAGCCAGATCGCGGGCCGTCAGGTAGAGGTACGAGGAAGCGACGAAAGTGCCAGCAGCATCCCGCTCCCACACCGCCTGGGTGATGCCCAGGGGTTCGAACAGGGCACGCCAGGGATAGTCCGCATACTGCCCCTCCCCCACCATGCCCCGCAGGCTGGCCGCCAGCAGGTTGCTGTCGCCGCTGGAATAGCGAAACACCTGGCCCGGCGGGCCGGAGGCGGCCTGTTGCGCGGTGAAGGCGGCCATGTCCCGGTGCCCGCGGGTGTAGAGCATGGCCACCACCGAAGAGTTGAGAGGGGCGTATTCATAGTCTTCCTGCCAATCCAGGCCCGAGGCCCAGTGCAGCAGGTCCGCCAGGGTGATGTCGGGATGGGCCTCGAGCGGCGGGTAGAACTTCGCCGCCGGGTCCTGCAACTGGAAGCGCCCCTCGCCAAAGGCCACCCCCAGCAGCACCGCCAGCAGGCTCTTGCTGGCGGACCAGGCGAGATGGGGCGTCTGTGGCCCGGTTGCCCCGGCGTAGCGCTCGTAGAGCAGTCGACCGTCGCGGATCACCAGCAAGGCGTCGGTGCGAACGCCCTGGCGGGACTCATCGTCCCGGGGCACAAAGGCGTAATCCTCCAGGGCCTGCAACGCCGGGCCGCTGGCTGGCGTGCCCTGGCTCCATTGCAGCGCCGGCCACTCCTCGGCCCGGGCCGGCAGGCTGAGTAATAGAAGCAGGGCCAGCAGCAACCAAGCTTTGGGCATGAAGGACACTCGAGAGCCGTCTGGGGCCGAGCCTATTGCGGGCACATGACCGTTTCGCGACAACCTTCGCCGGCAAGCCGGCTCCTACAGGGTTGGGCGAATATTCGATAGGGCGCGAGAACCGCTTCTTGTAGGAGCTGGCTTGCCAGCGAATGCGGTTTCGGAGACTGCGCATTCCTCGCGGCAAGCCGGCTCCTACAGGGAGGCCAGGGCCTTGGCCAGGCGCTGTGCGCGAGCGCTGGCGGCGAGGTCCAGCAGGGCCTGGTCGCGGGTCCATTGCTCGCGCCAGAGCTGTGGCCCCTGGGCGAAGGCAATGCCGATCTCGGGTTTCAGCGCCTCGAACTGCACGAACAGGCCCGCCAGCAGAATGTGCCCGCTGCTCAGCGCCGGGTTCTGCCGGCTGGCTTCGGCACAGCCGGCCAGCAAGCCCAGCAGTTGCAACTGCAAGGGCTGCGGCCAGCCGCTGTCCTGCCCCACGCCATACAGCCAGGCCAGCATGGCGCTCAGGACATAGATGTCTTCCAGGGTGCGGAACGGCTTGACGTAGGCATCCCAGCCGTCGCCGGCCAGCAACTCGCAGGCGGCGTTGTCCAGCTCCAGGCAGCCGTGGCTGATCTCCGGCATCAGGGCAATGGCGGGCAGGGTCTGGACCTTGACCCCGGGCTCGCCGGGATAGACCACCGTCAGGCGCAGGGCTGCGCGCTCCCCCGGGGCTTCGCAGCGAGCCGCCACCAGCAGCCAGTCGGCGGCATCGCCGGCGGTGACGAAATCCTTGCGCCCGTGCAGGCGCAGATCCTCCAGGCGGGTCTGCATGTCCGCCGGGCGCAGGCTGCGGCGTTCGGTCGCGCATAAAGCCCCCAGACTGGACGGCGCGCTGGGCCACAACATGCGCAATGCCGCCTGGTAGCCCACCAGGAACGCCAGCCCCGGGGTGGCCATCAAGCGCCCGCCGAGCACCGCCAGTTCGAAGGGCGTGACGTTGCCCAGGTGCGCCAGCAAAGCCCCGTAGCCCTCGGCCAGGTCGGGGTTGGCGGGCAATCGTTCACGGCTCTCGAGCAGGGCTTGCCAGGGCATTCGAAGGTCCTCAGGGGCTGTCATATAAGCATCACCAAAGCTTCATGGCGATGACACCGGGGCTACATAGCCTGACTTTGCACAACAAAGTCGATTGGCTGCAACCCAAGGCGGGTCAGTAGCCCGCACGGAGATTCACGATGACTCAGATCGCCCGCATCAGCGACACCGGCACTGAACGCCGCCTGCAAGCCGAACGCCTGATCGGCGCGAAGGCTCTGCAAGAAGCCCAGGCCCTGCGTTTCAACGTCTTCAGTGGCGAGTTCAACGCCAAGCTCAAGGGCGCGGAACTGGGTCTGGACATGGATGACTATGACGTTCATTGCAGCCACATCGGTGTGCGCGACCTGAACACCGGGCGCCTGGTGGCCACCACCCGCCTGCTGGACCACCAGGCCGCCAACAGCCTGGGGCGTTTCTACAGCGAAGAAGAGTTCAGCCTGCACGGCCTGGTGCAGCTTAAGGGGCCGATCCTGGAGATCGGCCGCACCTGCGTCGACCCGGCCTACCGCAACGGCGGCACCATCGCCGTGCTCTGGGGCGAACTGGCGGAAGTGCTCAATCAGGGTGGCTACAGCTACCTGATGGGTTGCGCCAGCATCCCCATGCAGGACGGCGGCGTGCAGGCCCAGGCGATCATGCAGCGCCTGCGCGAGCGCTACCTGTGCACCGAGCACCTGCGGGCCGAGCCGAAGAACCCGCTGCCGAGCCTGGACATTCCGTCCAATGTGATCGCCGAGATGCCGCCCCTGCTCAAGGCCTACATGCGCCTGGGCGCGAAGATCTGCGGCGAGCCGTGCTGGGACGAGGATTTCCAGGTCGCCGATGTGTTCATCCTGCTCAAGCGCGACGAGCTGTGCCCGCGCTACGCCCGGCACTTCAAGGCGGCGGTCTGATGCGCCGGCTGCGGGTCTACGGGCGCATCGCCCGAGTACTGCTGGTGGTGGCGCTGGGCCTGAGCATGGCCAGTATCTTCGGTTTGCTGGAACGCTTGGGGGTCGCCAACTCCATGGTCCGGCGCCAGCGCTGGTCGCGCTTCTTCATGGCACGCTTGAGCAATGCCCTGCCCTTTCAGGTCTCGGTGCATGGCGAGCTGCCCCGCCAACCGATGCTCTGGATCAGCAACCATGTGTCCTGGACCGATATCCCGCTGCTGGGCATGCTGACGCCGCTGTCCTTCCTGTCCAAGGCCGAAGTGCGCACCTGGCCGGTGGCCGGTTGGCTGGCCGCCAAGGCCGGCAGCCTGTTCATCCGCCGCGGCGCCGGTGACAGCCAGTTGATCCGCAAGCAGATGACCCGGCATTTGCAGGAGCAGCACCCACTGCTGCTGTTCCCCGAAGGCACCACCACCGATGGCCGTGGCCTGCGCACCTTCCACGGGCGCTTGCTGGCCAGCGCCATCGATGCCGACGTCTGCCTGCAACCGGTGGCGATCCGTTACCTGCGCGACGGCCAGATCGATACCCTGGCGCCCTTCATCGGCGACGACGATCTGCTCTCGCACCTGATGCGCCTGTTCGCCAATGACCGGGGCCAGGTGGAGATCCACCTGCTCAAGCCGATTGCCTGCCAGGGCCAGGAACGTGCGGCGCTGGCCTTCCAGGCCCAGCAAGCCGTGCAGAAGGCGCTGTTCGGTGATGTCATGCTGCCCGCCGAACCACGCCGCAACGGCGAACTGGTCGCGGCCTGAAACTCTCTGCAGGAGCCGGCTTGCCGGCGAAAAGGCCCTTGAAACCTGCGTCGGTCATGAGAGCACCTTCGCTGGCAAGCCAGCTCCTAAAACAGCCATCGTGAGTCAGGGCAATTGGATGTGCTGCGCGGCGAATGCCTGCAATTGCGGGTAGAAAGCACGGAAGTCTTCGCTCAACGGTTCATACAGCCGTTCCAGCTCGACCATCGCCGCGGTCAGCTCCTCTGGCCGTGACAGGCGCCGGGCAATCCCCCGCAACACCGGCTCCAGCACCGCGAACTCGCGATAGGAACCCAGCCAGTCATCCGCCGCCATGTAAGGCGCAATCTGCGCCAGCCGCGCCGGCAACTGCGGCTCGGCCGCCAGCACCCGGTACACCTCGGCGGTGAACAGCGGCAGGGGCCGGTCGGCGTAATGCTGCCAATCCCGGGCCAGGCAATGGTCGAAGAACACGTCGATGACGATGCCGGCGTAACGCCTTCGCGTCAGGGAGAAACGCGACAGCGCCGCCGCCACCAGCGGGTGACTGTCGGTGTAGGTATCGATGCGCCGATGCAGCTGGATCGCCGCCTCGACCTCGGGCGAAAACTGCCCTTGCAGGCGTCCCTTGACGAAATCGCCATACAGGCTGCCGAGTAATTGACCCGGGCGCTGGCCGCCAAGGTGCAGATGTGCGAGATAATTCATGGACGCAGCTTAGCACTGCGACCGACATATCGTTATAACCCGATATACCGATAAGTAATGATTTAAGACCAAAATCATATTGGTATATCGCGAAATAACGATTTAAATTTCGCTTCATCGCGATACAACGTTTCACAAAAAACGAGCACCGCCATGTCCCTCGACCTCGACGAAATAATAAAAGCCCTGGCACATCCGGTTCGCAGGGAAATCCTGCACTGGCTGAAAGATCCGACTGTCGAATTTCCCGATCAGGCTCACAGCAATGAGCACGGCGTCTGCGCCGGGCAGATCGACCAACGCTGCGGCCTGTCGCAGTCGACCGTGTCCGCCCACCTCGCCACCTTGCAACGCGCAGGCCTGATCAGCAGCCGGAAAGTCGGCCAATGGCATTTTTTCAAACGCAACGAGGAAACCATCCAGCAGTTCCTCACGCAAATGAGCCAACAGCTCTGACCTGACAAGGACCCGACAATGCCCCTTTCGCTTCTCATCCTGGCCTTGAGTGCCTTCGCCATCGGTACCACCGAGTTCGTCATCATGGGCCTGCTGCCCGATGTGGCGGCGGACCTCGGGGTGTCGATTCCCGGCGCCGGCTGGCTGGTCACCGGCTACGCCCTTGGGGTGGCCATCGGCGCGCCCTTCATGGCCCTGGCCACCGCCCGCCTGCCCCGCAAGGCAGCCCTGGTGGCGCTGATGGGAATCTTCATTGTCGGCAACCTGCTGTGTGCACTGGCCAGTGATTACAACGTGCTGATGTTTGCCCGGGTGATCACCGCGCTGTGCCACGGTGCCTTCTTTGGTATCGGTTCAGTGGTGGCCGCCGGCCTGGTGCCTGCCAACAAGCGCGCTTCGGCCGTGGCCCTGATGTTCACCGGCCTGACCCTGGCCAACGTCCTTGGCGTGCCCCTGGGCACCGCCCTGGGCCAGGCAGCGGGCTGGCGCTCGACCTTCTGGGTGGTGACGGTGATCGGCGTACTGGCGCTGATCGGCCTGCTGCGCTTCCTGCCGGCCAAGCGCGACGAGGAAAAACTCGACATGCGTGCGGAGCTGGCGGCCCTCAAGGGCGCGGGTATCTGGCTGTCCCTGAGCATGACCGCGCTGTTCGCCGCATCGATGTTCACCCTCTTCACCTACGTTGCACCGCTGCTCGGTGATGTCACCGGTGTCTCGCCCAAGGGCGTGACCTGGACCCTGCTGCTGATCGGCCTGGGCCTGACCCTGGGCAACATCATCGGCGGCAAACTGGCGGACAAGCGCCTGGGCGCCACCCTGATCGGCGTGTTCGCGGCCATGGCCGTGGTCTCCACCGTACTGACCTGGACCAGCGTGGCGCTGATCCCCACCGAGATCACCCTGTTCCTCTGGGCCACCGCTTCGTTTGCCGCAGTGCCGGCGTTGCAGGTCAACGTAGTGACCTTCGGCAAGGCCGCACCGAACCTGGTTTCGACCCTGAACATCGGCGCCTTCAACATCGGCAATGCCCTGGGTGCCTGGGTCGGCGGCAGCGTCATCGCCCACGGCTTCGGCCTGACCAGCGTGCCGTTGGCGGCTGCGGCCCTGGCGATCCTGGCCCTGCTGGTGACGCTGATTACCTTTCGCCAGGGCGGCAACGCCGAACTGGCTCCTGCAACCCACTGATCCTCTCCCTATCCCTTAAAGAAGGCTGCATTCCATGACGACTCTCTTTGATCCGATCAAACTCGGCGATCTCGAACTGTCCAACCGCATCATCATGGCGCCGCTGACCCGCTGCCGCGCCGATGCCGGCCGCGTACCCAACGCGCTGATGGCCGAGTACTACGTACAGCGGGCTTCCGCCGGCCTGATCCTCAGCGAGGCCACCTCGGTGACCCCCATGGGCGTGGGCTACCCGGACACCCCCGGCATCTGGTCCAACGACCAGGTGCGTGGCTGGGCCAATGTGACCAAGGCAGTACACGGCGCCGGTGGCAAGATCTTCCTGCAGCTGTGGCACGTCGGACGCATCTCCCACCCGTCCTATCTGAACGGCGAAACCCCGGTGGCACCCAGCGCCCTCCAGCCCAAGGGGCACGTCAGCCTGGTGCGCCCACTGGCCGACTTCCCAACTCCGCGGGCCCTGGAAACCGCTGAGATCGCCGACATCGTCGACGCCTACCGGGTCGGCGCGGAAAACGCCAAGGCCGCCGGTTTCGACGGCGTGGAAATCCACGGCGCCAACGGCTACCTGCTGGACCAGTTCCTGCAAAGCAGCACCAACCAGCGTACCGACCAGTACGGCGGCTCCCTGGAAAACCGTGCCCGCCTGCTGCTGGAAGTCACCGACGCGGCCATCGAGATCTGGGGTGCCGGCCGGGTAGGCGTGCACCTGGCACCACGTGCCGACTCCCATGACATGGGTGATGCCAACCTGGCGGAGACCTTCACCTACGTCGCTCGGGAGCTGGGCAAACGCGGTATCGCCTTTATCTGCTCCCGGGAGAAAGAAGGCGCCGACAGCCTGGGCCCGCAACTCAAAGAAGCCTTCGGCGGCCCCTACATCGCCAACGAACGCTTCACCAAGGACAGCGCCAACGCCTGGCTGGCCGCTGGCAAGGCTGACGCCGTGGCCTTTGGTGTGCCCTTCATCGCCAACCCGGACCTGCCAGCCCGCCTGAAGGCCGATGCGCCGTTGAACGAAGCGCACCCGGAAACCTTCTACGGCAAGGGCCCGGTCGGCTATATCGACTACCCGACTCTGTAAGCCTGCATCGCTCGATAAAAAGCCCCGACTCTCGCGAGCCGGGGCTTTTTCATGGCCTGCACATTCGTTGTAGCCGCTGCCGCAGGCTCGGGCCGCGTACGCACGGTCGCCCCGAAGGGGCGCGACCATCTCAAGTTCGATGAAGGTCCTGCGGACCTTGTCGCGGACTGCGGCAGGGGCTACAGAAAGCCATTCAGCGTTTGCGCTGGGCCCAGGCCACCGCCAGGCCGCTGAGGCAGATGACCGCGATACCGACCAGGGCGTACTGGTCCGGGGTATGGTCGAAGATCAGGTAGCCAAAGAGCCCGGCGAAAAGAATCTGCCCATAGCTGAAAGGCGCCAGCATCGCCGGCGCGGCATGGCGGAACGCCTGGGTCAGCAACATGTGGCCGAGCATGCCGCAGGTGCCCAGGCCGATCATGAACAGCCCATGAACCAGCGTCGGCGTGCTCCAGAAGAACGGCAGCAGCGCGCTCATGATCAGGCTGTTGAGGATCCCGGTGAGAAAGTTGCTAGTGGTCGGGCTGTCGACACCACTGAGCTTGCGGGTCAGCAACTGGTAGAAGCCGAAGCACAGCGCCGACCCCAGCGGCAGAAGGATTGCCGGCGTGAACAACGCGCCACCGGGACGCACCACAATCAGCACCCCGACGAACCCCGCCAGCACTGCCAGCCACTGGGCGCGACTGACCCGCTCCCCCAGAAACGGCACCGACAGGGCAGTCACCAGCAAGGGCGCCAGGAAGTTGACCGCGGTCGCTTCTGCCAGGGGTATATAGCGCAGGCCGGTGGTGAACAGCAGGCTGGTGCCGATCAGGCACAGGGCCCGCAGCAATTGCAACCCGGGGCGCTTGGTGCGCACCACCGCAGAGAAACCACTGCGCGGCACGAAGACCACCAGCATCAACAGGGTGTGCACCACATAGCGGGCCCAGACCACCATGACGATGGGATAAAAAGCCGACAGGTATTTGGATAACGTGTCGTGGCTGGCAAACAACAGGACCGCCAGGCAGATCAGGGCGATCCCCTTGATGGGGTGTTCCGCGCCGTTGAACGGTGAAGGGCTCACACTCATTCACACACCCGCAACAAAATCCCTACAAAATACGTAGCTCGCTATCTATCAACCTGCAGCAAGCCCGTATATAAAAGCACCCCATTGTGAAGTGCGACCCCGGGTATGAACGTCCCTCGCCTTAAATGTTGACACAACCGGACTCAATTACGCATTTTGTCTTAATGACGGAGGTTGGGGCTCAAGCGCAGCATATCCAGCCCGATGTCGATCCAGCGCTCTGCTTCGGTGTGCAGGGCGAAGCTGTCCGGGGCCAGCAACCACTGGTAGAGAATGCCATCGATGAACGCATGCAGCGTAATAGCTGCCCGCGCCGCATCGAGGTTCTCGGGCAATTGCCCACGATTCACTGCATTACGCAACGCCAGCTCGATGTGTACGTTGCAGTCCAGGCTGGCAGCGCGACGCTGTCGGCGCAGGTCGCACATTTCGTCGGTGAACTCGCACTTGTGAAACAGGATTTCATTGATGCGTCGGGTTTTCGGGTCCAGGGCAACTTGATGAAACAAATGAATGAGCAGCTTGCGCATGCAGCCCAACGGGTCCATTTCATCTACATTCTCACTGGCCGCGGCCATTTCATCCAAAGGTTCACGCAGGCTGTCGAGCATGGCCTGCACCAGATCGGCCTTGTTGCTGAAGTGCCAATAGATGGCACCTCGCGTGACTCCCGCCAGCGCCGCGATGTCGGCCAGGGTGGTACGCGCCACGCCACGCTCGTAAAAGGCCTTTTCGGCGGCCTCGAGTATCTGGCTGCGAGTTTCTTGAGCTTCCTCTTTGGTACGACGGACCATGGCAGTAAAACCTCGATCAGGATCTTTCAGCGATGCGTGAAGACCTTCTGAATAAATATGGAACGGCATCTCGAGTGCCGTTTGCCCAGCCTACAATTCAACACCTACAGGGGCTTTTGTAACCGGATGGGTACGCCGCAGGGGTATTTACAAACAACCATGAACGTAAGTATATTCCTTAGCAAGCTACTTATCCACTCAGCCAAGCATTTTTACCCTTCCACTTTTCTTGTGCGCATCTTGCGTGCCTGACCCGAGGATTTTCATGCAACTCAAGCCAGCTGTTACCGCTCTGGTCACTGCCGTCGCCCTGGCATCGCTGCTCAGCGGATGTAAAAAGGAAGAGGCGGCGCCTGCCCCTCAAGCCCCTCAGGTCGGCGTCGTTACCCTGCAACCACAAGCCTTTACCTTGACTTCCGAACTCCCGGGCCGGACCACTGCGTTCCGCATCGCCGAAGTTCGCCCACAGGTAAACGGGATTATTCTCAAGCGTCTGTTCAAAGAAGGTGGAGACGTCAAGGAAGGTCAGCAGCTTTATCAGATCGATCCATCGGTCTATGAGGCAACGCTGAAAAGTGCCGAGGCTAATCTGCAATCGACCAAGTCGATTTCTGATCGCTACAAGCAACTGGTCAACGAGCAGGCCGTAAGCCGCCAGGAATACGACACTGCCGTGGCCAACCGCCTGCAGTCGGAAGCCTCGCTGCAAAGCGCCCAGATCAACCTGCGCTACACCAAAGTGCTGTCGCCACTGACCGGCCGAATCGGCCGTTCCTCGGTGACCGAAGGCGCCCTGGTGAGCAATGGCCAGGCCGATGCCATGGCCGTGATCCAGCAGCTGGACCCAATCTACGTCGACGTTACCCAGTCCTCGGTAGAACTGCTGGAACTGCGTCGCGAACTGGAAAGCGGTCGCCTGCAGAAAGTCGGCGACAATGCCGCCAAGGTCAAACTGACCCTGGAAGACGGCAGCCAGTACAAGCTCGACGGCAAGCTGGAATTCTCCGAAGTCTCGGTGGACGAAACCACCGGCTCGGTGACCCTGCGCGCAGTGTTCCCGAACCCTGAGCACACTCTGCTGCCTGGCATGTTCGTCCACGCCCAACTGCAAGCCGGGGTGAACAGCGCGGCGATCCTGGCTCCCCAGCAAGGCGTGACGCGCGACCTGAAAGGCACCCCGACCGCGCTGGTGGTTGGCCCGGATAACAAGGTCGAGCTGCGTCAACTCAAGGCCAGCCGCACGGTCGGCAGCCAGTGGTTGGTGGAAGATGGGCTGAAAGCCGGCGATCGCCTGATCACCGAAGGCCTGCAGTTCGTCAAGCCGGGCATTGAAGTCAAGGCCAGCGAAGCAACCAACGTTCCAGCGAAGTACCCGGCCCCTGCACAGGCAACTGACAAAGCTGCAGGCGGCAAAGGGGAGTAAACCATGTCGAAATTTTTTATCGACCGTCCGATCTTCGCCTGGGTAATCGCCCTGGTGATCATGTTGGTCGGAGCTCTATCGATCCTCAAATTGCCGATCAACCAGTACCCGAGCATCGCGCCGCCAGCGATCGCCATCTCCGTGACCTACCCAGGCGCTTCCGCACAGACCGTGCAGGACACCGTGGTTCAGGTGATCGAGCAGCAGCTCAACGGTATCGACAACCTGCGTTATGTGTCCTCGGAAAGTAACTCCGACGGCAGCATGACCATCACCGCGACCTTCGAACAGGGCACCAACTCGGACACCGCGCAGGTTCAGGTACAGAACAAGCTCAACCTGGCCACTCCGCTGCTGCCTCAAGAAGTGCAGCAGCAGGGTATCCGCGTGACCAAGGCAGTGAAGAACTTCCTGCTGGTGATCGGCGTGGTTTCCGAGGACGGCAGCATGTCCAAGGACGACCTGTCGAACTACATCGTGTCGAACATGCAGGACCCGATCTCGCGGACCGCGGGCGTCGGTGACTTCCAGGTATTCGGTGCCCAGTACGCGATGCGGATCTGGCTCGACCCGGCCAAGCTGAACAACTACAACCTGACCCCGGTGGACGTGAAGACCGCGGTTGCCGCGCAGAACGTCCAGGTATCGTCCGGCCAGCTCGGCGGCCTGCCTGCCCTGCCCGGCCAGCAACTCAACGCCACCATCATCGGCAAGACCCGCCTGCAGACTGCCGAGCAGTTCAAGGCGATCCTGCTGAAGGTCAACAAGGACGGCTCGCAAGTGCGTCTGGGCGATGTCGCGGACGTCGGCCTGGGTGGCGAGAACTACGCCATCAGCGCCCAGTTCAACGGCAAGCCGGCGTCCGGCCTGGCAGTGAAACTGGCCAACGGCGCCAACGCCCTGGACACCGCCAAGGCCCTGCGCAACACCATCAAGGACCTGGAACCCTTCTTCCCGCAAGGGATGAAGGTGGTGTTCCCGTATGACACCACCCCGGTGGTGACCGAATCCATCAAGGGTGTGGTTGAAACCCTGGTGGAAGCGATCGTCCTGGTGTTCCTGGTGATGTTCCTGTTCCTGCAGAACTTCCGCGCCACGGTGATCACCACCATGACGGTGCCGGTGGTACTGCTGGGTACCTTCGGCATCCTTGCGGCGGCCGGCTTCAGCATCAACACCCTGACCATGTTCGGCATGGTGCTGGCCATCGGCTTGCTGGTGGACGACGCCATCGTCGTGGTGGAGAACGTCGAGCGGGTGATGCACGAGGAAGGGCTGTCGCCCAAGGAGGCGACGAAAAAGTCCATGGGCCAGATCCAGGGAGCCCTGGTGGGTATCGCCCTGGTGCTGTCCGCGGTACTGCTGCCAATGGCCTTCTTCAGCGGCTCCACCGGGGTGATCTACAAGCAGTTCTCGATCACCGTGGTCTCGGCCATGGCCCTGTCGGTGCTGGTTGCCCTGATCTTCACTCCGGCCCTGTGCGCCACCATGCTCAAGGCCGTACCGCAAGGCGAACACGCCACCGAGAAGCGCGGCTTCTTCGGCTGGTTCAACCGCACCTTCGATCGCAGCGTGAAGAGCTACGAACGCGGCGTGGGCAACATGCTGCGCCACAAGGTTCCGTACCTGCTGGCCTACGTGCTGATCGTCCTGGGCATGATCTGGCTGTTCACCCGCATCCCGACCGCGTTCCTGCCGGAAGAAGACCAGGGCGTTCTGTTCGCCCAGGTACAGACGCCGGCAGGCTCCAGTGCCGAGCGGACCCAGGTGGTAGTGGACGAAATGCGCGCCTACCTGCTGGACAAGGAAAAGGACACCGTGGCTTCGGTGTTCACCGTGAACGGCTTCAACTTCGCCGGTCGCGGCCAGAGCTCGGGCATGGCCTTCATCATGCTCAAGCCGTGGGGCGAGCGTTCCGCGGAAAACAACGTGTTCAACCTGGCAGCCCGCGCCCAGCAGCACTTCTTCAGTTTCCGTGACGCGATGGTGTTCGCCTTCGCCCCTCCGGCGGTACTGGAGCTGGGTAACGCCACCGGTTTCGACGTGTTCCTCCAGGACCGCGCCGGTATCGGCCATGAGAAACTGATGGCTGCACGCAACCAGTTCCTCGGCATGGCAGCCCAAAGCAAGGTGCTGTCCCAGGTACGTCCGAACGGCCTGAACGATGAACCGCAGTACCAGTTGACCATCGACGACGAGCGCGCCAGTGCCCTGGGCGTGACCCTCACCGACATCAACAACACCCTGTCGATTGCCCTGGGCAGTAGCTACGTCAACGACTTCATCGACCGTGGTCGGGTGAAGAAGGTGTACATCCAGGGTCAGGCCGGTGCCCGCATGAGCCCCGAAGACCTGAAGAAGTGGTACGTACGCAACAGCGCCGGAACCATGGTGCCGTTCTCCTCCTTCGCCAAGGGCGAGTGGATCTACGGCTCGCCCAAGCTGGCCCGTTACAACGGCGTGGAAGCCATGGAAGTGCTCGGTGCCCCGGCCCCTGGCTACAGTACCGGTGAAGCCATGGCCGAAGTCGAGGCCATTGCCGCGAAGCTGCCGGCGGGTGTCGGTATCTCCTGGACTGGCCTGTCCTACGAGGAACGTCTGTCGGGCTCCCAGGCACCTGCGCTGTACGCCTTGTCCCTGCTGATGGTGTTCCTGTGTCTGGCAGCGCTGTATGAAAGCTGGTCGATTCCGATCGCAGTGATGCTGGTTGTGCCCCTGGGGATCATCGGTGCACTGATGGCAACCAGCATGCGCGGCCTGTCCAACGACGTGTACTTCCAGGTGGGTCTGTTGGTGACCATTGGTCTGGCGGCGAAAAACGCCATTCTGATCGTCGAGTTCGCCAAGGAACTGCACGAGCAGGGCCGCAGCCTGGTAGACGCCGCGGTGGAAGCCTGCCGGATGCGTCTGCGGCCGATCATCATGACCTCCCTGGCCTTCGTCCTCGGGGTCGTGCCACTGGCCATCTCCACGGGCGCCGGCTCGGGTAGCCAGCATGCGATCGGTACCGGCGTGATCGGCGGTATGCTCACCGCGACTATCCTGGCGATCTTCTGGGTGCCATTGTTCTTCGTCACCGTATCGTCCATGGGCCGCAGGAAAGCGGACCTGTCAGAAACTACTGCAACCCCTAATGAGGCTGGCCAATGAGCAAGTCGCTACTCTCCCTGGCAATCACCGCCATCGCGCTAAGTGGTTGCTCGCTGATCCCGGATTACCAGCGCCCGGAAGCGCCGGTGGCGGCGCAGTTCCCCCAAGGCCCTGCCTACTCGCCAAAGGAGGCCGCCAACGTGGCGGCCGCCGAACAGGGCTGGCGGCAGTTCTTCCATGACCCGGCGCTGCAGCAACTGATCCAGACGTCCCTGGAAAACAACCGCGACCTCAAGGTCGCGGCGCTGAACATCGATGCCTATGCCGCGCAGTACCAGATCCAGCGGGCTGACCTGTTCCCTGCGGTTTCGGCCAACGCCAGCGGCAGCCGCCAGCGCACTCCGGCACGCATGTCGCAGACCGGCGAAGCCGGGATCACCAGCCAGTACTCGGCCACCGTGGGCGTCAGCGCCTACGAACTGGACCTGTTCGGCCGGGTTCGCAGCCTGAGCGAGCAAGCCCTGCAGACCTACTTCTCCAGCGAAGAGGCCCGGCGCAGCACCCAGATCAGCCTGGTGGCCAGCGTGGCCAATGCCTACATGACCTGGCAGGCCGACAAGGAGCTGCTGAAACTGACCCAGGACACCCTCGGTGCCTACGAGGAAAGCTACCGGCTGACCTCGCGCAGCAACGAAGTGGGCGTGGCCTCGGCCCTGGACCTGAGCCAGTCGCGGACTTCGGTGGAAAACGCCCGGGTCCAGCTGGCGCGCTACACCCGCCAGGTGGCCCAGGATGAAAACAGCCTGACCCTGCTGCTGGGTACGGCGATTCCGGCCAATCTGCCGAAGGCCCAGCCGCTGTCGGCCGACCTGCTGAGCGACCTGCCGGCAGGCTTGCCGTCGGAGCTGCTACAACGGCGTCCGGACATCCTCGAAGCCGAGTACAAGCTGAAAGCGGCCAACGCCAATATCGGCGCGGCGCGGGCAGCGTTCTTCCCGAGCATCAGCCTGACCGCCAATGCCGGTACCTTGAGCCCGGATCTCTCGGGCCTGTTCAAGGGGGGCTCGGGCACCTGGCTGTTCCAGCCGCAGATCAACCTGCCGATCTTCAACGCCGGCAGCCTGCGCGCCAGCCTGGACTACTCGAAAATCCAGAAAGACATCACCGTCGCGCAGTACGAGAAATCCATCCAGACCGCCTTCCAGGAAGTCTCCGATGGCCTGGCGGCACGCCAGACCTACAACCAGCAGTTGCAGGCCCAGCGTGATTTCGTCAACGCCAACCAGGACTACTATCGTCTGGCCGAGCGCCGCTACCGTATCGGGGTCGACAGCAACCTGACCTTCCTCGATGCCCAGCGGTCGCTGTTCAGCGCCCAGCAGGCACTGATCACCGATCGCCTGTCGCAGCTCACCAGCGAGGTCAACCTGTACAAGGCCCTCGGCGGTGGCTGGAGCGAACAGACAGCGAAGAACGAGCCACTGGCGGAAAAAGCCCCGGCGCTGCACCTGTTCTGAAGCGTCACCTGGCCATATGAAAAACCCACCTGACGGTGGGTTTTTTTATATGTACCAACTGGAACATTTGTGTTCGATTACCGCCCAAAAAGTGTTTCGTCCAATTGATTGGCCCTGATCCGCGACGCACCATTCCCGGCACCTGGACACACCAATAACAACAGGTCCGATGCCATGCCCCCACGCCCTGCCCGCTACGGCTGATACCTCTGGTTCCACCCTGCTCCCCTGAAACCTGTGCCCAGACCCTTTGCGCGGCACTGGCCAGCTGCACCCCTAACAATTAGAGAGACCGACGAATGAAGCCAAGCACCCCGCCGTCCTACCTTCTGCCCAGCCTCCTGGCCCTGGCGCTGAGCAGCACCGCCCTGCCGGCCCTGGCCGCAGAGTCGGGCTTTCTCGAAGATGCCCAGGCCAACCTGACCCTGCGCAACTTCTATTTCAACCGCAACTTCACCAACCCGACCAAGGCCCAGGGCAAGGCCGAGGAATGGACCCAGAGCTTCATCCTCGATGCAAAGTCCGGCTTCACCCAGGGCACCGTCGGTTTCGGCATGGACGTGCTGGGCCTCTACTCGCTGAAACTCGACGGCGGCAAGGGCACCGGCGGCACCCAACTGCTGCCCCTGGATCACGACGGCCGCCCGGCGGACAACTTCGGACGCCTGGGAGTAGCTTTCAAGGCGCGACTGTCTCAGACCGAGGTCAAGGTCGGCGAATGGATGCCAGTGCTGCCGATCCTGCGCTCCGACGACGGCCGCTCGCTGCCACAGACCTTTCGCGGCGGCCAGATCACCTCGAAGGAAATTGCCGGCCTGACTCTCTATGGCGGCCAGTTCCGCGCCAACAGCCCGCGTGACGACAGCAGCATGAGTGACATGAGCATGTTCGGCAAAGCGGCCTTCACCTCCGACCGTTTCAACTTCCAGGGCGCCGAATATGCCTTCAACGACAAGCGCACCCAGATCGCCCTGTGGAATGCCCAGCTCAAGGACATCTACAGCCAGCAGTTCGTCAACCTGATCCACAGCCAACCCCTGGGCGACTGGACCCTGGGCGCCAACCTGGGCTTCTTCTATGGCAAGGAAGACGGCAGCGCCCGCGCCGGCGACATGGAGAACCGCACCTGGTCCGGCCTGTTCTCGGCCAAATATGGCGGCAACACCTTCTATGTAGGCCTGCAGAAGCTCACTGGCGACAGCGCCTGGATGCGGGTCAATGGCACCAGCGGCGGCACCCTGGCCAACGACAGCTACAACGCCAGCTACGACAACGCCAAGGAGAAGTCCTGGCAGGTGCGCCATGACTACAATTTCGCCGCGCTGGGCGTTCCCGGCCTGACCCTGATGAACCGCTACATCAGCGGCAGCAACGTGCACACCGCCACCGTCAGCGACGGCAAGGAATGGGGCCGGGAAAGCGAAGTGGCCTACACGGTCCAGAGCGGCACACTGAAGAACCTCAACCTGAAGTGGCGCAACTCCACCATGCGCCGGGACTTCAGCAACAACGAGTTCGACGAGAACCGCCTAATCATCAGCTATCCCCTCAGCCTGCTGTAAGCCCCTTCCAACACGGGGCCGAGCCAAAAGGCCGGCCCCTGCAGCTGTCGGCCTTGAACCGTGGCGCCCAAGGAAAGGTCCGCTGGTCGGGCTTAGTAAAAAAAATCCAATACACAGATAAAGTAAAGGGGTATTCACTTCAGGCGGGCAGTGCTCGCTTCCAGGAAAGGAAACCTATCGATTCAGTTCCGTTATCCATCGGATGTCGTACGTGAAGCTGACGTAGCCTTGGAGGGTCTGCGTTATGAGCAAGCACATCGTCATTGTCGGAGGAGGTGTAGGCGGTACCATCCTGGCCAATCAACTGGTCAGCAAGCTCTACCCGGAGATACTCAGGGACGAGGTCAAAATCACCCTGCTGTCCGAATCGCCGGATCATTTCTACAAGCCCGCCTTCATGTATGTGGCGTTCAACCTGTTCTTCCAAGAAGAACTCAAGCGACCCGAACGCTCCCTGCTACGCCCCGAAATAACCTTCCGGGTCGACCCCGTCACCCGCTTCGATTTTGCCGGCCAGAGCCTGCACACTCGCAGCGGCAAACGTCTTGGCTACGATTTCCTGGTGATCGCCACCGGCTGCGTACCGGCACCGGAACGGATCGAGGGGCTCAAGGAAGCCGGCGACCACTTCTACCAATACCAGCCTGCCCGGCAACTGGCGCAGCGCCTGAGCCGGATCGAAAAGGGCCGGGTGTTCATCACCGTGTCGTTTCCGCAAACACCCAATGTTCCTCATCAATGCGGCATCGCGCCGGTAGAAACGACCCTGATGCTCGATGACTTCCTGCGGCGGCGCGGAGTACGGGATCGGGTCGAGATCATCTACACCTACCCCAGCACCGCGCAGCTACTGCGCAATTGCCTGTTCCTGCAACGCCCGGTCGGCGAGGTGCTGCCGGATATCTTCGAACAGAGGAACATCCGCTTCCAGCGCGGCTTCACCCTGGCCAGGGTCGACCCGGACCGGCGCATCGCCTACTCGGAGGAAGGCGCTGAGCAGCCTTTCGACATTCTCATGGCCACCCCGCCAATCCGGGCCGTGGACGCCGTGCTCGAATCCGGCGCGTCTCAGGCACAGGGCCAGGAGGGCTGGCTGCCGACCCATCACGAAACCCTGCAAGTCTATGGCCTGGAGCGGGTCTATGTGATTGGCGATACCGTCGACCTGCCGATCAGCAAGGCCGGCGGCGCCTGCCACAACCAGGCCCCGGTGATTGCCAACAACATTGCCGGAGAAATCCGCCTGGGCTCTCCCGAGGCGGTTTATGACGGTAGGGTCCAGGCGGTCGCGCAGATGGGCCTCAATGCCGGCATGCCCCTTTGGTACGACTATGCCCACGACGTTCTGCCCACCCCGTCGAGCAAGTTGGGTGGCCTGCTGCGCACCGGATTCAATCGCGGCCTGTACTGGGCCGTAGCCCGCGGAATGCTTTGACCCTGCACAGGGAGGAGACAACGCCATGGACAGCTTTGATCCAAGCATGCCTGGTCCAAGGGCGACCCAGCCTGAAGTCGCCGGCACACCAGGCCTGGAAGCCCTGATGAAAAAGCTCCAGCCGCTGCTGGACAGCGCTCGCCTGGACAACATGGTCGACCTGTTGTCCCTGCTTTGCGATCTGATCGACATGCTCGATCAGGCGATGATCGAAAAACTTGCGCAACAGTTTGAAGAAGCCACCGCTGCCACCTGGATGCTGGGCAATGCACTACGCATGGCCAAGGCCGAAACCTCAGCGCAAGGTACCGCTCCCAGCCTGTACGGGCTGCTCTCGCTGCTGCGTGAGGAGGACACGCGACGTGGCGCAGCCCTGCTCCTCAGAACCCTGAATGTCATTGGACGACAACTTTAAAAAGGATGTTTACATGAGTACCAAGCCTCAGCCGACCACGGCCAGGAACCTCAGCACCCAATGGGATCCCCAGGCCTACCAGCAGTTCGTGCGCCTGCGAGAACGACCGGCGGTCGAGCTACTGGATCATGTCGCCCTGCAGCAACCCCATCACATCTACGACCTGGGTTGCGGAACAGGTATCGCCACTCAACTGCTGGCGCAGCGCTGGCCCTACGCGGAGCTGACAGGCGTGGACAGCTCCTCGGAAATGCTTGCCGAAGCCAGCTGCCTGCCGATCAAGGCGCTGTGGCGCAGGTGCGACCTGCTGCAATGGAAAGCCGAACAGCCTGCAGACCTGTTGTTCGCTGCCGCAGTGCTGCACTTCATGAGTGACCACGAACACCTGCTGCCGCGCCTGTTGAACCAGCTCAACCCCGGCGGCTGCCTGGCGGCGCATATGCCCAATTGGCGCGACGCCCTGTGGTATCAGTTGATACTCGAAAGCCTGGAACAGGCAGGACCGGACGGCAAGCCGCTGGGCACCCCGGAGCTGCGGGCGTTCATGGCCGAGCGCCGGGTACTGTCGCTGGATAGCTACTACCGTTTGCTGGCGCCCCTGACTCGGGAACTGGACATCTGGGAAACCGAACACCTGCAGGTCGTGGAAGGCCAGTCGCCGATCTTCGACTGGGTCAAGGTCTCGGCCTTGCGCCCCGTACTCCTGAGCCTGGACGAGCGGCAACGACAATGCTTCCTCAACCATTACCTGGCACGGGTACATCGCTACTATCCGCCCGAAGGCGATGGCCGGACGCTGTTCCCGTTCAAGCGGGTGTTCATTCTGGCCACCGTCTGAAATCGCGCGGTGCAGCCCCGGCGCCTCAACTGCGGGATTCGATGCCCAGTTCGTCCCACACCGATTCCGCCAGGTGGAAGGTGGCGTTGGCCGCCGGGATTCCGCAGTAGATCGCGCTCTGCATGATCACTTCCTTGATCTCGCTGCGGCTCACCCCATTGTTGGCGGCGGCCCGCAGGTGCAGCTTGAGCTCCTCGTTGCGGTTCATGCCGATCAGCATGGCGATGGTGATCAGGCTGCGGGTGTGTCGCGGCAGGCCCGGGCGGGTCCAGATGTCGCCCCAGGCATGGCGGGTGATCATTTCCTGGAACTCCGAGTTGAACTCGGTCAGGGCATTGAGGCTGCGGTCTACATGGGCATCGCCCAACACCGCGCGGCGAACCTGCATGCCTTCGTCATAACGCTGTTTCTCGTCCACAAAGGGCTCCTTGAATCGACTCTCAGGCCAGCAGAAAATCCACGACCCGGGCGCTGAAAGCGTCGCCGGCCTGGACGTTGGACAAATGCGCAGCATAGAACTCGGCATACTCCGCGCCCGCCACATGCTGCTGGATGAAATGCCCGCCGGACGGTGGTGTCACGGCGTCTTCAGTGCCGGCAATCACCAGGGTGGGCACCTTGATCGCCCCCAGCTGTTCACGGAAATCCGCGTCCCGCACCGCCGCGCAGTTGGCCGCATAGCCTTGCGGCGAGGTGGCCGCGAGCATGTCGGTGATCAGCTTGGCCTGGTCAGGGTGAGCTTCGGCAAAGTCGCTGGTGAACCAGCGGGCGATGGAGGCATCGCGCAGTGCCACCATGGCTGCCTGGCCGTCACGTAGCACGGTCTCGATCCGCGGGTTCCATACGGACGGGTCGCCGATCTTCGCCGCGGTGTTGCACACCACCAGCTTGTGCAGACGCTCGCTGGCATTGATCCCCAGCCACTGGCCGATCAGCCCGCCCATGGACAGGCCACAGAAATGCGCACGCTGGATATCCAGCGCATCCAGCAGCGCCACCACGTCGCGGCCCAGTTGCTCGATGCTATAGGGACCTTCGGTGACCAGGGAACGGCCGTGGCCACGGGTGTCCATGCGCAGCACCTGGAAGTGCCGGGTGAAGGCCTCCATCTGCTTGTCCCACATGTGCAGGTCGGTGCCCAGGGAGTTGGACAGCACCAGTACCGGCGCGCCCTCGGGCCCTTCGAGTTGATAGTGCAGTTCGCCCTCGGCGAGTTTCACGAATCCCACAGCAGTCTCCTTCAGGCCTTCAAGGCAAAATGTTCAGCCACGGCGCGCTCGACCCAGGCCTGCGCCTGGCCCAGGTAGTGCGCCGGGTCCAATAGACGATCCAGGTCCGCCGCCGACAGCTCGGCGGTAACCTGGGAATCCTCCCCCAATACCCCACGCAGATGGCGTTTCTCGGCCACTGCGCGCTTGCAGCATTGTTCCAGCAGATGGTGGGCGGTTTCCCGCCCCAGGCGCTGGGCCAGGGCAATGCTCACCGCTTCGGCCAGTACCAGGCCCTGGGTCAGGTCGAGGTTGTGCGCCATGCGCGCGCTGTCGACCTCCAGGCCTTCGGCCACCAGCAATGCTTGGTGCAACGCGCCAGACACCAGGCAGCAGATCTCCGGCAGGGTTTCCCATTCGGCGTGCCACAGGCCCAGGCTGCGCTCGTGCTCCTGGGGCATGGCGGCAAACATCGTCGCCAGCAGGCCGGGAACCCGGGTCGCAGCGCTGATCAGCACCGCCGCGCCCACCGGGTTGCGCTTGTGCGGCATGGTGGACGACCCGCCCTTGCCCGGCGCCGAGGGCTCGAAGACCTCCGCCGCCTCGGTCTGCATCAGCAGGCTGATATCCCGCCCCAGCTTGCCCAGGCTGCCGGCCAACAGGCCCAGCACCGAAGCGAACTCCACCAGGCGGTCGCGCTGGGTGTGCCAGGGCTGCTCCGGCAGGGCCAATTGCAGCTCGTCGGCCAGGGCCTGGGCAATCGGCAAGGCCTGCTCGCCCAAAGCCGCCAGGGTTCCGGAAGCGCCGCCGAACTGCAGCACCAGCAAACGCGGCTTGAGCTGCTGCAGGCGCTCGCGGCTGCGGGTCAATGCCCCCAGCCAGCCGCCGATCTTCATCCCCAGGGTCACCGGCGTGGCATGTTGCAGCCAGGTGCGGCCGGCCATCGGGGTCGTGGCGTAACGTTGGGCCTGGGCAACAAGGATGTCCCCCAGGCGCTCCAGGTCCTGCTCCAGCAGGAGCATGGCGCGGCGCAGTTGCAGCACCAGCCCGCTGTCCATCACGTCCTGGCTGGTGGCCCCCAGGTGCACAAAGCGCTCGGCCTCGCCATCGCTGCGGGCGATCTGCCGGCCCAGGGCCTTGACCAGGGGAATGGCCGAGTTGCCGGCCGTGGCAATCGCCTCGCCCAGCATCTGGAAGTCATACAGCCCGGCATGGCAGGCGGCCTCGATGGGCGCTACTGCACTGGCCGGGATCACCCCGACGCGGGCCTGGGCCCGGGCCAGGGCGGCTTCGAAATCGAGCATGGCCTGGACCCGCCCCTGATCGCAGAACACCCCGCGCATTTCCCGGGCAGTAAAGTAGGCATCGAACAACTGATTGCTCGCAGTCAGGGTCATAAACAGTCCTTGGCAAACCTGCGCCCGAGCCGGGCGCAGGTACACAGGTCAAAGGTCGTGGTGCAGGTAGGCGGCCTGTTTCGGCAGGCGCAGGCTGAACAGGAAGGCAATCGCCATCATCACCGTGACATACCAGTAAAAGGTGTTTTCCATGCCCATGTTCTTGAAGTTCAGGGCCACCCATTCCGCCGAGCCACCGAAGATCGCATTGGCCACCGCATAAGCCAAGCCCACCCCGAGTGCGCGCACTTGCGGCGGGAACATCTCGGCCTTCACCAGGCCGCTGATGGAGGTGTAGAAACTGACGATGGCCAGGGCCAGGGTGATCAGCACAAAGGCCAGGAACGGGCTGGTGACGGTCTTCAAGGTCAGCAGGATCGGCACTGTGAACAGCGTACCCAGGGCACCGAACCAGAGCATCGAGTTACGCCGGCCGATCTTGTCCGCCAGCATGCCGAACAGCGGCTGCATGCACATGTAGAGAAACAGCGCGCCGGTCATGATGTAGCTGGCGGTCTTGGCGTGCATGCCCGCGGTGTTCACCAGGTACTTCTGCATGTAGGTGGTGAAGGTGTAGAAAATCAGCGAGCCACCGGCGGTGTAGCCGAGCACGGTGATAAACGCCGCCGAGTGGTTCTTGAACAGCGCAGCGATGCTGCCGGCGTCCTTGTCCTCACGGATTTCCTTGCTGGTGGTTTCCTTCAGCGAACGGCGCAGCAGCAGCGAGATCACCGCGGCGATGGCACCGATCACGAAGGGAATGCGCCAGCCCCAGGCCTTGAGCTCGGCCTCATCGAGAAACTGCTGGAGGATCACCACCACCAGCACCGCCAGCAGTTGCCCGCCGATCAGGGTCACGTACTGGAAGGAGGCAAAGAAGCCGCGCTGGCCCTTGAGCGCCACTTCACTCATGTAGGTGGCGGTGGTGCCGTACTCGCCGCCCACCGACAGGCCCTGGAACAGGCGCGCCACCAGCAGCAGGAACGGCGCCCAGGCACCGATGCTGGCGTAGGTGGGCAAGAAGGCGATCACCAGGGAACCGGCGCACATCATCAGCACCGAGATCATCATCGAGTTCTTGCGCCCATGACGGTCGGCGACCCGGCCGAACAGCCAGCCGCCGATGGGCCGCATCAGAAAGCCGGCGGCGAACACCCCGGCGGTGTTGAGCAACTGCACCGTCGGATCGTCGGAGGGAAAGAAGGCCGGGGCGAAATAGATGGCGCAAAAGGCATAGACATAGAAGTCGAACCATTCCACCAGGTTGCCGGAGGAGGCGCCGACAATGGCAAAGATCCTTTTGCTGCGTTCCTCTCCGGTGTAGTGACTTGTCGTTGTTGTCATGGTTTTTTCACTCATGGGGGACAGTGTGAGTCTAGACACACTTGGCAACATTCCCGTTCCCTGCGGATAGCGCCCTGCCCGCTCCCGGGCAGAGGTCAATCGACCCTGTCAACCTGTAGCGACTGTAGCCGCTGCCAAGCCACGGCGAGGCTGCGAAAAGGCCCGAAGGGCCTTGCTTGGCGGTCTCAAGCCGAACCTCTGCCGGTCTCAAGCCCGCCGCGCCTGCTACGCAACCCGCGGCAGTGGCCACACAAGGCCGGGTCAGTAGTCGAAGAACACGGTTTCGGCGTCAGTACCCTGGAGGATCACGTTCCACTGGTAGTGACCGTCAGCATCGGCCTTGGCCAGCAAGGTGCCTCGGCGCTCCTCGGGCACGCAGGCCAGCAGCGGATCGCTGGCGTTGGCCGGCTCCCCCTCGAAGTAGATGCGGGTCAGCAGGTGCTTGACCAAACCGCGGGCGAACACCAGCACCACCAGATGCGGGGCCTGGGTCGTGCCTTTCAGGCCCGGCACCGTGCCCGGCTTGATGGTGGTGAAGCGAAAGCGCCCTTCGGCGTCCACCGGCACCCGGCCAAACCCCTGGAAGTTCGGGTCCAGGGGTTTGGCCTGATCGTCTTCAGGGTGGCGGTACTTGCCGGCGGCGTTGGCTTGCCAGACTTCCAGCATCGCGTCGTTGACGACGTTGCCGTTGCCGTCCACCACCTGGCCGGTGATCGCCACCCGCTCGCCCAGGGTGCCTTCCTCGGTCAGGTCTTCGCGGTTCAGCCAGGTCAGGCCGATGTGGTAGTAGGGGCCGACGGTGTGGGATGTAGTCGCGGTCAGGGTCACGTTATTTCTCCATCGGCGTGGCGTCGCGGCCGCGCAGGACAATGTCCCAACGGTAACCGAGGGCGTAGGAAGGAATGGTTTTCTCCAGGTCGAAGCTGGCGATCAGTCGTTCCTTGGCGCGGGTGTCCGGCACGCAGTTGTAGATCGGGTCATAAGCCAGCAGCGGGTCGCCAGGGAAATACATCTGGGTCACCAGGCGGGTAAGAATGCTCGGCCCGAACAGCGAAAAATGGATATGCGCCGGGCGCCAGGCATTGTGGTGGTTGCCCCAGGGGTAGGCCCCGGGCTTGATGGTCTGGAACTGGTACCAGCCGTCGGCGTCGGTAACGGTGCGCCCGGTGCCGGTGAAGTTCGGGTCCAGGGGCGCATCGTGCAAGTCGCGGTCGTGGTTGTAGCGACCGGCCGCGTTGGCCTGCCAGATCTCCACCAGGATGCCCGGCACCGGCAGGCCGTTCTCGTCCAGAACCCGGCCGTGGATGATGATGCGCTCGCCCTGGGGCTGCCCTTCGTGCTGGGCCGTCAGGTCGTTGTCCCGTTCCTGGATCGACTCGGCGCCGATGCTCGGGCCGGTGATTTCCGAGAGCGAGTGGGGAATGAACACCAGCGGCTTGGACGGCGAGCGGGTGTTGGTCGACTGGTAGGCCGGGTGCAGGTAATCAGGCTGAGTGCCCGCTTGCGGGCGCCGGTAACCGGGCTTGTCACTCATGGTGGTTCCTCGTTCTCTTCTTATATAAGGCAGGCAGTCAAACGCGCTCGATAGCCAGCGCCAGCCCTTGGCCGACGCCGACGCACATGGTCGCCAGGCCTTTTTTACCGCCGCTCTTTTCCAGCTGATGCAAAGCCGTCAGCACCAACCGCGCGCCGCTCATGCCCAGGGGATGGCCCAGGGCAATCGCGCCGCCGTTGGGATTGACCTGGGGCGCATCGTCCGCCAGGCCCAGCTCGCGCAGCACCGCCAGGCCCTGGCTGGCGAAGGCTTCGTTGAGTTCGATCACGTCGAAGTCGCTGACCGCCACGCCCAGGCGCTCGATCAGCTTGCGCACTGCCGGCACCGGGCCGATGCCCATGACCCGCGGCGCAACCCCGGCGCTGGCCATGCCCAGTACTCGCGCACGTGGGGTCAGGCCGTGTTTCTTGACGGCTTCGGCCGAGGCCAGGATCAGCGCCGCCGCACCGTCGTTGACCCCGGAGGCATTGCCGGCGGTGACGGTCTTGTCCGGGCCGTTGACCGGCTTGAGCTTGGCCAAGGCTTCCAGGGTGGTGTCGGCACGGGGATGCTCGTCCTGCTCCACCACTGTCTCGCCCTTCTTGTGGGCGATGCGCACCGCAACGATTTCCTCAGCGAAGAAACCGGCGGCCTGGGCCGCCGCGGCACGCTGCTGGCTGCGCAGGGCGAAGGCGTCCTGGTCAGCGCGGGACACTTTGTAGTCATCCGCCACGTTGTCGGCGGTCTGCGGCATGGCATCCACACCGTACTGGGCCTTCATCAGCGGGTTGATGAAACGCCAGCCGATGGTGGTGTCTTCCAGCTTCATGTTGCGCGAAAAGGCGGTATCGGCCTTGCCCATGACAAAGGGCGCGCGGGACATGGACTCGACGCCACCGGCAATCGCCAGCTCCATCTCGCCGCTGGCAATGGCGCGGAAGGCCGTGCCGATGGCGTCCATGCCCGAGGCGCAGAGACGGTTGAGGGTGACGCCGGGCACGCTGTCCGGCAGGCCGGCCAGCAGCAGAGCCATGCGCGCCACGTTGCGGTTGTCCTCGCCGGCCTGGTTGGCGCAGCCGAGGAACACCTCGTCCACGGAGCTCCAGTCCACGCTGGGGTTGCGCTCCATCAAGGCCTTGATCGGCAGCGCCGCCAGGTCGTCAGCGCGCACTGTCGAGAGGCCGCCACCAAAACGGCCGATGGGGGTGCGAATGGCATCGCAGATGAATACGTCGCGCATCAGGCTTCTCCAGGGGCTTGGCCATGGGCCGCGGCGGTGCGCGCTTCCAGGTCACGCAGGGCGGTCAGTTCAACCTCGGTGGGTGCTGCGGTCTCGGCCACCTGGTCGGCGAAGCGGATCGCCCAGCCAGTGGCGGCCACCACCTGCTCGCGGGTCACGCCCGGGTGCAGCGAAGTGACGATGAATTCGTGGGTACCGGCTTCCGGCTCCATGATGCACAGGTCGGTGATGATCCCCACCGGCCCCGCCCCTGGCAGGCCCAGGCGCTTGCGCGAATCGCCGCCTTCGCCGTGGCCGACCGAAGTCACGAAGTCGAGCTTGTCGACGAAGGAGCGCGAGGATTGCTTGAGGATGATCAGCACGCTCTTGGCCGAACCGGCGATCTCCGGAGCACCGCCGGCGCCCGGCAGGCGCACCTTGGGCCGGTGGTAGTCGCCGACCACGGTGGTGTTGATATTGCCGAAACGGTCGACCTGGGCCGCGCCGAGGAAACCCACGTCGATGCGCCCGCCCTGCAGCCAGTAGCGGAAGATCTCGCCGGTAGGCACCACGGTGTCGGCGGTTTCCGCCAGCTCGCCGTCACCGATAGAGAGTGGCAGGACGCTGGGCTTGGCGCCGATCGGGCCGGACTCGTAGATCAGCACCACGTCCGGTGATGAGGTCAGGCGTGCCAGGTTGGCGGCCTTGGACGGCAGGCCGATGCCGACGAAGCACACCGAGCCGTTCTGCAGGCGACGGGCCGCGGCCACGGTCATCATTTCATTGGTGGAGTAGGTCATTACTGGGCCTCCGAAGCTGCGGCCAGCTTGGCCTGGAATTCGCTGAAATCGGCACTGCCGTGGATGTATTCGTTGATCCAGGCGGTGAACGCCTCACGGTCGCGGGCGATCGGGTCCCAGGCCTGGTAGAAGCGGTTGTCGCGCTCGGAGTAGCCGTGGGCGTAGGACGGATGGGCGCCACCAGGCACATGGCAGACCGCGCTCAGCGCCCAGGTCGGCAGTACGCAGGCGTTCATCGGCGCGTTCAGGTCGTCGACGATTTCCTCGACGGTGACGATGCAGCGCTTGGCGGCCAGGGCGGCCTCTTTCTGTACCCCGAGAATGCCCCACAGCAGCACGTTGCCCTTGCGGTCGGCCTTCTGCGCGTGGATTACCGTGACGTCCGGGCGCACCGAAGGCACCGCCGCCAGCACTTCACCGGTAAACGGGCAGGTCACGGTCTTGATCAGGGGGTTGACCTTGGGCAGGTCGGAACCAGCGTAGGCCCGCAGGACGGCAAAGGGCAGGCCCGAGGCGCCGGCGACATAGGCGTTGGCCAGGTCGGCGTGGCTGTGTTCCTCGATCTCCAGGGGCTGTGGCCATTGCTTTTCCACGGCGTCGCGCAGGCGGTGCAGGGAGCCCACGCCCGGGTTGCCCCCCCAGGAGAAAATCAGCTTGCGAGCGCAACCGGCACCGATCAACTGGTCGTAGATCAGGTCAGGGGTCATGCGCACCAGGGTCAGGTCTTTCTTGCCCTGGCGGATGATTTCATGACCTGCGGCCGTAGGAATCAGGTGGGTGAAGCCTTCGAGCGCGACGGTGTCGCCGTCGTTGACGAATTGCTTCACCGCGTCGTGCAGCGAAAGGATTTCAGCCATGGATGGGGTCTCCCGATTGTTATTCAGCGACTGGAGAAAAAGGCGCTCTGGGCGCGCCGCAGTGACTGAAGATTAAGCCGGGGCCAAACCCCAAACAATCCGATAATCGACTGAGCGTTCGATTATCGAACAGATTGTTGCAGGGCTATCGATTGCTTCTCTTCAACCCCACAACAGCCCTGCCGGCCTTCTGGGGCCGCTGCCGCGGGCGAGGATAACGTTCGAAGAACCCTCTGCGCCCTTCAGGAGCAGCGGGCCCTTCGAGCCCGGTCGCAGCCTGCGGCAGCGGCTACAGGGTAGTCCGCGCTCAGGTCGCGTCTGCGTGACTGACCATGCCCTTGATCACCACCGCGGTGGTGGCCAGGGCCGCCGGAATCACCAGGGCAGTCAGCACTTGTTCGAAGTTCCAGCCCAGGCCCAGCAGGGTCGCCCCCATCCACGCGCCGAGAATGGCGCCGAAACGGCCAATGCCAAGCATCCAGGAGACCCCGGTGGCACGCCCCTGGGTCGGGTAGAAGCGCGCGGCCAACGACGGCATTGCCGATTGCGCACCGTTGACGCACATGCCGGCGATCAGCACCAGGGTGGCCAACAGGGTGATGTTGCCCAGGCTCTGCCCGACGGCGTAGGCAAAGACCCCAGCCAGCAGGTAGAAACAGCCGATCACCTTGTGCGGGTTGAAACGGTCCATGGCCCAGCCCACGGCCACCGCGCTAAGGACGCCGCCAAACTGGAACAGGGCGCCGATAAAGGCCGCCTGTTCCATGCTCGCCCCGCTGTCGCGCATCAGGGTCGGCAGCCAGCTGGTGAGCAGGTAGACAATCACCAGCCCCATGAAATAGGTCAGCCACAGCAACAGGGTGCCGACGCTATAGGTGCCGGAGAAGATCACCGCGAACACGTTGCGCGCCTTCACGGTCTTCTGTTCCGGCACGCTGAAGCTGCCAGCCTCGCCGACTATGGCCGGGGCAATCGGCGCCAGCGTCTTGCGCACCTTGTCGGTGCCACGATTGCGCACCACCAGGTAACGCGCGGACTCCGGCAGCCAGAGCACCAGCACCAGGGCCAGGATCAGCGGCAGGACCCCGCCGATCAGCAGCAGGCTGTGCCAGCCGAAGGCCGGGATCAGCTTGGCGGAAATGAAACCGCCGCCGGCCATGCCCAGGTTGAAACCGCAGAACATGCTGGTCACCAGCAACGACTTGTGGCGTTCGGGGGTGTATTCCGAAAGCAGCGTAGTGGCGTTGGGCATGCCCGCCCCCAGGCCCAGGCCAGTAAGGAAACGCAGGACCAGCAACTGGTCGACGTTGGTGCTGTAGGCCGAAGCCAGGCTGAAGGCACCAAACAGCAACACCGCCCCCACCAGCACCACCTTGCGGCCGAAACGGTCGGCCAGGGGGCCGGAGCCCAGGGCGCCGAAGACCATGCCGATCAATGCAGCGCTCATGACCGGGCCGAGGCTGGCGCGGTCGATGCCCCAGTCCTGGGACAGCGCCGGGGCGATGAAGCCCATGGCCGCGGTGTCCAGGCCATCGAGGAAGACAATCAGGAAACACAGGATCACCACGCGCCACTGGTAACGGGACAGCGGCTGGGCATTGATGAAGGACTGCACATCAAGGCAGTTCCCTACAGCGGATTGGGGTTGGTTCATTGTTGTTATTTCCACGCTAAAACGCAGGCGAGCACAGGCCGCCAGGGCTGATCAGGTCACTAAAGGGGTGGCGATATCAGGCGATGCGAGCGGGACGGCAGGAACGGTCGCGGCAACGACGCAGGGAAAGCGTGCTCATGAGTGTTGGCCTCTTCTTTATTATTGGGCGGGCCACCAGCGGCGGGCGAAGATGCCAGCTTGCCGCCGATGACGCTGCCGCGACATTAATGAGCCAGGGGAAACAGCGTCAATTCGCCAAAGGCGTATCTGTGCGTTTATCGAACAGCTTAAGCAAACAACTGCGCGCTCAGATCGCGGCTGGCGCTCAGCAAACCGGGGAGAAAGCGCTGCTCCAGCTCGGCACGGCTGACCCGCCCGGCGTGGGTACTGACGTTCAGCGCCGCCAGCACCTGGCCGGAAGCGTCATACACCGGTACCGCAATGGAGCGCAGGCCCTGCTCCAGTTCCTGATCAACGATGCACCAGCCCTGCTGGCGCACTTGCTGCAGGCACTCCAGCAAGGCTTCCGGGGTGTGCAGGGTGCGGCTGGTCTTGGCTTGCAGGTCCGCATGGTCGAGGTATTCGTGCAGCGACGAATCGTCCAGGGCCGCGAGTAGGATGCGCCCCATGGAGGTGCAATAGGCTGGCAAGCGGCCGCCGACAGACAGGTCGACCGAGATCAGCCGCTGGGTCGTGGCGGAACGGGCGATGTAGAGAATGTCGTCGCCTTCCAGGGTGGCCATATTGCACGCCTCGTGCAGTTGCTCGCTCATGCGGTCCAGGTAGGGCTGGGCGGAGACCGCCAGAGGCGTCGACGAAAGATAGGCGTGGCCCAGGGTCAGCACCTTGGGCAGCAACGAATAGGTACGCCCGTCGGTGGTGGCGTAACCCAGCTTGATCAGGGTGTGCAGGCAACGGCGCACCGCAGCCCGGGGGATTTCCGTGCGATGGCTGATCTGGGCGATGGTCAAGTGCCGCTTGCGCTCCTGGAACGCCTGCACCACCGCCAGGCCCCGGGCCAGAGAGGTCATGAAATCCGGGTCACCGGTCAACGCCTGAATCCTCTTTGCCGCAGACGCCACGATCGGCGGGGCCACTGAGGTAAAGGAATTACGCATCTGATCGTTCATTTCAGGCTCTCTGCGACGAAATTCTTCGGTATTACAAGCCGTATTGGCGAAGAAGCACAAGCTGGGGCCGGCAACATTGGGCGATTATCGAACCATCGACCGATAATCGCAATCCACCAAACCTGGCATCCGCGGCAGTGAGCCCGTGGGTTTATTGCAAAAAACCATAGTAATAATCACCAGTGGAATACCCGGTTATCCCGAGTCTTTTGCAACCGACCACTTGCATCAAGATGCAGACTCCCCATATAGACTTGTACCAGCGGAGTAAGAATCAGGCTTTCCTCCTGTAGGAAATGATTAGAACTTTTGTGTCACAAAACGCTCACAATAAAGTTGGTCATTTTAAACTTGCCACCCATAGAGTTATTCTTCGCCGAAGCTATACTGCCGGAGTGAGGAATGTGGAGTCAGTTGCCCCATGCTCCTCTCTCGGGTGACTTGAGACGGTAATCGGTCACCTGCCGCAAGCGCTTGACCCCTAACCAGATTCGGCCAGCCCGCTTGCAACCAACAACACTGTTGCTACGACAGTTGTTTTCATCCGGTGACGTGGCCGCATGCAATTAACGGCACGCTTGAGAGACTCGAAGTCAAGGCCAGACTGGCACTGACTTCAGCTCCGCGTAGATGCCCGCAAGCAATGCGTCGCACCGGACTGGACCTTCACTCAATTAGGTAACACTGTGACGAAAGATGAACTGCGCGCGGAACTTGAGCGCCAGGAGCAACGTTACAAGGAAGTTTACGGCGGCGAGATCACCCGTTATGCCGCCCAGCCGGAACCTGAACGCAAACCTTGGCGCAAACGCGCCAGTATTCTCGATCAGGCCTTCACCCAAGAACTGCAAAAGATGGAAAAAGAGCTCAAGGCCGAACAGCCGTAATGCTGGCAGCCTGACTCATTCAGGGCTTGCTCTACTTGCCCGCCCGATCATCCCGGCGGCCAGGCAGACCATTGATGCTCGTTACCCCGGGCCCATGGCCATCTCGCCCATCCACAGCGAGAGAGGCTACCGGGCAAGCCCTTTGGTTGAAATTTCATACACGCGTTTTAACCCTCTGATTTCCGCGCCCAGGCCATCGGATTGACCGCTCGTGCCCAATAAACTCAATGGCTTGCCGTGCTTGAGGGGTATGTGCGAAAACTCTGCTCCCGGTCAGTTTTTTCGTTGAAGAATGTTACCGGCGAGCACCTTGTGCATTGATTAGCGGGGTTTTCTGGCATAATCGCGCCCCCTTATGACCGGGTCAGAAAACCTTCATGATCGATTTATTCAGCGGACTGGATGCTTGGGTGCTTGTGAGCCTCTTGCTCGCCCTGGCTTTTGTCCTCGCCTACGAGTTCATCAACGGCTTTCATGACACCGCAAATGCGGTTGCCACTGTTATCTACACCAAGGCCATGCCGCCGCACCTGGCCGTGTTCTTCTCCGGTGTGTTCAATTTCCTCGGTGTGCTGCTAGGCGGGGTTGGCGTGGCCTATGCCATCGTCCACCTGCTGCCGGTCGAGCTGCTGATCAACGTCAACACCGGCCACGGCCTGGCCATGGTCTTCTCGTTGCTCGCCGCGGCCATTACCTGGAACCTGGGCACCTGGTATTTCGGCATTCCGGCCTCCAGTTCCCATACCCTGATCGGCTCCATCCTCGGTGTCGGCCTGGCCAATGCCCTGCTCAGCGACATCCCCCTGGGGGATGGCGTGAACTGGCAGAAGGCAATCGACATCGGCGCTTCCCTGGTGTTCTCGCCGATGGCGGGCTTCATTATTGCAGCGCTGGTACTGATCGGCCTGAAATGGTGGCGGCCGATCTCGAAGATGCACAAGACTCCGGAACAGCGCCGCAAGGTCGATGACAAGAAGCACCCGCCGTTCTGGAACCGCCTGGTACTGGTGATCTCGGCCATGGCCGTGAGCTTCGTGCACGGCTCCAACGACGGCCAGAAAGGCATCGGGCTGATCATGCTGGTACTGATTGGTATCGTGCCTGCCCAGTTCGTGATGGACCTCAACAGCACCACCTACCAGATCGAGCGCACCCGCGACGCCACCCTGCACCTGAGCCAGTTCTACGAGCGCAATCACGAGTCCCTGGGTGAGTTCCTGGCCCTGGGCAAAAGCGTGAAAGACGACCTGCCGGGCAAGTTCCGCTGCAATCCGCAGCAAACCGAACCGACCATCGCCGCGCTCCTGAGCAGCCTCAAGGGCGTTTCCGACTACCATTCGTTGTCGCCGGAAAGCCGCATCGAAGTGCGTCGCTACCTGCTTTGCCTGGATGACACCGCGAAAAAGGTCGGCAAGCTGCCAGGCATCTCGGCCCGTGAAAAGGCCGACCTGGACAAGCTGCGCAAAGACCTGACCGCCACCACCGAATACGCACCGTTCTGGGTCATCCTGGCTGTCGCCCTGGCTCTGGGCCTGGGCACCATGATCGGCTGGAAGCGCGTAGTGCAGACCATTGGCGAGAAGATCGGCAAGCAGGGCATGACCTACGCCCAGGGCATGTCGGCACAGATCACCGCCGCCGGCCTGATCGGCCTGGCGAACATCTTCAGCCTGCCGGTTTCCACCACCCACGTACTTTCCTCCGGCGTGGCCGGGACCATGGTCGCCAACAAGAGCGGCCTGCAGAGCGGAACGGTACGGACCATCCTCCTGGCCTGGGTCCTGACCCTGCCGGCGACCGTGGCCCTGTCCGCCGGCCTGTTCTGGGCAGCCTCCAAGATCCTGGGTACCTGATACCCCAGCCGGCAACAAAAAAGGTGCGTCCCTGGGGACGCACCTTTTTTTATGCCTTGAGCTTTCTTGCAGGCAAAAAAAAGGGCAACCGAAGTTGCCCAAAATGCCTTGCGTGCTCGTTGCCCTGGAAAGACTTAAGGCTTCTTGCGCTTATTCGCGTCTTTCCAGATAAAGAATCCAAACCCTGCGAAAAACAGAACCATGAGGCCGACAGTCAGCACTCCGGCGATCACCACATTGTCGAAAAACATGACTGGCCTCCTGCTCTTGCCCTGTTGCGATGGGGCTAAGTTAACCAAACGGGAGGCGGGGGAAATTGACCGGGGTCAATGTCGCCCATGACTGGGCGCGAGGAAGGGGGAATAAGTGACTTGCATCAACAGAAAGCGCCCTGATCAGCGCTTTTTCGGTTTGTTTTTCGGTTTTTTCTTGGCCTTGCCCAAGGGCATGGCGTGTTCGAATGCCTGGCGTACTTCGTTCAGGCGCTTTTCATTGAGATCATGCACACGCTTGGCACGCTCGGCGTTCAGGTCGATCAGCTTGTCGTCTTGATTCATGGCTTGGCTTGCATCACTCGTGGTCAATATCGGCCGCACGCCTTGAAGCAGCGGGCGGCCCTGGCGAATGTGCCAATAATGCGACGTGGCGCCGCACCTGACCAGTGATCAGACCAAGGCGACTGCAATAAAGTCGCTGCCGGGAAGACTTTTTATCCGCACAATGGCCGCCCCTCCCCACAGGAAACCGCATGTGGAAATGCCCAAGCACCTGCCCCCGCTGCTGGCCCTGCGCGCCTTCGAGGCCGTGGCCAGGCACCTGAGTTTCAGCAAGGCGGCCCAGGAACTGTGCGTCAGCCAGAGCGCGGTCAGCCATCAAGTGCACAAACTCGAACAGCACCTGGGCCAGCCGCTGTTTGTACGACGCACCCGGGCCATCGATCTGACCACCGCCGGCGCCAGCTATTACCAACAGATCCAGCCGGCCCTGGAGCAGATCGCCGAAGCCACCCGGACGCTGTTGGCAGCAGAGCCATCGCAGGTTCTGCGCATTGGCCTGCTGGCCTCCTTCGCCACCTTGTGGCTGGCGCCGCGCCTGGCGGACTTCAGCCGCCGCCACCCTCAGATCCAGCTGGAGCTGCAACCAGCCATCAACCTCGCAGATGTGGCCGGTGCCGAGGTCGACCTGGCCATTCGCTATGGCAAGGGCCACTGGCCCAACGTCCAGGCCACGCGCTTTCTCGCCGAGCAACTGTCACCGGTGTGCAGCCCCGCGTTCAAGGCCGGGGCCCTGGCCAACGGCACCTTGCTGATGGCCCGCTCCCACCGGCCCTTTGAATGGGACGACTGGAGCAGGCAGAACACCGTCGACCTCAGCCCTCACCCCAGCGTCATGCTCCACGACTACAACATCGTGGTGGAAGCGGCGGTGGCCGGCCAGGGCATCGCCATGGGCCGCCGCCAGTTGATCCGGCGCCACCTTGCCCAGGGCAGCCTGGTGGATGCCTTCGACCTGCCGGCTCTGCACAACGATCAGATCGGCTACTGGCTGGTGACCGCCGAAGGTCCGGCGAATCCGGCGGCGCAGTGCTTCGCCCAATGGCTGCTGGAGCAAGGGTGCGACCCATGAAAAATTCAGATACGTCGGATTAGATCTATCCGTTTGTCGCCCCCAGCCTGAACACCGATGCTGCAAGCCTTCCATTCGAGGACTTGCCATGCGCGACTCTCTGCAGCAACGAGTGCAACAACTGGGTCTTGAACTGCCGATCCCCGGCCAGCCGATCGCCAACTACGTCAACCATGCCCAGAGCCAGAACCTGCTGTTCATCTCCGGGCAAACACCGCAAGCAGAGCAGCATCCCCATCTGCTGGGCCGGCTCGGTGACAACCTCAGCATCGAGCAGGGTGCCCAGGCCGCGGAACTGGCGGCCCTGGCCCTGCTGGCGCAACTCTCGGCGGCCCTGGGGGACGACTTGTCGAGGCTGCAACGCATCAGCCGGCTGGGGGTGTTCATTGCCGCCAGCGCCGACTTCAAGGGCCATGGCCAGGTCGCCAATGGCGCCTCCAACCTGCTGGTCAACGCCCTGGGCGAGAAAGGCCGGCATGCCCGCACTTCGGTGGGCGTCGCCAGCCTGCCTGCCGGCGTCGCCGTGGAGGTCGACGGGATTTTCGAGCTCAAGCCGTGATGCCCCTGAGCCCGGACCACATCGCCCGGCTGCGGGCGGCCACACCGGGTTGCACCCGGGTCTGTCACTTCAACCATGCCGGGGGGTCCCTGCCCAGCCAGGGCACCCTGGACGCCATGTCCGGGCAACTGCAGCGGGAGGCCCACAGCGGGCCGATGGAAGCGGCCGGCGCCGGCGCCCAGTTGCAGGAGCAGGCGCGACAGACCGCCGCCCGAGTGCTCAACACCTGCCCGCAAGCCATCGCCTTTACCAGCAGTGGTTCGGCGGCCTGGGGCATGGCCTTCAACGCCCTGCCCGCCTGGCAGCCGGGCGACCGGATCCTGGTGGGGCGCCAGGAATGGGCCGGCAACCTGGCCTGCATGGCCCCGGCCGTGGCCGCCGGCGCGCAGCTGGAAGTCATTCCCTGTGACAGCCACGGTGCGGTTTCAGTCCCGGCGCTGGAGTCCATGCTCGACTCCCGGGTGCGCCTCATCGCCTTGACCTGGCTACCGGCCAATGGCGGGCTGATCAACCCGGCCGCAGCCATCGGCCAACTGGCGCGCCAATGGCACATCCCCTACTTCATCGATGCCGGCCAGGCTCTGGGCCAGGTGCCCTGCGACGTGCTGGCGCTCAACTGCGATGTGCTCAAGGGCGCGGGGCGCAAGTACCTGCGCGGCCCGCGAGGCACGGCCCTGCTCTATATAAGGCCCGGCTTCCTCGAGCAGTTGAATCCGCTGCCGCGGGACGTGCTGTCGGCGCCCTGGGACGGCCAGGGCTTCGCTCTGCGCAACGATGCCCGGCGCTTTGAAACCAGTGAAGTGTCGATGGTACTGCTGGCTGGCCTGGCCAATGCCCTGCAGGAGTTCGAAAGCATCGGCGTGGCCGCCATTGCGCAAAGGATCAATGCCTTGAGCGAGCCGCTGCGCAAGAAGCTGCAGCGCTTGCCCGGCCTGCAACTCCAGGACCTGGGCAGCCCGGGGCAGCAATCGGGCCTGATCGCCTTCACTCTCGAAGGTTGGGACGGGCTGGCACTCAAGGAGGAACTGGCGCGGCGCGGCATCAATATCGGCGCCAATGGCGTCAACTACACACCACTGGATATGCAGGCCCGAGGCCTGGGCAACATTGCCCGGATCGCCTTGAGTTACTTCAATACACAAGAGGAAATCGAGCGCCTGTTGCAGGCCCTCGGGGAACTGGCGGGGAACAAGCGCTCCTAGACCTCGACATCCACCCACAGGCCCTGGCGCGGAGCATCTTCGATCAACGGCACCACCGGCACGGTGTTGTCGGCGTTCAGTTCATCGCCGGGCACTGCCAGGTGCTCTTCGGGGTCGTCCTCGGCCTCACGCTCACGGCGCTGCTTCTGTTGCTGGCGCCGCTGTTCCTCGCGCAGCAGCAGGGCGGACTCCTCGGGGTCGCGCTTTTGCAGGTCGATGGTGCTTTCGTTGGAGCTTTCCTGCACCGGTACCACAGGCGGGATGTCCGGTCGCTGGCGGATCGGATCCTGCTGGGCGGTGATCGGCACGGCACTCAAGGGGAGCATCGGTGGCAGCATATTATTGGTCTCCTGTCGGCAGGCTGTCGGCTGCGGCATGGGCGACTTGAGCCATCGGTCGCAAAACTGTGACCCAGTCGTCAGCCGATAGTGCCCCGCCACCCGACGAATACACGCCGTACGCTACCTTTTAATCCAGGGGATTGATCAGAGTTCTTTGGACTGGAAGCGTCGTTCCGTTAAGATAGTCGGCTTTTTCAAAGCGGGAGTCAGGCAGCATGGCGCAGCAGTATCAACCGGGGCAACGCTGGATTAGTGACAGCGAAGCCGAGCTGGGTTTAGGCACCGTTCTGGCACAGGACGGTCGCTTGCTGACCGTGCTCTATCCGGCCACTGGCGACACCCGCCAGTATGCGCTACGGAATGCGCCCCTCACTCGCGTGAGGTTCTCTCCGGGTGACAGCATCACCCACTTCGAAGGCTGGAAAATGACCGTACAGGAAGTCGATGATGTCGACGGCCTGCTGGTCTACCACGGCCTCAACGGGCAGAACGAAGCCGTCACCCTGCCGGAAACCCAACTCTCGAACTTCATCCAGTTCCGTCTGGCCAGCGACCGTCTGTTCGCCGGGCAGATCGACCCGCTGGCCTGGTTCTCCCTGCGCTACCACACCCTGGAACACACCAGCCGCCAGCTGCAGTCCTCGCTCTGGGGCCTGGGTGGCGTGCGCGCCCAACCCATCGCCCACCAGTTGCACATTGCCCGTGAAGTCGCCGACCGCATCGCGCCGCGGGTCCTGCTGGCGGACGAAGTGGGCCTGGGCAAGACCATCGAGGCCGGCCTGGTGATCCATCGCCAACTGCTCTCGGGTCGCGCCAGCCGGGTGCTGATCCTGGTACCGGAAAACCTCCAGCACCAGTGGCTGGTAGAGATGCGCCGGCGCTTCAACCTGCAAGTGGCACTGTTCGATGAAGAACGCTTTATCGAAAGCGATGCCAGCAACCCGTTCGAAGACACCCAGCTGGCCCTGGTGGCCCTGGAGTGGCTGGTGGACGACGAGAAGGCCCAGGACGCGCTGTTCGCCGCCGGCTGGGACCTGATGGTGGTGGACGAAGCCCACCACCTGGTGTGGCACGAAGACCAGGTCAGCCCGGAATACGCCCTGGTGGAACAGCTGGCAGAGACCATTCCTGGCGTGCTGCTGTTGACCGCAACCCCGGAACAACTGGGCCAGGACAGCCACTTCGCCCGCCTGCGCCTGCTGGACCCGAACCGTTTCCACGACCTCGCGGCCTTCCGCGCCGAGAGCGAGAACTACCGCCCGGTGGCCGAAGCCGTGCAGGAACTGATGGATAAAGGCCGCCTGTCTCCCGAGGCGCACAAGACCATCCACGGTTTCCTCGGCAACGAAGGCGAAGCCCTGCTGGCCGCGGTCAACGACGGCGACAGCGAAGCCAGCGCACGCCTGGTGCGTGAACTGCTGGACCGCCACGGCACCGGCCGCGTGCTGTTTCGCAACACCCGCGCCGCGGTGCAGGGTTTCCCCGAGCGCAAGCTGCACGCCTACCCGCTGCCATGCCCGGACGAATACCTGGAACTGCCCCTGGGCGAACACGCCGAGCTGTACCCGGAAGTCAGCTTCCAGGCCCAGCCCGACGTCAGCGATGACGAACAGCGCTGGTGGAAGTTCGACCCGCGGGTCGAGTGGCTGATCGACCAACTGAAAATGCTCAAGCGCACCAAGGTGCTGGTGATCTGCGCCCACGCGGAAACCGCCATGGACCTGGAGGACGCCCTGCGCGTGCGCTCCGGCATCCCGGCCACCGTATTCCACGAGGGCATGAACATCCTCGAACGTGACCGTGCCGCCGCCTACTTCGCCGATGAAGAGTTCGGCGCCCAGGTGCTGATCTGCTCGGAAATCGGCAGTGAAGGCCGCAACTTCCAGTTCGCCCACCACCTGGTGCTGTTCGACCTGCCGTCGCACCCGGACCTGCTGGAGCAGCGGATCGGCCGTCTCGACCGGATCGGCCAGAAGCACGTGATCGAACTGCACGTGCCGTACCTGGAAACCAGCCCGCAAGAGCGCCTGTTCCAGTGGTACCACGAAGCCCTGAACGCCTTCCTCAACACCTGCCCGACCGGCAACGCCCTGCAGCACCAGTTCGGCCCACGCCTGCTGCCGCTGCTGGAAAATGCCGATGACGGCGAGTGGCAAGCGCTGATCGACGAAGCCCGCGGCGAACGCGAGCGCCTGGAAGCCGAGCTGCACACCGGTCGCGACCGCCTGCTGGAGTTGAACTCCGGTGGTGCCGGCGAAGGCGACGCCCTGGTGGAAGCGATCCTCGAACAGGACGACCAGTTCGCCCTGCCGATCTACATGGAAACCCTGTTCGACGCTTTCGGCATCGACAGCGAGGACCATTCGGAAAACGCCCTGATCCTCAAGCCCAGCGAGAAGATGCTCGACGCCAGCTTCCCCCTGGGCGACGACGAAGGCGTGACCATCACCTACGACCGCAACCAGGCGCTGTCTCGCGAGGACATGCAGTTCATCACCTGGGAACACCCCATGGTGCAGGGCGGCATGGACCTGGTGCTGTCCGGCTCCATGGGCAACACCGCCGTGGCGCTGATCAAGAACAAGGCGCTCAAACCCGGCACCGTGCTGCTGGAGCTGCTGTACGTCAGTGAAGTGGTCGCCCCGCGCTCACTGCAACTGGGCCGCTACCTGCCGCCGGCTGCCCTGCGCTGCCTGCTGGACGCCAATGGCAACGACCTGTCGGCGCGGGTCGCCTTCGAGACCCTGAACGACCAGCTGGAAAGCGTGCCTAAGGCCAGCGCCAACAAGTTCATCCAGGCCCAGCGCGATCAATTGGCGCCGAAGATCAACGCCGGCGAAGCCAAGGTCGCACCGCGTCACGCCGAACGTGTGGCCGAGGCGCAACGCCGCCTGGCAGCCGACACCGACGAAGAACTGGCGCGCCTGACCGCGCTGCAGGCGGTCAACCCGACTGTCCGTGACAGCGAGCTGGTGGCCCTGCGTCAACAGCGCGAACAGGGCCTGGCCATGCTGGAAAAAGCCGCCCTGCGCCTGGAAGCGATCCGGGTGCTGGTGGCGGGCTGATAGCCCGGTTGTCAGCACTGAACAAAAGGCCCGCACTGTGCGGGCCTTTTTTTTGCCTGTCGCCTGCCAATGCAGCAACGCGCCCTAGCGGCTCACTGCACCATCGTTGATCGCCGGCAGGCTCACCTCTGCTGGGGCATCAGCGGCATCCCCACAGGCCAGACCCTCTTTCATCCGCTGGGCGTCACGGACAAAACAGCGCGCTGCCTGGAACAGAAACAGCAGGGTCAGGAACAGGGCCACGGGAATCAGGTACATCGCGTCGTGCAGACCGATGGCCTTGAACTCCTCGGTCATCAGCTCTGCGCCTGCGGCATACATTGCCGAATGGGCGAAGTGGTCGGAGAGCGCCCCCACCACCACCGGCCCCAGGCCGCCCCCCAACAGGTACAGGCCGGCGAAGAACAGGGCCATGGCGGTGGCGCGCAAGCGCGGTTCGACCACATCCTGCAGGGCGGTATAGACGCAGGTATAGAAGTTGTAGGCAAACAGCCAGCCGACACTGAATACCGCGACGAACACCCCGACCTCCACCCGCCCGGCATGCAGTGCCCACCCGGTGGCGAGGGTCGAGATGATCAGGCTGCAGGCCGCGAACAACAAACGACCATTGGCTACCCGCTGATGAATCTTGTCGGCGATCCAGCCGCCCAGGGTCAGGCCCACCAGGCCGGTCACCCCGACGATCAGCCCGGTGGCCATGGCGGCTTCCTGCAAGGGCATGAGGAAGTAGCGCTGCAGCATCGGCACCAGGAACGAGTTGCAGGCATAGGTGGCGAAGTTGAACGTCAGCCCGGCCAGAGTCAGCCAGAGAAAGGTCGGTATCGCCAGCACCCGGCGAATGGGCCGGTCAATCCGCACCTGGGCCACTTTCACCGTTTCCGCCGCGCCGCGCTTGGGTTCCTTGATGAAGAACATGAACACCGCCAGCACCAGCCCTGGTACCGCCGCAATGAAGAACGGCGCCCGCCAGCTGTCGAAGGCCTTGACCATGGCACCGATGGTGAAGAACGCCAGCACCAGCCCCAGAGGCAGGCCGAGCATGAAGATACCCATGGCCCGGGCCCGGCGGTGAGCGGGGAACAGGTCGCCGATCAGCGAGTTGGCGGCCGGGGCGTAGCTGGCCTCGCCAATCCCCACGCCCATGCGCACCAGCAAAAAGCTCCAGAAGCTGCCGACCATGCCGTTGACCGCGGTGAGCCCGCTCCACACCGCCAGCCCCCAGCCCATCAGCTTGCTGCGCGAGCCGGTGTCGGCCAGGCGCCCCAGGGGCAAGCCGGCAATGGCATAGACGATGGTGAAGGCGGTGCCGATGATCCCCAGCTGGAAGTCGCTCAGGTGCCATTCCATGCGGATCGGCTCGATGATGATGGCGGGGATGGTGCGATCGAAGAAGTTGAACAGGTTTGCCAAAAACAACAGGAACAGAATGCGCCAGGCATTTGCCGCTTGAGTCGAATTATCCATGGATCGATCTCTTTTATTGTTATTGGGCCAGACGCGAGCGGGCCTGGAAGCTGCAATCTAGTCAGCCGCACCCACGCTGTCTGTAATCATTCGCCAGCCTGATACCAAGGCATCGCAGGCAGGCGCGGGGATGGCACTTGCGGCTCCCCGGAGCAAGCCGCCCGAACTTCGCCACAGCCCCCGCTACCCGGGCCTTTCCCAGTCTTTTCAAGGGCTTGGCCAAGGCCGAAAAAATACCTTGCGCCCCCCCTTCCCAAGGCCGATGCGAAGCCTAGAATAGCCGCCTTGCCAGCCCCCCTTATCAACCCCTCCCCCATCGAATACGCCAATGTCCGAAGCCAGTCCGTGTCTGAATTGCGGTGCCTGCTGTTCATACTTTCGTGTGTCTTTTTTCTGGGGCGAATGCGCCTCATCCGGCGGGACTGTCCCCGACGAGCTGGTGCAAAGCATCAGCCCCAGCCGGGTGGCAATGCTCGGAACCGACTGCAAATCCCCGCGCTGCATCGCCCTTGAAGGCGAGGTCGGCCAGGGTGTGAGCTGTTCGATCTATGACCAGCGCTCCAGCCCGTGCCGCGAGTTCGAGGCTTCCTGGACCGACGGCCAGCCCAACAGCGACTGCGACGCCGCCCGCGCCGCCTTCGGCCTGGCCCCCCTGGAACCGGCGGACACCGAGCCCTGGTACGAGGAAAGCGCTTAGCACCTTTGGCGATAGGGCCCATAAGCAAATCATTAGCAGCAGCGTGCCACCTCCCATTGCAGCCAGCGGGTGCCTTCTATACTCCAAGCACTCGTTGGCGCGCGGCTCCGCCGACCTCAGATGACTCAGAGATGGGCAGGCTATGGACTGGCTGGGCGTGCATTTCATTACCGAGCTTCCACAGGCCGGGCAAGTGGTCCTGCATTGCACCCACAACCCGGTTCTGGTGCTTCTGGCCTACCTGGTAGCCTGTGCCGCCAGCTTCGCCACCCTGGACATGGCCGAACGTGTCAGTCATGCCGAGCGACCGGCCAGCCAGCGCCTGTGGCGCTGGGTCGGAGCCTGCTGCCTGGCCGGGGGGATCTGGGCCATGCACTTCATCGCCATGCTGGCGTTCGAGGCGCCGCTGCAGATCCACTACGACCTGCCCCTGACCCTGCTGTCGCTCCTGATCGCGCTGGTCGCCGCCTGGCTGGCGATGAACACCCTGAGCCACGCGCACATGCCGCTGTGGCGCTATGGCGTTGCTTCGATCTGGATCGGCCTGGGCATCGCCGCCATGCACTACGTCGGCATGGCGGCCATGCGCAGCAGCGCCAGCCTGTACTACGACCCCTTACTGATGGCGCTGTCGGTGCTGGTGGCGATCGCCTGCAGCCTGGCGGCGCTGCTGCTGTCCCGTCACCTGCGCGAAGGCAGCGGCATGTTCCACCAGTTGCTCAAGTACGCCAGCAGCCTGGTGCTGGGCGCTGCCATCGTGCTCATGCACTTCACCGGCATCTGGGCCATGACCCTGGTGCTGCCCGCCGGCAGCCTGCCCGCCCCCGCCACATCCGACGGGCATCTGCAACTGGGCCTGACCCTGAGCGCGATCGTGCTCTTGATCATCGGCAGCGGCATCAGCGCGGCCCTGGCGGACAAGAAGCTGCAACACAAGGAGCGGGACCTGCGGCGGGTCAATGCCCTGCTTTCGCAACTGGACCAGGCCCGGGTTTCCCTGCAGCAGGTGGCCCACTACGACGCCCTGACCAACCTGATCAACCGCCGCGGCTTCAACCAGCTGTTCGCCGAAAAGCTCATCGAGAAAACCACCTTTGGCGGCATGCTGGCGGTGATGTTCCTCGACATCGACCACTTCAAGCGCATCAATGACAGCCTCGGCCACGATGCCGGGGACGAGTTGCTGAAAGTCATCGCCGGGCACATCAAGAGCTCCACCCGCAGCCATGAAGACGTGGTGGCACGCCTGGGCGGCGACGAGTTCTGCATCCTCATCAATCTGTACGAGCGCGAAGAAGCCCGGCAGATGGCCCAGCGCATCATGCAGAAAATGAAGGAGCCGATCGAACTGGGAGGGCGGCGCATGGTGATGACCACCAGCATCGGCATCAGCGTCTTCCCCGATGACGGCAAGACCTGCGAGGAGTTGCTCAAGAACGCCGACCTGGCCCTGTATCAATCCAAGGATTGCGGGCGCAACAGCCTGCATTTCTTCAACTCCCACCTCAAGACCCGGGCCACCCTGGAACTGCAACTGGAAGAGGAATTGCGCAACGCCCTGCGCGACGACCAGGGCCTGCTGCTGTATTACCAACCTATCTACGACCTCAAGAGCGGCAGGGTCACCAAGCTCGAAGCCCTGATCCGCTGGCAGCACCCGCAACATGGGCTGCTGACCCCGGATCGCTTCATCTCCATTGCCGAAGCCAACGGCATGATCGCCGAGCTGGACAACTGGGTGCTGCGCAAGGCCTGCGCGGACCTGGCCTACCTGTCGCGCCATGGCGGTGGCGAACTGAAGATCGCGGTCAACTGCTCGGCCCTGAACCTGACCCGCGAAGAGCTCGCCGGGGAGATCGAAAGCGCCCTGCGCCAGGCCCAGGTGGCGCCGCAGCGGCTGGAGCTGGAAGTCACGGAAAACGCCCTGATGGGCAATATTGCCAGCACCCTGGCGCTGCTCAAGCAGATCCGCGGGCTGGGGGTGTCGCTGTCGATCGACGACTTCGGCACCGGCTACTCATCCCTGGCCTATCTCAAGCGCTTGCCCCTGAACACCCTGAAGATCGATCGCTCGTTCATCCAGGACATCCCCAAGTCGACCCAGGACATGGAGATCGTCCAGGCGATCATCATCATGGCCCACACCCTGCACCTGCAGGTGGTCACCGAAGGGGTCGAAACCCCGGAACAGCAAGCGTTTCTCCAGCACCATGGCTGCGACTACCTGCAGGGCTACCTGCTCAGCCATCCGGTGCCGCTGCGGGAGTTGCGCGGGGTGCTGGAGGAGCTCGACCAGCGCCACGCCGCGCCGATCAATCCGCGGGCGCCGGGTCCCGATAAAGGCGAACCAGGGTCGCTGGATCTTTTTCCAGATAGCCCTGCCCACCATGCAGACGCATCAACTGCGCAGCTAATCCGCTGATCGGCGTCGCCGAGCCTTGTTCGCGGGAAAACTTCACCGCTCCATCCAGGTCCTTGAGCAGGGTGCGCACATGCCACTTCACCGGCTCGAACCGGCTTTCAGCCATTTGCGGGGCCAGGATCTGCAAAGGTTTCGAGTCGGCAAAGCCACCGGCCAGGGCCTCGGCGATCAGCCGCGCATCCACCCCCGAGCGCTCGGCCAGGGCCACCACCTCGGCGATCACCAGGGCGTTGCAGGCGACGATCATCTGGTTGCAGGCCTTGGTCACCTGCCCGGCGCCCACCGCCCCCATGTGCGTGACCCGCTGCCCCAGGGTCAGCAGCACTGGCCGCACCCGCTCGACGTCCGTCGCCTCACCGCCAACCATGATGGCCAGGCTGCCGGCCTCGGCGCCCGGGGTACCGCCGGACACCGGCGCATCGACCCAGGCCACGCCGCGGCTCGCGGCCAGTTCGGCGGCCATTTCCCGGGTAGCCGTGGGTTCCAGGCTGGACAGGTCCAGCAGCAGCTGACCGGCCCGGGCGCCCTGGGCGATACCCTGGGGGCCAAACACCACCTCGCGCACCACCTCGGTATTGGCCAGGCACATCAGCATCAGGTCGGCATCGGCGCACAGCTGCGCCGGCGTGGCAACTTGTCGCGCCCCGGCAGCCACCAGGGGCGCGCATTTTTCCGGGTTGCGGTTCCACACCGTCAGCGGATAGCCCGCCGCCAGCAGCCGGCGGCACATCGGCAAGCCCATCAGGCCGATTCCGGCAAAGCCGAGTGAAGGTAACGCTGACATCATATTGCCCTCATTTGATTAAAGATCACCGAATACTGGCCGATTCATCATGATTCAGGAAAGGATTCCCCCGAGCGTCGCTCAGAAAAAACCCTGACGCCTTGGGCAAAATTCGCGCTCCACGCAGCGACGAGGTCCCATTCCGTGATGGTTCGACGACACCTCGTCCACGAGCCAACCTGACCAGGCATATGGCGCACAATGACTTCTAAAAACAAACCTGCCAACGCAGTCTCCGAGATGACGCTGACCTCCCCCACAACTAGCCCCTCAGACCCGAAGCCATTGTCCAGTTCACGCCCCCTGTCGACTCAGCAGTACCTGTATTTCACCGAAACCAATACCGACCGCATCCTCGACAACCTCGACGGTCTGCGCGACACGGTGTTCCCGCGGCCACCGCACCTGGAAGGCGAGCCGGACAACCGTCGCGACCAGGAATTTCCGTCGGTCTGCCTGATCGGCCTGGGCCGCTGCGGCTCCAACATCGCCCTGGATGTGGCCGAGCTGGTGTACAACGCCCGCAAGTTCTACCTCAACGAATTCAATAACGAAGACAAGGCCTACGAAGGCGGCTACAGCCCCGGCCAGTGGATCCGCCAGAACCTGCGCCTGGGCCAGAACAAGGCCAGCAAGCCGGTGTTCCTGGTGGAACCGCTGGTGATGCTCGGCGACCTGGACAAGGACATTGCCGGGCGCATCCGTTTCTCGCGCAAGGGCGAGAAAAGCGGCTTCATCCGCGACTACAGCAAGATGAAGATCATGGACCTCTCGGAAGTCCACGCCGGTGGCGCCGGTAACGCGCCGATCCTCGGCCAGTACCTGGCCAAGATCATCCTCAACAAGGACACCCAGCGCTTCTCCAGCCCCGACTGGAAGATGATCCACTCGTACCTGATCGACTCCTGCGGGATCAAGGCCAACCAGTCGCGCCTGTACTTCTCGATCTTCAGTGCCGGCGGCGGTACCGGCTCGGGCATGGCCTCGGAATTCGGCCTGGCCCAGCAGTACTCGTACATGAACAAGACCTTCGACACCAAGCCAATGGACGAGCACGACAGCAAGAGCGGGCACTCCTTCGTCTTCGAGCCGATCTTCACCAGTGGCATCTGCGTGCTACCGAACATTTCGGACCATCGCAGCGAAATGTCCGAGGCGCTGCACATCAACGCCGGCCGCCTGCTGTGCAAATACCTTTCGGAAGAGTGGGACTTCTCCTACAACTTCGACAATGAAGACAGCAGCGAAGCCAGCGTCATGGGACGGATCCGCCCCTGGAACGCGATGATGCTGATCTCCAACGACATCATGCGCTACGCCGAAGAAAGCGATGACGGCAACATCCAGAACATCGACGTCAACGCCATGGAGAAGCACGCCAACCAGTACATCTCCCAGCAGATCTTCAACATCCTCACCGCCCAGGCGGTGACCACCGACTACGACCAGAACTACTTCCGGCGGGCCGGCATCGACATCGGCGAAACCATCCGCCTGGATGCCAACGACCTGTTCATGAGCCTGGCGGGCCCGGTGGCGATCGCCTACGCCGAATCCGTGGTGCCGGAGCAGCCGGTGCCCACCGGCGACAAGTTCAAGGTGTTCGAGAAAGAGCCGCAGCGCCTGAACATCGACGACCTGTTCTTCCGCTCCATCGACCTGCCGCACTTCAACAAGGTGACCCAGGCCATCGAGGGCATCAGCCTGCTGCCGATCGAGTCCAAGCGCTACCGCGCGGCCCTGGAGCAATACAAGGCTTCGGGTTATGACGCCGCGGCGCTGCATGACCTGCACTTCTTCAAGAACTGCTCGTCGGTGGTATCGATCGTGTCCCTGCCCAAGGACTACAAGCTGTCCTACATGGACCTGAACCGGCTCAAGACCCACCTCAACAGCCTGTTCCCCAACACCACCCTCAAGCGCTATGCGCTGGTGATCGGCGCTTCGGCCAACCTGTCGCTGACCACCCTGATCGCCAAGAGCCCGTGCCTGTCGGACGACTTCCTGACCCTGATCGTGGCCTTTATCAAGCGTTGCTTTGCGCGCAATCCATACCGTTTCGACGACACCCTGGACAACTCGGTGCTGGATTTCATCGTCAGTGACCAGTTCGATGAAGACCGCATCGACGATCTGCTCAACGAATTCGAGAACCCGGCGAAGATCCTCGACACCAACTGGTATGCGATCAAGCCGATGTACGAGAAGAAGTACCGCGAGCTGATCAACGACAAGGACAAGTTCGTCTCGATCAACGACATCCGCCTGTCCCGGGATTGCGTGAAGAAGGCCATCAAGTACCTGCGGGAAATCTACCGCCACCGTATCGGCAAGACCCGGGTCATCTCGCTCAACAGTCACACGGGCAAGACCGCGTATTAAGAAGGGCTTCGCCGGCCAGCCGGCTCCTGCACGGCAGGGAAAAACCTCCTGTCCTGTGGGAACCGGCTGGCTGGCGAATGGTCAATTTGCTCACATCGCGAAACAATTAAGCAGCTCGTCGGCTGGGCTTGAAACTGTTCCCCTTCCGTGAACGTCACCCTGAGGGAAAAGCCCGTGGGGCCTTTCTCTACGGCAAGGTGCCATCACTGGATTCACGGTTACTCGGCTACACACTTTTGTCCGACAAAAACCCGCCCCTTATCGGTGCACGCTCTTAGCGCGATGCCCTTTCCTGGATCAGGATCCAGGGTGAAACCACCACCGCCCACAGCGTCGGATCACGTTCCAGCAGATCGGATGCCCGCGTCGCAGACAGTTTCTCGACCTTTCCTTCGGCCAGCCAGGCCGCCACTTTTTCTGCCTGGTTCTCGGCCACGGCCTGGGCCGCCTCGATCAGATCCAGGTCAGCCTCGACCCACAATAGGGCACCCTTGGCGAAGAACGGCTCCAGTTCCTTCCAGCTGATAGATGCGGTCTCACCAAGCAGCTTGGCATAGAGGGTGCTAGGTTCTTGAGTCATGGGACTGTCCAGAAATGAAATCGGCGCAATCATAACGTCGGGGCTCTGGCAGAAAAACCCAGAAGCAAGCGCGACACCGATCGAGAAGCTCAGAAGCGCCAGGGACTGACGCCGAACCGGGCGCAAGCCACGCCGCAAATCTGTCTTTTTCTTTCAATTAAGCGACACCCCGCGTTTTTGCCCCCAGCAGCCAGCTTTTCAAGCGAACAACCGGCGCTCTACACTGTACCGGTACAGTTGCCAGGGGCATTTTCCGACGGGTATTCACGAAATATCTGATTCGGTTCTGCGACCAAGGCCGCCGGAACTATAAAAATTACAACAGTAAGAGTGGAGCACTATGAATAAGGCTACTAAGCAGATTTCCAAACTGTTTGCCGCTATGGTCCTGGCCGGGGTTGCCAGCCATTCGTTCGCAGCTGACACCATCAAGATCGGTATCGCCGGCCCCAAGACCGGTCCTGTAGCCCAATACGGCGACATGCAGTTCAGTGGCGCGAAAATGGCCATCGAACAGATCAACGCCAAAGGCGGCGTCAACGGCAAGAAGCTCGAAGCCGTTGAATACGACGATGCCTGTGATCCCAAGCAAGCCGTGGCAGTCGCCAACAAAGTGGTCAACGATGGCGTCAAGTACGTGGTCGGCCACCTGTGCTCCAGCTCCACTCAACCTGCTTCCGACATCTACGAAGACGAAGGCGTGATCATGATCACCCCGGCTGCCACCAGCCCGGACATCACCGCCCGTGGTTACAAGATGGTGTTCCGCACCATTGGCCTGGACAGCGCCCAGGGCCCTGCCGCCGGTAACTACATCGCCGACCACGTGAAACCCAAAGTGGTTGCCGTGCTCCACGACAAGCAGCAGTACGGTGAAGGCATCGCCACCGCCGTGAAGCAGACCCTGGAGAAGAAAGGCACCAAGGTCGCCGTATTCGAAGGCATCAACGCCGGCGACAAGGACTTCTCTTCGCTGATTGCCAAGCTCAAGCAGGCCAACGTCGACTTCGTCTACTACGGCGGCTACCACCCTGAGCTGGGCCTGATCCTGCGCCAATCCCAGGAAAAAGGCCTGAAGGCCAAGTTCATGGGCCCGGAAGGCGTGGGTAACGACTCCATTTCGCAGATCGCCAAGGATGCTTCCGAAGGCCTGCTGGTCACCCTGCCTAAATCCTTCGACCAGGACCCGGCCAACGTGGCCCTGGCTGACGCGTTCAAGGCCAAGAAAGAAGACCCGAGCGGTCCTTTCGTATTCCCTTCCTACTCCGCAGTTGAAGTCATCGCCGGCGCCATCACCAACGCCAAGAGCGAAGACGCGGCCAAGGTGGCTGAAGCCATCCACGCCGGCACCTTCAAAACCCCTACCGGCGACCTGAGCTTCGACGCCAAGGGCGACTTGAAAGACTTCAAGTTCGTGGTCTACGAGTGGCACTTCGGCAAACCTAAAACCGAAGTTTCCCCTCAGTAAGGCGCGGCCTGACTGACTGCCAATAAAGCCCACGGCGTGCCGTGGGCTTTGTTTTACGAATGTATGGGCCTGTGTTCCGTGATCCGGAATCCCGCCCACCTGAAAATCTCAAAACCGTCATCAGCGGTTCGCTGGCAAAACCCAGCCCGAAGTGGGTGCAGATCCACGGGGCCTGGGCGGGAAAATGACTCCACCAGTGAAATGCGTATCAGGTTTTTAGGAGCGTTGTAATGCCTGACATCTATCACTTTTTCCAACAGCTGGTTAACGGTCTCACCGTTGGCAGCACGTATGCCCTGATCGCCATCGGCTATACGATGGTTTACGGCATCATTGGAATGATCAACTTCGCCCACGGCGAGGTGTACATGATCGGTTCCTACGTGGCGTTCATCGCCATCGCCGGGCTGGCCATGATGGGACTCGACAGCGTCCCGCTCTTGATGACCGCAGCCTTCATCGCGAGCATCGTCGTCACCAGTGCCTACGGCTACAGCATCGAACGGATCGCCTACCGCCCCTTGCGGGGTAGTAACCGCCTGATCCCGCTGATCTCCGCCATCGGCATGTCGATCTTCCTGCAGAACACCGTTCTGCTGGCGCAGGACTCCAAGGACAAATCCATTCCCAACCTGATCCCGGGCAACTTCTCCATCGGGCCGGGCGGCGCACATGAAGTGCTGATTTCCTACATGCAGATCGTGGTATTCGTGGTGACCCTCATCGCCATGCTCGGCCTGACGCTGTTCATCTCCCGTTCTCGCCTGGGTCGCGCCTGCCGCGCCTGTGCCGAGGACATCAAGATGGCCAACCTCCTGGGGATCAATACCAACAACATCATCGCCCTGACCTTCGTGATCGGCGCCGCGCTGGCGGCCATCGCCGCCGTGCTGCTGAGCATGCAATACGGTGTGATCAACCCCAACGCCGGTTTCCTGGTGGGCCTCAAGGCCTTCACCGCAGCGGTCTTGGGCGGCATCGGCAGCATTCCGGGCGCGATGCTCGGCGGGCTGGTGCTGGGGGTGGCCGAAGCCTTTGGTGCCGACGTGTTCGGCGACCAGTACAAGGACGTCGTGGCGTTCGGCCTGTTGGTTCTGGTGCTGTTGTTCCGTCCGACCGGCATTCTGGGCCGTCCGGAGGTTGAGAAAGTATGACTAGGAATCTTAAATCGGCGCTGTTCAGCGCCTTGTTGGTCTGGGCTGTCGCCTACCCGGTGCTGGGCCTGAAACTGACCATCGTCGGCATCAACCTGGAAGTCCACAACACCAGCCCGACCATTCTTGCCACCATCGCGGTGTGCTCGGTGCTGATGTTCCTGCGGGTGCTGTTCCATAGCCAGATCAGCGCCGCCTGGAAGTCCTCTCCCAGCATGCCGTTGATCCCGGCCAAGGCCAGCAACTTCCTGACCCTGCCCAGCACCCAGCGCTGGATCATACTGGCGTTGATCCTTGGCGCCCTGGTCTGGCCGTTCTTCGGCTCCCGCGGGGCGGTGGACATTGCCACGCTGATCCTGATCTACGTGATGCTGGGCCTGGGCCTGAACATCGTGGTCGGCCTGGCCGGCCTGCTGGACCTGGGTTACGTGGGTTTCTACGCCGTCGGCGCCTACAGCTATGCGCTGCTGTCGCACTACTTCGGCCTGAGCTTCTGGATCTGCCTGCCGATCGCCGGCCTGATGGCGGCCACTTTCGGCTTCCTGCTGGGCTTCCCGGTGCTGCGCCTGCGGGGTGACTACCTGGCAATCGTGACCCTGGGCTTTGGCGAGATCATCCGTCTGCTGCTGCGCAACATGACCGATCTCACCGGCGGCCCCAACGGCATCAGCAACATCGAGAAGCCGACCTTCTTCGGCCTGACCTTCGAGCGCAAGGCAGCAGAAGGCATGCAGACCTTCCACGAGTTCTTCGGCCTGCAGTACAACTCGATCAACAAGGTGATCTTCCTCTACCTGGTGGCCCTGCTGCTGGCACTGGCGGCGCTGTTCGTCATCAATCGCCTGCTGCGCATGCCCATCGGCCGTGCCTGGGAAGCCTTGCGTGAAGACGAGATCGCCTGCCGTGCCCTGGGCCTGAACCCCACCGTGATCAAGCTCTCGGCCTTTACCCTGGGCGCCGCGTTCGCCGGTTTCGCCGGCAGCTTCTTCGCCGCGCGCCAAGGCCTGGTGACCCCGGAATCCTTCACCTTCATCGAGTCGGCGATCATCCTCGCCATCGTCGTGCTGGGTGGCATGGGCTCGCAGCTGGGTGTGATCCTGGCGGCGATCGTGATGATCCTCTTGCCTGAAATGATGCGTGAATTCAGCGAATACCGGATGTTGATGTTCGGCGCCATGATGGTGCTGATGATGATCTGGCGTCCTCAAGGTCTGCTGCCCATGCAACGTCCTCACATGGAGCTGCGCAAATGAGCCGTGAGATCCTCAAAGTAACCGGCCTGTCGATGCGCTTCGGCGGCCTGCTGGCGGTCAACGGCGTGGCCCTGACCGTCAAGGAAAAACAAGTGGTGGCATTGATCGGCCCGAACGGTGCCGGCAAGACCACGGTGTTCAACTGCCTGACCGGTTTCTACCAGCCCAGCGCCGGCAGCATCCTCCTGGACGGCGAGCCGATCGAAGGCCTGCCGGGCCACAAGATCGCCCGCAAGGGCGTGGTGCGTACCTTCCAGAACGTGCGGCTGTTCAAGGACATGACCGCGGTCGAGAACCTGTTGATCGCCCAGCACCGGCACCTGAACACCAACTTCCTCTCCGGGCTGTTCAAGACCCCGGCGTTTCGCAAGAGCGAGCGCGAGGCCATGGAGTACGCCGGCTACTGGCTGGACAAGGTCAACCTGCGGGAGTTTGCCAACCGCCCCGCCGGCACCCTGGCCTATGGTCAGCAACGGCGCCTGGAAATCGCCCGCTGCATGATGACCCGCCCGCGGATCCTCATGCTCGACGAGCCAGCCGCCGGCCTCAACCCCAAGGAAACCGAGGACCTCAAAGCGCTGATCAGCGTGCTGCGCGAAGAGCACAACGTCACCGTGCTGCTGATCGAACACGACATGAAACTGGTCATGAGCATTTCCGACCATATCGTGGTGATCAACCAGGGCACGCCCCTGGCCGACGGCACGCCGGAACAGATCCGCGACAATCCCGAAGTGATCAAAGCCTACCTGGGGGAAGCGTAAATGCTGCAGTTCGAAAACGTTTCCACCTTCTACGGCAAGATCCAGGCGTTGCACAGCGTCAACGTCGAGATCCGCCAGGGCGAGATCGTCACCCTGATCGGCGCCAACGGTGCCGGCAAGTCCACCCTGCTGATGACCCTCTGCGGCTCGCCCCAGGCCCACAGCGGCAGCATCCGTTACCTGGGTGAAGAACTGGTGGGGCAAAGCTCGGCGCAGATCATGCGCAAGAGCATTGCCGTGGTGCCGGAAGGCCGCCGGGTATTCGCCCGCCTGACCGTGGAAGAGAACCTCGCCATGGGCGGCTTCTTCACCGACAAGGGCGACTACCAGGAGCAGATGGACAAGGTCCTGGAGCTGTTCCCACGGCTCAAGGAGCGCTTCACCCAGCGCGGCGGCACCATGTCCGGCGGTGAACAGCAGATGCTCGCCATCGGTCGTGCGCTGATGAGCAAGCCCAAGCTGCTGCTCCTGGACGAACCGTCCCTGGGCCTGGCGCCGATCATCATCCAGCAGATCTTCGACATCATCGAACAGCTGCGCCGCGACGGCGTGACGGTGTTCCTGGTGGAGCAGAACGCCAACCAGGCGCTGAAGATCGCCGACCGTGCCTATGTGCTGGAGAACGGCCGGGTGGTGATGCAAGGCACCGGTGAATCGCTGCTGACCGATCCGAAGGTGCGTGAAGCCTACCTGGGCGGCTAAGCACCTGCGTCACTGAAAACGGCCCTTCGGGGCCGTTTTTTTTGTTCCGGGATAAAAAACTGCCCCGGGCTGTAACGAATCCCCATGAGCCTTCTCTAGAGGGGTAAGCAAGCACAGATGCTTCCTTACCCCAACCGCACTGGAGAAACATCATGAGCAACACTCGTACCCTGTCCGCCACTGCCCTGGTCCTGGCCCTGGGCTCTGCCCTCAGCGTCGCCGCCCTGCCCACCACCGCCCATGCCGCGGACGACATGGAAAAGTGCTTCGGCGTGGCCATGAAGGGCAAGAACGATTGCGCCGCGGGCGCCGGCACCACCTGCGCCGGGACCTCCAAGGTCAACGACCAGGCCAACGCCTGGAAGCTGGTACCCAAGGGCAGCTGCGAGAAAACCGCCAGCAGTACCTCGCCTACCGGTTTCGGCCAGCTCGAAGCCTTCAAAGCCAAGTCCTGATCCTGCGCCTGCCTGAGTGTCGACGATGAACACCGCCCCGCTGCACCACCCTGGCCACGACATTCAGGCGCGCGCCTCCAGCCTGCCGCCCCGCGCCGGGCTGGGGCTCAAGACCGAGCATTTCAAACACGTGCTGGAAGAGCAGCCCGACATCGGTTTCTTCGAGGTGCATGCGGAGAACTACATGGTGGCGGGCGGCCCTTTCCACCATTACCTGGGCCTGATCCGCGAACGCTACCCGCTGTCGCTGCACGGTGTCGGCCTGTCCATCGGTGGCGAAGGCCCCCTGGACCTGGCTCACCTGGAGCGGCTGGCCGGCTTGATCGAACGCTATCAGCCCCAGTCCTTTTCCGAACACCTGGCCTGGTCCAGCCACGGCCAGGTGTTCCTCAACGACCTGCTGCCCCTGGCCTACGACGGGCCCACCTTGCGCCGGGTCTGCGAGCACATCGACCAGGTGCAGAACCATCTGGGACGAACCATGCTGCTGGAGAATCCGGCCACCTACCTGCAATTCCAACGCTCGACCCTGGACGAGACCGACTTCATCCGCGAAGTGGTCCAGCGCAGCGGCTGCGGCCTGCTGCTGGACGTCAACAACCTCTATGTGTCGTGCATCAATCACCAGCGCGATCCCCTGGCCTACCTGCAAGCACTGCCGCTGCAGGCGGTGGGCGAGATTCATCTGGCCGGGTTCGCCGAAGACCGGGACAGCCTCGGTGACCGGCTGTTGATCGACGATCACGGCGCCCCGGTCGACGCTGCGGTCTGGGCCCTGTACCAGGAGGTGCTGGGGCTCATCGGCCCGATGGCCACCCTGATCGAGCGCGACAACCACCTGCCGGCCTTTGCCACCCTGATGGCCGAGGCCAGCCAGGCAGAAGCGCTGTTGCTCGGCGCCCAGGTGCAGCCATGAGTGGCCAGGGGGAATTCGCCAGGGCCCTGCTGAGCGCCGAACCGGGCTGCCCACAGGGGCTGTCCAGCAGCAACGGCGCCGATCCGGCCAGCCGCTTCGCGGTCTATCGCAACAATGTGCAGGCCTCGTTGAGCAACGCCCTGGCCGAGTCATACCCGGTCGTCATGCAATTGGTTGGTCGCGAGTTTTTCAACGCCATGGCCGCGCTCTACATCCGGGACTTCGCCCCCGCCAGCCCTCTGCTCAACGACTATGGCCGGGATCTGGGCGACTTTATCCAGGGCTTCGGGCCGGCCGCCGGCCTGCCCTACCTGGCCGACATGGCCCGCCTTGAGCGGCTGCGGGTCGAGGCCTACCACGCCGCCGACGCCCGCCCCATGGAGCCGTCACGGCTACTGGCGGCGATGAACCAGCCCGACCGCCTCGGCCAGGCGCAACTGCTCCTGCATCCGTCACTGCGCACCCTGCACTCCGGCTACGCCGTAGTGAGCCTGTGGGCGGCGCACCAGAGCGACCAGCCCTGGCCGGCTTTCGACCTGCAGCAGGGGCAGAACGCCCTGGTGCTGCGCAACGCCCTGGAGGTCGAGGTGATCGCCGTGGATACCGGCGCCATGACCTTCATTGAAGCCCTACGCAACCACTGGCCGCTGGAAATCGCCGCGGCCCATGCCCTGGACGCCCAGGCCGACTTCGACCTGGGCCAGTGCCTGGGCCTGCTGCTCGGCCACGGCGCTCTTATCGACCTGCAACCCCAGAAGAAGGCCTGACCATGAACACCCAGACAGAAACACCCATTGCCGGACTGGTGAATCGGATCATTCAAGGGTTTGAGCGCATTCCCTACAGCCTGATCGCCTTTATCGCGCGTTTTTCCATTGCCGCGGTGTTCTGGAAATCCGGACAGACCAAGGTCGAGGGGCTGGCCGTCGACCTGGTCGATGGCACCTTCCAGCTGGGCTGGCCGCGCCTGGCGGATTCGACCATTCCCCTGTTCAAGAGCGAGTACCACGTGCCCCTGTTGACGCCGGAAGTGGCGGCGCACCTGGCGGCCTTTGCCGAGCATTTTTTCCCGATGCTGATCCTGCTGGGCCTGGCCACGCGCTTTTCCGCCCTGGCGCTGCTGGGGATGACCCTGACCATCCAGCTCTTCGTCTACCCGGACGCCTACCCGACCCACGGCACCTGGGCGGCGATCTTCCTGCTGTTGATGGCCCGCGGCCCGGGCGTGTTGTCCCTCGACCACCTGCTGGCCCGGCATTTTCGCCACCGTCCTCTGTAGCCGCTGCCGCAGGCTGCGAACAGGGCCGCAGGCCCTTCAAGTTCACAAACGACGGTAAAGCCGGAGGAAGCTACAAACGATCCAGCGCCTCACCGCTGCGACGAAACCAGTCCATCAGGTAATCGGCCAGCACCTGGGTACGCTTGGGCAGGCCGCCCTGATAGGAGTGCACCAGGTACATCGGCATGCTGCGGGTCTGGTAGTCCCGCAACAGCCAGCGCAGGCGGCCGTCCGCTAGTTCGCTGTGCAGCACATAGGACGGCAGCCGGGCGATCCCCGCGCCCACCAGGGCAGCCTTCTTCAGGAGGTTGTAGTGGTTGCTGGCGAAGGGGCCGCTGACCCGCACCCGCAACAGTTCATGGCGCTGGTGGTACAACCACTCTTCCCGACCGCTGTAATGGCTATTGAGCAGGCAGCGATGCCCGGCCAGCTCCTGAGGCGTGCGCGGCTCGCCGTATTGCTCCAGGTAGGCCGGGCTGGCGCAGGTCATTTCATGCCAGGCCAACAGCGGCCGGGCCACCAGGCGCTGGTCGTTGGCCACCTCCGAGCGCACGGCCAGATCGAAACCCTCCCGGGTCAGGTCGCGGTAGCTGTTGTTCAGGTCCAGCTCGATCTGCACCTGGGGATAGTGCCGGGAGAACTCCAGCAGCAGGCCATCGAAAAAGGTCTCTCCCAGGGACACCGGAACCGTCAGGCGCACCGGGCCGGCCATATCGTCCTTGAGCCGGGCCAGGGCCTGATGGGCCCGCTCGACCTGAGCCACCAGGGCCTGGGCCTGGGGTAGCAACGCCGCGCCGGCGGCCGTGAGGTCCAGGCGCCGGGTGGTGCGTTGCAGCAGTACCACGGCGTAGCGGGCTTCCAGGGCGCTGATGCGTTTGGAGAGCTGGCCCTTGCTGCACCCCAACTGCTGGGCCGCCTGGGTAAAGCTGCCGGCTTCCACCAGCACCGCAAATGCCGCCAGGTCATCCATCTCGCTCATGGATTGTTTCCATTTGAAAACCAAAGGTTGCCTATTAGCGCGTTAATCCATGAAAAAAACCACTCTAGACTGCGACCTCACCCCCTTTTCGAGGAACAGCCCATGAAGATTCTCTTGATCGGTGCCAATGGCACCATTGGTTCGGCGGTCGCGCGGGAGCTGGAACAACGTCACGAAGTGGTGCGCATCGGCCGTACCAGCGGTGATTTCCAGGTGGATATCAGCGACAGCCAGTCGATCCGCGCGCTGTTCGAAAAGACCGGGCGCTTCGATGCGCTGGTGTGCGCAGCCGGTAACGTGACCTTCGCGCCGCTGGGGGAAATGACTGCCGAGCACTTCAGCCTGGGCCTCGAGGACAAGCTGATGGGCCAGGTCAACCTGCTGCTGATCGGCCGCGAGTACGCCAACGACGGCGCCTCCTTCACCTTCACCACCGGCGTCCTGAGCCATGACCCGATCCGCAGCGGCGCCTCGGCCGCCCTGGTCAACGGCGCCATCGACAGCTTCGTGCGGGCCGCTGCCATCGAGCTGCCCCGGGGCCTGCGGGTCAACTCCATCAGCCCCAACGTGCTGCTGGAAGCCATGGGCAGCTACGCGCCCTACTTCCGCGGTTTCAAGCCGGTGCCGGCGGCCGACGTGGCCCTGGCCTACGCCAAGAGCGTGGAAGGCCTGCAGACTGGCCAGACCTATCGCGTCGGCTAAGCCCGTTTGTGCAAAAGCCGGCTTGTGCGGGAGCTGGCTCGCCTGCGCAGGCGTCCTCCCGAACCACACAAGGCTCCTGGGCCTCTTCGCCGGCAAGCCGGCGCCTACAGTGGATGGCGCTGCTGCGTTCAATCCGGGGTTGTGGTGGCCGGGCGGGCTGCGTAACGTGTCGGACTTCCGCCTGGAGGCCCAATGATGCGCACCGCCCGTTCCCTGCTTTGTTTCGCCCTATTGCCGCTGTTTGCCGGCTGCCAGATGCTGCCGATGTTCAACCAACAGCCCCAGGCGCCGTCCATGGCCGGGTTGACCCGGATGCAGGGTGAACTCAGTGCCGCCGATGGCAAGCTGCTGTTCAAACCCTGCACCGAAGACCGCCGTTATGTGGTCAACGATGGCGGCAACACCAGTGTGCTGCAGGAAGCGGCAACCCTGGCCGAGAAGCAGGGCAAGCTGTTTGCCGACCTGCGGGGCAAGTTCTCCGCCAGTGCCAGCAGCGACGGCCAGCTGGACCTGCGCCAACTGTACCGCGTCGAGCGCTCCGCCAGCGCCTGCAGCGATCCGAACTTCCAGCGCCTGATCCTGCGGGCCGGTAGCAAGAACCCGGCGTGGAACGTCGATGTCAGCGCCAAGGGCATGATGATCGAACGCGCCGGCCAGCCGACCCTGGCCCTGCCCTATCTGGAAGAACAGCTGGGGGATGGCCGCTTCAACCTCACCAGTGAAGCCAATCACCAGCGCGTGGAGCTGTGGGTGGCCCCGCAACGCTGCGTCGACCCCGTCACCGGCAGCGTTCAGCACCTGAGCGCAGAGCTGCGGGTGGACGGCCAGGTGCAGCGCGGCTGCGGCTATTTCGGCGGCTCGCGCAACGACTGATTCGACGAGCAGCGGTTTTAGCCTCACGGCCAAGGTGGTTTGCGGCTTATAATCGCCGGTTTGTGCAAAGCAAGCCGGCGCACTGTTGCGCACCGCCTACCCCGGATCCTGTCATGTTACGAATCACCGAACTCAAGTTGCCGATCGACCATCCCGATGAAGACCTGCGCGCCGCCATCGTGCAGCGCCTGGGGATCGCCAGCGATGAGCTGCTCGATTTCACCTTGTTCAAGCGCAGCTACGATGCGCGCAAGAAGTCTTCCGAGCTGTGCTTCATCTACACCATCGACCTCAGCGTGCGCGACGAAGCGCCGCTGCTGCTCAAGTTCGCCGACGACCGTAACGTCAACCCGGCGCCGGATGTCAGCTACAAGGTGGTGGGCCAGGCTCCGGCCGACCTCAGCCAGCGGCCGATCGTGGTGGGCTTCGGCCCCTGCGGGATCTTCGCCGGCCTCTTGCTGGCGCAGATGGGCTTCAAGCCGATCGTCCTCGAGCGTGGCAAGGAAGTGCGCCAGCGCACCAAGGACACCTGGGGCCTGTGGCGCAAGAGCGTGCTCAACCCCGAGTCCAACGTGCAATTTGGCGAAGGCGGCGCCGGGACCTTCTCCGACGGCAAGCTCTACAGCCAGATCAAGGACCCGCAACACCACGGCCGCAAGGTGCTCCACGAGTTCGTCAAGGCCGGTGCGCCGGACGAGATCCTCTACGTCAGCAAGCCGCACATCGGCACCTTCCGCCTCACCGGCGTGGTGGAAAACATGCGCCAGCAGATCATCGCCCTGGGCGGTGAAGTGCGCTTCGAGCAGCGGGTTACCGACGTGCTGATCGAAGACGGTCAACTGCAAGGTGTGGAACTGGCCAGCGGCGAACAACTGCATTCGCGGCACGTGATCCTGGCCCTGGGCCACAGCGCCCGCGACACCTTCCGCATGCTCCATAGCCGCGGCGTGTACATGGAAGCCAAGCCGTTCTCGGTGGGCTTTCGTATCGAGCACCCGCAATCGCTGATCGACAGCGCGCGCCTGGGCAAGTACGCCGGCCACCCGAAACTCGGCGCCGCCGACTACAAGCTGGTGCACCACGCCAAGAACGGCCGTTCGGTCTACAGCTTCTGCATGTGCCCGGGCGGTACCGTGGTGGCGGCGACCTCCGAGCCGAACCGGGTGGTGACCAATGGCATGAGCCAGTACTCGCGCAACGAGCGCAACGCCAACTCCGGCATCGTCGTGGGCATCACCCCGGAAGTGGATTACCCGGGCGGCCCGCTGGCAGGCATCGAGTTGCAGGAGCGCCTGGAGTCCCACGCCTTTGTCCTGGGTGGCAGTAACTACCAGGCCCCGGCGCAGCTGGTGGGCGACTTTATCGCCGGCAAGCCCACCACCGCCCTGGGCAGCGTCGAGCCGTCCTACAAGCCCGGCGTGACCCTGGGTGACCTGGCCCTGGCCTTGCCGGACTTTGCCATCGAGGCCATTCGTGAAGCCCTGCCGGCCTTCGAACGGCAGATCAAGGGCTATTCGCTGTATGACGCGGTGCTGACCGGTATCGAGACCCGCACCTCATCGCCGCTGCGCATTACCCGCGACGCCTCGATGCAGAGCTTGAATGTGAAGGGGCTGTACCCGGCCGGTGAAGGCGCCGGTTATGCCGGTGGGATTCTCTCCGCCGGGGTCGACGGAATTCGCATTGCCGAAGCCGTGGCCCGCGACATTCTCGGCATCCAGGCCTGAGGGACGGGCCCTTTCGCCGGCAAGCCGGCTCCTACCGCCTACCGTAGGAGCTGGCTTGCCAGCGAAGGCGTCGTCCAGAACAACGCAAGGCTCAAGGGCCTCTTCGCCGGCAAGCCGGCGCCTACGACAAGTTCAGATACCGGCGCGCAATACGCTGGCAGGTAGCGCCTCACCACGCTCGACACTGGCGGCTACCGCCTCGATCAACACCGTCAGTTCATAACCCTGCTCTGCCAGCCACTGCTCATCGTAGTAGGTGGTTGCATAGCGCTCGCCCCCATCACACAGAATCGCCACGATCGACCCCGACTCGCCGGCCGCAACCATCTGCTGCGCGGCCATCAGCGCGCCGATCAGGTTGGTGCCGCTGGAGCCGCCAACCCGACGACCCAGGCGCTGGGCCAGATAATGCATGGCCGCCAGGGACAGGGCATCCGGCACCTTGACCATGGCATCGATCACCTTGGGCAGGAACGAAGCCTCGACCCGCGGCCGGCCGATGCCCTCGATCCGCGAACCGCAGTCCAGGCGCAGGCTGGCGTCGCCACTCTGGTAATAGTCGAAGAACACCGAGCGCTCGGCGTCGGCACACAGCACCCGAGTGCAGTGCTGGCGATAGCGCACGTAGCGCCCCAGAGTCGCGGTGGTACCACCCGTGCCCGGGCTGGAAATCAGCCAGCTGGGCTCCGGGTACCGCTCGAAACGCAACTGCTGGAATATCGACTCGGCGATGTTGTTGTTGGCCCGCCAGTCGGTGGCGCGCTCGGCATAGGTGAACTGGTCCATGAAATGGCCGCCGCTCTCCCGGGCCAGGCGCTCGGACTCGGCGTAGATCTGCGTCGGGTCCTGCACCAGGTGGCTCTTGCCGCCATAGAAGGCGATCTGGGCAATTTTCTCCTGGGAAGTGGTCGCCGGCATCACGGCAATGAACGGCAGCCCCAGCAGCCGGGCGAAATAGGCTTCGGAGATCGCCGTGGAGCCACTGGAGGCCTCGATCACCGGCGCGCCGGGCTTGAGCCAGCCATTGCACAGGGCATAGAGGAACAGCGAGCGGGCCAGGCGATGCTTGAGGCTGCCGGTGGGATGGCTGGATTCATCCTTGAAATACAGCTCGATGCCCGGCAGGCCCGGCAACGGCAGCGGGATCAGGTGAGTGTCGGCGCTGCGCTGGAAGTCGGCTTCGATGATACGGATGGCCTCACGGGCCCACTGGCGATTGTCGCTCATGCTCTATTCTCGTTGGATCGCACGCCGTACCGGCGCAAGAAGATGAAATGCACCCAGCATAGGTGATCCAGGCTCGCGACGGGCAGGCGCCTTTTCCTGGAAAAAATGCCCCCTCAGCCGCTGCGGACGGACATGTTAGGAAATATCCTGCCCCCCTTACAGGTACAGCTATGAAGCAATTGGAAACACAACTGCAAGGGGGATTTTTCAGCAGCCCGCTTGCCTTCTGCATATAACAAAAAAGAATATAACTTTTGTTTTAACAACTAACTGTACGGGTTAGGGTGTGCCACCTTTTTAGTTTTTAGATGGAGAGCGACCTTGCCTCTGCGTAGCACTTTCACTCGTTTCTTTGCCATGGAAGCTGCCAGCGGTCTGTTATTGATCGCCGCAGCCATCCTGGCCCTGATTATCAACAACTCCCCCCTGTCCTGGCTGTACAACGGCCTGCTGGAAACCCCGGTGGTGGCCCAGGTTGGCGCCCTGAAGATCGCCAAGCCGCTGCTGCTGTGGATCAACGATGGCCTGATGGCACTGTTCTTCCTGCTGATAGGCCTGGAGGTCAAGCGCGAAGTGCTGGAGGGGCAGTTGGCCAAGCCGTCGCAGATCGTCCTGCCCGGCGCAGCGGCCATCGGCGGCATGCTGGTGCCGGCGCTGATCTACTGGTTCCTCAACCGTGACAACCCGCCCGCCCTCAATGGCTGGGCGATTCCCACCGCCACCGACATCGCCTTCGCCCTCGGGGTGCTGGCCTTGCTGGGCAAGCGGGTGCCGACCTCGCTGAAACTGTTCCTGATGACCCTGGCGATCATCGATGACCTGGGAGCGATCGTGATCATCGCGATCTTCTACTCCGGCACGCTGTCGACCCTGTCGCTGATGCTGGCTGGCGCCTGCATCGCCGCCCTGGTGGCGATGAACCGGATGGGCGTGGTCAAGCTCGGACCCTACATGATCATCGGCCTGATCCTCTGGGTCTGCGTGCTCAAGAGCGGGGTCCACGCGACCCTGGCCGGCGTGACCCTGGCCTTCTGCATACCCTTGCGCACCCGCAACGCCGAACCCTCGCCGCTCAAGGCGCTGGAACACGCCCTGCATCCCTGGGTATCGTTCGGCATCCTGCCGCTGTTCGCCTTCGCCAATGCCGGGCTGTCGCTGAGCGGCGTGACCCTCGAAAGCTTCACCCACCATGTTCCCATGGGGATCGCGGTCGGCCTGCTGCTGGGCAAGACCATCGGCGTCTTCGGCCTGACCTGGATGGCAGTGAAAACCGGTATCGCTGCCTTGCCGTCCGGGGCCAACTGGGGCCAGGTGCTCGGCGTGGCAATTCTGTGTGGTATCGGCTTCACCATGAGCCTGTTCGTCGGCTCCCTGGCCTTCGAGCCCGGCAGCAGCGAATACGCCGGTATGGACCGCATGGGCATCCTGACCGGTTCACTGTTTGCGGCCCTGATCGGTTACGCCGTCACCGCCGCTGCCAGCCGCAGGAACAACACCCTGGCGTCCTGATCCGCAGCGCTTGGCCAGGCTGAAAACACAAAACCCCGACCAGTTGCCTGGCCGGGGTTTTGTTTTGTAGCAGGGAGGGTCAGCGGGTAACGCGGCTGGTACCGTTGACCGTCATGATGCGCACGCGGTCGCCCACGCGGAACACTTCGTTTTCCTGAACCTGCTGCACATAGGCACGCATGCTGCCGTCGTCTTCACGCACGGTGATTTCAACGCCCTGGGTACGGGTCAGGCCTTCTTCAGTGGCCGAGCCCAGCAGGCCGCCGGCTACTGCACCGATGACTGCGGTGACGATGCTGCCACGGCCGCCGCCGATGGCGCTGCCGCCAACGCCGCCGATCACAGCACCTGCAGCGCCGCCGATCGGGGTCTTGGTGCCTTCGATTTTCACCGGACGCAGGGATTCGATGGTGCCCATGCGCACGGTTTGCACACGACGCGCTTCATCACGGGAATAGGAGTCACCGGTCAGGTTGGAGGCACAGCCACCGAGCAACATTGCCATCGTGGTGAAGGATGCAACCAGCAAAACAGACTTACGCATAGGATCAACTCCAAAGGACAGATAATCATTAGACTCCGCAGCTTGACGCCTGTCACGGCGTCGCCCGGATAAAATTGCTTTCATTCAGCCAAAGTACAGGCTGCGTAAACGCCAGGCTTTCTCATTACGGTAGCTCCAGCTCCCTGCATAGCGCCACCGAACAAAGGATTTTCCATGGACTACTTCATCATCATCGCGACCACCGCAGCTGGCTTGTATTTCCACTGGTGGCTGTATGTACGCATCAAGCGTTGGACCGATCGGGACCTGGCCCTCTCCCTGGCCGGAACCGATGCCCAGAAGAAGCAATTCATGCTGGAGCAACTGGCCGAGGCCCAGCGCCAGAAAGTAAAACGCCGGGACCTGCCGCAATGGCTGGAAACCGCTGCGGCCGGCTACCCCGGCGAGTGACCTGCAATCCGATCAAGGAGCCAGACGTTCGCGGACCCACTCCTGGCCTTGCAGGCGATAGTTCAAACGGTCATGCAGTCGGCTGGGGCGCCCCTGCCAGAACTCGATGCGCTCCGGCAGCAGGCGATAACCACCCCAGTGTTCCGGGCAATCGGGCTGGCTATCGCTGAAGCGAGCTTCAGTGGCCTTGAGCAACTCTTGCAGTTCGTCACGATCGGCGATCACCCGGCTCTGCGGTGAAGCCCAGGCTCCCAGCCGGCTGCCCAGGGGACGCACCTGATAATAGGCATCGGACTCCTGTGGAGTGACCTTGACCACCCGCCCTTCAATCCGCACCTGACGCTCCAGGGTCGGCCAGAAGAACGTCATGGCGGCGAAGGGCCGTGCAGCCAGCTGCTGGCCCTTGGCGCTCTCGTAGTTGGTGAAGAAGGTGAAGCCCTGCTCATCCAGGCCCTTGAGCAACAGGATGCGGCAGTGAGGGCGACCATCGGTATCGACGGTCGCCACGGTCATGGCATTGGCTTCCACCGGCGGTTGCTCGGTTTTCACCGCATCGGCAAACCACTGGTGGAACAGCGCAAAAGGTTCAGCCGGGGCCTGCGCCTCGGACAAGCCGTCGCGAGTGTAGTCGCGGCGCATATCAGCCAGGGACTGAGTCATGCCTGCTTCCTTATCCTTGAAAATCAGTTTTTAGCCTGGGCGGTAGCCGTTGCGGTCTTCGAAGAGGCGGCGGCCTTCTTCACCGGAGCCTTCTTGGCTGCCGGCTTCTTGGCCACGGTAGCCTTCTTCGCAGGCGCCGCTTTCTTGGCAGAAGCCGCGGGTACTGGAGGCACGGCATCCTGTACGGCAACCATTTCAGTCTCGGAAGGCGTCGGCTGGTTGTACTTGCTCAGCAGGCCCAGCATGGTGCTGCGCTGGGTCAGCATGATTTCTACCCGACGGTTCAGCGAGCGACCCTGGGGGCTGTCGTTGGCGGCACGCGGCATCACCGAACCCATGCCACGCAGCATCAGGCGGTCCTGCTTCAGGCCGCTGAGGCTGAAGATTGCCGCTACGGACTGGGCACGATCACGGCTCAGCTTCTGGTTGGCCAGGGTCGGGCCGGTGGCGTCGGCATGGCCGAGAATCAATACGGCAGTCTTCGGATCACCTTCCACCGCCTTGGCGACGCGGGTGAACGGACCCAGGGTGACCGGCAGCAGCATGGCTGGACGATCCGGGTTGAACGAGGCATCTACCAGCGCAGTGACCACCAGCACGTTTTCACGACGCTCGATCTGCAGCTTGCTGTCCTTCACCGCTTCGCGCAGGCGTGGCTCGTAGTCGTCCAGCCAGGCTTGGGTGATTTTCGGGTCGGGCATCGGGATGTCCGCCACATTGACCTTGCTCAAAGGCTTGGGCTGGCTCTTGGGGAACGGCCACCACCAGTGGGTTTCAGAGTCGGCTGCCGCTGCCACTGCCGGCGCTGGGGCAGGCTCGGCCTTCTTCGCTTCGGCCACTGGCTTGTCGGAAGAATCCTTGGAGGAGAACGGCCACCACCACTTGCTGCTCTCGGCCTTGGCGGCAGGAGCGGCAGGGGCTGCGGCAACGACCGGCGCTGGAGCTGGAGCGGGCTCGGCAGCAGCGACAGGCGCCGGCTTGGCGCCAGCAGCGGCCTTGGCGGCAGGGGCCGGGTGCTTGCCAGCGGCTGTGTTCTTGGCAGCAGGGGCCGGTGCAGCGGCCTTGGCCACTACCGCAGGCTTGCTTGCAGAAGCGGCAGGTGCGGCTTCAGTGGTGGCAACCGGCTTTTCAGGCGCAGCTGGGGTTTCCTTGCTGCTGGCCTTATCGGAGCCGAATGACCACCAGTGGCCGCCATCCGCTTCATTTTGTGGGGTTTGCGCGCAACCGGTGACGGTCAGGCAGATGGCCAAGGCTAGAGACTTGTTCGACGACATGGGATATCCACAAAATGAGATAAAAAATTCGGTCTAAACAACCGTTACAAACAGACGCTTGGAAATTATAAAAGCCACAGGGTTCCATCCTGCAGCTTTCCAAGCATGTTTAAGCAAAAAAGTTCTTAACAGCAACCTTTTTACAGACAATCCGACAAAACCCGCACCAGCTTCTGTGCCCGAGGGTCCATCAATACATAGGGCCCCAGGGTATTTGTCACAAAACCGAACGCCACATCATGCTCCGGGTCAGCAAAACCGATGGAGCCCCCTGCCCCCGGATGCCCGAACGCCCGCGCGCCCAGGCCAAAGGTGGCATTGGCTACCTGGGGCTGGTCGAGCATGCAACCCAGGCCGAAGCGGGTCTGGGTCAGCAACGTCTTGTCCATGCCCAGGCTGTGTTCCCGAGTCAGCTCTTCGAGCATGTCGGCTTCCAGCAAACTGCCGTCCAGCAGGCCGCTGTAGAACCCGGCGAGGCTGCGGGCATTGCCGTGGCCGTTGGCCGCCGGCTGCTGCATGCGCCGCCACTCGGGTTTATTGGTGCTGGTCAGGATAGACGGTGGATTGGTAAACGCCCGAGTACTCATCGCATCGGGTTCGCGCATGGTGACTTGCAGCAGGCGCTGGGCCGCAGCATCGCCGATGTTGCCCTTGCCACGGGCGATATGCGCCACGCGGTAGAACTCCTCATCGGCCAGGCCGACATGGAAGTCCAACCCCAAAGGCCTGGCGACCCGGGCCACGATGGACTCCCCCGGCCCGCGCCCATCGGCACGCCGGATCAACTCGCCCACCAGCCAGCCATAGGTGATGGCTGCGTAGCCGTGCCCCTCACCGGGCGTCCACCAGGGCTGCTCGGCGGCCAGGGCATCGACCATGGTCTGCCATTCGTAAAGGGCTTGCGCGGGCAACAGCTCGCGCACTGCCGGCAGGCCGGCCTGATGGCAGAGCAACTGGCGCAAAGTAATGGCTGCCTTGCCCGCCGCGGCGAATTCCGGCCAGTAGTCGGCCACGGGCGCATCCAGCTTGAGCTTGCCCTCGGCCACCAACTGCAGCGCGGTGACCGCGGTAAAGGTCTTGGTGCAGGAGAACAGGTTGGCGATGGTGTCGCTGTGCCAGGCCTCGGCGCCGTCCTTGTCCGCGGTACCGGCCCACAGGTCGATGACGGTTTCCCCGCCGACCTGGATGCACAGCGCCGCGCCGCGCTCCTGGGAGTCCTCGAACAGGGCGGCGAACGCCTCGCGTACCGCTTCGAATTTAAGCTCGTAATGACCTTGAATCTGCACCCCTGACTCCCCCTGCAACAATGCTCGACAACGTGGCGCGCATTGTTCCAGCCCCGAAGGCATTTGGGAACAGCCGGCGAGCTGCCGGCTATCACCGGCAAACCCTCGTTTCAGAGGGCTGCCCGGGGTTTCCCGGAAAGCCGCTCAGGCCTTGTGAACGTCAATGACCGTTGCCGGCATGGCCTCCGGCGTGCCCGCCCGGGCCCTTACCGGCGCGGCCTTTGTCAGCACCATCGCCCCCATGCTCACCAGCCACGGCCTGCTCCGCCTCGACCCGAGCCTGCTCCGCGGCCTTGCCCAACTGATCAATGGCCTGCAGGTTGCTCTTGCGCACGCTGTCGACAAAGCCCTGGAACGGCACATCGGTGATGCCCACCAGGCCGAAATGGCCGTTTTCACCGTCCAGCAAGCGCCCGGTCACCGGCTGGTCCAGGTACTGGAACCAGTGCACGCCGACAATCGACGGCTCGCTGACCGCCTGCTTGAGGAAGTTGGCATAGGCCGGGCCACGGTCCTCTTCCCGGGCCAGCTCGGTCACACCGCCCCAGAACGGACCGCGATCCCGGGAACCGAAGTTGAACTCGGTCACCAGTACCGGCTTGTCGAGGCTGCGCAGGTAGGCAAAGTCCTGACCGTCCTGGGGCTTGAGGGTGTACATGTTGAAGCTCAGGACATCGCAGTACTGGGCGCAGGAAGCCACGGCCTCAGGGTTGCTCACGGCAAACCGCCCGCCCAGCAGCAGGTGGTTGGGGGCGTGCCATTTCAGCGAGTCGGAGATGGTCTTGAAGTAGGTATCGGCGAAGACCTTCTGGAAATACTTGAAATCGGCCTCGATCTCCGGGTGCTCCGGGCTCGGCAACGGCGGCACGAAACCCGGGTCTTCCATCAACTCCCAGGCCGGCAGGTCGATGCCCCAGGCTTTCGACAGCCCGGCCTGGTTGCGGTACTTGTCCCGCAGTTGCTTGAGAAACGCGCGCTTGGCCGGTACGTCGGTGGTCAGGCGCAGGGTGCCGTAGGCCAGGGCATAGCGGGATTTGGCATCGTCGCCGGGGCCGGCCCAGGCCAATTCGTTGTCGGCAAAGTAGCCGATCAGCCAGGGGTCGTCCCGATGGTCGCGGGCGGCAATGGCCACGGCACGTTCGGTGGCCATGGCAAAGCGCGGGTCGAAAGGATCCGGCATGCCGCCCCACCAGTCACTGCCGGTGCTGATGCTGGCGTAATCACCCACGATCGACAGCGGCAAGGTGTAAGGCACCCGGTCGGCCAGCCCCAGGGCCGGAGCGCTCCAGTTGCCGATGGTATTGAAGCCCCAGGCCTGCAAGCGGTCCAGGGTGTGGCCAACCCAGCGTTTCTGGTCGAAGGCCGGTGCCACGCAAGGAGTTGCCTGGGGCGCCGGCGAGGTGTCGGCCGGCGCCTGCTGCGCAGTGGCACTGTCCGCGGTGCAGGGCTTGCCGTAGGTCCGTTGCAGGTTGGCCTGATAGAAGTCATACCAGCGCCCTGAACCATAGCCACGGCCCTGGTCGGCGCCATTGCCGCCACGGTTGTCGCCTTCACCGTAATACGCCGCCAGGGGTTCGTCGTCCTTGGGCAAGGCACCGAACATCCATTCCCGGCCCGCGACATAGGTCTGGTTGTTGTCGGGCGCCACAGTATTGACCCCCAGGGAATAGAACGGATGCCCCTGCGGGGTCACGAGGAACCAGCGGCCATCTCGTTTTTCCGTGCGAAAGAAGCCGCTGGCCTTGAAGCTCGGCCCCTTGTTCCAGCCACCGTAGCTGTCCAGCGAAGCCTTCTCGCGCTCCCCCAGCCAGCCCTGGAGCTGTTGCTGCTCCTTGGCGTCGGCCGCCTTGAGCTGATCGTCGCTGGTGATTTTTTCCGGCCAGCGGGCCCGGGTCGATTGACCGTAGGCATCCACCAGGGAACCGTAGACCGCCTTGATCACCCCCTCGCCATCCTGCACGCCGAAACGCTCCAGCAGAATGCTCTGGGCCGCCTTGGGGTTGTCCATGGACAAGGTCACCGACACCACCTGGCTGCGGTCCAGTTGCCCTTCACTGCTGGCCAGCAGGATGCGCTGGCCGTCCAGGGTCATCGGCATCGGTGGCGCGGCCTTCATGCCCTGGCTCAGCGGACTGCTGGCCACCAGCGGCACCAGCAGGGTCTGCGCCGGGCCGGCCGGCAGGTCGACGCGGCTGACCAGGGTCTTGCCGTCATTGCTCTGGATGGTCACGTAGAGGGTCAGGGCCCAGTTCATCGCGCTCTGGATACGCAGGCTCATCATTCCCGACTGCGACCAGTCCCAGGCCCCGCTCTGGGGCGCCAGGCTCAGGCTCGGCCGGCTCGTGGGGTTGAAGATGATGCGCCGCAGCACTTCGCCTTCGGCCGTTTGCTCTGCGTTGGATTGCGGCAGGCTGGCATCCTGTGTCGCCACCTGCACCACAGCAGCAGGTCGGACAAAGTTGAACAGCGTCTGTTGTCCGGCAGGGGCCGCCCAGACGGGCGCGGCAAACAACAGGGCAAATACAGCGGGCAACGAACGGCGAATCATATGAACCTGGCTCTCCCTAAAGACCGATGAACGGCCGGTGCTGAAGCGGTGACATGAAATAGACAGCACGGCACGCAAATATGCGGGCCGTGCTTAAGATATTTCTCGGCGAAACGGCGGCAAGGCATTGAGAATAGCCTTGCCATAGCGCTGGGTGACCAGACGGCGGTCCAGCAGAGTGATGGTGCCGCGGTCCTGTTCGGTGCGCAGCAGGCGACCGCAGGCCTGGACCAGCTTGAGGGATGCATCCGGTACCGAGATTTCCATGAACGGGTTGCCACCACGGGCTTCGATCCACTCCGCCAGCGCCGCCTCCACCGGGTCATCCGGCACCGAGAACGGGATCTTGGCGATCACCACGTGTTCGCAGTAGGCCCCGGGCAAGTCCACCCCTTCGGCGAAACTCGCCAGGCCGAACAGCACGCTGGAATCGCCACCGTCGACCCGCGCCTTGTGCTTGTTCAGGGTTTCCTGCTTGGACAGGTTGCCCTGGATGAACACCTGCTTGCGCCAGTCCCGGTCCAGGCCGTCGAACACGTCCTGCATCTGCTTGCGCGAGGAGAACAGCACCAGGGTGCCCCGCGAGCCCTCCACCAGTTCCGGCAGGTCGCGGATGATCGCCGCGGTATGCGCCGGCGCGTCCCGCGGGTCGGCCCGCAGGTCGGGCACCCGCAGCACCCCGGCATCGGCATGGTGGAAAGGGCTCGGCACCACGGCGGTCACGGCCTTTTTCGGCAGGCCGGCACGCATGCGGAAACGGTCGAAAGTGCCCAGGGCAGTCAGGGTCGCCGACGTCACCAGGGCACCGTAGGCCACGTTCCACAGATTGCGTCGGAGCATTTCCGCAGCGAGGATCGGGCTGGCGTTGACCTCGATGTCGAACAGCGAGCCGCTTTCGGCCAGGGTCAGCCAGCGGGCCATGGGCGGATTGTCTTCCGGGTCCTCGACGGTGAACGCGGTCCACAGTTCCCAGTTGCCCGAGGCACGGGCCAGCAGGCTGCCGAACAGCGGGTACCACTCTTCGGCCTGGTTGCTGGCGATACCGATGTTGACCTCGCCATCCATGCCTTCCTTGAGCAACTCGGTCAGGCGGGTGAACAGGTCGGTGAGACGGGAAAAGCCCTTTTTCAACTCAAGGCCCATCTCGCGCATATGCTCGGGGATCAGCCCGCCGACAAAACGGTGGCGTGGCCGCTCGCGGCCTTCCATGTCTTCGCCGGTGCGGAAATCGGCGATCTGCTCGCAGGCGGTGAACATGAACTGCTGCTGGGTCTTGATCTCCCGCGCCAGCTCCGGCACCTGCTCGATCAGGCGCCCCAGATCACCCGGCAACGGATGCTGGGCCAGCAGCTTGGTGAGGTTCTTGGCGGTCTGCTCCAACCAGTCGGCAGTGGAGCGCAGGCGGGTGTAATGGGCGAAGTGGCCAATGGCCTTGTCCGGCAGGTGGTGACCTTCGTCGAACACATAGAGAGTGTCGCGCGGGTCCGGCAGCACGGCGCCGCCGCCCAGGGCCAGGTCGGCCAGGACCATGTCGTGGTTGGTGACAATCACATCGACCTTGCCCATGCCCTCCCGAGCCTTATAGAAGGCGCACTGGCCGAAGTTCGGGCAATGGCGGTTGGTGCACTGGCTGTGGTCGGTGGTCAGGCGCGCCCAGTCGGCGTCTTCCAGGGCCGTGGGCCAGCTGTCGCGGTCGCCGTCCCATTTATTGCCGGCGAGTTTTTCGATCATGCTGGTGAACAGCTTCTGGCTGGCTTCATCCACTTCGATCTTGAAGCCTTCTTCCTCGAACAGCTGGGCCGTGGCGGTCTGGGCGTGGCCTTCCTGGAGCAGCATGTCGAGCTTGGACAGGCACATGTAGCGACCACGGCCCTTGGCCAGGGAGAAGCTGAAGTTCAGCCCGCTGTTGCGCATCAGGTCGGGCAGGTCCTTGTAGACGATCTGCTCCTGCAGGGCGACGGTGGCGGTAGCGATCACCAGGCGCTTGCCGGCGGCCTTGGCCGTGGGAATTGCCGCCAGGCTGTAGGCCACGGTCTTGCCGGTACCGGTGCCGGCTTCCACGGCGACCACCGCCGGGTCGCCACTGCGCCGGCCTTCGTCGTCGGTGTCGATATCACCCAGGACCTTGGCCACTTCGGCGATCATCAGGCGCTGGCCGTAACGCGGCTTGAGGCTCTTGGCTTCGAGAAAACGCGAGTAGGCGCCCTGGATCGTGGTTTTGAGTTCGTTGCTGATCATGGTTTTTCGGGCGCACAAAACGCTGGATAAATTTTCAGTGGTTCGAATCGGCCGCTATCATACCCCGCTAATTCATCCCGCGCAGAACGGAGTACCCGAATGACCCCTTTCGCCCTTGCCTACACCCTGCATGTCCTGGCCGCCCTGGTCTGGGTCGGCGGCATGTTCTTCGCCTGGATGGTCCTGCGCCCGGCGGCCATGGTGGCCCTGGAGGGGCCGGCGCGGCTGAAGTTGTGGGCGCAAGTGTTTCCGCGTTTTTTCGTCTGGGTGTGGATCGCCGTGGTGCTGTTGCCGATCAGCGGTATCGGCCTGCTGCATTTGCGCTTCAGCGGCTTTGAAACCGCGCCCAAGTATGTGCAGATCATGATGGGCCTGTACCTGGTGATGACCGCCCTGTTCATCCGCATCCAGTCCTTGCAGTTGCCGGAGCTGCGCAAGGCAGTAGCGGCCGAGGATTGGCCCGCTGGTGCCGCGGCGCTGGGCAAGATCCGCCGGTTGGTGGGCAGCAACCTGATCATCGGCCTGGTGCTGGTCGCCCTGGCGGCGGCCCGGCCGACCTTCTGAAAACAGGCCGCCCGCTACAGAAGCGGGCGGCCGGGCAAGGTTCAACGCAAACGTTACGTTACAGGCGCTGCACCGTCAGCGCGCCAGGCTCGCCGGCCGGGCCGGGCTGCCCCTGGGCGCCGGGCCGTCCGCTCTTGCCACCGTCGGTGCGGTACACCAGGCACCCCTTGGACTTGCCGCCCGCACCCGGCTTGCCACCGGCACCGGCCAGCCCGCCTGCGCCACCATCGACCCAGACCTTGATCTGCTCGCTGGGGAAGTCCCGCGGCAGTTCCACCCGGACCTGGGCGCCTGCCGCACCAGGATGGCCATCGCCGCCATTGTCACCGTCAGCCCCACGCCCCGCGCTGCCCCAGGTGCAGCCCGGTTCCTGGCCATTGGCGCCATCCAGACCGACATAACCCGGCGCACCGGCACCACCCCGGGCGTCCACGGACAGCGTCTCGGCCTGCAACGACTCGATGCGCAGGTTCAGGTTGCGCCCCGGCTTGGCGGCCTTCAGGTAGGTACCCGGCGCGCCGCGGGAAGTGATCTGGCTGCCCGCTTCCAGCTCCGCACGGCGGACAGTCAAGTGCAGGCTCTGTTCGGTAGGGACGATGGCGATCCGCGCCTCATGCCCCAGCCGCAGTTCGTCCACCTTGAGTTCGGTGACATTGGCCGGGATCAGCAAGGTGCCATAGTCCGCCACTTCCAGCCGCTCCAGTTGCAGAGTGCTGGCGGTATTGGGCAGACGCATCAGGGAGTTGGTTTCGACCTTGACCACCTGGGCCATGGCCAGGGGGCTGCAGAAAAGAGCCAGCAGGCAGAGCTTACGCATGGTCGGCCTCGACAACGACAGGAGCAGGAAGAGTCTGCAGGTGGAAGATCCCCACCAGCAGGATGTACAGCCGGTCACGCCAGGGATGTGGCCGATCCTTGAGGCTGCCGTTGAACAGCAGCAGTTCCAGCAAATGGGTCAGCAGCAACAGGCTGCCCGCCAGATTCACTAGAAGATGCAGCGGGTTGATCAACGGCCTGGCCAGGTTGATCAGCACCACCAACCAGAAAACCAAGGTCAGAAACTTCCCCAGCCCCCATAAAACCTTCATACGCTCCCCTCGTGAATTATTCTTTGCGCGCACAGTAACGACTTATCCCGGGGGTAAGCCAGAGGGGAATGAAAATTCTTCACGAAGTGGCTGTTTAGCCACCGGATCGACGAGGATCGTCCGTTACAGACAGGCTGAGCCCATCGCCGAGAAGGCACCGGGATCAAAGGCTCCTGCGCCATCAGCATGGTCCTGGCACAGGAGCAGAGGCGGCCACGTGCGGCTCGTCGCCGCACAGGCCCTGGGGTTTCAGCGGTTGATCTGGATTTCCGTACGACGGTTCATCGCCCGGCCTTCGGCGGTCTTGTTATCCGCCACTGGCTTGCTTTCACCGGCACCGGTTACCGAGACGAAGCTGCTGCGGGGAATGCCGTTGCTGATCAGGTACTCCACGACCGAGTGGGCGCGCTTGTCCGAGAGTTTCTGGTTGTAGGCATCGCTGCCGACGCTGTCGGTATGGCCGGTCACTCGCAGTTGGGCACTCGACGCCTCCTGTTTCAGTCGGGTGACAATGGTGTTGAGCTTGGTTTTGTCGGCATCGGTCAGCTTGGCCGAGTCGAAATGGAAGTGCACATCACGAATGACAATGGTTTCTTCCTTGACCACTACCACCTCTTCTACCACCGGTGGCGGTGGTGGGCAGCCGTTGGCATCGACCTGGACGCCTCTGGGTGTGTGTGGGCACTTGTCGCGGCTGTCCGGCACGCCATCGCCGTCCTCGTCGCCATCACCTTTTACCCAGCAGTACGCACCCGCCAGGCCACCGACCACCAGTGCGCCGCCGCCCGCCCACGAGGAGCTTTCGGTGGCGCCCAGCGCCGCGCCCGTGACGCCACCTACCGCGGCGCAGATCGGCCAGTCGGTTTTCTGCAAACCTGCACAACCAGTCAACACACTGGTTAACAGAACCAGGGGTACTGCCGTCCGAATGATGCTCATCTGATTTCTCCTGAGGGATCGGCTCAAGGCCGATTCACGGAGTAAAGACCGCGCATTTCATCTGCGCCAGCACCCGGCTATCACCGGTTTCGCCCCGTAAACACGGGAGGTTCGCCGATTTAGTGGTGAACCGCTCTAGGCCCGCAGATGCCGGCACGCTAGTCTTTAGCGTTCTGACCGAGGAGCTAAGATGAGCGCCGGCATTTCCGACCGTACCCCGCAGCAGGCCCTGGCGGCTTTGCTGGATCGCTACGCACCACAACAGCTGCTGCTGATCGGTGCCAGCGACTTCCCCGCCCTGGCTGCCTTCAAGGAGGCCCACCCCACGACCCAAGTGGCCCAGGCGGCACCCGGCCCTCTGCCTGCGGAACTGGCAGCGCGGCGCTTCGACCTGGCCCTGGCCGTGGATTGCCTGGAGCACTTGCCCAAGCGCGACGGCCTGAACCTGCTGGGAGGCATCCGCAACCTCAATGCCAGCCGGATCGCCGTACTGGCCGATCTGCAGGCCTGCGGCTGGCAGGAAACCGACTTCTATTCCCTGGCGTTGCAGGCCAGCGAACGCTTTCAGCGCGATGAACAGGTCCTGACCCTGTTCACCTACGATCTGCTTGAATACAAGCAAGTGCCCGATTGGCTCAATTCACGCTTCTGGGCAAACCCGGAAAACTTTGGAAAGTATTGGTGGTAACACAATGAGTGCCTCGATTTGTCCCTGCGGCAGCGGCAACCTGCTGGATGCCTGCTGCGGCCACTACCATGCCGGCCATCCCGCGCCCTGCGCGGAAGCCCTGATGCGTTCGCGCTACAGCGCCTATGTGCTGGGGCAGGTGGATTACCTGCTGGCCACCACCCTGCCGGCGCAACAGGCGGGCCTGGATCGCCAGTCCATCAGCGACTGGAGCGCCCAAAGCACCTGGCTGGGGTTGCAGGTCGAAAGCTCGGAAGTCTTCGGCGGCCAGCCCGAGCATGCCTTTGTCACCTTTACTGCCCGCTGGCACGACAGCCAGGGCGAGCATAGCCACCGCGAACGCTCATCCTTCGTGCAGAACCAGGGACGCTGGTATTTCATCGACCCCACGGTTCCCCTCAAATCCGGCCGCAACGACGCCTGCCCCTGTGGCAGCGGGCACAAGTTCAAGAAGTGCTGCGCCAGCTACTTCAGCCGCTGAGCCGCGACTGGCCGATACCAACCCGGGCCCAGGATGGGCACCGGCATCCAGAGGGAGTCTTGCAATGATCGGTGAGCTGCGTGCGTTACGAACCTTGTGCCTGCTCGGCGCGCTGGGCCTGACGGGTTGTGCCTCCTGGTTCAGCGATGAGTCCGTCGACCCGACGGTGCATCTGGTCAAGGTCGAGGTGGTCAAGGCCAACCTGCTGGAACAACGCTTCACCCTGCACCTGCGGGTGGATAACCCCAACGACAGCGACCTGACCGTGCGTCGCCTGACCTACAAGGTCTACCTGGAGCGCTTCCTGCTCAGCGAAGGCGAGCACGAACACTGGTTCACCGTCACGCCCCACAGCAGCCGCTTCTTCAAGGTGCCGGTGCGGACCAACCTGTGGCCGCAGATCCGCGATGTGGTGAAATTGCTGCGCAAGCCCGAGCGACCTATCCCCTACCGCCTCGAAGGGGAACTGGAAATCGGATTATTCATCGGCCAGGACGTGCACCTGAAGCGCAATGGCGTGATAATTCCCGGCGATTTTATCCCGGAGTAACCCGCAATGACCCAGCAACCTCATGTCCATGGCCCTGACTGCAACCACGATCATGACCACCACGATCACGACCATGGCCATGTTCACGGCCCGCACTGCAACCACGCCCACCAGGAGCCGGTACGCAACGCACTGAAAGACGTTGGCCGCAACGACCCTTGCCCATGCGGCAGCAGCAAGAAATTCAAGAAGTGCCACGGCGCCTGACCTGAGCGCGGGCGGGGCCTGCCTGAGCACTTGCGCCTTCAGCTGCGCCCGGCCTCCTGGGCCAGCAACTGCGCCAGGTCCAGGACGGTGGCGTACTCGCCATCCAGATTGGCCAGCGACATGGCATGCACCTCCTCGGCACTACGGGCCCGACCGTTGAAGTCGGGCTTGTCGAAGGTGTAGCAGGCGTCGGCCACCACCCACACAGCAAAGCCCAGGTTGCCAGCCGTACGCGCCGTCGACTCCACAGAGTTGTTGGTGGCAACACCGACAATCACCAACCCAGCAATCCCCTCGCGCCGCAAATCCGCTTCCAGCGAATTGGCGCAAAACGCATCCGGCACCTGCTTCTGAACCCGCCATTCCCCGTCCCGGGGCTCAAAGCACGGTTGAAACTCCACCCCCGACTGCCCGGGCCAGAACACCGAATCCGGCGAACGCGACAGGTGTTGCACATGGATCACCGGCCAGCCGCGGGCGCGCCAGTGGGCCAGCAGTTCGAGCATCCGCACCTGCGCCTCTGGGTTGTTGCGCGGGCCAAGCCGAGGCTGGAGGATGCCTTGCTGCTGGTCGATGAGCATCAGTGCGGTGCTGGCCGGAAGGGGCATGTTTTTCTCTGTGGAGGTCATTGAATTTGCCGCACTTGAGCATCACTTAGCTGTTCAGGCAAGCCATCGAATGCAGACAGGACGACCTAATGCCGGAGTTTGCTGTCCTTAAGCACAGATACAACCCAATTGGAGCGTTCCATGATCGACCTGTATTACTGGACCACCCCCAACGGCCACAAGATCTCCCTGTTCCTGGAAGAAGCCGGCCTGCCCTACACCCTGTACCCGGTGAACATCGGCCTGGGTGAGCAGTTCAAGCCCGAGTTCCTGAAGATCGCGCCCAACAACCGCATTCCGGCGATCGTTGACCACCAACCCACCGATGGCGGCCAACCACTGTCGCTGTTCGAGTCCGGGGCGATCCTGTTGTACCTCGCGGAAAAGACCGGCCAGTTCCTGCCCCAGGACCTGCGCGGGCGCCAGGAAGCCCTGCAATGGCTGTTCTGGCAGATGGGCGGGCTGGGGCCGATGGCTGGGCAAAATCATCACTTCAGCCAGTTCGCCCCGGAAAAGATCCCCTACGCCATCAAACGTTATGTGGATGAAACCGCGCGCCTGTACGGCGTGCTCGATAGGCGCCTGGCGGACCGCAAGTTCGTCGCCGGCAGCGACTACAGCATTGCCGACATGGCGATCTATCCCTGGATCGCTTCCTACAAGAAGCAGAGCCAGAAACTCGAGGACTTCCCGCATCTGCAGCGCTGGTTCAACAGCATCCAGGCCCGGCCGGCTACCGAGCGGGCCTATGCCTTGGTAGAGCAGGTCAATCCCGCCTCCTGAGCCTTGTGCCTGCAGGAGCTGGCTTGCCAGTCACGGTGCCCGCAAGGGCCAGCCAAGGCCAGAAGGCCTCTTCGCCGGCAAGCCGGCTCCTACGGGTTTTGCCAGGCGCTGACGCGCCGGCGATCGCTATTTGCAGCGTCGTCGAGAAATACCTCCTGCCCCCGCTTGCGCGGCACTCGCCTGCTCACTAACGTAGCGCCTTTATCGACGCTACCCCCCGCAGGAGCTTTGCCATGGCCTCGCCAGCCTTCTCACATTTTCTTCCCCGGTTCGGCGTTGCCGCGGCAGTGGCCAGTGCTCTGAGCCTGGCCGGTTGCCAGTCCTGGAACACTCAAGACACCCTGCCCCCCACCTCTGGCGTGCAACCGCTCAAGGGCCTGGCACAGAACGTTTCCGTGCGGCGCAACGCGGTCGGCGTACCGCTGATCGAAAGCAGCAGCTTCCATGACGCCCTGTTCACCCTGGGCTATGTGCACGCCAGCGACCGCATTGGCCAGATGGTGACCCTGCGCCTGCTGGCACAGGGCCGCCTGGCCGAAATGTCCGGTGCCGACGCACTGGAAGTGGACCGCCTGATGCGCGCGATCAACCTGAAGAAAAGCGCCGATGAGCTGTACAAGGCTTCGTCGCCACGGATCAAGCGCTTCTTCGAGGTCTATGCCCGGGGCGTCAACGCCTACCTGTTCCGCTATCGCGACAAGCTGCCGCCGGACCTGGCAGCCCAGGGCTACACCCCCGAATACTGGAAAGCCGAGGATTCGGCGCTGATCTTCTGCCTGCTGAACTTCGGCCAGTCCGCCAACCTGCAAGAAGAGATCAACGCCCTGGTGCTGGCGCAGAAAGTCGGCAGCGACAAACTGCCGTGGCTGACTCCGAGCTATCCCGATGAACCCCTGCCCTTGGCCGAAGCGGACAAGCTCAAGGGCCTGAATCTCACTGTGCCGGGCCTGAACGAAGTCAGCCGCGCCATCAACCGTCTGGCCCAGCTCAACAGCCTGGGCACCCGCGGCGGCAGTAACCTGGCCATCGCCCCACAGCGCAGCCGCACCGGCCGCAGCCTGCTGGCCGCCGACAGCCACCTGCAAGCCTGGTACTACACCCAGATCCGCGCGCCTAAATACCAGGCCGCTGGCGCGTCCATCGCTGGCCTGCCGGCGATTCTCCAGGGCTTCAACGGCAAGGTGGCCTGGAGCATGAGCTCGGTGGAGGGAGACAACCAGGACCTGTTCCTGGAAAAGCTCAAGCGCCAGGGCAACGCCCTGTACTACCAGAACAACGGCAAATGGCAGCCGGTGACCGTGCGCAACGAAACCTATTTCGTCAAAGGCCAACGGCCGATTCGCGAAGCCGTGTACGAAACCCGCCATGGCCCGCTGCTCAACAGCGCCCTGGGGGCAGCGCTCGGTAACGGTTTCGGCCTGGCCCTGCAGACGCCGGAGCTCAAGGACGACAAGACCCTGGACGCCTTCTTCGACCTGTCCCGGGCGCAGAACGTCGAGAAGGCCTCGGATGCCAGTCGGGAAATCCGCGCCATCGCCCTGAACATGGTGTTTGCCGACGCCAGCAACATCGGCTGGCAAGTCACCGGGCGCTTCCCCAACCGCCGCGAAGGCGAAGGCTTGCTGCCTTCACCGGGTTGGGATGGCCGTTACGACTGGGACGGCTACGCCGACCCGATGCTCCACCCCTACGACCAGGACCCGCCCCAGGGCTGGATCGCCACCGCCAACCAGCGAGTGATCTCGCGGGGCTACGGCATGCAGCTGTCCAATTCCTGGCACGCCCCGGAACGGGCCGAGCGCATGGCCGGTCTGGCCTCCAGCGGCAAGCAGGACAACCGCAGCCTGATCGCCCTGCAGTACGACCAAAGCACCCTGTTCGCCGCCAAACTGAAAAAGATGTTCGAAGCTCCGGGCATGGCCCAGCCGCTGAAGCAGGCCATCGAGGCCTTGCCCGATACCGAACGCGCCAAGGCCAGGGAAGCCTATAGCCGCTTGCTGGCGTTCGACGGCAAGGTCAGCGCCGGCTCGGCCGACGCGGCGTTGTACGAATTGTTCCTGCAGGAGAGCGCCAAGCAGATCTTCCTCGACAAGCTCGGCCCCGAGTCCAGTGACGCCTGGCAAGCCTTCGTCGCCAACGGCAACCTTTCCTACTCGGCCCAGGCCGACCACCTGCTGGGCCAGGAAGACAGCCCGTTCTGGGACGATTCGCGCACCGCGCAAAAGGAAGACAAGCCAGCCATCCTCGCCCGTAGCCTGGCAGCCGCCATCAGCTCCGGCGAGCAACTGCTGGGCGCCGACCGCAAGACCTGGCAATGGGGCAAGCTGCACAGCTACCAGTGGACCAACGCCAATGGCCGGCAGATCCGTGGCCCGCTTCAGGCCGGGGGCGACCACAACACCATCAACAGCGCCGCGTACCGTTGGGGGCAGGATTTTGCCATCACCGATACACCGGCCCTGCGCTTGATCGTGGATTTCGGCCTCAGCGAACCCTTGATGGGCCTCAACAGCAGCGGCCAGTCCGGCAACCCGGTGAGCCCCAACTATGCCAACGGCATCGACGGCTGGCTCAAGGCCCAGTACCTGAGCCTGCCGATGCAACCGCAGAACTTCGAGCGCAGCTACGGCAAGACCCGCCTGACCCTGGTTCCAGGCAAGTAACCTTCCCCCACCCGCTTGCACGTCCTGTGCAAGCGGGCCTGCTCCAAAACGAACAGCTCACCGGCGCCCTCAACCGCGCTTGGCACTGGCAGCCCTGTCAGTTCGCCCATCGTAGATTGCCCACCCCTTCGCACCTTATTGGCGCCTACCAAAAATCACGCCCCATCTCAGCGCACGGGTTCCCTCGTGTCGCTGCTTTCCAGCGCTTTTAAAACACCTGTTCGGGACTCTGGTTCGGAAATTGCTACTTTCATTAAGTCTTATGCGGTCCAGTAACAGTACTCATGCGCCACAAGCGCTCATATTGGTTCTTAGGGATTGAATAATGAAAAAAGCATTGCTGACCCTTTCTGCATTGGCTCTCTGCATGGCCGCCGGCTCCGCGCTGGCCAAGGAATACAAGGAACTGCGCTTCGGCGTCGACCCTTCCTACGCCCCCTTCGAATCCAAGGCCGCCGACGGCAGCCTGGTGGGTTTCGACATCGACCTGGGCAATGCCATCTGTGCCGAGCTGAAGGTCAAGTGCAAGTGGGTCGAAAGTGACTTCGACGGCATGATTCCAGGCCTCAAGGCCAATAAATTCGACGGTGTGATCTCGTCCATGACCGTCACCCCGGCTCGCGAGAAAGTCATCGACTTCTCCAACGAACTGTTTTCCGGCCCCACCGCATTCGTGTTCAAGAAAGGCTCGGGCCTGAGCGAAGACACCGCCTCGCTCAAGGGCAAGACCGTCGGCTACGAGCAGGGCACCATTCAGGAAGCCTACGCCAAGGCCGTGCTGGACAAGGCCGGGGTCAAGACCCAGGCCTATCAGAACCAGGACCAGGTCTATGCCGACCTGACTTCCGGGCGCCTCGATGCCTCGATCCAGGACATGCTGCAGGCCGAACTGGGCTTCCTCAAGTCACCGCAAGGCGCTGACTATGAGATCAGCAAGCCGGTGGACGACCCGCTGCTGCCGGCCAAGACCGCAGTGGGTATCTCGAAAGGTAACAAAGAGCTGAAAGCGCTTCTGGATAAAGGTATCAAAGCGTTACACGATGATGGCACCTACGCCACCATCCAGAAAAAACACTTCGGTGACCTGAACCTCTACAGCGGTAAATAACCTGTCGGCGCCCATCCTCGATGGGCGCTTTTTTTATCGCTACGGGTCACAGATCGATGCTCGAAGAACTTCTAAAAAACCTGGGGCTTTCCGCGCTCAGCCTGAAGGGTTTCGGCCCTCTGCTGCTGGAAGGCACCTGGATGACCATCAAGTTGTCGGTGTTGTCGCTGCTGGTCAGCGTTTTACTGGGGCTGATCGGCGCCAGCGCCAAATTGTCCAGCGTTGCCCTGCTGCGGGTTCCGGCCCAGCTCTACACCACCCTGATCCGCGGCGTACCGGACCTGGTCCTGATGCTGCTGATTTTCTACAGCCTGCAAACCTGGTTGACCTCCTTTACCGATTTCATGGAGTGGGACTACATCGAGATCAATCCCTTCAGCGCCGGGGTGATCACCCTGGGTTTCATCTATGGCGCCTACTTCACCGAAACCTTTCGCGGGGCGATCCTTGCCGTGCCCCGGGGCCAGGTGGAAGCGGCCACCGCCTATGGCCTGAAACGCGGCCAGCGCTTTCGCTTCGTGGTCTTTCCGCAAATGATGCGCTTTGCCCTGCCAGGCATCGGCAACAACTGGATGGTGATGCTCAAGGCCACGGCCCTGGTATCGATCATTGGCCTGGCCGACCTGGTCAAGGCTGCGCAGGACGCCGGCAAGAGCACCTACCAACTCTTCTACTTCCTGGTTCTGGCGGCGCTGATCTACCTGTTGATCACCAGTGCCTCCAACTTTGTCCTGCGCAGGCTTGAACGGCGCTACGCCGCCGGCGCCCGGGAGGCCGTGCGATGATCGAACTCCTGCAGGAATACTGGCGTCCCTTCCTTTATAGCGATGGCTACCACGTGACCGGCCTGGCCATGACCATGTGGCTGCTCAGTGCCTCGATCTGCATCGGCTTTTTGGTGTCGATCCCGCTGTCCATCGCCCGGGTCTCGCCCAAGCGCTACATCCGCTGGCCGGTGCAGTTCTACACCTACCTGTTTCGTGGCACACCGCTCTATATCCAGTTGCTGATCTGCTACACCGGGATCTACAGCATCGCCGCGATTCGCGCACAGCCAGTCCTGGATGCGTTCTTTCGCGATGCAATGAACTGCACCATCCTTGCCTTCGCCCTGAACACCTGCGCCTACACCACGGAGATCTTCGCCGGGGCGATCCGCAGCATGGCCCACGGCGAAGTCGAAGCGGCCAAGGCCTATGGCCTGAGCGGCTGGAAGCTGTACGCCTACGTGATCATGCCCTCGGCTCTGCGCCGCTCGCTGCCCTACTACAGCAACGAAGTGATCCTGATGCTGCACTCCACCACCGTGGCCTTCACCGCGACCATTCCCGACATTCTGAAAATCGCCCGCGACGCCAACTCGGCGACCTTCCTGACATTTCAGTCGTTCGGCATCGCCGCCATCATCTACCTGTGCGTGACCTTCGCCCTGGTGGGCCTGTTCCGCCTCGCTGAACGCCGCTGGCTGGCCTTCCTCGGGCCGACCCACTAGGACTTGCTGCAGGAAAACCGTCAATGCGCCACGAGATCCACGACCTGCTCGCCCCGCTGCCGGGCACAGCGCGCCAGGTCCACAGCTTTCACTTCGGCCCGCCCCAGGCCGCCGGCAAGGTCTATATCCAGTCCTCCCTGCACGCCGACGAGTTGCCCGGCATGCTAGTGGCCTGGCACCTCAAGCAACACCTGGCCGAGCTGGAAGCCACCGGGCGCCTGCGCCAGGAAATCGTCCTGGTGCCGGTGGCCAATCCGGTGGGCCTGGAACAGGTGCTGATGGATGTGCCCCTGGGCCGCTACCAGCTGGAAAGCGGGCAGAACTTCAACCGCGGCTTCGCCGACCTGGGCGAACAAGTCGGCGATGCCATCGAAGGGCTGCTCAATGCCGACCCTGAACACAACCTTGAACTGATCCGCCGCCACCTGATCGATGCCTTGGCCCGCCAGCGGCCGCAAACCCAACTGCAGTCCCTGCAGTTGACCCTGCAACGGCTGGCCTGCGATGCCGACATGGTGCTGGACCTGCATTGCGACTTCGAGGCTGTGGCGCATCTCTACACCACCCCCGAAGCCTGGCCCCGGGTGGAGCCGCTGGCTCGCTACCTGGGCGCCGAAGCCTGCTTGCTGGCCACCGACTCCGCGGCCTGGTCGTTCGACGAATGCTTCAGCCTGCTGTGGTGGCAACTGCAACAGCGCTTCGGCGAGCGTTTCGCCATCCCGACAGGCAGCTTTGCGGTGACCGTCGAGCTGCGCGGCCAGGGCGACGTCAACCACGGCCTGGCCAGCCTAGACTGCCAGGCCCTGATCGACTACCTGACCCGGCTTGGGGCCATCGCCGGTGAAGCGCCGCCACTGCCCGAGCTGCCCTTCCCGGCCACGCCCCTGGCCGGCGTCGAACCGGTGGCGACCCCGGTAGGCGGGCTGCTGGTGTTCAACGCGCTGCCCGGGGAATACCTGGAAGCCGGGCAACTGGTGGCCGAAATCATCGACCCGATCCACGACCGGGTCACCCCCATCCATTGCAACAACGCCGGGCTCATGTACTCCCGCTCGCTGCGACGCATGGCCACCGCAGGCATGGTGATCGCCCATGTCGCCGGTCGCGAGGCCTATCGCAGCGGTTACCTACTTTCGCCTTGAGGATGCACGCCCCCATGTACAAATTGACCGTTGAAGGCCTGCATAAATGCTATGGCGACAATGAAGTGCTCAAAGGTGTTTCCCTCAAGGCCAGGACCGGCGACGTGATCAGCCTGATCGGCGCCAGCGGCTCGGGCAAGAGCACCTTCCTGCGCTGCATCAACTTTCTCGAAACCCCGGATGACGGCGCCATGAGCCTGGATGGCCAGCAGATCCGCATGGTCAGCGACCGCCACGGCATGCACGTGGCCGACCCGGCCGAGCTGCAGCGGATTCGCACCCGCCTGGCAATGGTGTTCCAGCACTTCAACCTGTGGAGCCACATGACCGTGCTGGAAAACATCACCATGGCCCCGCGCCGGGTGCTGGGGGTCAGCACCAGGGAGGCCGAGGAACGCGCCCGGCGTTACCTGGACAAGGTCGGCCTGCCGGCACGGGTGGCCAGCCAGTACCCGGCGTTTCTCTCCGGCGGCCAGCAGCAACGGGTGGCCATCGCCCGGGCCCTGGCCATGGAGCCGGAGGTCATGCTGTTCGACGAACCCACCTCGGCCCTGGACCCGGAGCTGGTAGGCGAGGTGCTCAAGGTGATCCAGGGCCTGGCCGAAGAGGGCCGGACCATGATCATGGTCACCCACGAGATGAGTTTTGCGCGCAAGGTGTCAAGCCAGGTGCTGTTCCTGCACAAGGGCCTGGTAGAGGAAGAAGGGGCTCCGGAGGACGTGCTGGGCAACCCGAAAAGCGAGCGCTTGCAGCAGTTTCTCAGCGGCAACCTGAAGTAACAGCGGTACCGCACCCGTTCAGGCTCTGGGCCGGGCGGGCGCGGTACGGGCTTCAGGCGACAGGCGCGGGAGGCGGCTCGTCGGGCAGGGTCGGTTCGCCCGGCTCGGTGGGTTCAAGGGGTTGCGGGGAATCGGGATCCGGCTGGCCGGGAATGCCACCGGCCATGCTGACGGGAGGATGCGCCAGCAGGGTCCAGGCCAGTACGCCAACCTGATTGGGTTCCAGCCTGGCCAAGGTGGCACTGATTCGCGGATCTATCTTCATGAGGGCACTCCTGAGCTGTGCCGGGTACGCCTTGCGCGTACCGGCAGTACCTCCAATAGAGTGCCTGCCGGCTCAGGAATTCCCGCTATTCGTCAGACAGACGAACTCAGGTGCGTGGCAGGGTCACGCCACGCTGGCCCTGGTATTTGCCGCCACGGTCCTTGTAGGACACTTCGCACTCTTCGTCCGACTCCAGGAACAACATCTGCGCCACGCCTTCGTTGGCGTAGATCTTCGCCGGCAAGGTGGTGGTGTTGGAGAATTCCAGGGTCACGTGGCCTTCCCACTCGGGTTCCAGCGGCGTCACGTTGACGATGATGCCGCAACGGGCATAGGTGCTCTTGCCCAGGCAGATGGTCAGCACGTTGCGCGGAATGCGGAAGTACTCGACGGTGCGTGCCAGGGCAAAGGAGTTAGGCGGAATGATGCAGACGTCGCTCTTGATGTCGACAAAGCTCTTTTCATCGAAGTTCTTCGGATCGACAGTGGCCGAATTGATGTTGGTGAACACCTTGAATTCGTCGGCGCAACGCACGTCGTAGCCGTAGCTCGACACCCCGAAGGAGATCAGCCGATCCTGGCCTTCGCCACGCATCTGGCGCTCTACGAAGGGCTCGATCATGCCGTGCTCTTGCGCCATGCGGCGAATCCACTTGTCCGATTTGATGCTCATGGCGGGTGTCCTGAAATAGCGAGGTGAAAAAAAACGGTCTGGCATCTTACCGGGGCGCGAGGTCGGGTTCAAAGTCTGGGACGTTTTTCTCGCCTCACGCCACGATTTTCAAGGGCTGGGCGACGAGCGCCCCGCCGTCAGTCACGAAAACCGAGAAACCTTCGCACTGACCATTGGCACGTTCAGGAAAAAGGGTTAAGGTGGCGCCACTGTGCTGCTTGTGTCACTGAGAATCTCTACACGATGTTGAATTTCGATCCAACCATCTCCAAGAATTTTTCCTGCTCTTTGCACTCAGTCTCGGCCAGGGCTTTTCCTGAGTCGCAGTTAACTTTGTCCAAGGAGATACACCATGTCTAATCGCCAAACCGGTACCGTTAAGTGGTTCAACGATGAAAAAGGCTTCGGCTTCATCACTCCACAATCCGGTGACGACCTGTTCGTACACTTCAAAGCTATCCAATCCGACGGCTTCAAAAGCCTGAAAGAAGGCCAACAGGTTTCTTTCATCGCTACCCGCGGTCAGAAAGGCATGCAAGCTGAAGAAGTTCAAGTTATCTAACTTGTACTGATCCAGTAAAAAAGCCCCGCCCTCAACAGCGGGGCTTTTTTGTGCCCGTCACTTTTGTCGGCGCCCTCGTTGAAAAGGCGCCCATGCGTCCCGGGTTACCAGGTCACGCCAAAGCCCACGGTGTAGCGGGTCTTGTCCAGATCGCTGTCTTCGGTACCGCGGATCAGGTCTTTTTCCGCCTTGAGGTTCAATGAAGCCCAGTCGGTGACCTTGTAGCGCAGCCCCATCTCGGCATCCAGTGCATAGTCGGCCACCCCCGAAAGCGGCCGCCCCACCTCGCCATTGGTGAAGAACTCCACCCGCTTGCCGATCAGGTAACGGTTGTAGTCCCACTTCATCGCCAGGGAATAGAAGTTGTCCTTGCCGCCATCGGCGTACTCGTAATCGGTACGGTTGAGCAGCGAGCCCAGGGAGAACGCACCCAGCTCATCATCCCAGAACTGGTAGCCGGGGCCGGTACCCACCACCCGCTGCCGCGCCAGGTCCTCGACCTTGTCCCGCTTGTAGGTCAGGCGCCCCTCCCAGAACCACTTTTGCGTGATGAAACGGTCCAGAGCGTACTCGGCGCTCCAGTTGTCCGTGGTCACCACATGATCCTGGAACTCACGGTTGTATTCGCCCTGGGCATTGTGGCGCCAGGCCCCGTGACGCGCCGAGGTCTTGAAGTCGATGTCGTAGTCATCAGTGTTCTTTTCGGCGCGCTTGTAGTCCATGGCCACATCGACGTTGCCTTTCCAGACCATGTCCTCCACCAGCGGCTTGGGCTTCATGATCTGCTGGATGCTCGCCAGCTCCACCGTCTTGGGCGCCTCGCCGTTGGCCAGGATCACCTTGCCTTCGTCCGCCGCCTGCAGCGACTTGGCCTTCTCCCCGGTGTAGGCATCCTGCTTGACCAGCAGCTCCTGGTCGCTCTCCAGAGTCTTGACCTGCTTCCAGTCAATATTGATGGCGCCGCCATAGTCGGTCTGGATCAACAGCTTGCCGCCGTCGAACACCTTGATCTTGCCACTCAGGCGATCACCGTTCTTCAACCACACGGTATCGGCCAATACAGGCATGGAGGCGCTGAGCACCGCGAAACACAGCAAAGTTCTAGGCAACATAAGCAATAGAGGACTCGATCTTGCGAAAAAAAACGGCATTATTCCTGCTGAACAAGCCTTAGTCAGGACTGACCCGGGTATTGAGAGTGAGTTCAATACTCATCCGGCTTTGATCACCACAGCCGACCAGCGTCCCTCCTCTATTATCTGGAACCGCGAATGTGACCGAACACAGCGAAGAGCCGCAAAGCCCTGCACAGATCCGACGTACGGCGCTGTACCTGACCCTGGCCCAGGTCCCCGAAGGCAGGGTGGTGAGCTACGGCCAACTGGCGGAGATGGCAGGCCTGGGGCGGGCGGCACGCTGGGTCGGGCGCACCCTCAGCCAGTTGCCCGCCGACACCAGCCTGCCCTGGCATCGAGTGCTCGGCGCCGGTGGTCGCCTGAGCTTGCCGGCCGGCAGTCCCTCGGGCAACGAGCAGCGGGCCAGACTGCGTGGCGAAGGTGTCTCTATCCTGAACAATCGCGTGGATATTCAGCGCCATGGCTGGCGCCCGGTGGAGCACAGCGGTTAGAGTGCGCGCTTTGTTTCCGTAATCTGAGGCAGACTTCAGCCCATGCCCCGTAAAACCTGGCGCGCCGCACTTGCCGCCTATGCCAGCCCCTCGACGCTCGTGCTGTTGCTGCTTGGTTTCGCCGCCGGCATGCCTTACATGCTGGTGTTCTCGACTCTTTCGGTGTGGTTGCGCGAGGCCGGTGTGGCCCGTGAAACCATCGGTTACGCCAGCCTGATCGGCCTGGCCTATGCCTTCAAGTGGGTATGGTCGCCCTTGCTCGACCAATGGCGCCTGCCCCTCCTGGGCAAGCTCGGTCGACGTCGTTCCTGGCTGGTGCTGGCGCAGACCCTGGTGATTCTCGGCCTGATCGGTATGGGTTTCTGCGACCCGCAAAAGCACCTTTCCTGGCTGATTGCCATTGCGGTGATCGTGGCATTCGCCTCGGCCACCCAGGACATCGCCATCGACGCCTACCGCCTGGAAATCGCCGACGACAGCCGCCAGGCCGCCCTTGCCGCCAGTTACATGTCCGGCTATCGGGTTGCCGTGCTGCTGGCCACTGCCGGCGCACTGTTTTTCGCCGAAGGCTTCGGCTCCACCGGTTTCAGCTACAAGCACTCGGCCTGGACCGGCACCTACGTGCTGTTCGGGGTGCTGATGATCCCGGCCCTGATCACCACCTTGCTGATGCGTGAACCCGCGGTGCCGCTGCGCACCCAACTGTCCGCCGGGCGCTACAGCTTCGCTCACCAGTTGATCTCGGTATTCGTGCTGATCGTGCTACTGGTTTCCGTCCCCGCCACCTTCACCCAGCTGTACAACACCGACTTCGCCAGCGTGATCTTCGACGGCGTCAGCCTGCTGGACCTGCTGCTGGAAGACCGCGCCTTCCTGCGGGCCATCCTCTACATCACCCTCAGCACCCTGTGCCTCTCGGCCATGGGCCGCCGGGGCCTGGCGCCGGTGCTGACGCCGGTCAACGACTTCATCCTGCGCTATCGCTGGCAAGCCTTTCTGCTATTGGGGCTGATTGCCACCTATCGCATGTCGGACACGGTCATGGGCGTCATGGCCAACGTGTTCTACATCGACCAGGGTTTCACCAAAGACCAGATCGCCGGGGTCAGCAAGATCTTCGGGCTGATCATGACCCTGCTCGGCGCCGGCATGGGCGGCCTGCTGATCGTGCGGTTCGGCATCCTGCCGATCCTGTTCATCGGCGGCGCCGCATCGGCCGGGACCAACCTCCTGTTCCTGATGCTTGCCGACATGGGCCCCAACCTGAAGATGCTGATCGTCACCATTTCCCTGGACAACTTCAGTTCAGGCATGGCCACTTCAGCCTTCGTCGCCTACCTGTCGAGCCTGACCAACCTCAAGTTCTCCGCCACCCAGTACGCCCTGCTCAGTTCCATCATGCTGCTGCTGCCGCGCCTGATCGGCGGCTATTCCGGGGTCATGGTGGAAAAGTTCGGCTATCACGACTTCTTTCTCATCACCGCGATCCTCGGGGTGCCGACACTGATCCTGATCGCCATTCACTGGTTCCAGGAGAGCCGCCGCGCCGGGCCGAAACCCGAGCCCGAAAGCTCCGCCAACAGCACCGCAGTCGGCGAAGAATCCTAGAAAATCCCGGGGGTTGCGCACTTTTCGCAGTAGCCCCCGGCCCCTCCGAGCGCAATCCTGTACGCCAGCGGAACTCGCCCGTACAATGCTCCGTCACTTCCAGTCTTCAGCAACCGACAACGGCCTACCATGCGCACCAGTCAATATTTGCTCGCCACACAGAAAGAAACGCCTTCCGACGCGGTCGTGATCAGCCATCAGCTGATGCTGCGCGCCGGCATGATCCGTAAACTGGCTTCCGGCCTGTACACCTGGCTGCCGATGGGCTTGCGGGTGATGCGTAAGGTTGAAGCCATCGTTCGCGAAGAAATGAACGCCGCGGGCGCGCTTGAAGTGTTGATGCCGAGCACTCAGCCGGCTGAGCTGTGGCAGGAATCCGGTCGCTGGGAAGAATACGGCCCGGAGCTGCTGCGCTTCAAAGACCGTCACGGTCGCGATTTCTGCGCCGGCCCGACCCACGAAGAAGTGATCACCGATCTGGCTCGCAACGAGCTGAGCAGCTACAAGCAGCTGCCGCTGAACCTGTACCAGATCCAGACCAAATTCCGCGATGAAATCCGCCCACGCTTCGGTCTGATGCGCGGCCGCGAGTTCATCATGAAGGACGCCTACTCCTTCCACGCCGACCAGGCGTCCTTGCAGGTCACCTACGACCGCATGCACCAGGCTTATTGCAATGTCTTCACCCGCCTGGGCCTGAAGTTCCGCCCGGTTGAAGCGGACAACGGCTCCATCGGCGGCGCCGGCTCCCACGAATTCCACGTGCTGGCCGAATCCGGTGAAGACGATATCGTCTTCAGCAACGGCTCCGACTACGCGGCGAACATCGAGAAGGCCGAGGCCGTGCCTCGCGAAACCTCGCGCCCAGCGCCAGCCGAAGAACTGCGCCTGGTCGATACGCCAGACACCAAGACCATTGCCGCGCTGGTGGAAAAATTCAATCTGCCGATTGAAAAGACCATCAAGACCCTGATCGTCCACGCCGAAGAGCCAGGCAAGCTGATTGCCCTGATCATCCGTGGCGACCACGAACTCAACGAAATCAAGGCCGCCAACCAGCCTGGCGTTGCCAGCCCGCTGGTCATGGCGTCCGATGCCGAACTGCGTGACGCCATTGGCGCCGGCGCCGGTTCCCTCGGCCCACTGAACCTGCCGCTGCCGATCATCATCGACCGCTCGGTCGAGCTGATGAGCGACTTCGGTATCGGTGCGAACATCGACGACAAGCACTACTTCGGCGTCAACTGGGAACGCGATCTGCCGGTTCCGACCGTGGCCGACCTGCGTAACGTGGTGGCCGGCGACCCGAGCCCGGACGGCAAGGGCACCCTGGAAATCAAGCGCGGCATCGAAGTCGGGCACATCTTCCAGCTGGGCAACAAGTACAGCAAGGCGATGAAGTGCGAAGTGCTGGGCGAAAACGGCAAGCCGGTGACCCTGGAAATGGGTTGCTACGGCATTGGCGTATCCCGTGTGGTGGCTGCTGCCATCGAGCAGAACAACGATGCCAACGGCATCATCTGGAGCGACACCCTGGCGCCGTTCCAGATTGCCCTGGTGCCACTGCGCTACGAAACCGAGCAGGTTCGCGAAGCCACCGACAAGCTCTACTCGGAACTCACCGCTGCCGGCTTCGAAGTGCTGCTGGACGATCGTGACAAGAAGACCAGCCCGGGCATCAAGTTCGCGGACATGGAGCTGATCGGCATTCCTCACCGGATCGTGGTCAGCGACCGCGGCCTCGCCGAAGGCAACCTGGAATACAAGAGCCGTACCGAAGCCGAGGCGCAAGCACTGCCCGTGGCCGACGTACTGTCCTTCCTTCAAGCCCGTATCCGTCGCTGAAACCAGATAGAGAAGTCATGTTCAAGCGAAACACCTTAAGCCTCGGGGGCGCCGCTTTATGCGGCGCCCTGCTGGTCAGCGGCTGTGCCAACCAGATGTCGCAACGCAGCGAACACGAGGAACGTGTCGAGCGCAAACTGCTCGATCACAGCCTGCAGATCGATGTCGGTGAGCCTAAGGTGCTTGAGCTGCCGCAACGCCGAGTGCGCATTCACGAACAGAAGACCTTCGAAGTCACCGAGTTCGAGGTCACTCGCCGCTACGATCGCTACACGCCCTACCAACCCTGGCGCGAGATCTACGAGATCCCGCTGGGCGCGGTGGCACTGGTGGCGGGCGTCGGGGCCAATGTGGTCAATGTGTTCGCCCTGGGCAACCTGCCGGACAGCGTGACCAAGGACTGGATCAGCTACGGCGTGTCCGGACTCAACCCGTTCATGAACATGCCGTCCCATGGCCGTGCCCAGCAGAACCTGGCAGCCATCGATGAAGTCCAGCGCGACAAGCGCCTGGAGTATTCGAGCCTGCCATGGAGCGAGCGTCCGGTGCAGGTCAAGGCCGGCAAGCAGACCTACGAGCTGAGCACCGACCGCAATGGCGTGCTGCGCTTGAACCTGCTGGACAATCCGTTTTCCGAGCAGGACCTGAATCACATCGGCAAGCTGCAGATCAGTGTCGAAGACGCTCAGGACGAAGTGCATTCGGACTCCTCCCTGAGCATCAGCAGCGGCCTGCGCAGCAAGTTGCAGGAAGCCCATGCACTGATCTACGACGACCTGGAAGATGATGAGGTGAGCCAGTGGGTGCACCGGGTCAAGCGCCTGTCGGAGCTGGGCCTGGAGGAAGAAGCCAGCGAACTGGAGCAAAGCCTGATCGAGCTGACCCGCAACGATCCGGAGCTGCAGAACGAGTTCCTCAAGTCCCTGACCAAGAATGCCGGCCGCCTGGTGGCCGACCCCGGCAGCAACTGACCCCCTGTAGGAGCCGGCTTGCCGGCGAAAGCGATGCCTCGGATGGATCGCAACCGGCCAGCCCCTACACCCCCCCTCGGAATAGCTCCAGCTGTTCATGAGCGCCGCGCATATCCTGCAAACGCACGCCAATTCCCAGCAGGCGCACCGGCTTGCCGCCGCGCTTGAAGGCCTGGGTCAGCAATTGCCGATAACTCTCCAGGTCACGCCCCGCCCCCGCCTGTTCCAGGGTGGTCTGGGTAAAATCATGAAACTTCACTTTGACGAAAGGCTTGCCCGGCCGGTAGCTGCTGTCGATGCGCGCCATGCGCCCCGCCAGGATCTCCATCAGTTCCGGCAACTTCTGCAGGCAACTGTCCAGATCCGGCAGGTCCACGTCGTAGGTATTCTCCACGCTGATCGACTGCCGCCGGCTATCGTTCTGCACTGGCCGCTCATCGATGCCCCGGGCCAGGCTCCACAGGCGCTCGCCAAAACTGCCGAACTCGCGCGCCAGCGCCAGCTTGCTCCAGTCCCGCAATTGCAGGCAGTCGACAATGCCCAGGCGCCCCAGCTTGTCCGCCGTAACCTTGCCCACGCCGTGCAGCTTGCTCACTGGCAGCTCGGAGACGAAATCCTCCACCTGGTCAGGGGTGATCACAAACAGGCCGTTGGGCTTTTTCCAGTCACTGGCGATCTTCGCCAGGAATTTGTTCGGCGCCACCCCGGCCGACACGGTGATGTGCAACTGATTGGAAACCCGACGGCGAATGTCCTGGGCGATACGCGTGGCGCTGCCGGCAAAGCTCGGGCTTTCGGAAACATCCAGGTAGGCCTCGTCCAGCGACAGGGGCTCGATCAGGTCGGTGTAGTCGCGAAAGATCGTATGGATCTCTTTGGAGGCTTCCCGATAGGCCTCCATGCGCGGCTTGACGATCACCAGGTCCGGGCACAGGGTCAGGGCGTGCCGGGAGGACATGGCCGAGCGCACCCCATAGGCCCGCGCCTCATAATTGCAGGTAGCAATCACCCCCCGTCGATCCGCTGACCCGCCCACCGCCAGCGGCTTGCTGGCCAGGTGCGGGGCGTCGCGCATTTCGATGGCGGCGTAGAAGCAATCGCAGTCAATGTGGATGATTTTGCGCTGCATCATATAAAGGCAGAGATCATGAAAGGCACAGGTCGCAATGAAAGCAGAAGGCAAGTATCTACCGACACCTGTATATAGCACCAGTACCTTGCATCTTCGCGCTGACCTTCATCAGGTCCGGCTGAATTTATTTGCTCAATGACAACAACGCCTTCAATAGAGCTGCAAGCCCCGTTCTAGCTAGGCCCGAGCCTTCCGAAAAGCCCCTTCAAGGAAGCTAAGCGATTGAACCGGAAGCAATTTTCAAAATTTAATGATTGACAGGATCTGCCAGCTCTGTAGAATTCGGCCACACAGACGCGGGATGGAGCAGTCTGGTAGCTCGTCGGGCTCATAACCCGAAGGTCGTCGGTTCAAATCCGGCTCCCGCAACCAAACATCAAAAAAGGCTACTCGAAAGAGTGGCCTTTTTTGTGCGCGTGCGTTTTTCCCTACCCTCACGCCCTGTAAAACTCCTTGCAGGTCCATGACTTAAGTCGGCCAGCCAGGTTTTCGACGTTAATTTGACCTCTGGGACCATTAACGGTTGACACTCAGTCGTTCGCCTGTAGAATGCCGCCACACAGACGCGGGATGGAGCAGTCTGGTAGCTCGTCGGGCTCATAACCCGAAGGTCGTCGGTTCAAATCCGGCTCCCGCAACCAAACATCAAAAAAGGCTGCTCGAAAGAGTGGCCTTTTTTGTATCTGTCGAAAAAGTCCTTTGGCAACAATGATCTGGCAATGTGTTGCGAACCTTTAGCAGCGCGTCGACTCTTCACCATGCAAGCTATGCTCTGTCTCGGGGCAACCACCTTGCGTTGATCGCGCAGGCTCGCCGGGCCACGGTGAGACGCGTTAATATTTGAAATTATTTTTTCTACAGGGATTGGTAACTTGGCTGGATACCCCCATCCTGTCGCGCACAATCCACGAGGTGATTGATGCGCGCCAACATGTCTGATTCACAAGACGCCGATACCGCTACCGCCACTCAACCCATTACAGTCACTCGCTTGCGCTGGCTGGACCTGTTGAGCAAATACCGCCAGCCGCTGGGCCTGGCCGTGACCCTGCTGCTGTTCGCCATTGCCCTGATCGCCTGTCGCCACCTGCTCAGCGAGCTGGACTTCTACGCACTGCACGACTCGATCCTCGACGTGCCCAAGCCGGCCCTGCTCGGCGCGCTGGGCGCGACCATCGTCGGCTTCATCATCCTGCTGGGCTACGAGTGGTCCGCCAGCCGCTATGCCGGGGTCAACCTGCCCGGCCGCACCCTGGCCCTGGGCGGCTTCACGGCCTTCGCCATCGGCAATGCCATAGGCCTGTCGCTGCTCTCCGGCGGTTCAGTGCGCTACCGGCTGTACGCCCGCCATGGGCTGGGGGCCGCCGATGTGGCCCACATGACCCTGTTCGCCAGCCTGTCCCTGGGCTGTGCCCTGCCTCCGCTGGCAGCCCTGGCCACACTGAGCAACCTGCCGGCAGCCTCCGCGGCCCTGCGCCTGCCGGAAAGCCTGCTGGCGGGCATCGCCCTGGCCATCCTGCTGCTGGGAGCGGTGCTGGCCATCGGCATCTATCGCCGGCGCCTGCCGGAACAGCCCCTGCGCGACAACCTGCTGGTGCGCGTCGGCCGCCGCACCCTGCGCCTGCCCGGACGCCGCCTGACCTTCCTGCAACTGATCATCACCGCCCTGGACGTCGCTGCGGCCGCCACAGTGCTTTATCTGCTGCTGCCCGAAGCACCGCCGTTCGGCGCCTTCCTGCTGGTGTACCTGCTGGCCCTGGCCGCAGGTGTGCTCAGCCACGTGCCCGGCGGCGTCGGGGTGTTCGAAGCCATCCTGCTGGCGGCCTTCGCCGACAAGCTCGGTGCCGCGCCCCTGGCTGCGGCACTGCTGTTGTACCGATTGATCTACGTGGTGCTGCCGATGCTGGTGGCCTGCGTCCTGCTGCTGATCAACGAAGCCCAGCGCCTGTTCCAGACCCGCCAATCGCTGCGGGTGGCATCCGGCCTGGCCGCTCCGATCCTCGCGGTGCTGGTGTTCCTCTCCGGTGTGGTGCTGCTGTTTTCCGGTGCCACCCCGGAAATCGATACCCGTCTGCAACACATCGGTTTCCTGATTCCCCATCGCCTGGTGGATGCCTCGCACTTCGGCGCCAGCCTGATCGGCGTGCTCTGCCTGCTGCTGGCCCAGGGCCTGCGTCGGCGCCTGTCGGCGGCCTGGATGCTGACCACAATTCTCTTGCTGGTGGGTGCCCTGCTCTCCCTGCTCAAGGGTTTTGACTGGGAAGAAGCCTGCCTGATGACCCTCACCGCCAGCCTGCTGGCCGTGTTCCGCCGCTCGTTCTATCGCCCCAGCCGCCTCACTGAACTGCCGTTCTCGCCGCTGTACCTGGTGGCCAGCGTCTGCGTGCTGGGGGCTTCCATCTGGCTGCTGCTGTTCGCCTATCAGGACGTGCCCTACAGCCATCAACTGTGGTGGCAGTTCACCCTCGACGCAGATGCGCCCCGCGGTCTGCGCTCGCTGCTGGGCGCCGCGGTGCTGCTGCTGGTGGTGTCCCTGACCTGGCTGCTGCGCACCGCGCGCCCGGTGATCCACCTGCCCACCAGCGAGGAGCTGGACAAAGCTGCGAAGATCCTCATGGCCTCGTCCCAACCCGATGGCGGCCTGGCCCTGACCGGCGACAAGGCGCTGCTGTTCCACCCCAACGACGACGCCTTCCTCATGTACGCCCGCCGCGGCCGCAGCCTGGTGGCGCTGTACGACCCCATCGGCCCGACCCAGCAACGCGCGGAAATGATCTGGCAGTTCCGCGACCTGTGCGACGTGCACCACGCGCGCCCGGTGTTCTACCAGGTACGGGCGGAGAACCTGCCCTACTACATGGACATCGGCCTGACCGCGATCAAGCTCGGCGAAGAAGCCCGGGTCGACTTGCAGCGCTTTGATCTCGAAGCCAAGGGCAAGGAGATGAAGGACCTGCGCTACACCTGGAACCGTGGCACCCGCGACGGCCTGTCGCTGGAGATCCACGAGCCGGGCCAAGCACCGATGGACGAGCTGAAAGTGATCTCCGACGCCTGGCTCACCGGCAAGAATGTCCGCGAGAAAGGCTTCTCCCTGGGCCGCTTCAGCGACGACTATCTCAAGCACTTTCGCATCGCCATCATTCGTTTTGAAGGGCGCCCGGTGGCCTTCGCCAACCTGCTCGAGACCTACAGCCACGACCTGGCCAGCCTCGACCTGATGCGCGCGCACCCGGACGCGCCGAAGCTGACCATGGAGTTCATGATGGTCGGCCTGATCCAGCATTATAAAAATCATGGATATGCCCGCTTCAGCCTGGGGATGGTGCCGTTGTCCGGCCTGCAACCACGGCGTGGCGCACCGCTGACCCAGCGCCTGGGCTCGATGGTGTTCCGCCGTGGCGAACAGCTGTACAACTTCCAGGGCCTGCGCCGTTTCAAAGACAAGTTCCAGCCTGACTGGGAACCCCGTTACATGGCCGTGCCGGCAGGGCTGGACCCGCTGGTTGCACTGGCCGACACTGCCGCCCTGATCGCAGGCGGCTTGACTGGATTGGTGAAACGCTAATGATTCAACGCTCTTGGCGGTACCTGCTGGCGACCCTGGTGGTGCTGGCTCTGATTGCAGGTGGCGGCTACTGGTGGTGGAACCGCCCCGCTCCCGAACCGACCCTGGAACAACTGACTCAGGCCGACGGCTCGACCCTGACCCGCGTGACCCCAGGTACCCAGGCCAAGGCCCGGGTAGTGGTGGCAGTGCTGCCTGACGCGACCCTGACCGACAAGCAACTGCTGGCCCTGAGCCGCAGCGGCGCGGCGCAGATCGTCCAGGTGGTCCTGCCCAAGGACGACTGCAAGCTGCAGGAACAAGCCCTGCAGAACGCCCTGCCGCAACTCGCCGGCCCGGCCACCCTGGTCAGCGGCATCGGCCCGGGCGCAGCCCTGGCCTGGCGCTGGATCGCCAGCCAGAACGACGACAAGGCCCAGGCCGTGTCGGTAGGCTTCACCATCAACCCGGCGCCCGGCTGCACCGATCCCTTGCCCAAGACCCTGGCCCACGGCCATTGGCTGGTGGCCTGGAACGACAACCCGGATGACGAAAGCGCCGGCTTCGTGCGTGATACCCCCAACGCCACCACCAGCATCAGCGACTACGACATCCACCTGCCCCAGGTGCTGAACAACGAGTTGCGCAAGCTGCTGGTGGGTTCGGAAAACGGCGGCCTTAGCATCCCCGTGGTGGAAGTGCCGGCCGGCCAGACCAAGGACACCGTGACCCTGTTCCTCTCCGGCGACGGCGGCTGGCGCGACCTGGACCGCGACGTGGCCGGCGAAATGGCCAAGATCGGCTACCCGGTGGTGGGCATCGACACCCTGCGCTACTACTGGCAGCACAAGACCCCGGAACAGAGCGCCATCGACCTCACCGAGCTGATGCAGCACTACCGGCAGAAATGGGGCACCAAGCGCTTCGTGCTGACCGGCTACTCCTTCGGCGCCGACGTGCTGCCTGCCATCTACAACCGCCTGCCGGAAGCCGAGCAGCAGCGTGTCGACGCCATTATCCTGCTGGCCTTCGCCCGCACCGGCAGCTTCGAGATTGAAGTCGAAGGCTGGCTGGGCAACGCCGGCAAGGAAGCCGCTACCGGCCCGGAAATGGCCAAGCTGCCGGCCGCCAAGGTGGTGTGCATCTACGGCGTGGAAGAGGTCGATGAAAGCGGTTGCACCGACAAGACCGCCGTTGGTGAAGCCATGAAGCTGCCAGGGGGCCATCACTTCGATGAGAACTACCCGGCACTGGCCAAGCGCCTGGTGGATGCCATCGAGAAGCGCCAGGCCAAGGATCAGGCCACCGCTCAAGAGTGAGCCGAGCCTCGCCCGACAAAGCCCCCGCAGCCTCAGGTTGCGGGGGCTTTTTTACATCGACGGTATAAATGCCCTCACTGATTGGGGACGGGTTAGGTTTGTGGGAAGCCTCCGACCTGCCGCCCCTGGCCAAGGCCTTTGCCAAGGACGCCGCCTACAGCAAGGACAGCGATCGTCACGCCTGGGCAGCGTACTACCTGAGCGCCATGGGCGATCTCGGGGCCGGTGGGCTCCGGGAGAAACCGTCCTGTCATTAGCATCGATATCGATGGCCGGTCCGTTATCGCGAGCAAGCTCGCTCCTACAGGGCCGTGAAACGAAAAAGCCCCCGTTGCCTTTCGGCAGCGGGGGCTTTTGTTGGCTCGGGGTTACATCTCGACCTGGGTGCCCAGCTCGATCACCCGGTTCACCGGCAGCTTGAAGAAGCGCAGGTTGCCGTTGGCGTTCTTCAACATGAAGGCGAACAGCGCTTCGCGCCAGCGGGCCATGCCCACCAGCTTGGAGGCGATCACCGTCTCGCGGCTGAGGAAGTAGGTGGTCCGCATCGGGCTGAAGTCCAGTTCATCCAGGTGGCACAGTTTCAGGGCTTCCGGTACATCCGGCTCGTCAGTGAAGCCGAAGTGCAGGATCACCCGGAAGAAACCTTCACCATAGGAGTCCACCTCGAAGCGCCGATTTGCAGGCACTCGCGGAATGTCCTCGTAGACCACCGTCAACAGCACCACTTGTTCGTGCAGCACCTGGTTATGCAACAGGTTGTGCAGCAAGGCGTGGGGCACGGCGTCTGGACGGGCGGTGAGGAACACGGCAGTGCCCTGCACCCGATGCGGCGGCTGTACGCGGATGCTGCCGATAAAGATTGGCAGCGGCAGCCCACCTTCGTCCAGGCGGTCCACCAGCAATTCCTTGCCGCGCTTCCAGGTGGTCATGAGGATGAACAGCACGATCCCCGCCAGCACCGGGAAGGCACCGCCCTGGACGATCTTCGGCACGTTGGCGGCGAAGAACAGCCCGTCCACCAGGAGGAAGCCCACCAGGAGCGGCACCACCAGCATCGGCGGCCACTTCCACAGCAGCAGGATCACCGCCGACACCAGGATGCTGGTGATCAGCATGGTCCCGGTCACTGCCACGCCGTAGGCCGAAGCCAGGGCACCGGAGGACTCGAAACCGAGCACCAGCAGGATCACACCCACCATCAGCGCCCAGTTCACCGCGCCGATGTAGATCTGCCCCTGCTCGGCGCTGGAGGTGTGCTGAATGTGCATCCGCGGGATGTAACCCAACTGGATCGCTTGGCGAGTCAGGGAGAAAGCCCCGGAAATCACCGCCTGGGACGCGATCACTGTGGCCAGAGTGGCCAGCACCACCAGCGGAATCAGGGCCCAGCTCGGCGCCAGCAGGTAGAAGGGGTTGCGGGCGGCTTCAGGGTTTTCCAGCAGCAGCGCGCCCTGGCCGAAGTAGTTCAGCACCAGCGCCGGCAACACCAGGGCAAACCAGGCCCGGGCAATGGGCTTGCGCCCAAAGTGCCCCATGTCGGCGTACAAGGCTTCGGCACCGGTCAATGCCAGAACCACCGCCCCGAGGATGGCGACCCCCATGCCCGGATGGACAATGAAGAAGCGCACGCCCCACATCGGGTTCAACGCCTGCAACACCTCGGGGTGCTGGAGAATGCCATTGACCCCCAGCCCGCCCAGAACCACGAACCAGGCCACCATCACCGGGCCAAACAGCTTGCCGATGCGATCAGTGCCGTGTTTCTGGATCAGGAACAAAGCCACCAGTACCACCAGCGCCATCGGCACTACCCAGTGTTCCAGGCCGCTGAATGCCAGCTCCAGGCCCTCTACCGCCGACAGCACGGAAATCGCCGGGGTGATCATGCTGTCGCCATAGAACAGCGCCGCCCCGATCAGGCCCAGAATCACCAGCATCGAACGCAAGCGCGGATAGGAACCGGAAGCCCGCCTGGCCAGCGCGGTCAGGGCCATGATGCCGCCCTCGCCCTGGTTGTCGGCCCGCAGGACGAACAGCACGTACTTGATCGAGACGACCCAGACCAACGACCAGAAAATCAGGGCCAGGATGCCAAACACCCCGTCGTGATTGACCTGAACCCCATAATGGCCGGCAAACACCTCCTTGAGGGTGTAGAGCGGACTGGTGCCGATATCGCCATACACCACCCCGACCGCCGCCACCAGCATCCCCAGAGGCTTGCCCCCGGAGTGCTCGCCACTCGCCGCCTGACTACTTGCCTGACCCATCAATGACTCCTACTACTCAAGACCGGGGCTTCTTATATAGAAAGCGCAAGGTTATACAAGCGCTATTCTCTTAAGTTGCGCAGTTTGCCATGTAATTTGCAGATTCTTATTACCACTAAGGCACCAACTAACACCGTATGAAAGCAACCGGGTATAACGGGACGAAGCATAGTCCAGCGCTCGTCGTATTTCCCCCGCATAAAGCTGGTCAAGCGCTTCGACCATCGCTAGAATTGCGCACTTTTTGATCAGAGGCGCAGCCAGCGCCCAACCGTCGCACTTGCCCCCCAAGTGGCTCGACACCCAATACCGAGGTTAGACATGTCCACCCCCTCCGCGCCGGCCAACCCGAAAGTCGGCTTCGTATCCCTGGGTTGCCCAAAAGCTCTGGTCGACTCCGAGCGCATCCTCACTCAACTGCGCATGGAAGGCTATGACGTGGTCTCCACCTACCAGGACGCCGACGTCGTGGTGGTCAACACCTGCGGTTTCATCGACTCGGCCAAGGCCGAATCCCTGGAAGTGATCGGCGAAGCCATCAAGGAAAACGGCAAGGTCATCGTCACCGGCTGCATGGGCGTGGAAGAAGGCAATATCCGTGACGTGCACCCTAGCGTGCTGGCGGTCACCGGCCCGCAACAATACGAGCAGGTGGTCAACGCCGTGCACGAAGTGGTGCCACCGAAACAGGACCACAACCCGCTGATCGACCTGGTGCCGCCGCAAGGCATCAAGCTGACCCCGCGACACTACGCCTACCTGAAGATTTCCGAAGGCTGCAACCACAGCTGCAGCTTCTGCATCATCCCGTCGATGCGCGGCAAGCTGGTCAGCCGCCCGGTGGGCGATGTGCTCGACGAGGCGCAGCGCCTGGTCAAGTCCGGGGTCAAGGAACTGCTGGTGATCTCCCAGGACACCAGCGCCTATGGCGTCGACGTCAAGTACCGCACCGGCTTCTGGAACGGCGCGCCGGTGAAGACCCGCATGACCGAGCTCTGCGAAGCCCTGAGCACCCTGGGCGTATGGGTTCGCCTGCACTACGTGTACCCCTACCCGCACGTGGACGAGCTGATTCCGCTGATGGCCGCCGGCAAGATCCTGCCGTACCTGGACATCCCGTTCCAGCATGCCAGCCCGAAAGTGCTCAAGGCCATGAAGCGCCCGGCCTTCGAAGACAAGACCCTGGCGCGAATCAAGAACTGGCGCGAGATCTGCCCTGAACTGATCATCCGTTCGACCTTTATCGTCGGCTTCCCGGGCGAAACCGAAGAAGACTTCCAGTACCTGCTGAACTGGCTGACCGAAGCCCAACTGGACCGCGTCGGCTGCTTCCAGTACTCGCCGGTGGAAGGCGCTCCAGCCAACGACCTGGACCTGGAAGTGGTCCCGGACGAGGTCAAGCAGGACCGTTGGGAGCGCTTCATGGCGCACCAGCAGGAAATCAGCTCGGCACGCCTGCAACAGCGCATTGGCAAGGAAATCGAAGTGCTGATCGATGAAGTCGACGAGAATGGCGCCGTGGGCCGCTGCTTCTTCGATGCCCCGGAAATCGACGGCAATGTGTTCATCGACGGCGCGGGCGACCTGAAGCCGGGCGACAAGGTCTGGTGCCGGGTGACCGACGCCGACGAATACGACCTCTGGGCCGAAACCCTGTAAGGCGTAAAAAAACTGCCAAGCCCCGCTCTCGCCACGAGATGCGGGGCTTTTTTCGGTCTATCGTTTGCTCTGCCAGGCCTGCAATCACTGCGGCCTATCACTTCAGGGGCAGGCGGCATGCGCCAACACTCGGTCGTGCATACACCCAAACTCAGCGATTACCCGGAACTGACCCAGGTCTGGGAAGCCTCGGTACGTGCCACCCACGACTTTCTCCCGGACAGCTATATAGAGTTGCTGCGCAAACTGGTGCTGACCCGCTACCTGGACGCGGTGATGCTGATCTGCACCCGCGATGCACGCCAACGCATCACCGGCTTTGCCGGGGTCGCGGCGGGCAAGGTGGAAATGCTCTTCATCGACCCGGCCCACCGGGGCCGAGGCCTGGGCCGCCAGCTGCTGCAGTACGCGGTGGAACACCTCAATGCCCAGCAGTTGGACGTCAACGAGCAGAACCCCCAAGCCCTGGGCTTCTACTTCAGGCAAGGCTTCGAAGTGGTCGGGCGCTCGGAGCAGGACGGCATGGGCCAGCCCTACCCGCTGCTGCACATGCGCCTGAAACAGGCACAACTGCAGGCCCGGCGCGGCTAAAAGCCACAGCCGGCAAATGGACCCGCGATTAACCGGCGCCAGGCAGGTACAATAGCTGCCCTCTTTTGTTACGGCCCCTGTCATGACTGACCCGATTCGTCTCTCCAAACGCCTCATCGAACTGGTCGGCTGCTCCCGCCGGGAGGCTGAGCTGTTCATCGAGGGCGGCTGGGTCACCGTAGACGGCGAAGTCATCGACGAACCGCAGTTCAAGGTCGGCGCGCAAACCGTCGCTCTGGACCCCGAGGCCAAGGCCACCGCGCCGGAGCCTGTGACCATCCTGCTCAACGTGCCTGCCGGCCAGGACCTGGACAGCGCCATGCAGTCCATTGGCGCCGACAGCCTGTCCGAAGAACACCGCTACGGCAAACGTCCATTGCGCGGGCATTTCCTGCGCCTGACCGCCAGCGATGACCTGCAGCCCAACGCCAGCGGCTTGCTGGTGTTCACTCAGGACTGGAAAGTGCTGCGCAAGCTGACTGCCGACGTGGCCAAGATCGAGCAGGAATACGTGGTCGAGGTCGAAGGCGAGATGATCGACCACGGGCTCAACCGCCTGAACCACGGCCTGACCTACAAAGGCCGCGAGCTGCCACCGGTAAAAGCCAGCTGGCAGAACGAGAACCGCCTGCGCTTCGCCATGAAGAACCCGCAGCCGGGTGTGATTGCGCTGTTTTGCCAGGCCGTCGGCCTCAAGGTCGTCGCCATCCGCCGCATACGAGTCGGCGGCGTGTCCATCGGCAAGGTGCCGCTGGGCCAGTGGCGCTACCTGTCGGCCAAAGAGAAGTTCTAAAGCCGCCCCCATTCAGACGCCGTGCCCTTGCGCGGCGCTCCACGCGCATTGATCAGGACTGTAACCATGATTCATAACGATGTACTGCGCAGCGTGCGCTACATGCTCGACATCAGCGACAAGAAGGTCGTCGAGATCATCAAGCTCACCGGTTTCAAGGTCAGCCTGGACGATGTCGTCAGCTACCTGAAGAAGGATGAGGAAGAAGGTTTTGTGCATTGCCCGGACGAAGTCATGGCGCACTTCCTCGATGGCCTGGTGATCTTCAAGCGCGGCAAGGACGAAAGCCGTCCTCCGCTGCCGATCGAACTGCCGGTCACCAATAACATCATTCTGAAGAAGCTGCGAGTGGCCTTCGAACTCAAGGAAGACGACATGCACGCCGTGCTCAAGGCGGCCGACTTCCCGGTGTCCAAGCCGGAGCTGAGCGCGCTGTTCCGCAAGTTCGGCCACACCAACTACCGCCCGTGCGGCGATCAGCTGCTGCGCAACTTTCTCAAGGGCCTGACCCTGCGCGTACGCGGCTGAACCCCTCGCGCGGCCGCAGTACATTCTCAGCGGCCCTGATGAGCCGCTATTGCCCCAGGCAATAGTGGCTCCCCGGCAAGCGCCTGAAGACTAGGGTAGGCACACACCTATCTGCTCAGGACTTCCCATGCATCCCTATTTCTCCCTGCAAGGCCGCACCGCCCTGGTGACCGGCGGCACCCGTGGTATCGGCAAGATGATTGCCAAGGCCTTTGTCGAAGCCGGCGCCCGGGTGTATATCTGCGCCCGTGATCCCGACGCCTGCCAGCAGGTCGCCGAGGAACTGGCCGCATTCGGAGAGTGCCGGGGGCTGGCCGCCAACCTGGCCAATGAGGAAGGCGTGCAGCAGCTTGCCGCCACTTTGGGCCAGCAACTCGACTCCCTGGACATCCTGGTGAACAACGCCGGCACGACTTGGGGCGCGCCACTGGAAAGCTACCCGGCCAAGGGTTGGGAAAAGGTCATGCAATTGAACGTGACCTCGGTGTTCAGCTGTATCCAGCAGTTGCTGCCGCTGCTGCGCCGTGCTGGCTCGGCGGCCCATCCGGCGCGCATCATCAATATCGGCTCGGTGGCCGGAATCAGCTCCTTCGGCGAACAGGCCTACGCCTATGGCCCGAGCAAGGCGGCGCTGCACCAGATGTCGCGGATCCTCGCCCGGGAGCTGGTGAGCCAGCACATCAACGTCAATGTCATCGCGCCGGGACGTTTTCCCAGCAAGATGACCCAGCACATCGGTAACGATGAACAGGCCCTAGCCGAAGACGTGGCGCTGATCCCGATGAAACGCTGGGGCCGGGAAGAGGAAATGGCCGCCCTGGCCATCAGCCTGGCAAGCACTGCGGGGGCCTACATGACCGGCAACATCATTCCTCTGGATGGCGGCTTCAGTCTCTGATCTATGTTGTGCAATTCGCCGGCAAGCCGGCTCCTACAGGTGGCGCGGGTGTTGTAGGAGCTGGCTTGCCAGCGAACGGGTTATCATGCCCTCCCCTTACAGCCTCGACCCCAGAACATGACCTACAGCGTTTCCCCCATCGGCTTCGTGCGCTCCTGCTTCAAGGAGAAGTTCGCCATCCCGCGCCAACCGCAACTGGCTCCGGCCGCGCGCGGGGTGCTGGAACTGGTGGCGCCTTTCGACCAGGGCGACGCGGTGCAAGGGCTGGAGCAGGTCAGCCACGTCTGGCTGCTATTCCTGTTTCACCAGGCCCTGGAGGACAAGCCGCGACTCAAGGTGCGCCCGCCGCGCCTGGGGGGCAACAAGTCCATGGGGGTCTTCGCCACCCGTGCGACCCACCGCCCCAATGGCATCGGCCAGTCGGTGGTCAAGCTGGACAAGGTCGAGGCCAACCGCCTGTGGATCTCCGGCATCGACCTGCTGGACGGTACGCCGATCCTCGATATCAAGCCCTACGTGCCCTACGCCGACATCATTGCCACGGCGAGCAATGAGATCGCTAGCGCCGCGCCGCAGATTATTCCGGTGCAGTGGCAGGACAATGCCCTGCAACAGGCTCAGATCCACGCTCAGCGTCTGCAGGAGCCCCTGGTGGAGCTGATCGAGCAGTGCCTGGCTCAGGATCCGCGTCCGGCCTACCAGGTGCCCACGACCGAGCGTGAGTACGGCGCCCAGTTCTGGGATCTGGACGTGCGCTGGCATTACCCAGAGCCCGGGGTAATCCGGGTGCTGGAAGTGGTCCCGGCGGGCTGAACCCCGGAAACGAAAAAGCCCGCGCTGCCTTTCCAGGCAACGCGGGCTTTTCTGTGTCCGGGAGAATCCGCCCAGTCAGCACCAATGCGCTGCCTGGACGGTCTTCGCGAGCACGCTCGCTCCTACTTTTCGACGAATGCACGCTCGATCAGGTAGTCACCCGGCTCGCGCATGCGCGGCGAAACGGTCAGGCCGAAACTGTTGAGCACTTCGCTGGTTTCATCCAGCATGCTCGGGCTGCCGCACAGCATGGCGCGGTCGTCCTGCGGGTTGATCGGCGGCAGGCCGATGTCGCGGAACAGCTTGCCGCTGCGCATCAGGTCGGTCAGGCGGCCTTCGTTCTCGAACGGCTCGCGGGTCACGGTGGGGTAGTAGATCAGCTTTTCACGCAAGGCTTCGCCGAAGAACTCGTTCTGCGGCAGGTGCTCGGTGATGAACTCGCGGTAGGCGACTTCGTTGACGTAGCGTACGCCGTGGCACAGGATCACTTTTTCGAAACGCTCGTAGGTTTCCGGATCCTGGATCACGCTCATGAACGGCGCCAGGCCGGTGCCGGTGCTGAGCAGGTACAGGTGTTTGCCGGGCTTCAAGTCATCCAGTACCAGGGTACCGGTTGGCTTCTTGCTGATGATGATCTCGTCGCCTTCCTTCAGATGCTGCAGCTGGGAAGTCAACGGACCGTCTGGAACCTTGATGCTGAAGAATTCGAGATGCTCTTCCCAGTTCGGGCTGGCAATGGAGTAGGCACGCATAAGCGGACGGCCATTAGGCTGTTGCAGGCCGATCATCACGAACTGACCGTTCTCGAAGCGCAGACCCGGATCGCGGGTGCACTTGAAGCTGAACAGAGTGTCATTCCAGTGATGAACACTGAGGACACGCTCGTGGTTCATGTTGCTCATGTACGGGGGCTCCTAGAAATTGCCTGCGCTGACCATGAGCGCAATTGCACAGCATTCTAATGGCGGCGACAATATCTGTTAACTGGATTATTAAGATAAGGGTTATCGGTTATATCGATATGCGATTTACTCTCCGTCAACTGCAAGTCTTCGTCGCCGTCGCCCAGCAAGAGAGCGTTTCTCGTGCTGCGGGGCTGCTGTCCCTCTCGCAATCGGCCGCCAGTACCTCGATCACCGAACTCGAGCGCCAATCCAGTTGCCAGCTGTTCGATCGCGCGGGCAAGCGCCTGAGCCTCAATGCCCTGGGCAAACAGCTGCTGCCACAGGCAGTGGCCCTGCTGGACCAGGCCAAGGAGATCGAAGACCTGCTCAACGGCAAGTCCGGGTTCGGCTCGCTTTCGGTAGGTGCGACCTTGACCATCGGCAACTACCTGGCCACCCTGCTGATCGGCAGTTTCATGCAGGTGCACCCGGAGAGCCAGGTGAAGCTCCATGTGCAGAACACTGCGCATATCGTGCAACAGGTGGCCCACTACGAAATTGATCTGGGTCTAATCGAGGGCGACTGCAGCCATCCGGATATCGAAGTCCAGACCTGGGTCGAAGATGAACTGGTGGTGTTCTGCGCGCCCCAGCATCCACTGGCCAAGCGCGGCCACGCCACCATGGAAGAACTGACCCATGAAGCCTGGATCCTTCGCGAACAGGGTTCCGGGACGCGCCTGACCTTTGACCAGGCCATGCGTCACCACCGAAGTGCACTGAACATCCGCCTGGAGCTGGAGCACACCGAAGCCATCAAGCGTGCGGTGGAGTCGGGTTTGGGGATTGGCTGCATTTCCCGGCTGGCCCTGCGCGATGCGTTTCGCCGCGGCAGCCTGGTGCCAGTGGAAACCCCGGGCCTGGACCTGGCCCGGCAGTTCTACTTCATCTGGCACAAGCAGAAGTACCAGACCTCGGCCATGCGCGAATTCCTGGAACTGTGTCGCGCCTTTACCGCCGGGGTGCAACGCAGCGACGAGATCGTCCTGCCGAGCATTCCCTGATTCAGATCAGGATCACTGCCCAGACGATGGTGATCATGCTCAGAGCGACAAACTGCGCCGCGCTGCCCATGTCCTTGGCGTTTTTCGACAAGGGATGACGATCCAGGGAGATGCGGTCGATGGCCGCCTCCACCGCCGAATTGAGCAGCTCGACGATCAGCGCCAGCAGGCACACGGCGATCAACAGCGCACGCTCGACCCGGCTGACATTGAGCAGGAAGCTCAGGGGAATCAGGATCACATTGAGCAGCACCAACTGACGGAATGCCGCCTCGCCAGTGAACGCCGCGCGCAAGCCATCGAACGAATAGCCGGAGGCGTTAAGGATACGTTTGAGACCGGTTTGACCTTTGAAAGGCGACATAAGCTGGGCAACTGAAGAAAAAGAAGTGGGGAAGCTAGTTCAACCAAAGTCAAAAAAGCGTGAACAAACAGCCGGTTAATGGCTGGAAATTGACTCAAGTTGTTGCAAGAGCAGCGCTGCCTGGGTCCGGGTACGCACCCCGAGCTTGCGGAAGATCGCCGTCACGTGGGCCTTGATCGTGGCTTCCGACACGCTCAGTTCGTAGGCAATCTGCTTGTTCAGCAACCCTTCGCAAACCATGGTCAGAACCCGGAACTGCTGGGGCGTCAGGCTAGCCAGGCCTTCGCTGGCGGCCTTGGCTTCGGCTGAGACACTGACCTCTTCAAACGCCTGGGGCGGCCACCAGACATCACCGTCGAGCACACTGCGCACGGCCTGCTGGATGACTTCCAGGGAACTGGACTTGGGAATGAAACCGCTGGCGCCGAACTCTCGGGAGCGCACCATGACGGAGGCTTCTTCCTGCGCCGAAACCATCACCACCGGAATTTGCGGGTACTGCCCGCGCAACAGCACCAGACCGGAAAAACCGTAGGCACCGGGCATGTTCAGGTCCAGCAGGACCAGATCCCAGTCGGATTTTTCGGTGAGTCGCACTTCCAGTTCGGCAATGCTTGCCACTTCCACCAGACGCACATCGGGGCCCAGGCCCAAGGTGACAGCTTGATGCAGTGCACTGCGAAAAAGCGGGTGATCATCGGCAATCAGGATTTCGTATGTGGCCATTTTTCAAATGATCCTGTTTTTCATGGCAGGACTGATGCATTCAGCCCTCACCAAAGCAACACGGAGGCACGCCAGAATACCGCACCCAAAGAGCACGAACGCCGCGAAAAGCCTGAGCAAAACAGTGGTTCAAACAGCGCCGGCGCCCTAATCGGCGCCAAGCATGCCCAGCCAAGCCAGGGTGGTCAAGCGTGAAGCTTTGCGGCATCTTAGCTGGCTAACTAATAAGAGAGCCATCATGCGCAGCCAAGCCTTGCGTGCCGATGTCCTGATGCTGATTACCGCGGTGATCTGGGGCTCGGCGTTTGTCGCACAAACTTCCGGTATGAATCATATCGGCCCCTTCCTTTATTCCGGCCTGCGCTTCGCCCTGGGCTCACTCTGCCTCTTGCCGCTGGTGCTGCGTAAAACACCCACGGATCGTCAGCCCGAACCCTTGCTCAATCGTGGGCTGCTACTGGGCGGCGTACTCATGGGGCTGGCCCTGGCCCTGGGCATCAATCTGCAACAGGTGGGGCTGATGTTCACCACCGTCACCAATGCAGGTTTCATCACCGGGCTCTATGTCATTGTAGTGCCGCTTCTGGGGCTGCTGATTGGCCACAAGACTGGCTTGGGTACCTGGCTCGGCGCCGTGCTGGCGGTGGTGGGCATGTTCCTGCTGAGCGTCAGCGACAGCTTCCACGTTGCCTCGGGAGACTGGCTGCAGTTGATTGGCGCCTTCGTCTGGGGTGGGCACGTGATTCTGGTGGGAGTTTTCGCCGGCCGTCATGACCCGATTCGCCTGGCGTTCCTGCAATTTGCTACCTGCGCGGTGGTCAGCCTGATCCTGGCGTTGTGCCTGGAACCGCTTCGCTGGGAAGCGATTGTCGGCGCCGGGCCGGCCATTCTCTATGGCGGGGTGGTGGCCGTCGGTATCGGCTACACCTTGCAGGTGATTGCCCAAAAGGACGCAATCGCCTCTCACGCGGCAATCATTCTGTCCCTGGAAGCGGTATTTGCCGCCATTGCCGGGGCCTGGTTGCTGGATGAGTCGCTGCAGGCCCGCGGCTACTTCGGCTGCGCGCTGATGCTCAGCGGCATGCTGGTAGCCCAGCTATGGCCACAAAAGCCTCATTCCAGCACGACTACACAAAGGGCTTGAGCCGGGCATGCACATCGTCATCCGGATCGATGGCCTTCTGGAACTTCGCTGACAGGTAATGGGTGCTGAACACATCGAGGTAGGCATCCAGTACCTGGCTGACCTGCTCATCGCCGGCCAGTTCCAGGCATAACGCCGCCACTTCAGCGGTACAGAAGTGATCATCACGCTTGGAGCGACGCAGCTTGTAGCGCGAGAGCTTCTCCGGGGACAGGCTGAGAACCGGCAAGTGCTCCAGGTAAGGGCTCTTGCGGAACATCTTGCGCGCCTCGCTCCAGGTAGCGTCCAGCAGAATGAACAGCGGCCGCTTGCCCTCCTCCTGCCTGACTTCGCTGACCACCCGTTCGGGCGCGACGAACTCGCCCGGAAACACGATATAAGGCTGCCACTGCGGGTCGGCCAGCAACGCCAGCAGTTGCGGATCGACCTCAGTACGCGACCAGCTGAACGCCGTCGTGTCGCCGATCACATCGGCAATCAGCCAACCGGTATTGCTCGGCTTGAGCGGTTCGACGTCGTGCATCACCAGGCACATGGCTGACCGGGCAACGACTTTCGGTCGCCAGGCACACAGGCAATGGCTGGGAATCACTCGGCAGCGGGGGCAGCGTTCAGCCCGTGAGCCGCGTGCGAAAAAGGGCTTGGCCACGCGCGCCATCCGCAGATCACGTAGACGGGAAACCGCATGACTCATCGCAGGACATGCCAGCAAGAAACAGGAATCAACACGACAAACACTCAAGAGGGTAAAAAGTCGGACAAGTTTATCAGAGCTATCTGTTCAAACCTGTACCGCCCTGCGGCCTCTCCCCCTATAATTCGTCGCCACTGAACGCACAGTCGAGTGGCTGGTCGAAGCATCAGTCACTGCACCAGGAGAGTTTCATGTTGCGCTTTACCATTCCTACCGTCGCCCTTCTGCTGGCCCTGCCCCTGGGTGCCCAAGCTGCGTCCCTGCAAGAATTCGAACTGGGCAAAATGCTGGAGAAGGTCGCTGCGGAAAGCAACGTCGGCACTCCTCGGGAAATCAACGAGAACATTCTCGACCAGGGCTATACCGTTGAAGGCAAGGAACTGATCAACCACCTCAGCGTGCAGTCTGGCCATGCCGAGCAGATGCGCGCCAATCCCAAGGCGGTCTACCTGCAACTTGGGGCAAGCGTCTGCCGCAACCCCAACTACCGCAAGCTGATGGCCAAAGGCGCCATCATGCGTTACGAGTTCACTGAAAACCGCACCAATCGCCCGGTGGCGTCGGCGCGCTTTCAGGAGTCGGATTGCCCGGCGCAAAGCACGCCCAAGAAAAAGTAATCACGAACGAGCGGCGCGCCGCTGCTGATCATCGGCGCGCAGTTCGGCGACCAGGGCCTGTAGGTATCGCGATGGCCGCTCCTGTGCTGCCAATCGGCGCCGGCACTCATCCTCCAGGCTTATTTGATGGTCAGCGGCGGCGGCTTGCAGCAGCTGATACAACTGCGGATCAATCTCCAGCGTGACAATGGTCATCCTCTGCCTCCCTGCTCTGGGCCTGCATGGCCCAGAACCCGCTTGCCTCTCTCCGGCCCCTGCTCCTGCGCCAGACGCTGCACCTTAGTAAATCAGAGCCGTCATCCCTTGCCGCCCCTCCTGACCAGCGGTGCCAGCCTGGGGAAAACCGCGAACAAGCGGTTGCCAGCCAAGACTTTATGAGCACATGATCAAGCCATGTCCGAAACGGCTTGCGGACGGTGAGGAGGCCGTCCTTGTGCGTCTTGCTGTGCAAATGTTCTCAAATAAAGGAAAGCAGGACCTCTGTGGATGACCCCAACACTGCCCAGCGATTGTCAGCTGTGATCGGGTCCGGAAATTCGCTCATTCGCTGGGCTGAGCAGGCAGCGACACAGGCAGTGTCGTGGCACATTCGAATATCTCGATCGTGCGCAAGGTTCTGTGCAGAAGGAGAAGCTGAATGCCTTACCAATCGAATGACCTGTTAAGTCGTCATTTTCAGAGCAACGGCGTCGACCTGACGAACCAGGTCGAAGCGCAACTCAACCAGATAGCCCCCAACAGCCCGAATCTTCCTCTTTACCGCGACATCGTGCTCACCGTCCTACGTATGGCCGAGGATGACCTCAATCGCTGGAATGCCAAGATAACCCTGCAGGCCCTGCGCGAACTGGAGCACGCCTTCCGTGTCCTGGAACAGTTCAAGGGCCGACGCAAAGTGACGGTCTTCGGCTCGGCACGCACCCCCAGTGAACACCCGCTATACGCCATGGCCCGAGAGCTGGGCGCGGCCCTGGCCCGCTCGGATCTGATGGTCATTACCGGGGCCGGCGGGGGCATCATGGCCGCCGCCCACGATGGTGCAGGCCTGGAGCACAGCTTGGGGTTCAACATCACCCTGCCTTTCGAGCAGCATGCCAACCCCACCGTTGGTGGTACGGAGAACCTGCTGTCGTTCCACTTTTTCTTCACCCGCAAGCTGTTCTTCGTCAAGGAGGCCGACGCACTGGTGCTTTGCCCAGGCGGCTTTGGCACCCTTGATGAAGCCCTGGAAGTACTGACCCTGATTCAGACCGGCAAAAGCCCGCTGGTACCCGTGGTACTGCTGGACATGCCGGGTGGACAGTTCTGGCAAGGCGCCCTGGACTTCATCCACAACCAACTGGAAGCCAATCGCTACATTCTGCCCAGTGACATGAAGCTGGTACGCCTGGTGCACAGCACTGAAGAAGCGGTGCAGGAAATCCAGCAGTTCTATGCCAACTTCCACTCCAGCCGCTGGCTCAAGCAGCAGTTCGTCATCCGCATGAACTACAACCTCAATGAGCAGGCGCTGGAGCAGATGCAGACAGCATTCGCCGACCTGTGCCTGAGTGGTCAGTTTCAACAGCATGCCTACAGCGGGGAGGAACACGACGAAGTGCAGTTCAGCCATCTGGCGCGGCTGTCATTCGCCTTCAATGCTCGCGACAACGGTCGCCTGCGCGAGCTGATCGACTTCATCAACCTGCCGGAAAACTGGGCCAGGCCTCAGCCCCAAACAACGCAACGGGCACGAGAAACCAGCAAAGCCAACTGACCCCAGCCCTAGCCCGCTGCGTTATGCAGCGGGTACGGCGTCAGTCGTCCATGCCTCGGCCACTCAACAAGCGGCTGATCATGTCCATGGAATACCCGCGATAACTCAGGAAACGCCCTTGCTTGGCACGCTCTCGAGCATCTACAGGAAACCGCCCGGCAAACTTGCGCTGCCAGACGTCACGCAATTGTTCCTGCCAATCGATACCGCACTCGCGCAGCGCAAGATCAATATCGCTGCGCTGCAAGCCGCGCTGGCCCAGTTCCTCACGAATACGCATGGGCCCGTAACCGGACCGTGCACGATAGGAAACAAAGCTTTCGAGATAACGGGATTCGGACAGCAGGCCCTCTTCCGTCAAACGGTCAAGGGCTGCTTCGATCATTTCAGGAGGGGCGCCGCGCTGACGCAGTTTACGCGTCAGCTCGACACGACCGTGCTCGCGTCTTGCGAGCAGGTCCATTGCGGTTCGCCGCACCGCGACGAGGGTATCGAGTACGGCGGTCATTGGATCAATCAGATATCAGCGTCGGCCATATCGTCTTCGGTCTCTTTGACCGGGTTGGCTTTGACGTCTGGCGATGCAGTCAGCAGTTTTTCACGGATCTGCTTCTCCAGCGCGTTGCCGATTTCCGGGTTGTCCTGCAGGAACTTGGCCGAGTTGGCCTTGCCCTGACCGATCTTGTTGCCCTGGTAGCTGTACCAGGCACCGGATTTCTCCAGGAAGCCATGCAGCACGCCCAGATCGATGATCTCGCCGTTGAGGTAGATGCCCTTGCCGTAAAGAATCTGGAACTCGGCCTGACGGAATGGCGGAGCCACCTTGTTCTTGACGATCTTGACCCGGGTTTCGCTGCCCACCACTTCGTCGCCTTCCTTCACCGCGCCGGTACGGCGGATGTCCAGACGGACCGAAGCGTAGAACTTCAGCGCGTTACCACCGGTGGTGGTTTCCGGGCTACCGAACATCACGCCGATCTTCATGCGGATCTGGTTGATGAAGATCACCAGGCAGTTGGCGTTCTTGATGTTACCGGTGATTTTACGCAGCGCCTGGGACATCAGGCGGGCTTGCAGGCCCACGTGCATGTCGCCCATTTCACCTTCGATTTCAGCCTTGGGCACCAGGGCCGCCACGGAGTCGACGATGATCACGTCAACCGCGTTGGAACGCACCAGCATGTCGGTGATTTCCAGGGCCTGTTCGCCGGTGTCCGGCTGGGAAACCAGCAGGTCGTCAACATTCACACCCAGCTTGCCGGCGTACTCCGGATCCAGTGCGTGCTCGGCATCGACGAACGCACAAGTGGCACCGGCTTTCTGCGCCTGGGCAATAACCGACAGAGTCAGGGTAGTTTTACCGGACGACTCAGGGCCGTAGATTTCAACGATACGGCCTTTTGGCAGACCGCCAATGCCCAGAGCAATGTCCAGACCCAGAGAGCCGGTGGAAATGGCCGGGATCGCCTGACGGTCGTGATCGCCCATACGCATTACGGCACCCTTGCCGAATTGACGTTCGATCTGACCCAGGGCCGCAGCCAAGGCTTTCTTCTTGTTGTCGTCCATTAAAGTCCTCACGTAATCAATAAGGCCTGACGGCCAACACCTGTATAAGTAGCCAGTATTATTCCACAGCGTTCGAGGATCGCCTACCCCTGATTTGCGATTTCTGCCGCAGCATGTTGCAGCAACCCCTCTAGCGCGGCCTTCACCGTTTGTCGGCGGACCTCATCGCGATTTCCCGGAAAGTGCCGGCACTCGGTGGTCAGCGTCTCTCCCGCCCCCCAGGCCAGCCACACAGTGCCCACAGGCTTCTGCGCAGAACCGCCATCCGGCCCGGCGATACCGCTGACCGCCACGGCAAAATGCGCATGACTCCTGGCCTGTGCCCCCCGGACCATGGCCTCGACCACTTCACGACTGACAGCGCCGACCGAATTGAACAAATCGGCCGGCACATTCAATTGCAGGGTCTTCTGGCGATTGGAATAGGTGACATAACCGGCCTCGAACCAGGCCGAACTGCCAGGGATCCGCGTGATCGCCTCGGCGATGCCTCCCCCGGTGCAGGACTCTGCGGTGGTGACGTGGGCATTCAGAACCTGCAAACGCCTGCCGAGTTCAGCGGCAAGCTGGGTGATTTCTTTCACAATCCTCTCCTGATGGGGCTGGCGTGTGCTTACCGTACACCAGGCGAGGTGGCTTGCAAGTGACAGGCTGTTAGATCGGAATCAGAGTTGAGTACTCTTGGACCGGTCTATCTCCCTTGCGCAGCTTCGACAATCACGCGCGGCCTCCAGAACCACTGATAGAGGCACGTCACTTGGTGATCAGCATGTCGATGGTGCTGGTATCGCAAGAGTAATTGGCCTTCTTGTCCAGGACAAAATAGATGGACGACAACTTGCTGACAGGCACCTTGCTTACCGAAAAAACAGCTCCCGTACCTCTGGCCAAGCTACCCGACTGAAGAACCGAGTCATCCAAATTCAGGGACCAGGCAACCCCATCGCCACAGCTGTCGTGAATGCTGTTGACACGCCCGAGAACATTTACCTCACCAACGACCGGGCTGCTCCAGCGGATAACCGTCTGGCTATTTTTCCCGGGGTGAAACGCCACATTGCCCGGAGCGATAACAAAACTGCCGTTTCCAGTGAATGTATAAGTCTTGAAGTGGACCGATACGTGAGCCCCTGATACCGGGTCCTGCCAACAGGTCACAGGTTGAGCAGTGCAGTCGTCCGCCTTGAAGAAAGGTAGCAACGTATAGTTTTCAGGCTTATTCACCCCTGATGTGTTCTGCATGAATGTCCAGGGCGAGTTCGCCACGACGCTCTCCTTGGCCAGCATTACATCCCTTGCCAGGTTCCACGACATCGCCGTCTCTGCACTCACATTGAGGGAAATCCCGATCAGTGCAAACAAGCTCATCAGCAAGATGTTTTTAGTATTCTGCATAACTTCTCCAGTAGTTCTCATTCCGAGCGTACATGCTCATTTTTCAAACAAAGCCGTGCGCATTCGGCAATCCTGAAACGGCCAAATAATGCGAACTTCATATAAGTCCCCAAGTACCCGAGGCCATAAGCCAATGTCCTGCATCGCTGATGCGATAGCACTTTTACTGGCTATCACTGGCCGTCACCTTGTCACTCCTCCCTTCCACCTGGATGCAACCCAACCGGCCGGCTCCAGTGGAGCCGGAGAGCGGATCGGCAACCTGCTCTCAGGGCTGCAGCAACATCCCCGTAGAGCTGCGCAGCACAGCCTGGGATTCGCGCACCCACCGCTGCAACGCCTTCAATTGCTCGGCATTGGCGTGGCATTCGCTGTAGTTGTCGACGACGCTGGCGGCGACGGTAGAGAGTGCAAGGCCCGAGGCGGCGCCATCAGTGACGCTGGGGCCTCCGGCCACGGGCAGGTTGGCGGCGCCGGCGTCGTGCACCCGGACAAAACCAGCAGGCACAACACAGGCTCTATCAGCCGCTTTCGAGACATAGACAGGAACCTCCTTGGTGATGGTGGCGCCCGCCTGATAGACCGTGACGATACGGTCGACGTACTCGACCACCACCTTTTCCCTGACCGTGCCCAGGGCCCGGCCTTGTTCAAAGGATTGTTTGAGACGAGCCTCATCGAGGCGTTGGTTGTTACTGCGCTCACTGCCGGCACCGCTGACGTAGCCGAGTGCATAAAGCAACCCGGCCGCCACAGCGATGGCCAGCCAGCCACGGATATTCATCAAGCCCTCCTGAGGCGGGCAGGAAATGAATCACCCAGCCTGCCAAAAAAACCTGTAGCCGCTGCCGCAGGCTGCGAAAAGGTCCGCAGGACCTTCAGACGGCAGCCCTCAAACCACCGGCAAACACAGCACCGCCCGCGCCCTGGCCCAGAGTTGCAGGCGGTCCTGCAAGCCATTCAGGCCCCCATTGATCCGCCGGGTAATGCTGTTGAACTCATCGCGGTCAGCCAGGGCATTGAGCCCACCGCGCTCCCAGAACCAGGCCGCCGACTCGGCGGCCCATTGCGCTTGCTCCAGCAGCTCCGGCAAATCCAGCAGGCGCTCATCGCCAAACAGCCCGAGGCTGCACTGGCGATAGTTGCTGCGCCCGGTGATCTGGATCAGCCCGCGCCCGCGATACCGCTGGCCGTCGCCATCCGCCTCGGGGGTATTGCCCAGGCGCGCGGCGAGAGAGCCCGTGTCGTACTTGCTCAGGTATTGATCACTGCCCAATTCGCGTACGTATTGCAGCTGCCCGGATTCGTGTCCGATCTGAGCCAGAAAGGCCGCCTGGCGCTTCGGCGTATCGATCTGCCGCTTGGCCATGGCGGTGTTGAGTGGAGAAACAAAAACGCCCGCTTGGCGGCGGGCGTTAGGCATGATTTGCAGCAGTTGTTCTTCGGTTATTGGCATGGTCAGTGTTTGCAGGTCGGATAAGAAAACGCCCCGGCGGTACGGGGCGTTTATTCAGTTTGTTCAGTAACCCAGGATGGCGCGACAGGGCGGTACTGAGAGTCGGGGAAGTGCGGCGATTGCGGCCACTCGCGTAGAGCCTGCATGTACACCAGTAACTGTGTGAATTGTTCGGCAGAAAGCGTTGTGACCATTACGATTTCCAGTTGATCACGATGACGATCGCGCAGCCACACCCCCCTCGCCAGTTCTTTGTCCCGATAGGAACGCTCACTGGCCGCCAGCTCTTCTTCAGTGAGAGGTAGCGGAACCGGATCAGGGGGAATACCGACGCAATACCATTCATCAGCACCTACATTCTCAGGACCCGAAACTGGTCGCCAGCCCTGTCCATCATTACGAACTGCAAAACTCATAAACTGTCCTCCCATCCCAAACACGTCAAACGATCTCCAGCGTACTGGGCGGCACGATAGATGTTCGGACCTTCCAGCTGTAACTGGTACTGCGCAAGGTGTTGGGATGATGCATAAAACACCAATGGTTGATTAGCAAGGTTCGTGTAGCCGCCATAACTATCATTGGGCGCAACCATTTGCGTGCTGTTGGTGCCTGTCATCGCCATATGTATCGTGACAGCTGTAGGGGGCACAAATGGCGCGACAGGAATCGGGACATAGATCGGAGTGCTGATGTGCCCCTGCACGCCCGCCGATATAACAATATTGCCTGGTACATTGCTGCCGGGAGTTACTCTGTAACTGCAACGCTTACCACTTTGTATAAAGTTCAGCGGATAGTTGTTGGCCGTCGCATCTGTTTTAATCCAGCTGACTCGTGCTTTATGTGTATAGCCGGGCGGCAACTTGGGAGATGTTGCATTCAGCGATAACAAACCAGCTGGCGCGCTCCCGCCCCAAATCACCCAAACGCTGTACCAGGTCGAAGGAGCCATTTCGCCCACGTCTATCCCGTTTTCCCCCACTGCCTGGCCACTAAAGCTAAAGTTAATCCCGCTCAGCGAATGCACCAGTTGACCGGTGCCGACAATCAACTGATCGGCTGATACATTCACTTGCGCACTCAGGCCCGAAGCCGAAACCTTCAAGTTCCTATGCCCGCCGATAATCGCTATCGGCTTTTGCTTCTGGACCTCCAAGGCCAGTTCAGCCACATCAATGCTTCCCTGATTGACTGGTGCACTCCAGGCTTTGATGCACCACATGACAGCCAAATTTCGGGGACGGGTTTCTGAGCCTGTACGCGGTGCCCCGTTAGTACCATCGACGAGTGGCTTCCCGATGAACTTTATATTTACTGCATCAGCAGGCACCGACGTCGCAAGGTTGGCCCCTGAGCCAGCCGCAGATACAGCGTACCCCTCAGGAAAAATTGCTGAGTCGCCCGACCGGTTCGATTTATACAGATACTCGTGAACATGGCCTTGCATCTGATCAAGCTGATAACCACTCAGATTCCGCCCAACATCCACCCCACGTCCATGATCCCAGCCCCGCAGGAACTCACCCCGCGTCTCAGGCAACCGGAAATTCCCCGCACCCTCGCCTCCGGTATTGAACGCAGTCCCCAGGTAAGCCGCCAGATCCGGATAGGTCGCAGCACTCTGCACACTGCCATCCACCTCCAGGAATCCGGCCGGCACCGTGCCCTTGGGAAACGGCACCATCGCCCCCACCGGCAAGGCCGACATGTTCTTCAACAGCGCCTCGATCTCCGCCTTGGTATAGGTCACCGACTTGGTATAGGCATCGGTGATCCCGTAATCGGCCAGGGTGGTGCGGATCTTCTCCGGTGGGATCGAATCACGCACGATCGCCTTGATCGCCGCCAGCAACTGGTCATGCTCGGCCTCGGCCGGCTCTTCCCCTCCCGCACGAATCACGTTGAGCAATTCATCGGTCACTGCATTACCCCAATCGGAAGAAATCAGTGAACCCACTTGCCCCGTGACCGGGTTCTCGTCGACAAACTTCCCATTAACCAACCCAACACTTGGCACACTCTTTGGATAATCCACTCGTCTGTCCTCTCGTTGTCATTCATCCACGCCGACACAGTTCGATGTGAACATAGTTAGAAACTGGAAAAGAAAACGCCCCGGCGAGGCGGGGCGTTTATTGAACTTGTTTGGCAATCCAGGGGGGCGCTAGCGGACGCAGATAGGCATCGGGGAAATCCATCGATTGCGGCCAGTCGCGCAGGGCTTGCATATACACCAGCAGCTCCTTGAATTGCTCCCCATCAATGCTTGTCGGTGCTTGAATGTCGAGCTGGTCACGATGCCGCTCACGCAGCCACATCAGCGAAGTCAGTTCGCTATCACGCCAGCCACGCTCAATATCTTCTTTGGCAGGCAAGGCAGTTGTCGCACTGGCGATATAGGCTTGCACCCGCGTTTCGGCCATTGGCAACAAGCTGCTCGGAATGAAGTGGCCAGGGGCATCGTCATCATAGGCATGGACTTCGTTAGTTTCGGGGTTCTGGAAGTACTTCATGCGCGCAACTCCGACCAACACAAATTAACAGGATTGCTGAGTGTGACTGTATAAGTGGCTCCAGCAGGTACTACGAATGCTGCGTGATAGGCCGAAAAAGATACGTCCACAGGACCTACCTTGGCGTAAATACTGCCGGTCGTGATCGCCACATGTACCTGAATGGGCCGCCCCGTCGTGTTGGTGTAGACAGTTCCAGATACGCGGCTCGTTGTAAGGTTCTGCCAAACTTGGCCATCGCCCAGGCCACGTGGCCTGGCCTCAAGTGCCGCAACGTTTGCGGCCAAGCTTGCGATGTCGATGTTTCCCTGATTGATCGGGGCATTCCAGGCCTTGATGCACCACATAACAGCCAGGTTGCGCGGCCGGGTTTCTGTCGCAGTTCTAACAACTCTCGATGCATCAAAATTGACAACGGAAAACCGCCCACCGGCGCCCTGAAAACCACCAGCATCGGCGGTTGCATAAAAGGCCCCGTTTGGGGCAGTCGGAGCACTATCGTTACGCACCCCGCCCACATTACCTAAAATGTTCTGTAATGCATCGTCCTGATAGACGCCAAGCACCCGTCCTGCGTCGATACCTCGCCCATGGTCCCAACCTCGAAAAAATTCACCACGAGACTCAGGCAGCCGGAAACTTCCAACTCCCTCATCGCCCTTATTGAAGGTGTTCCCGAGATACGCCGCCAGGTCTGGATAAGTCCTGGTACTCTGCACGCTCCCGTCCACCTCCAGGAATCCGGCCGGCACCGTACCCTTGGGAAACGGCACCATCGCCCCCACCGGCAACGCCGACATGTTCTTCAGCAGCGCCTCGATCTCCGCCTTGGTATAGGTCACCGACTTGGTATAGGCATCGGTGATCCCGTACTCGGCCAGGGTGGTGCGAATCTTCTCCGGCGGTATCGAACCACGCACGATCGCCTTGATCGCCGCCAGCAACTGGTCATGCTCGGCCTCGGCCGGCTCTTCCCCTCCCGCACGAATCACGTTGAGCAATTCGTCGGTAACCGCGTTTCCCCACTCAGAGGAAATCAGTGAGCCGACTTGCCCGGTCACCGGGTTCTCCTCGACAAACTTCCCGTTCACCAGCCCTACGCTGGGAACACTTTTCGGATAATCCACTTGTTCTTGTCTTCTCTAGTCATAGTTGATGTACACCTGTGTATGCGCCGGTGTACTGCGATGGATAAGGCACTCCAGGGCGCTGCCCGGGTTCATGCCAAAACGTTCGCCCCAATAGCTGGCGCCGAAGCGCCGGCCCAGTTGCAGGCGGCCGCCGGTATTGAGGGTCCACATGAAGTTCGCCCGCCAGGTGCCGAAATGCGCGTGACCAAAGCGTGAGCGGCCCATGCGCGGGGTACTCAGCTCAGTGACGCTGGCATTGGGATAGCCCTGGCTGCGGGCGATTTCGACGAAGTAGGCGGCGCGCTGGCTGCCCACTGCCAACAGACGCCGGCGCACGGCCAGGCGCCGGTCTTCGAACAGCGGGGTCAGGCCCAGGCAGGGGTCGGGCAGGTCCATGACCTTTTCCCAATCCGTCACCAGTTCGCTGACGCTGGCCGGGTCCATTTCGTTTTGCAGGTCCACGGCCCGGGCGTCGATGCGCGCCAGCTCCTGGGAGATGCCCTGCAACACCCGTTCAAGCTCCGGCACCCGTTCCGGGTCCCAGGCCGGGCCGCTGGGTAGCAGGCTGCGCAGCTGGCCCTGGTACTGGGTGGCGCTTCTTATTGCAGCCATTGGCAACCTCCGAATACCAGCAACTGATTATTCGCCGCCGGCACATCGGCCAAGGGCGCCAACAGTTGGTGATCCTGCTCGCCGGTGGCGCTGCTGATGGCTTCGCGGATATGGCTGAGCAACAGGGTCTGGCCCAGGCCGGCCTCGCGGCTGTGTAGGTCGCGCAACTGGCTCTCGACGGCGGCGCGCACCGCGCTGGTGTCGGGGGTCAGGCGCAACGTGTAGGTCACCGGCAGCATCACCGGGGCCAGCACATGCACCTCGGCGGTGACCGGGCGCAGCGGCTCGATATAGGCCTGGACCTGCGCCAGTTGCTCGGCGTTGGGAATCGGCTGCAGGTCGTCGTCACGCATGACGAACAAGCCCACGGTGCCCGGCCCCAGGTAATTGCGCCGGCACCAGGCACGGGTGATGCCCGGGCACTCCATGGCCCAGGTTTCGTAGTCGTCCGCCGAGCCGCCATGGGGAATGATCCGATAGGAACGGATCACCCGCGAGCGCAGGGATTCGAGGCTTTCCCGGGCCACGCCACCGCTCAGGCCCGGGGCCAGGACGGTGAACGAGTTGCTGATGCCCTGCACCGGCTGCACCGCGGTCAGCTCCAGGCCGGCATCGGCATTGCCCAGGGTACCGCCGTCGACGGCCTGGATCGTGGTGCTGTTGAGGCCTGCGCTGGTGGTGCGCGCGGCGGTCACTGTGTAGCTGCGACCGTCGCTGCTTTGCAACAGGATGCCGAGATCCAGCACGGCACCGGCTGCCGCGGTGAAACTGACGCTGCCACTGGCCGCCTGGGCGGTCTTGCGCGGCTGGTTCAGGCGCAGCGCGGCGATGCGCTCCAGGGTCGACTCATCGGCCTTGTCCGGAAGGATCTGCTCGGCGATCCAATCCAGGTAGCCATACAGGCCAAAGGCGGCGCCGCTCAGGGTGCGGGCCAGCACTTGGGCATCGGACTGGCGCAGCGAATCGCTGGCCAGGTCGCTTTGGGTGCGCTGAATCAGCACCGGCAGCGAAGGGGTTTCAAACGGCATAGGTCACCTGCCAACTGTGAATGGGGTTGAGGTCCAGACGTTCGCCGTCGGCCAGGATCAGCACCGTGCGCAGGTTCAGGCGCTGGGCATCGAGGCGTTCGCTGAGGATCTCGACAGCGTTGCAATGACCATCGTCGATCAGCCACTGCAGGGCCTCGCGGGCATAGAACTCGGCATCGAGCTGGGTCTGCCGGCTCAGCTTGACCCGGCGCAACAGCCACAGCCGCGAGCCGATACGGTCGTCGGCCACGCTGGGAAAACTGTCGCCCCACCAGCCGTAGCGCTGGTCGTCATCCAGGGCGTCGTCATCGGCGGCGCGGCGCCAGGTGAACAGGCTGATTTCCACAGCCCGGGTCAGGGCGTTCTTCAGGTCATAAGTGGCGAACATGCTTAACCTCCCACCGGCGCGCCGGTCTGCCCCGGGCCGGGTTGCACGCCGCTGTGGACGTGGTTGATCTGGCTGATGCCGGCGGCGACCTGATCGCCCTGGGAGACGATCTTGCCGCTCATGCTCAGGGTCGGGCTGTCGATGATGACGCCGCTGCTGGCGCGGATATTCAAGGTGGCGGTGTCGATGTCGATGACCCGCCCGCGCTTGAAGTGAATCTTGTCGCCCTCGTCGGTGTAGATCGCCACTTCACCGGCGGCCAGGGCCTTGAGGCGATAGCGCCGGTCGGCCACCACCAGCACCACTCCATGGGAGCGATCGCCGCCGAGGAAGGTGGCGATGCCCTCGGCGCCGGCCAGGGGGTTGCTGGTAAAACCGTAAGGCTCGAAATGCTCCATGTCGTCGTTGACCTCGCCGGCGGTGAGGCGCATTTGCAGCGATTGCAATTTGTTGGCCGAATGGGCGAGCACCACGGTGCCCCGCGCCAACAGGCGTGTCAGTAGGCTCATGCTGGGTTCCTTGGGGGGAGAAGAGCCGGCTTGCCGGCGAACAGGGATTGCGCGGTTTCGTGCCGGGTGCCTTCGCCGGCCAGCCGGCTCCTGCGGTTGGGCGCAGGTTTCAGTTTTTTTCGGGTGTCGGGTTGGCATCGAAGGTCTGCGGCGGCGCCACCTGCAAGGTGGTGATGGAGCCCTGGTCGGACAGCGACCAGGTGACCTTGGAGATCAGCATGTCCTGGTCGAAACCCAGCACCGGGTCGATGACCCGCACCAACGTGTTGTGTCGCCACAAATCACCATTGCTCTGGCGCCAGCCCTGCACCTGATAGGTGGTGGTCAGCGCCTTGCCGGTGCGGGTGCCGCACTCCCAGTCAGCCCGCTGCTGAGCCAGTTCCGCACTCAGTTGCGCCGCCTCGTTGATCACCGTCACCCGTTTGCGCGAAGCCCGGGCATCGCTGGCCTGGCCGGACACCTCGCAGACCGCAACACCGCTGCTCTGGTCGCTGCCCTTGTGCTGGCCGATCACCCGGTACTCGGAAAACAACGCGGAAAAATCCATCGCTGCATTGGCCGAAAGAATGTTCTTGCCCAGCTCCAGGGCATCGCTGGCGAGCCCGCCGCTGCCCGGTGCCGCCAGCAGCAGGTAGCCGTCGGCGTCATCGGTGGAGAACACCCGGTACAAGGTCAACAAGCGGTCGATGGAGGCAAACACCGTCTCCCCCGGCACAATGCTGTGGGTGTGCAACTTGCTGGTGGGTGCAATCTCGCTGCGCACCCCCACCCCGTAAGAGCCGGCCAGGGCGCGGACGATGCTCAGCACATCCTGCTGGCGCCACTGGCTCGGCCGGTTGATGGCCGCGCAATCCACCAGATCCTGGGTCAGGGAGCTGCCCTGGATGCTCAGGCTGATCTGCCTGCCGTCATAACTGACCGGCGCCTTGTAGACATGCCCGGTGAGCACCAGGTCGCAGCCGATGCGCACCTGGCAGCGAGCGCCCGGGCGGATCCGCACCTGCCCATCCTGCCCCGGCCATTGCCAGGTGATGTTAAGGCTGAAGGTGCGGAACTGGCGCTCCAGATCCGCCGTGATCTCCACGCTTTTCCAGCCGCTGTAGTCCAGCCCGTCCACCGTCAGGGTGACGATATTTGCCAGTTCGTCCATGGGTCACTCCCGCGCAATCTGCAGATCGGCCGGCGGCAGGAAGCCCGGATGGGCCACCCGGTTGCGCTGTACCACTTCACCGACACGCGTCGCATCGGCAAACCGCTCATAAGCCAGGACCAGCGCCGGCATGCTGCTTTTGGGGCTGAGGCTGACCAGCCGTACCCCGGACGAAGCCACTACATTGAGGTGGCCCTGCAATTGCTGGCGCAGGGTGTTGAGCGCCTGGTAATGCATCGGGTCGGCCTTGAGCGCGGCTTGCCAGATCACTTCGTTGAGCTGGTCACGCAGGGCCAGTACATCGTCGGCCACCGGCACCTCCAGGCGCTGCACCGGCTGGCTGGCCTGCTGCGCCAGGGGCGGCGTGCTCTTGAGCTTGACCACCGGGGTGGCCACCGGCAAGGCCGACACCAACCGGGCGATCTGCACCAGCAACGCATCCTGGACCAGGTTCGCTACCGCCTCGGCCGCCGCGGTGGTGTCCTTGCCGGTGGTCAGCTTGGGCGCATCGATGCGCCTGGCCGCCTCCACCTGCTGGGAAATATCGGCGAGCATCTGCCGATAGCCGGTGCGGGCAAAATCCTTGAGCCCGCGTACATCCTCCAGCAACCCCTTGAACTCCGTGCTCAGCTCCTTGGGTATTTCCTTGACCGCCTTGACCAGGGTGTTGAGGTCGCCATAGAACTCGATCAGCGGCTTGAACTCGTGTTCGATGACCGCGTACACCTCGGTCAATCCCTTGCGCAGCGAATCCACGCCGATCCGCGCCTGCTTGATCAGGTTGGTGGCGAACTCGAACCGCAGCACCGCCGAGCCCAGCAAGGTATCGCTGGCCACCAGCACCTGCTGCTGGGTGTTGACCACCGCCGAAGGAAAGCGCAGCGGCTGGTCCGGGTAGAACTTCAGGCTGAAGGTCACCAGGCCACCATCCTGGCGGCTCTGGGTCATCTCGCACTCGCCGACCTTGACCTGCATCCGTCCAAGCCACGGATGCACCAGCTCGCCGCTGCCCTCCTCCAGGGCCTTGAGCAGCCTGTCGCGCTGCTCCAGGCAATCGGCGCCGACGATGAAGGCCGTCAGGTCATGGACTTTCGCCTGCTGGCCAAGGCCCTCGAAAAACGGCTGGTCGCGCTGCGGGTACTCATGCAACTGGCCTTTTTGCCCCACCGGGGTTTTCGCCTGGTCGACCCAGAAGGGCACGCCGCGAAAGGATGCGGGCAACAAACGATCACGCCAGTTATCCGCCATGGGAACCTCCTAGGGAAAGTGAGCGATAGCCCAGGGTCGAAGCGATGTTCAAACCCGGTTGATTGGTCGTGGCCTGTTCGGCGCGCAGGCCGGGAGGTGCGTTCTCAAAGCGCAGCAGCAGCCCGCCTTCAAGCCGAGTGCGATTGTTGGCCGCAGCCTGTTGCAGCAGCGAACTGGAGCTTTGCGGCAAATTGCCCGGGGTTAGCAGCGGAGAAGGTGTATCGGTCAGCGAGTCCTCACCCCGGTTTGCCGAGTTGTTGTGCTCCACCACACTCTCGGTCAGCGAATTGATGCTCCCGGTGACACTGACAAGCAAATTGCCAAAGGTCGCTCGGAGCTTTTCGCGGATTGGCTCCAGGACCTTTTCCAGCCGCTCACGAAACGAAGAGAACCACTGGATCAAACCGTCGAGGTCCTTTCTCATCCCCTCACCGGGTGACCAACTGAACAGACTGGCAACGTTGTTCTTTGCCGTGATCGACAACGCCCAGATCAGATCCCAGATCGCTGCAAACAGGCCTACCACGGGTTGCCAGTTACTGCTTATCAATCCAAGCGGGCTCCACTCGAAAACCTCTCGCAGGCTGCGAAAAATCACCTGGACAGCCTCTCTGATGGGCTCCAGGTTTCTGATCAACAACCCAAACCCGCTCATGTTGAAGAGCAGATTCAACGCCTGGTACACCCGCCCGGTACCGGCGCTAAAGTCTTGCCAGAGGGCGCTCAGATAAGCGCTAACCGGCCCCCAGTTGGCAATCAATTGCCCAATGGGCGTCCAGGCGAACACCTCCTTGAAAAGACCGACCATGGACATGATCGTGGGTGAAATCTTCCCCCACAGCTGGATGAAAAACCGCGAAACCGGCTTCCAATTGGCCACCACCACACCGGCTACCGCAGCAATCGCCAGCATCGCCAAACCTATAGGCGAGGACAGTGCAGCAAAGACCGTGGCCGCCGAAGCTGCCACCGTAAAAGCGATTGCGGCGGCCGCGAGCCCTTCCACCAACCCGGGGTTATCAGCGACAAATTGACCGACCGATGTCAGTACGGGCTGAAGCCCCGTGACAATGCTGTTGATGGCCGGCAACAGTGCAACCCCCACATTGAGGGTGATTCTTTCCACTGCCTCATCAAAGTGCTTGAGGTTTTGCGCGGTATTGCCCAGCTCGTTCTCCGGACTTACCTCCCCCCTGACTGCGGCGGCCGTTACAGCCTGGATGTTCTGCGCCTTGATCGCCGACTGCATGCCCGCAACAAAGGGGGTCAATAGGCCCTGCCCAGAAAACAATCCTGAAAGATCGAGATTTCCTAGGCCACTTTCTTCCAGGCTTTTCCTGAACTTGCCCACCACTTGGCGAATGCCGGTGAGCTCCGGGTCGACGGCCTTGCTTGCGCTCTCGGCCACAGCAGGCTTGACCACCTCAGTTTCGGCTTTGACCTGCTGCACAGGTGCTGCCGGTTTGGCCTGTCTTGTCTGCTTGGGCCGCCGGCCCTTGGTCTTGTTTCTTTTTCGATACGCCATCACTGCACCTGCTGCATCGCATTGATCCGTTGCGCGTGCTCCAGGGATTCGCGGAGCACATCCAGTGGCCTGGCCATCATCTGTTCGGGGTCGACCTTCCAGAACCAGGCCAGGTCATAGGCGACAGCGATCAGGTCGGCGATGGCTGCGATGCCGCACTCATGAAAAAACTCGCCACCGCCCAGCTCAAGGCGTTGAGGTCCACCAGGTCGAGCTGGTTCACCGAGGACGGTGGAATGCCGGCGCAGACCGCGATGTATTTGGCCGCGACGTCCATGTCGAGGCTGACTTCTTCGCTCTTGTCGATCTTGTACGGCAGCGCCTTGATCGCCCGTACTTCCTGCACCGTCGGGCGGCGCAGGCTGAGTTCGGCCAGGGGCTCGCCGTGGGCCTCGATGGGCACCTGCAGCTTCACCGTGTTGCTCATTGCCAGGTCCCCTTCTGCCCTTCGAAGTTCAGCTCGATGCTGGCGTCGTCGCCCTTGGCAATAGGCTCGTCCACCAGGTAGGCACCGGCCAGTACGTAGACCTTGCCGTTGGCGAACTCGCAGGTGACGGTCATGTCGGAGCCTTCGATCAGTTGCTTGAGCGGAAAGTCCGGGGTGTGCAGCGCGGTGACTTTGAACGACGGCGTGAGGTCGGTTTCCTTGTAGAAGCCCGGAACCACGGTTTCCCGCTTGACGGCCATCAGTGGTGCTTCGCAGCCGCCGCTGATGGTCAGTTGAGCGCCGTCCACTTTGACGTAGCAGGTGCCCGCTATCAGTTGACCCATGTTGTTTCTCCCAAAAAATAAGCCCGCTCAAGGCGGGCTGAAAAAGCGCAGCGATGCAGGTCCGGCTCAGGCCGCCGCGTCGCACTGCAGGCGGAATTGGTTGAGCAGCGCGAACACTCGCAGGCCGTTGATGTAGTCCGGCGGAAACAGCACGTTGACCCGGCTCGGGTCCTGCACATCGCGTTCGACGATCAGGTGCTCGGCGAACAGCTCGGCGCTCTCCACATGGCCCTCCAGCTCCAGCTTGGCGTACTGGGCAATCAGCTCACCGCGAATGGTGCTCGGGGTAACGATCGGCTGGCCGGCGCCGAAACGAGTGCCGTCGGCAGCCAGCTTGTGGCGCCCGTATTTGCTGGTGATCACGCTTTGCAGGCGGCGCACGATGAACGCCGACTGGTGCATGGTTTCGCTGTCCAGGTAGGAGTTGTCGGCCTGGCCGTAGGCGTTCTTCTGGTAGGTGGTGATCGCCCGCTGAATACGCATGTAGCCGCCTTCGTAGTAGGCGGTGGCGATGCCGTAGCTCAGCAGCGACTGGCGCTCGGTGAGGGTGAAGCGCTCGCTGGCCGGCGCCGGGTCGACGCCCGGCAGGCTGCCGCTCTGGGTCGGGCGGCTGGCATCGGCGGAGATGAACACCGAAGTCCGCGCCGCCAGGGCGGCGGCCTGGACCCACACCGGTTGCGGCACGCCGCCTTCCAGGGCCTGGATGGTGATGTGCTGGTCGTTGCGTGCCTGGCCGGCCGCCACCAGGGTGCCGACGGTGCCGCGCTTGGCGCTGTAGACATGGCCGAACAGCTGCTTGGCCCAGGACCAGCGGCCGGTGTTGTCGTCCATCACCGCTTGCCAGGCATTCAAGCTGGCGGTATCGGTCCAGGGCATGCAGATGAACTCGAACGGCTCGTCGCCCAGGGCGGCCAGCGCCGCGACCTGATCCGGCGCACCGGTGCCACCGGCCATCTTGCCCAGCACCAGGGTCAGGCCCGCCGGGGTCTCTTCGCCATTGCTCTTGCCCAGGCGATTGAGTTGCAGGCTGATGTCATTGCCGCTGTCGCCGGTCCACTTGGCGTTCAGGGTCACAGTGCCCTCGGCCGCGGTGGCGGTCACCGGCAGATCTACTGCAGCGTTGACCTTCAAGGCCAGGGCGCTGGCCGCTTGTGCGGCACTGGCGCCGCTGACGATGGAGGCTTGCACCCGCACCCCACCGACGTACAGATTGAGCAGGCCGGCGGCGCTGGCGCTACCGCTGATCTTCAGCTCGGCTTTGGCCACGCTGCCCTCGGTGCTGTGCAGCGGCAGGCACCAGATCTCGCCCACCGGGTCGGTCTTGCGCCAGGTTTCGTACATCGAAGCGAGCATCGAGCCCTGGCCGCCGATGCTCTTGGCCAGGGCCACGCTGGACACCAGCACCAGTTTGCCGAGATCGTCGCCGGCCTGGTTGTCGTTGACCTGGGCGACGATCAGACGACGCATGGCCGAGGACGCGCTATTGGCCGCCGAATTGTCCATCTCGGCGTAGAACAGCGGCACACGGATGTCCGCCGGGATATTGCTGAAACCGATCGCCATTATTTGGCTCCTTGAGATTTCGCCGCTTTCACGGCTTTGCTAGTGATATCGCCATCGGCCAGACGCCGGCGCCACCAGGCGCTGTCCGACACTTCACGGCCGGAAGCGGGCAGCAGATCGCCTGCTTCCGGGTCCGGTACGGCGCGGCCGGCAACCGGCAGCACGGTGATGCGTTTGCTCATTGCTTCAGCTCTCCTGAAAAAGTCAGCTCCAGGCGCCCGTCGGGCCCTGGGCGTTGCAGATTGGGGTCCGCCGGATCGATGGCATCGACCCGCACCGTGACCCCGGTCAAGGACGGCAAGCCGTCGAGTTCACGCTCATGCCAGGTTTCCGCCGGCTGGCCGGGCAGATTGCGCCCCAGCTGGAACTCGGCGAAGAAGCGCAGGCGGTAGAGCAGGCGGGTGGCGTCGAACGACACCAGTTCACCGCCGTCGTATTGGATCGGGTTGTACTCGGTGCCGGGCTTGAAACCGACCAGGGCACGCCAGAGTTCGGCGCGTAGGTCGTGGAGTTGGTCGAGGGCTTGTTGTGGGTTGCTGGCGTCGAGGAGCAAGGCGACTTCGAAGCGGTCGCGGATGATCTGGCGGTGGGCGTTCTGGGCCGTATTGGCGGTGGCCAGATCGTTCAGCGGAGCGACGTAGGCGGCGGGAACAGCGGGCGAAGTGCTGCTCAGGGTGTCGAGGTTGACGCCAACAATGATGCGCTCAGCAAGGCTGGGACACCGGGTTTGCAACTGAGTGAGAACAGCGGTGAGTTTCATAGAGAGGCTCCTGGTTTTCGGTGCATGCAAGCTCGATGGACACCGGCCAGGGTCACTCCAGCCCGGCAGGCAGCAACGCCTGACCGCCTTTGAGACCAGCCTGAACCGCCGTCCAGAACTCGGCATTTTCATAGCCCATGGCCCAGATACTGGTACCGCCCAGCCCCAGCTTGGCGACCAACGCAGCCTTGGTCCTGATGCTCTTGGCATCGTCGTACCAGAGCACCGGTTGTGCCCGCTCCTGGGTCCATTCCACACCATCGGCGAAGCTCTGCACCGGCCCCCAGGTGGCGTAAGGCGTGGCCGAAGCGGCGTCCAGATGGGTAGCGGCGCGATGCTCGGTAATCACTTCCTGGTAAGCCGACCAGTGCACCCGATTGCCAATGCTGTAGTCCTGACCGTAAGCCGGAAGCCCCGCCAGGACCTTGCTCGGCGCGACTCGCGACACGGCGTAGCTGAGCAGCGCCTGCTGCCAGTCGACGCCCGACTCGGGGCCGGGCCAGACTTCATCGTGGAAACCTCCACTGCTCCAGCCGGGCCCGACCTGGTCATAGGTCATGACCTGGAAGTAATCCACGGCCGCGCCCAGGGCCTTGTAGTCGTAGCCTTGGAGGTACTCGGGCTCGCGGTCGCTGGATTTGGGCGGGATGCTGATGATCAGCTTCTTGTTGCTGGCATGCAGGGCGTTGCCCAGGGCTTTGACATAGGCGGAAAAGGCCTTGGCATTCCTCGGTTCGACCTTTTCGAAGTCCAGGTTGATACCGGCAAAACCGCCGTCCTTGGCCAGCGTCACCAGTTGCTTGATGCTGCCGGCACTCAAGGTCTTGTCGTTGACGATGGAGTGGGAAATGGCCGGGTCGAAATCACCAATGCCTTCGTTGTAGTCGGAGACGGTCGGATACAGCGGCAGGGACTTGGATTGGGCGAAGCGGATGATGTTTTCGGTGGTTTCGTTCATCCCCTCCTGATGTAACTGGCCGGTGACCGTCAGCCCGTAAGTACTGCCCAGACCGACGGCAGATAGGTTGCGGTAGAACGCTTGCAGATTGCTGTAGGACGCTTCGACCTGACCGTCGGTGTAGGCCAGAACAAAGGGCTCGGCATGGGCTGCGGTTGCCAGCAACAGGGTGCAGCCCGCGATCAATCCCTGAAAAAAATGCCGGATGCCTCGCTTCGAGGCCGGGCTGCTGATGCCTGGATTCATGAATACTCCTGCGGGTTTTCCGCGTGGGTTGAAAGGGAGTGAATGCTGGATCGGAGACGATCCGAATGAGCAGTTCGCGAGAATGCTCGCGGCGCCGTTGAAGGGTTTAAAGCTGCACCACCCTGAGTGGTTTTTTGGCGGTGTTTTTCTTGGCCTTGGCCTTGGCTTTGCCTTGCTTGCCGCCGTTGCATTCGACCGTGGTGCTCCACCCGGACGGGTTGAACATCTGCTCCACCGAGTCCACCAGGTACTCGCCATCCAGACCGGGCTTGAAGCCCTGGGCATTGATCAGGCGCTCGGCGAACAGGTCGGTGCGCCCCGGCATCTCCAGACGGACGTTGGCGTTGCTGCGGTTGAAGGCGGCCAAACGGGCCTTGGCCGCCTGCTCGGCGGCGGACTTGTTGGGGTACAGGTGCCGATCGGTATGCACTGCCGGTACGCTGTCCGGTGAGTCGCTGTTGCCCAGGTCGATCACCCTGAGCGTGCCGCTCTTCTTGTCCTGATGCCGGGTCTGCACCGCCTTGTGGGTGCTGCTGTCACTCAGGCGGAACTGATAGCGGCTAACGTCGCCACGGCTGAGGGTGACCACGCCCAGGGCCTTGCCGCTGGCACTCAACCCGGCCTGACGAGGCAGCACCAGCAACTTGCCTTCGGCCACCTTGGCGGTGCAGTCGTACTGCCGGGCCAGGCGGGTGATGAAGTTGAAGTCGGACTCGTTGAGCTGGTCGATCCGCAGCACCTTGGTGGTGACGGGGCAGATGGGCGTCCAGCCGTTGCGGGCCGCCAGGTCGCGGACAATCTGCGCCAACGCCACGTTCTCCCAACTGCCGCTGCGGGTGGTCTTGCCGCTGCCGCGCATGTCGCTGGCCTTGCCGCGGATCTCGATCGAATCCGGCGGCCCGCTCACCACCACTTCATCCACCGTGTAGCGCCCCAGCCGGGTCAGTGTCTGGCCGGCGTAGCCGAGGAATATTTCAATGCTGGCGCCACGACTGGGCAGCGCAACCGCCGAGTCGCGGTCATCAATACGCAGTTCAAACTCGTCCGACTCCATTCCCGGTTTATCCGAGGTTCGCAGCGTCAGCAGCCGGTCGTTGATCTGCGCCGTAATATCCCGGCCATCGGCCAGGATGCGAAAGACTGGGGTCATGCTCCGTGCTCCAGAAAATGAAGACCCCGTACACGACGGGGTCTGTTGATTGGATGCAAGGTCAGTCCCATAGCTGAACCATCGCCTCGGCCCGAATCGGCAGATCCGGCAACAGGATCAGTACCCCGGCCCGAAAGGGTTGTGGCTCATCGGCCAGGCCCTGGTTGGCGTCCAGCACCGCCTCGACGCTGCCATTGAGGTGTCCGTAATACTGATGACACAGGGTGTCGAGCAGATCACCGTCAGAGGTTCTGCAGGTCGTTGCCATAGCTCACAAACTCCAGTGAAAAGCCTTGCTTGCGGGGAATACCGCCTGCCAGCAGGTGGCTCTGTTCCTCGTCGATGCTGGTGAGGCACCAGGTGCCCAGCACTTCGCCGTAACCCGTGGTCAGGCTCAGGGGCTGCAAACGCCGACCAATGCTGCGCAGCGCCTGCAACTGGCCCAGCCCGCCCTTGAACCCGGGGTAGATCGCGCCCTTGAGGGAGATCTTGTCGTCACCCTGTCCCACCGCCTGCTGCGCGATGCCGCGGCTCAAACGCTCCTGGGCCGCCCAGCGAAAGCCGGTCTGGCGGCGCAACTCATCGAAGGCCGCAGTGTCGAGGTTGAAGTAGAAAGGCTCGGCACCGGCCCCCAGAGGCTGCAGGATCAACAGGTGCGGGAAGGGTTTCACCGCCTCCGCCGCCGGGGTGTCCTGAGGCGCCAGCGCACCGGAAGGGAAGATATTGCCCAGGGCCGGGCTGATCTGCCCGCCGATGCGGTTGATCGCCGCGCCGGCCTTGGCCACCTGCTCCTGCAAGGCGCCAAGACGCTGCTGCATCTGCCCCGCCACGGTCACGATCTGGCTGTACTTGGCCGCGACTTCACCCACCGCCGACTGCGCCGCGCCGATACTGCGCATCGTGCGTTGCAGTTTGGCGCCCAGCGCCGGCCCGACAACGGGCAGGCTTTCAAGCTCCAGGGCGGCGCCGCTGATGTCGCTGATGGCACCGTTCATGGGCCCGAGCATTTCATCAGCACTGCGCCGCCCCGCTTCCGCTGCCGCCACCAGGGAACCCAGCCCCGATTGCAGCTGCTCCATGTAAGCCATGCGATCTCCTTAAACGTGTGCGGCGTCGAACAGCTGGCGAGCGGCAGCCTGGCGGCTGAACTCGTCGAACTGCCAGCGCAGGTGGGGTTCCAGTTCCCGAGCCAGTTGCGCGGGGTCGCGCACATCACCCTGGACCGAGATCGACAAGTAGGGCGCGAAGCTGAACTGCTGCTCGATGACTGGAGGTACCTGGGGTTTGAGCGACTCCGGCGCGGTGATCGTGGCCGGCGCCGCAGCAGACGACGATGGGCTGAGCATCGAGCGCGCCGCCTGCCCCATCAGCGGGGGCGTCTGGCCTTTCTGGAAGGATTTGGCGATATCGCCCATGACCGGCGGGATGTTCTGTCCAGCGTTGCGCATCATCAGCGGGCCGGCTGCAGGCAAGTGCTTGAGCGACTCGTCGGAGCCGAACAGCTTTTTACCCAAGGCGCCACCGGCGGCCGAACCGCCCCAGGCACCCAGGGCGCCGCCCACCAGCCCGCCAATCACCGTGCCGATCACCGGCACCACGGAGCCAATGGCCGCCCCTGCTGCTGCACCCGCGGCGGCGCCAGCAAGATTGCCCGCCGCCTCGCCGTAGCCTTCGGCTTTTTCATCCTGGGTCTGGGCATTCAGGTAAGTGTCCGCCACCTGGAAGCCTGCACCGAGCACCGAAAGGATCGCACCGCCCTTGAGCAAGGGCGCGACTCCCTTGGCCAGGGAACCGGCGCCTTTCATTACGGCACCAGAGGTGGCAGCCCCTCTGGCCACTCTCTCCAGGCCGCTGGGCGTCAAAGGGCTCTTGAAGCCTTTGCTGCCCATGCCCCTCGAACGAGGCTCGCGCCTGGGCGTCTTGCGCCCGCCACGGCCCTTGCGGCGTTTTTTGTCCGGGCCGCAATCGAGCATGGGCGCACAACAGTCGATACCGCTCGCAGTGCCACCAGAGGAGCGCTTCGCCATTTTGCGGCCAACCTGCAGTGAACCTCGAGCGACATTCAGCAGGCCCTTGCCAATGGTGTAGACAGCCATCAGCTTTTTCACCGCGACATAAGTGGCGCCCAGGGCAGTCACCCCCAGTACCAATGAGGGTGCCTTCTCCGCCAGTTCGGTCAGCTTGCCGACCACCAGCGTGATGCTTTGGGCCACCAGATCCGTGGCCGGTTGCAGGGCCTTCCCCACGGCAAGCATGCCACCGTCGACCGCCTGCGCGGTTTCCTTCCACAGCTGGGCGGAGGCTTGCCGACGCTCGGCCAGGTTCTTGTCGATAACCCCCGAAGCACTCAACGAGTCCTTCTTCAGTTGCTCGTATTGCTGCCGGCCCTGGGTGTGAGCCAGCAAGGCCGCCTTGATCTGCATATCGGTGAACAGGTCACCGGTACGCAGGGACTCTTCCAGAGCCTCGAGCATGGACTTGGCCTTCGCCGGATCGGTTTCCTTGCTGATCTGCGCCTGGGCCTCGGCCATCTTCGCGGCCTTGGCCGGGTCGATGGCCCTGACATAGCGCATGGCCAGGGCAAAGCTCGCCTCCAGGCTCGACATACCCTTCTGGATACCGGTGTTCAGCGACGCCTGATAATCAATGCCGGCATCTTCGTAAGCCTTGACCGCCTCACTGGAACCGATTTTCTCGATCCAGTTCTGCAGTTGACCGGCGGCCTGATCAGCACCGCCCGCGGTGTTCATCTGCACTTGCAGCATCGAGCCCAGCTGGCTCACCGCATCCATGCCGGTGAGCCCCTCCCCGCTCGCGCTCTCGAGCAGCGCCGGGAGCAAGCGCGCCATGTCGGCAGCCTCGAAGTTGCCCGCCTGCCCCTGCAGGGCGATGGCCTCCAGGGCCTGCTCCATGACCTTGGGGTCGCTGATCCCGGCCTTCAGCTCAAGGGCCCGCATCAGGTTCGACGTATCTTCGATACCCGCGCCCTGCCCCACCGCGAACCTGGCCGCAAGCCCCGCGTAACCTTGCGCCTTGTCCAGCGACATGCCCTTGGCAGTCATCTGCCCCACCAGAGCCGCCACCTCGTTGCGGGCCATTCCCGTATTCCGTGAAGTCTGAACGACGCTGCGGCTCAGCTGCGCTTCCTGAGGTTGATTGGCCACACCGGCCTTGATAGCGATGTCACGGATCAGCGCCTGATAGTCGGCATTGATCTTGACCGGAATGGCCAGCTTGCCGACCCCGTCCTTGGCCAAGCCATACGCCGCCTTGAAGTCGGCCTTCCCCTGGTCGATCTGCTGGTGCCCCCGGGCCTGCAGAGCGGAGCCCCGGGCCACCTTACCCAGCGCCTGATATTCCTGACGCAGTTTATGTACCTGCACACCTTGCTGGCGCAGGCCATCACGGCTCTGTTCCAACCGGCGCAACAGCCCGGCGGCAGAAGCAGCACCGGTGTCATGGGCCTTTTTCCATTCATCCTGCAGGCGCAGGGTCTGGCCAATGGTCTTTTCCAGTACCCTGGCCTTGCTGCCCTGCTGCTCCAGTTGCTTGATCCGGCCTTCCACCGTCTTGAAGGCGGCGTCCCACGTCGAACTGAGGGCGGTACCCACCACCACCAGCCCTGATTCCAGCTTGTTCGCCATCTGCTTCTCCTGCTCCTTGGGTGACGGGCTCAATCCGTGAGCCACCAGACCATGTCGGAAAACCTCATGGTCATGATTTCCTCGGCGGAAAAATGCAGCTCGCTGGCGAGCCGCTTCGCCGCCATCTTCATCACCGCAGGGTCAAAGCTCGTCGTCTTGCACCAGGCGAAAATAGCCGGCCTGCAGGCGCTGATAGTCCTTGAGCGCCATGCCCTCCAGATCCTTGGCACTGATTTGCGCCAGGCTGGCAAACAGCATCAGTTCGCGCTGTTCATCATCGCCGGCAGCCCCGGAGTTGGCCGCACGCACATCACGCACGGTGGGGGCGCGCAAGGTGACCTTGTCGCAGACCACGCCATTCATCTCCACCGGTTTGCTCAGCGCCAGCACCACGCTGTCGCTGCTCAGGGTCATCCAGGACGGGGTCTTGTCGATTGCTTGAGACATGTTTTTTCCTTACAGGCCCAGGGCAGAACGTTGCGCGGCCAGTTGGTCGACGCCGTTGATCACGCGCTTCATGCCCAGGGCATCGATCTCGTAGATCAAGCGACCATCGACTTCCAGCTTGTAGTAGGTCAGGGCCACGTTGTGCTTGACCTCGGCCTTGTCGCCGGATTTCCAATCGCCCATGTCGACTTCCTTGAGCAAGCCGCGCAGGGTCACGATCACCGGCGTGACCTTGCCCTTGAGGCCCTTGAAGGCGCCACGGAACACGCCGTTGAAACCGCTGCCATCGGCCAGGCCGAACATCTTCAGCGACTCGCGGCGCACACCGGTGGTGGTGAAGCCGGCTTCCTGCTTCTCCATGCCCATGTCCAGCTCGACGGGCACATCCATGCCGCCGACCCGATGTTCCTCGGTCTTGAGGGTCAACTTGGGCAGGGTCAGGCTCGGCACGTCGCCTTGAAAGCTGATGCCATCGACGAACAGGTTCATGTTCGCCAGGGTTTCGGGAATCATTGCCATTGCTGCTGCTCCTTAAGCGGTGTGTTCGAGGACTTCGGTCAGCCACTGGTTGGTGACCTCGACGCGGAAGTTGGGGTTTTCGGCCGGTGGCACGTCGGTGAAGCGGATGTTCCAGTACACCTTGCCCTGCTCCAGCTGGCTGGCGGTGTTGAGTTCGGTGTCGGCGTAGACCTCGAAGTTGATGATCGCGCCCTGGTTCTTCAGATCACGCATGAACGCCTGCAGGCCCTCGGTGACGTCCTTGACGTAGGTCGCGGTGATCGAGCGGTCCACTGCCCATTTGTGGCCGTAGAGGATCGCGTCCATGACGATGTCCATGGTCCGTACCCGGGTGACAAAGGCCCACTTCGGATCGCTGGAGAGCGTGCGGTTGCCCCACAGGCGGAAACCTTCATCACGAATGATGGTGGTGATGTTGGCGTTGTTCAGCAGGTTGGCGCGGCAGGTTTCATCGCCGTCCAGGAACTCGATGGCACGCGCAGTGCCGGTGATGCCGACAAACTCCTTGTTCGACGGCGAGGCCCAGAAGCCGTACTCGTTGTCGGTCCAGGCAAACAGGCCCGCGACCCAGGCCGAAGCCGGCGCATCGACGGTGGCGCTGGCGCCGTTGTCCCAGTACTGAATGCCCGGGTCGACCATGTAGGCGCGCTTGGCGCCGAAGTGCTTGGCATACGCCATGGCCGCTTCGTCGGTGCTGTTGGGGCCATCGATGATCGCCAGGCCACGCAGCTTGTCGGCCAGGGCCACCAGCGCAGTACCGACCGCCTGGGTCGAGCTGTGCTTGGGGGTCACCAGCAATCGCGGCTGGGCGTTGAAACGGCTCTTGCCATCCAGCAAGGCTTGCAGGCCGGTACGCTTGCCGTCGGCCAGCACCCCGCCGATGATCGCCGAGGTCTGCTCGGCCGCATCCGCCACCTTGGCCACGCCGCAAGCGACGATCACCGCCTTGGCCCGCTGGTAGATGGCCTGGCAGGCCTTGGTGATGGCCGCGTCCGGGCCCCAGGCCGCAATGGCCTCACGCTCATTGGTGATCAGCAGCAGGTCGTTGGCCTTGGCGCTGAAGTCAGGGCCTTCGGTGAAGGTATCCACCAGGCCGATGATCGAAGACGTGGGCAGCGAGATGGTGCGTGCGCCGGTGTCGACGTTGGTGACAGTAACGCCGTGGAAAAAACCACTCATGGATAAACTCCAGACATGAAAAAGCCCCGGGTGAAGGGGGCTCGTAGGGATGATTGATTAGTGGGAAGCGGGAAAGAAAACGCCCCGGCGGTGCGGGGCGTTTATCGGGTTTGTTCGGCGATCCAGAATGGAGCTGCGGGGCGGTGTTCGGTTTGTGGAAAGTGTGGAGATTGGGGCCAGTCGCGTAGGGATTGCATGTACATCAGAAGCTCGTTGAACTGCTGCTCCGAAAGATTGGTGGATACCTTCATTTCAAGCTGATCGTAATGGCGATCGCGCAGCCAGGTCACCGTCGTCAACTGCGCGGCACGCCAGAGTCGCTCATCGTCTCCAAGGCTGGAAGGTTCAACCATTGCGTGGAGTGCTTGAGGCAACTCCAAGGCGACAGCTGGAGCTGGGCGCATACTCTCGATGACTTGGGCCAAGGCCACGGCATCGATGTCGGGGGTGGTCAGAATCTCCTGGGGTATGTAGTGGTTCAGCGTCACATCGCCCCAGTCGACAAGCATGGTGCCAGCGGTCGCCGACACAGAGAGAACTTTAAATCCATTCACAAGATATTCCCCTTTACTCGATCAGGGCTGTTGCCCGCTTCAAAGATCAAGTTGTTGCCATTTTTCTCAATCGAATAACCGCCAGCACCAGCGGGATTGGACGAGCCGACACCAGGGCTGCCCGGTGCTCCGCCGGCACCACCATTCCACCCGGCGGTGTACCAGCCGCCAGCGCCGCCAGCATCCAAAGTGCCGGCCGCTGGATAGCCATAGCCGTAAGTCGAGACTTGATACATCCCTCCACCCACGCCACCAGGACGCCCCGCGCCGCCGCCACCGCCGGTGTGCAGTACGTTGGGCCAATAGGCATCCCCACCGCCCCCGCCGCCACCGAAAATGTACCCGTTACGGTTGTCCAACGTTGCTGGGTAATCCAGAACAAATGCTGTAGCGCCTGGCAAAGGGCGAGGAGGATAAGCCCCCGCGCCGCCCGCACCACGGATGTAGTGTTCATTGATGATTTTCAGTGTGGAGCCTGGGGGAAATACACCCGTTCTCAGTGAGTATCCAGCGCCACCGCCGTAGATCATCGCGCGATTGATAAAGAGATAATTCCGGGCTCTGGCGGGACTGCCCATGAGCTCAAAAATGCTCGCACCTGCTCGCTCCACCGTGTTGATAAACACAAACGTTCGCCGCCAGACCGTGCGCCACCCACTTTCGGTTTTGATGAACAGTTCCGCACCCTCTCGCCAGCCGTCTGCAAGCTTTACATAAGGCATGACACCAGGCCGGTAACCGCCATCCAGTTTTACGTGGAAGTTCATCATGGCTCCTCGTATTGCAGCCAAAGCGTACCGACCGCCCCCTCAGTGGGTTTAGGGGCATTTGGAGAGTAGATCAGCCGATTCGCCGGTAAAGCATCAGTGATGCCATATCCTGCAAGCGTGGTCGCTTTGTCTGCTTTTCGCGTCGGGTCAAAGTTGCCAGCATTCCATAGCAAGTTGCCAAAGACGGTGGCGGTCCTGTCGGCAAGACTCAAAAGAAGCGGTGTTGACGTTTCACCGCCATAACTTGCAAAAACCCTCACGTTGTTATTTAGAACATCCATGCGAGCGTCACAGGTGGGCGTCACCCAGCCAAACTCCGGCGAGTCGTTATTGTCACTCGACAGCAATACCGATCCCGTCAACCGTCCACCCGTTGTGGGAAGCAAATTGCTGACTGCGCTCGCCAGGTCAGTTTTTGTTACCCCGTCTGTAATCCCATATCCACCGAGAGTGGTGGCTTTTACTGCTTTGCCGGCAAGCGCATTCGTCACTGTCGTTGAAAAGCCAGGGTCATCGCCCACTGCGCCAGCCAGCTTTTTTAGTGTGTCGAGTGCAACAGGCGCCGCCGCTACGATGCTCTCCTTTGAAAGCTGTATGGCTGAACTGGTCTCTGACTTGGTAAATGCATCAGCAATGCCATAACCGGATAGCGTTGTGGGGTTGGTGCCACTGACAACTATGCCTCGCTTATCGATAGTGACTTGCCGATAAGCGCCGGCAACCTTATCCGCCGGAAGGGCTGCCACCAGGGAATCATCCACATATTGACGAGTCGCCAGCACCACCGCCGGATCAATCTTCAACACGATCTGCGCAGTGTTGGCGACGATGAAGTTCATGCGGATGACCTGGGTCTTGCCGGTACCCTGGGCCAGCAGGGGCTTGAAGCTCGGTGCGCAGTTGGCCACCGCCACCAGGTCGCCGTCGGCATCGAGCAGGCCGATTTCACGGATCCAGCGCCCGCCGACATCAGGCGGAATCACCTGTTCGGTGATGATGATGTTGGGGTTGGCCGGATCAGTACGCACCTGATTGACCGGGGCACGTCGCCATTCGTTGATCAGCTTGGCCTGGGTTCTGTTCGGGATGGGGTCGGTGCCGTTGGCATCGCCGATCGCCATGTCCTTGAAGGTCCAGGGCGTGCCCAGGGCGGTGGCGTTGGCCTGTTTCGCCTCGCCCACCGCAGTGAGGATGGCGAAGAACTGACTGTTGGAATCGATCATGAGTACACATCCAGGGTGTCTGTTTCATCAATGCACATGACCTGGCCGTAACGGCCGATCACTTCAATATCGCGAGGGGTCGGGGGGTAAACGTCGAGTACTTCACCCTGGTCCACATAAGCGCCGTAACCGATGACACCGGAGGTTTCCAGGCTGATGGCAAGGCCCGTCATGTGCCGGCTCACCGGCCTGGCGTCATCGATCAGCCGGGTCAGTTCCTGGTACATCTGTTCGGTGATGCCGGTATCCAGCACCCCGACTTTCAGGGCAAAGGTGGCTGGCTCGCCTTCGGGAGCCATCTGCCACCACTCGACCACTTCAATCAGGTAGCCCAGCGGTTCCACCACACGGCGCAAAGCGCCGATGGTGCCCTTGCGGGCATGGATGAAGAACGAGGCGCGAATGGCATTGCGCTTGACCGTCTCGCTCCAGCGCGGGTCCCAGCGATCCACCGACCAGGCCCAGGCCAGCTGTGGCAGCAGGTGCACCGGGCAGGTCGAGGGGTTGTACAGGGTGCGCAACATGGTGGCGGTGTCGCTGCTGTTGGTCGCCTCCAGGGCGCGTTCCAAGAGTGTGCTGTTGCTTGGCAGCAGGCTGGTCATATCAGCTCCCCAAGGTAACGCTGTAGCCGGTGCAATACGCGGCCTGGGCCTTGCTCGGGACTATGTCCTGCCAACCCCGCAGTTCAACCCGGGCCACGCCGGCCACATGCAGCTGGGCATCTATGGCTGAACGCGCCACCTCGATGCCCAGGCGCCGGCGTGGGTTGACCCAGGCGGCCAGCTTGCGCTCGGCCTCTGCCAGGGCGGCATCGCTTTCCGGGCCCGGCCCTTTCATGTGCAGCACCGCGTCGATGCGATACGGCAGTATCTGGGCGCTGTTCACCGTGACCCGATCCCCCAGCGGTCGCACGTCCTCGTCATTGAGGGCCGCGGCGACCGTCGCCAGCAGTTCCGGCGCCGCTGCGCCGTCACCTTCCAGGCTCATCACCGTAACCGTGACGCAGGCCGGTGACGGGCTTTCGGCCTCGGCGTCCGCCACCCGGGCCGAGGCATTGCGGGCATGCAGGATGTAGCTGTTGCGTGGCCCGGCGGTGGTCAGGCCTTCATAGGCCAGTTGGACACGCTCGCGCAGTGCGTCGTCGGCTTCCTTGACCTGCGCCACAGGCGGTACCGCTTGCAGGTCACCGGCCTGGATCACCAGGCGCTGCAGGTTGACGTTGGCGGCCAACTGATCCAGGTCCGTGCCTTGGGCATGGGCCAGCAGCAGCGCCTTGGCCGCATCGTTGACCCGGGCCCGCAACAGCATGTCGCCGTAGGCCGACAGCTCCAGTTGCTTGGTGACCGGATCGCTTTCCAGATTGGCCGTCCAGTTGTCGCCCATATAGCGGCGAAAGGTCGCCAGCTTGCCCTGATACAGCGCTTCAAAATCCAGGGTTTCCAGCACCTGCGGCGCCGGCAGTGCCGATAAATCCAGCATGCTCATGCCGTCACCTCCAAAACCGCGTCATTACCCAGGTAGCGGCCCGTCAGTTGGAAACTGACCTGGCCCTCCACCACCGCTACAACCTTTACCCGCTCCAGCTTCAAGCGGGGCTCCCAGCGCAACAGCGCCCGGGCGACTTCTGCCTGAACCGCGCTTTTCCAGCCACCGGTCACCGGCAAGTCGACATAACGGCGCAGGTTGCTGCCGTATTCAGGAAGCATCCGCCGGCTGCCCAAGGGCGTGGTCAGGATGTCCTCGATGGACTGCCGCAAATGCTCGATGCCGGACAGCGGCAAGCCGGTACGGCGATCCATTCCGATCATCGTGTTACTCCTGCAACTGAAAGTCCGGGTGCTGCTCCAGGTAGTCTCGGGCGAGGGTGTCGCTGACCGGTACCGATACCTCGCCCTGGGCCACCGACAGCGCGCGGCCATCCGCCAGGATCAGAATGCGCGAGGTGTAGAGGGTGTCGCGAAAGACCGCAGCGCCACTGTTGGCCGTGCGGCCGGCCTTTTTTTTCGGGATTGCCATGCTTTTCTCCGGGTACAAAAAATCCGCATTCGGCAGATTGATCGGGTTTATCGGGGTTGTAGGTTGGGTGGCCGGCGTTGATCGCCAAGGCGTCACTGCGGTGGAGCGGTTGCTCCGGGGCCGGGCATCACGGCTGGATGGATGTGGGTCGAGCCGACATTCACCCCGTTGTGCTTCAAGCTCGCACCGTTGATTTGCACCTCGCCATTCAAGGTGATTGCCCCCGTCAGGGTGATGCTGTCGGCGTTGCCGGTAATGCTGCTGTCCGTCACCAAGACCGAACTGGTGCCGACCTGAATCGTCACCGTGCCGCTGGGCAGGGAGATGCTGTAGCTCTTGGCCTGCCAGTCGTAGACCAGCGAGCCGCCATCATCGAAGCGCCAGACCTCGACGTGCTCGCGGTTATCCGGCTGGGCACCGGCATCGCCATATAGGCCGGGAACGAAGGTGCCCTGCGCCGGCTCGCCACTGGGGCTGATCAGTACGCCCTGCTCCCCCAGGCTCGGCGCCCGCCAGTGCCGGGCCTTGCCGGCGGCCTGGCTGTGCCAGCGAACCCAGGCGCTGGTCCAGCCCGCGCCATCGGATACCCGCAGTCTGCCCGCGGCAAGGTCCACGCCGACCACAGCGCAAGGCAGGATCAGGCCAGAAAGCATTCGGTCGTGAGTTGCGGTGACGTAATTCACGACATCTGCTCCGGCGCCTGATAGTGCCCCTCGTGACCGGGGCCGGTGTCGGGGCTGAAACCCAATACCAGTGTTCCCGGGGGTTGATCGGGCCAGGGCCATTGTTCCTGGCCCAGGTAGATGGACTGCTGCCATTGCACGGTCCACTCGGTTTTCGGCGCCGAATCCACGGCCGTGCCGGCTGGTTTGGCCCACACCGCCTTCGCACTATCGACAGAATCAAGATTCCAGTACTGGCAACGCAGCAGGTCCATGAGCTGCGCTGCCAGAACAACCGCCTGCAAGGAGGCTTGCGCAAGGCTCGGGTCAACCCGCACCCGGGCCTCGAAGGTCGCCCGCAGGCAACTACGGCCGTCGCCCGGATCAGCTCCCGGGTCCATGCCGGTGATTGCAAAGTAGATCGCTGTCTCGGCGGAGCCATCAACGGTCTCGGGAAATGCCTCGACCTTGTGCAGATGCGGCATGGCCGTCTTGATCGTGGACGTGATGGCCTCGGGTAGCTGCGTCAGTACGCTCATTGTCTGCTTCCAGAATCAGGCCGAAGCGGCCCCGGTGGCGAAAGCCCGGGGCGCACGACCATGTTGAGGGCGGTAGCCGCCCGGTGAGTCAAGGCTGGTCCGAATGGGAATCCCGGGAAGGCGGTTCGCATACCCCGATGCGCTTGGCCGCCCAGCGCTCATAAAGGCCGATGGCGACGTCGGCGCCGGCCATGGCGGTCAGGCAACCGAAGGCGCAGGCGGTCCAGATCGACACGCCGGCGGCATACAGCAGCATGATCGCCGAGACCCCGCAGACCACGCAGGCTCCGGAGCGCAGTGCCAGACGCCGCAGCAGCGACCAGCCACGGGCGCCCTCCTTGTCGGCGCGCCACATTTCACCGGAAACGCCACCGACCAGCGCCAGGACGATGACCAGCCAGATCGGCATGTCCAGCAACGCTTGTTGCTCGTTTGTCATTCACGTCTCCCGTGCGGATTGAGGCCAGCGAAATGGCCGGTTGATAGAAGGCTGATAACGATGTTTCAAAGGGTCCCTGTCTGTTGGTGGCCCACGTTAGGCAGGCATTCCAAAAAGCCCGGTCGCCCGGGCTTTTCAGTAATGCAAACCTTGGTCTTTCGGCACTACTGGTGCGGTACGGACCCATTCAAATTGTTCCTCCGACCGCGACCCTGTCCGCCGGATAACTGCTTTTGGTGCTTTACGCTGCACACCCGGGCCAGTTGCCAACCCTCTGAACCGTCGAGGCCGATTCATCGCTGCCTTTGCTTTGCCACTAAAGAGCGTCTTTGCAGCCGCTGTTGCGCGGCTTGAGGCTCATATTATGCATTCATGCATATGCAGTCAATGCGTAAATGCATTTATTTATGCGCAAGATTTGCTGAAATGCATGGGGGCGCATAAACAAAGGGCTGGGGATTTTTCGCGGGCAAAAAAAAGCCCGCTCAAGGGCGGGCTTTGTTCAAGAGGGCTGGCTTAGCGGGCGTACATGCCCCACCAGAAGACGTGACCGAGGATGCTGATCTGCTCTTCCTGGATCTCCTGGAAGCTGTAGTCCTCATCCGGGTGTTCATCGCGGTTGAAGCTGCGCAGGCGGATCCCTGTAGGTAGGCGATACAGCTGCTTCACCCGCAATTGGCCGTTGTGGTTGATCGCGTAGAGGTCGCCATCAACGATGTCGCCAATTGCGCATTTGCCGGCATTGACGCCCACCGTGGCGCCGTCCCGCAGCACCGGCAACATGCTGTTGCCACGCACCGTGACGCACTTGGCCTGGTCGAACTGCACGCCGTTGTGCCGCAGGCTGCGCTTTCCGAAGCGCAGGCTGGCGCGTTCGCTTTCCTCGATGACGAATCTTCCTGATCCAGCAGCCAATTCAACCTCGCGCAGAAAGGGAACCGACACCTCGTCGTCATCGACAGGGGTATCGTCGTCCCACAGGCTTATGTCCTTGAGTTCCGAATGAATCTCGTCACGGGGCGCAGCAGCCCGGGCAGGCGCGATATCCATGCGCCCACGCAACTGGTCGGTGCTCACCTGGAAGTATTCGGCGATCCGCGAGATGTGCTTATCCGAAGGATCGACGATCTTCCCGCTGAGAATCCGCGAGAGGGTGGATTGAGGCACACCGGTGCGACGGTGAAGCTCCGTGGGGGAGATTCCGTCACGATCCAGCAGCTCTCTTAAGACGGTAGAAACGTTGCGTATTTGCATAGAACGCATATTGCTCGAACTTTTAGTCAATGACAAATGCTGTTTTGCATATTTGTGCTGCATTTACCGGACAAACACAGTAGCGCCTTGGTGCCTGCGAGGCCAGGGCACCCATGGTAACCTTGCCGCCATCTGCAAAAAGCCGAGCCCAGCGCTCCTTTGCTTCACCCATTCAACGAATCCGCCTGAATACCGATGAGTAAAAATACCTCCGATCTGTCCTCCCACACGCCGATGATGCAGCAGTACTGGCGCCTCAAGAACCAGCACCCTGATCAGTTGATGTTCTACCGCATGGGCGACTTCTACGAGATCTTCTATGAAGACGCGAAGAAGGCCGCCAAGCTGCTGGACATCACCCTGACGGCGCGCGGGCAGTCGGCCGGCCAGGCGATTCCCATGTGCGGTATTCCCTACCACGCCGCCGAGGGCTACCTGGCCAAGCTGGTAAAGCTCGGCGAGTCGGTGGTGATCTGCGAACAGGTGGGGGACCCGGCGACCAGCAAGGGCCCGGTGGAACGCCAGGTGGTGCGTATCATCACGCCAGGCACCGTGAGTGACGAGGCTCTGCTGGATGAGCGCCGCGACAACCTGATCGCCGCCGTGCTGGGCGACGAGCGTCTGTTCGGCCTGGCGGTGCTGGACATCACCAGCGGCAACTTCAGCGTCCTGGAGATCAAGGGCTGGGAGAATTTGCTGGCCGAGTTGGAACGCATCAACCCAGTGGAGCTGCTGATCCCCGATGACTGGCCACAAGGCTTGCCGGCAGAAAAACGCCGCGGTGTGCGACGCCGTGCCCCCTGGGATTTCGAGCGGGACTCGGCGCACAAGAGCCTCTGCCAGCAGTTCTCTACCCAGGACCTCAAGGGCTTTGGCTGCGAAACCCTGACCCTGGCCATCGGCGCCGCCGGTTGCCTGCTCAGCTATGCCAAGGAAACCCAGCGTACCGCCCTGCCCCACCTGCGCAGCCTGCGTCATGAGCGCCTGGATGACACCGTGGTGCTGGACGGTGCCAGCCGTCGCAACCTGGAACTGGACACCAACCTGGCGGGCGGGCGGGACAACACCCTGCAATCGGTGGTCGATCGCTGCCAGACCGCCATGGGCAGCCGTTTGCTGACCCGCTGGCTGAACCGCCCGCTGCGCGACCTCAAGGTCCTGGAAGCGCGCCAATCCTCCATTACTTGCCTGCTGGACGGCTACCGTTTCGAACGGTTGCAACCGCAGTTGAAGGAAATCGGCGATATCGAGCGGATTCTGGCGCGAATCGGCCTGCGCAATGCCCGTCCGCGGGACTTGGCCCGTCTACGTGATGCCCTGGCTGCACTGCCGGAGCTGCAAGAAGCCATGACCGAACTGGAGGCCACTCACCTCAATCAGCTGGCTGCCACCACCAGCACCTACCCGGAGCTGGCCGCTCTGCTGGCCAAGGCCATCATCGACAACCCGCCGGCGGTGATCCGTGACGGCGGTGTACTCAAGACCGGCTACGACGCCGAGCTCGACGAGCTGCAGTCGCTGAGCGAGAACGCCGGACAGTTCCTGATTGACCTGGAAGCCCGCGAGAAAGCCCGTACCGGCCTGGCCAACCTCAAGGTCGGCTACAACCGTATCCATGGCTATTTCATCGAGCTGCCAAGCAAGCAGGCCGAACAGGCCCCGGCGGACTACATTCGCCGCCAGACATTGAAAGGCGCCGAGCGCTTCATCACTCCGGAACTCAAGGCGTTCGAAGACAAGGCGCTATCGGCCAAGAGCCGTGCCCTGGCCCGGGAGAAGATGCTCTACGACGCGCTGCTGGAAACCCTGATCAGCCATTTGCCGCCGTTGCAGGATACCGCTGGTGCCCTGGCTGAGCTGGACGTGTTGAGCAACCTGGCCGAGCGCGCCTTGAACCTGGACCTCAACTGCCCACGTTTTGTCAGCGAACCTTGCATGCGCATCACCCAGGGTCGTCACCCAGTGGTGGAGCAAGTGTTGACCACGCCTTTCGTGGCCAACGACCTGAGCCTGGACGACAACACGCGGATGCTGGTGATCACCGGTCCGAACATGGGCGGTAAATCCACCTATATGCGCCAGACGGCCCTGATCGTGCTGCTGGCCCATATCGGCAGCTTCGTCCCGGCGGCTAGCTGCGAGCTGTCCCTGGTGGACCGGATCTTCACCCGTATCGGCTCCAGCGACGACCTGGCCGGCGGCCGTTCGACCTTCATGGTGGAAATGAGCGAAACCGCGAACATCCTGCACAACGCAACGGAACGCAGCCTGGTGCTGATGGACGAAGTGGGACGCGGTACCAGCACCTTTGACGGACTTTCCCTGGCCTGGGCTGCGGCAGAACGTCTCGCCCACCTGCGCGCCTATACCCTGTTCGCCACCCACTATTTCGAACTGACGGTACTGCCGGAAAGCGAGCCGCTGGTGGCCAACGTGCACCTCAATGCCACCGAGCACAATGAGCGCATTGTGTTCCTGCACCATGTCCTTCCAGGCCCAGCCAGCCAGAGCTATGGGCTGGCGGTAGCCCAGCTGGCCGGGGTTCCCAGCGCAGTCATCACCCGCGCCCGGGAGCACTTGAGCCGCCTGGAAACCACCAGCTTGCCCCATGAAGTGGCGCCTCAAGCACCGGGCAAACCCTCGGTTCCGCAACAAAGCGACATGTTCGCCAGCCTGCCGCACCCGGTGCTCGACGACCTGGCCAAGCTGGATCTGGATGACATGACGCCACGCCGAGCGCTGGAAATGCTCTATACATTGAAGACACGCATCTAACGCGAACGCCTTCAAGCTGTTAGAATCTCGCGCGGTTTGGGATGCTGCGGACTATTAGCCTGGTTGCGCAGACTATCGCTCCCAAACCTGGCGACCCCGTCATGTAGGGGCTCCGCTGCCGCCGCCTGAGGAGAGAATTAGAAATGACCTTCGTCGTCACCGACAACTGCATCAAGTGCAAGTACACCGACTGCGTAGAAGTCTGTCCGGTGGACTGCTTTTACGAAGGCCCGAACTTCCTGGTGATTCACCCGGATGAGTGCATTGATTGCGCACTGTGTGAGCCTGAATGCCCCGCTGTAGCGATTTTCTCCGAGGATGAAGTCCCGGAAGAGATGCAAGAATTCATTCAGTTGAACGTCGAGCTGGCAGAGATCTGGCCGAATATCACTGAAAAGAAAGATCCGTTGCCGGATGCCGAAGAGTGGGATGGCGTCAAAGGCAAGATCAAGGATCTCGAACGCTGATTCCCCCCGCGTTCCCAAAAGGCCCCTTGCGGGCCTTTTTGCGTTTCTGGGGCAAGGAAATGCCGGCGGGACTTTTCGACAGACGAAAAAAAGGGGCGGTATGACCCGCCCACATTTTTCCCTAGTCCCTGTGTTCCTTTTCATCGTCCTGATGAATCGCTTCCTGCGATGTCCTGACCATCGTCCTTGATGGCTGTGTCTATCCGTCGACACAGGGCTGATATTAGAGAGTTCCCCGGCAAGAGCAATCGCACTATTCGTGTGAAACTTTGTCGAAACTCATAGCCATTCATAAAAAATATTATATAAATCAATAATATAAAAAACAGCCTACGCAAAACTAGACAACGCAGAAGTAGCCGAGAACCGAATGCGTACGAAAAAGTAATCTTTGGCTTACATGACGGTTGAGAGTTAAGCCAACTTCTCTGGCAATAGCCCATTCAAAACCACAAGCTGCGTGCAATAAAAAGCCCCGAGTCGATCGGGGCTCTTGTGAATCGATCCAGTGGCTACTGAAACAGCGACTCACTGGACAATCCATTCTTCTCGAGAATTTCCCGAAGGCGCTTGAGCCCTTCAACCTGGATCTGCCGAACCCGCTCACGGGTCAGACCGATCTCCAGGCCCACATCTTCAAGGGTGCTGCTCTCGTGTCCACGCAGACCGAAGCGTCGAACCACCACTTCGCGCTGCTTCTCGGTCAATTCGGAAAGCCACTGATCGATACTTTGTGACAGATCGTCGTCCTGCAACAGCTCACAAGGATCTGTCGGACGGTCGTCGGTCAGGGTATCCAGCAGGGTCTTGTCCGAATCCGGGCCCAGGGAGACATCAACCGAAGAAACCCGCTCGTTCAGGCCGAGCATGCGCTTGACTTCGGCCACCGGCTTCTCCAGCAGGTTGGCGATTTCTTCGGGGGAGGGTTCATGATCGAGTTTTTGCGTCAACTCACGGGCGGCGCGCAAGTAGACGTTGAGTTCTTTGACCACATGGATCGGCAACCGGATGGTCCGGGTCTGATTCATGATGGCCCGCTCGATGGTCTGACGAATCCACCAGGTGGCATAGGTCGAGAAGCGGAAGCCGCGTTCCGGATCGAACTTCTCCACCGCTCGGATCAGCCCGAGGTTGCCCTCTTCGATCAGGTCCAGCAGCGACAGGCCACGATTGACATAGCGCCGGGCGATTTTCACCACCAGCCGCAAGTTGCTTTCAATCATGCGCTTGCGCCCGGCCGGATCACCACTTTGCGACAACCGCGCAAAGTGCACTTCCTCTTCGGGGGAGAGCAATGGAGAAAAACCAATTTCATTGAGGTACAGCTGCGTCGCATCGAGTGCACGCGTGTAATCAATGTATTTGTGTTGCTTTAATGAAGCGGAGCTTTTGGATTTGGTGCGAACGGAAGGTGGAGTTGCCCCCTCATTATTCGACATCGAATCCATATCGATGCTGCTCTCCATAAGGAGAACCTCATCGTCGATGTCAAACTCCGGCACTTCTTTACTGAGAGCCATTGTTATAGTCCTTTGGTGAGTTCGACCTCAGGCTCAAGCGGCGCCTTTATCCCTGGCAACGCTGGAGCCTGTTCCCTCTACGTGAGCGGAACAGGCTGGTAACGGATCAACGACGTGGCAGGAATTGCAGCGGATCTACAGGTTTACCTTGTCGGCGAATCTCAAAGTGCAGTTTCACCCGGTCTGTACCAGTTGATCCCATCTCGGCAATTGTCTGTCCGACTTTGACCTGCTGTCCCTCCCGAACCAATAGCTTGCGGTTGTGGCCGTAAGCACTGACGTAGGTTTCGTTGTGTTTGATGATGACTAATTCGCCGTAGCCCCTTAAGCCACTCCCGGCGTAAACCACCGTCCCATCAGACGCAGCTAAAACAGGCTGTCCCAAATCTCCGGCGATATCAATGCCTTTATTCAAACTACCGTTTGAAGAAAATTTTCCAATCAGAACACCGTTCGAAGGCCATCCCCAACCCGTAGGAGCGGGGCCCGCGGGGGTAGCCGGAGCAGGCGCCGGCTTGCTCGCAGGGCTGGTGGTGGTCGCAGTTGCAGGCGTTGTCGTGGTGCCTGCCGGGCGACGAATGACCGTGGTCTTGCTGGAGGAGGAGGCACTGGACTGGGTGCTGGTAACAACCGTCGCCGGCGTAGTACCAGTGCGGCCGTCAAAGCGAATGACCTGCCCGGGATGGATGGTATAAGGCTCGGCGATGTTGTTGCGAGCGGCCAGCGCCTTGTAGTCCCAGCCATAGCGGAAGGCAATGGAAAACAAGGTGTCTCCGCGACGCACCGCGTACTGCCCGGTGGTCACCGTAGGACGCTGCGGCGCAACAGTGTTACTGCGCTCGACCACCCCCACGCTGCTGGATTTGGTGCTGGAGCAACCGACCAACAAGGAACTCAAGGCAAGGCCAATCATCAGTCGCTGAAAGCTTGTTGTACCCATACGCTGCGCAATGACTGTGAGACTCACCCGCCGCTCCCTTTGTGGTGGTTGACGATATAGATTGCCTGACTCAGGCGTGAAGTGACGCAAGTATAACTGGACACAGGCGCTTTACCGCTGGCCCAGCACAAGGACAGCCGCAAGAACCTGCCTCTGACCGTCGTATCACTCATTGACGATCGATACGGCACTAAGACACAGCCCGCCAGACAGAATTCACCCCAGCCTGATAAATGCCTTCAGGCCAGGGGACCATTGAGCAACGGCACAAAACGCACCGCCCCCAGGACGTGCCGGGCAAAGCCCTGTTCTTCACGGATGATCAGCATCAACTGCTGCACCTCCCCTGCCCCCACCGGAATCACCAGGCGCCCGCCAGGCGCGAGTTGATCGAGCAGGGCCTGGGGGATATCGGTGGCGACGGCAGTGACGATGATGCCGTTATAGGGCGCCAGCGCCGGCCAGCCTTCCCAGCCGTCGCCCCAGCGAAACACGACGTTGCGCAGGTTCAATTCCTGCAGGCGCTCCTTGGCCCGGTCTTGCAGGACCTTGATCCGCTCCACCGAAAACACCCGCTCCACCAGCTGCGACAACACCGCCGTCTGGTAGCCCGAGCCGGTACCGATCTCCAGTACCTTGTCCAGCGGCCCGGCCGCCAGCAGCAGCTCACTCATGCGGGCCACCATATAAGGCTGGGAGATGGTCTGGTTGTGGCCGATCGGCAGCGCCGTGTCTTCATAGGCACGATGGGCCAGGGCCTCATCGACAAACAGATGCCGCGGTGTGCGCCGAATCACTTCCAGTACCTGAGGGTTGGACAGCCCCTCGTCATACAAGCGCTGGATCAGGCGTTCGCGGGTACGCTGGGAAGTCATGCCGATTCCCCGCCGCAGCAGATCGTCTTGCTCGCGAGCCATCAGCGCAGCCCCTCCAACCAGCCATCCAGACTCCTGAACGCGTCATTGAAGGTGCGATCCAGCTGCAGCGGCGTGACAGACACGTAGCCTTGCATCACTGCATGAAAGTCGGTGCCGGGCCCGCCATCCTCGGCGTCGCCGGCGGCAGCGATCCAGTAACCCGCCTTGCCGCGGGGGTCGACCACCTTCATCGGTGCCGCAGCACGGGCGCGATGGCCCAGGCGGGTCAGCTGGATGCCCCGAATATGATCAAGCGGCAGATTGGGAATATTCACGTTCAACACCGTCCGTGGTGGTAAATCCAGCAAGCCCTGGGCTTGCACCAGCTTGCGCGCGAAATAGGCTGCGGTAGCAAGGTTCTCCACCTGGCGCGAGACCAGCGAAAAGGCGATCGCAGGGCGTTGCAGGAAGCGCCCTTCCAATGCAGCGGCGACCGTCCCGGAGTACAGCACGTCATCACCGAGGTTGGCCCCCAGGTTGATGCCCGACACCACCATGTCCGGGTCATGCTCCAGCAGGCCGTTGAGCCCCAGGTGAACACAGTCGGTGGGGGTGCCATTGATGCTGATAAAGCCGTTGCCAAGGGTGTGCGGATGCAACGGACGGTCGAGCGTCAGCGAGCTGCTGGCGCCGCTTTTGTCTTGATCCGGAGCGATAACCACGCACTCGGCGTAATCCGCCAGCGCAGCGTGCAACGCCGCGATACCGGGTGCAGTTACCCCATCATCGTTAGAAATCAGAATGCGCATGAGCTGTCCGTCTGCCCCACCGGCACCAGATCGACGAGTTCACGCACCAAGGCGGTGGCGAAACATCCGGCCGGGAGGACGAATTCCAGTTGCAGAATATCAGGCTCGGGATAATGCCACGTCAAACCGCCAATGGGCAGCCGCAGGATGCGTCGTTCGTGGCTCATGCCGGCTTTTATCAGCCATTCGCACAGTGCCGCCTCGCGGTCGGCCATCTGCTGTTCAAGTTCATGAACCGCACCACCCGCCGGAGACTCGCCTTCGCCCCACAACGGGCCTGTGGGATGCAAGTCAAGAATTGCCAGGCGCGGATCCGTGCATTCATCCGGGCCGGCCATGAAAAAGCTGCGGCTGTCGGTAAATGCCAGCAAGTCGCCCACTTGCGCCTGCTGCCAAGTGCCGTCCGCCACTCGCGCTGCCAGCGCCTGGTTGAACAGGTAGCTGCGGGCGGTGGACAACAGGCGCGAACGCACATTGCGCTGCTCCGGCAGCGCTTGACGGGCAGCCCAGCTACGGGCGTCCGCCAGGTTGCCACCGTCGTGGCCGAAGCGCTGGGCGCCGAAATAGTTGGGAATACCTTGAGCGGCAATCCTCTTCAGGCGCTCGTCGATGGCTGCCTGATCCGCCTTGAGCTCTGTCAGGCGCAAGGTAAAGCCATTGGCGGCATGGGCCCCACGCTGCAATTTGCGCTTGTGGCGGGTGGCCTCGAGGATCTTCAGAGTGTGATTTTCCGCTGCGCCAAGATCCGGATCGGCCTTGCCCGGCAGTTGCACACTGAACCACTGGCGGGTCAGCGCCTGGCGATCCTTGAGCCCGGCATAGCTGACAGTGCGCAACGACACCCCCGCCGCCTTGGCGATCCGCCGCGCCGCTTCCTCGGTGTTCAAGCCGCGTTTTTCCACCCACAGCCACAGATGCTCGCCTTCCCCGCTCAGCGGGATATCGAGTACTTCATCAACCTGGAAGTCTTCGGCAGTGGCCTTGAGTACGGCGCTGCCCAGGGCATCGCCATAGGCCCGCGGGCCCAACAATTGCAATTCATTCATGGGCGTTGCAACAAGGCCACGGAATGCACGGCGATGCCTTCCTCGCGGCCGACAAAGCCGAGTTTTTCGGTGGTGGTTGCCTTCACGTTCACCTGGTCCAGCTCGACCTGCAGGTCCTCGGCAATCAAGGCCCGCATGGTTTCAATGTGAGGTGCCATTTTCGGTGCCTGGGCGACGATGGTGTTGTCGACGTTGCCGATCTTCCAGCCCTTGGCATGAATCAGCGCGACAACATGACGCAGCAGGACACGGCTGTCGGCGCCCTTGAACTGCGGATCGGTGTCCGGAAAGTGCTTGCCGATATCACCCAGCGCGGCAGCGCCCAGAAGGGCATCACTGAGTGCGTGTAACAGCACATCACCATCGGAGTGCGCGAGCAGCCCGAAATGGTGGGCAATACGAACCCCCCCCAACGTGATGAAGTCGCCCTCAGCGAAACGGTGCACATCGTAGCCGTGGCCAATACGCATAAAAAAACGCCCCGAAAAAGTCAGGGCGTGATTCTACCTGCTTTGGCAGGTATTAGGCGTTAAGAGCACGTGCATGGTGCTGCAAGTGGTCGTCTATGAAACTGGCGATAAAGAAGTAGCTGTGGTCGTACCCCGGCTGCATCCGCAACGTCAGCTCATGCCCGGCATTCTTTGCCGCTTGCTGCAAGACCTCAGGCTTGAGCTGGCCGGCGAGGAAGTCGTCACGATCCCCCTGATCCACCAGCAACGGCAGCTTCTCGGTGGCTTCGGCGATCAGCACGCTGGCATCCCACTCGCGCCAGCGTGAGCGCTCCTCCCCCAGGTAACGGGAAAACGCCTTCTGCCCCCAGGGGCAATCCATCGGGTTGCTGATGGGAGCGAAGGCCGAAACCGACTGATAGCGCCCCGGATTACGCAGCGCGCACACCAATGCCCCGTGACCGCCCATGGAGTGCCCGCTGATCCCACGCTTGTGCGAAGCGGGAAAATGCGCCTCCACCAGCTCCGGCAGCTCGTTCACCACATAATCGTGCATCCGGTAATGCTGGGCCCAGGGCTCCTGCGTCGCGTTCAGGTAGAACCCGGCACCCAGACCGAAATCCCAGGCACCGTCCGGGTCACCGGGCACGCCGGGGCCACGCGGGCTGGTATCCGGAGCGACGATGATCAAGCCCAGCTCGGCAGCCATGCGTTGAGCCCCGGCCTTGTGCATGAAGTTCTCGTCGGTACAGGTCAGGCCGGACAACCAGTAAAGCACCGGCAGCTTGCCGCCCTGCTCGGCCTGGGGCGGCAAATACACGGCGAACACCATGTCACAGCCCAGCACCCGGGAATGATGCTTGTAGCGTTTATGCCAGCCGCCGAAGCTTTTCTGGCAGGAAAGGTTTTCCAGACTCATGGCAGACCTCCAGCGGCACGCCGCAAGCCATGGGCCGCAGCGGAACTCCCGCTTGGCGCCTGTGGCTTGCCGCTTGCCGCTGCTCTTAGAAGTGAATGACGGAGCGAATGCTCTTGCCTTCGTGCATCAGGTCGAACGCCTTGTTGATATCTTCCAGGCCCATGGTGTGGGTGATGAAGGTATCCAGGGGGATCTCGCCGGTCTGGGACATTTCCACGTAGCTTGGCAGCTCGCTGCGCCCGCGCACGCCACCAAAGGCTGAGCCGCGCCATACCCGGCCGGTCACCAATTGGAAGGGACGGGTGGAGATTTCCTGGCCGGCACCGGCCACGCCGATGATTACCGATTCGCCCCAGCCCTTGTGGCAGCACTCCAGGGCCGCACGCATCAATTGCACATTGCCGATGCACTCGAAGGAGAAATCCACGCCGCCATCAGTCATGTCGACAATGACCTCCTGAATCGGACGGTCGAAATCCTTCGGATTGACGCAGTCGGTGGCGCCCAGTTGCTTGGCGATCTCGAACTTGGCCGGGTTGATATCGATGGCGATGATACGCCCGGCCTTGGCCTTGACCGCACCGATGACCGCCGACAGCCCAATGCCGCCCAGGCCGAAGATGGCCACGGTGTCACCGGCCTTGACCTTGGCGGTGTTGATCACCGCTCCGATCCCGGTGGTCACGCCGCACCCCAGCAGGCAGACCTTTTCCAGCGGCGCTTCCTTGGGAATCTTGGCCACGGAGATTTCCGGGAGCACGGTGTACTCGGAAAAGGTCGAGGTACCCATGTAGTGGAAAATCGGCTGACCCTTGTAGGAAAAACGCGTGGTGCCATCAGGCATCAGGCCCTTGCCCTGGGTGGCGCGAATGGCCTGACAGAGGTTGGTCTTGCCCGACAGACAGAATTTGCACTTGCCGCATTCCGGGGTGTACAGCGGGATCACATGGTCACCCACAGCCACCGAGGTCACGCCCTCGCCCACCGCCTCAACCACCGCACCGCCTTCGTGGCCGAGGATCGCCGGGAATATGCCTTCAGGGTCGGCACCAGACAGCGTGTAGGCGTCGGTGTGGCAGACGCCGGAGGCGACGACCCGCAGCAGCACCTCGCCCGCCTTGGGCATGGCGACATCCACTTCGACGATTTCCAGCGGCTTCTTGGCCTCGAAGGCTACGGCAGCACGTGACTTGATCATCCTGACTCTCCAGCGAATAAAAACGAGGCACAGAGTGTAAAACAGCGCAATGCGATGAATAATCCAGGCAAAAGCAAAACATTATTGCTGTATGGGGACAATCAATGAATGACAACCGTTGGGAAGGTATCGACGAATTTGTCGCGGTCGCCGAATGCAGCCAGTTCACCGCTGCCGCCGAGCGCCTGGGGGTCTCTTCGTCCCATATCAGCCGTCAGGTGGCACGGCTTGAGGAGCGCTTGCAGACTCGCCTGCTGTATCGCAGTACCCGCCGGGTAACCCTGACCGAGGCCGGGCAGACCTTTCTCCAGCATTGCCAACGTCTGCAGGATGGTCGCGAGGAGGCCCTGCGGGCCGTAGGCGACCTGACCAGCGAGCCCAAGGGCATGCTGCGCATGACCTGTGCAGTGGCCTACGGCGAGCGTTTTATCGTGCCGCTGGTTACCCGGTTCATGAGCCTTTATCCGCAGTTGCGGGTGGATATAGAGCTCAGCAACCGCCCCCTGGACCTGGTGCATGAAGGGCTGGACCTGGCGATTCGCTTGGGGCGCCTGCTGGACTCGCGCCTGGTCGCCACTCGCCTGGCCCCACGCCGCATGTACCTATGCGCCTCGCCCTCCTACCTGGAACGTTATGGACGCCCACACAGCCTGTCGGAGTTGAGCCGGCACAACTGCCTGATCGGCAGCTCGGATATCTGGCAATTGGAACTGGATGGGCGCGAATTTTCGCAACGGGTGCAGGGTAATTGGCGCTGCAACAGCGGGCAGGCGGTGCTGGACGCGGCCTTGCAAGGGGTGGGGCTGTGCCAGTTGCCGGACTACTACGTCCTGGAGCACTTGCAGAACGGTACGCTGATTTCCTTGCTGGAAGCTCACCAACCGCCCAACACCGCAGTCTGGGCGCTGTACCCGCAGCAACGGCACCTGTCACCGAAAGTGCGCAAGCTGGTGGATTATCTGAAACAAGGGCTGGCGCAGCGCCCGGAATACCGCGACCTGTAGCTGCTGCCGCAGGCGGTGACAAGGCCCGCAGGGCCTTCAGGGCCTCAAGAGCGGCGCCTCCTTCCGAGTCGTTCGCAGCCTGCACCAGCAGCTACAAGGTGCAGCGCAAGCCAGCAGTCAGCGGCGGTTGGACCAGCGCTGGCGCAACCATTCCAGGTCTTCGGGACGGGTGACCTTGAGGTTATCCGAGCGGCCTTCGATCAGGCGCGGCGCCTGGCCGGCCCATTCCATCGCCGAAGCTTCATCGGTAATCGCCACATCGGCCACCAGGCTGTCGGCCAGGGCACGATGCAGGGCACCGAGGCGGAACATCTGCGGTGTGTAGGCTTGCCAGATCAAACTGCGGTCAACGGTTTCCAGCACTCGACCGTGCTTGTCCACACGTTTCAGGGTGTCCCGGGCCGGAACTGCGAGCAGCCCCCCCACCGGGTCATCCACCAACTCACCCAGCAGTTTGTCCAGGTCATCCCGGGAAAGATTGGGCCGGGCGGCATCGTGAACCAGCACCCAGTCGTCATCGGCAGCGCCCTGGGCGTGCAGATGGAGCAAGGCATTGAGCACCGAGCCGGAACGCTCAGCACCACCTTCGACCCGCTGGATCCGCGAATCATGGGCGCAAGCCAGGGCCGGCCAGTAAAGATCATCAACCGCCAGGCTGACCACCAGCCCCTTGAGGCCGGGGTGGTCGAGAAAGCAGCCCAGGCTGTGTTCAAGAATTGTGCGTCCACCCAGTTGCAGGTACTGCTTGGGGCGGTCCGCGGCCATACGGGCACCAACGCCCGCGGCAGGAATCACGGCCCAGAAGGCCGGCAATACGTCGCTCATTGGGCCAACTGGTAGAGGGTTTCACCCTCCTTGACCATACCCAACTCATGGCGAGCCCGTTCTTCCACGGTCTCCATGCCTTTTTTCAGCTCCATGACTTCCGCATCGAGTACGCGATTTCGTTCCAGCAAACGCTCGTTTTCAGCGTGCTGGTCGGCAATCTGCTGAGTCAGGTCAGCAACCTGGGCCAAGCTGCCGTTCCCCACCCACAGGCGGTACTGCAAGCCAGCCAGCAGCAAGAGCAAGACCAGGAACAACCAATTGGGACTGCGCATCGAATATCGGGTATCCAGTGAAAAAAGACAGCCATGCCAACAACTTCGGACCTACTGATAGCACGAAGCCTGGAAGACCCAGGCTTGTGCTCTTAAGGCATCAGATTAGTGGCAAAAAACTCGCTGTAGCGATTTTCCCGACACAATCCGGTGTCTTTTTACCATCTACTGCTTAGCCGCGAAACTCACCGCGACCGTTGTACTTGGCCTTGCCGTTCAATTGCTCTTCGATACGCAGCAATTGGTTGTACTTGGAAACGCGGTCGGAACGGCACAGGGAGCCGGTCTTGATCTGGCCAGCCGAGGTACCCACGGCCAGGTCGGCGATGGTCGAATCTTCGGTTTCACCGGAACGGTGGGAGATAACCGCAGTGTAGCCGGCAGCCTTGGCCATCTGGATGGCTTCCAGGGTTTCGGTCAGGGTGCCGATCTGGTTGAACTTGATCAGGATCGAGTTGGCGATCTTCTTGTCGATGCCTTCTTTCAGGATCTTGGTGTTGGTCACGAACAGGTCGTCGCCGACCAGTTGAACCTTCTCGCCGATCTTGTCGGTAAGGATTTTCCAGCCGGCCCAGTCGGACTCGTCCAGGCCGTCTTCGATGGAGATGATCGGGTAGCGCTGGGTCAGACCTTTGAGGTACTCGGCGAAACCTTCGGCGGTGAACACCTGGCCTTCGCCGGACAGGTTGTACTTGCCATCTTCATAGAATTCGCTTGCAGCGCAGTCCAGGGCCAGGGTCACGTCGGTGCCCAGGGTGTAACCGGCGTTGGCCACGGCTTCGGAGATCACTTTCAGAGCGTCTTCGTTGGAAGCCAGGTTCGGTGCAAAACCGCCTTCGTCACCCACTGCGGTGTTCAGGCCACGGGCCTTCAGCACGGCTTTGAGGTGATGGAAGATTTCGGTGCCCATGCGCAGGCCTTCCGAGAAGGACTTGGCGCCAACCGGCTGCACCATGAACTCCTGGATGTCGACGTTGTTATCGGCGTGCTCGCCACCGTTGATGATGTTCATCATCGGTACCGGCATCGAGTAGACGCCCGGAGTGCCATTGAGGTTGGCGATGTGGGCGTACAGCGGCAGGTCCTGGTCCTGAGCGGCGGCCTTGGCAGCAGCCAGGGACACGGCGAGGATCGCGTTGGCGCCCAGGGTGGCCTTGTTCTCGGTACCGTCGAGCTTGATCATGGCCTGATCCAGGGCCTTCTGATCGATCGGGTCCTTACCCAGCAGCAGGTCGCGGATCGGACCGTTGATGTTGGCTACCGCCTTGAGCACGCCCTTGCCCAGGTAACGGCTCTTGTCGCCATCACGCAGCTCCAGCGCTTCGCGCGAGCCGGTGGAAGCACCGGACGGCGCGCATGCACTGCCGATGATGCCGTTGTCGAGAAGCACGTCCGCTTCGACAGTGGGGTTGCCACGGGAGTCGAGAACTTCACGACCTTTGATGTCGACGATTTTTGCCATTGTTGTAAACACTCCAAAGTTGACGAAAACGACGCAGCTGTAGGAAATCTTTTACCGTCGGCAAGGCGGGGAAAGCGGGCAGTCTTGCAGACGATAAGGCTCAGGCCCGGGGGCCTGAGCAATAATCGTGCGGTACTTTACCGGAGAAATCGGTTTTACGCGGTTTCTACCGTCGGAAAACTCTTGACCAGCTCGTCCAGGGCCTTGAGCTGGGCCAGGAACGGCTCGAGCTTGTCCAGGCGCAGGGCGCAAGGACCGTCGCACTTGGCGTTGTCCGGATCCGGATGGGCTTCGAGGAACAGCCCGGCAAGAGACTGGCTCATGCCGGCCTTGGCCAGGTCGGTGACCTGGGCCCGGCGACCGCCAGCGGAGTCGGCGCGACCACCCGGCATCTGCAGGGCGTGGGTCACATCGAAGAACACCGGGTATTCGAACTGCTTCATGATGCCGAAGCCGAGCATGTCCACGACCAGGTTGTTGTAGCCGAAGCTGGAACCGCGCTCGCAGAGGATCAACTGATCGTTGCCCGCCTCTTCGCACTTGCTCAGGATGTGTTTCATTTCCTGGGGTGCGAGGAACTGGGCTTTCTTGATGTTGATCACCGCGCCGGTCTTGGCCATGGCCACCACCAGGTCGGTCTGCCGCGAAAGGAAGGCCGGCAGCTGGATGATGTCGCAGACTTCGGCGACCACGGCAGCCTGGGCCGGCTCGTGGACGTCAGTGATGATCGGCACGCCAAAGGCCTGCTTCACGTCTTCGAAAATCCGCATGCCTTCTTCCAGGCCCGGGCCACGGTAGGAGGTCACCGACGAACGGTTGGCCTTGTCGAAACTGGCCTTGAACACGTAGGGGATACCGAGCTTCTCGGTGACCCGCACGTATTCTTCACAGACCTGCATCGCCATGTCGCGGCTTTCCAGCACGTTCATGCCGCCGAACAGCACCATCGGCTTGTCGTTGGCGATCTCGATGTTGCCTACGCGGATGATCTTCTGCGCCATCAGGGTCACGCCTTCTTCTGGTGTTGAGCCAATGCTGCTTTGACGAAACCGCTGAACAGTGGGTGGCCGTCACGGGGAGTCGAGGTGAACTCGGGGTGGAACTGGCAAGCGACGAACCATGGATGATCCTGGGCCTCGACCACTTCAACCAGCGCGCCGTCACCCGAGCGACCGGAGATCTTCAGGCCAGCTTCGATCAGTTGCGGCAGCAGCTTGTTGTTCACTTCGTAGCGGTGACGGTGACGCTCGATGATCACGTCCTTGGCGTAGCAGTCGTGGACCTTGGAGCCCGCTTCCAGCAAGCATTCCTGAGCGCCCAGACGCATGGTGCCGCCCAGGTCGGAAGCTTCGGTACGCACTTCAACGGCACCGGTGGCGTCTTCCCACTCGGTGATCAGGCCGACGACCGGATGGCCGCTGGTGCGATCGAACTCGGTGGAGTTGGCGTCTTTCCAGCCCATGACATTACGGGCGAACTCGATGACCGCCACTTGCATGCCCAGGCAGATACCCAGGTACGGCACCTTGTTCTCGCGAGCGTATTGCACCGCGGTGATCTTGCCTTCCACGCCACGCAGGCCGAAACCGCCTGGAACCAGGATCGCGTCGACGCCTTCCAGCAGCGCGGTGCCCTGGTTCTCGATGTCTTCGGAATCGATGTAGCGCAGGTTGACCTTGGTACGGTTGGTAATGCCGGCATGACTCATCGCTTCGATCAGCGACTTGTAGGCGTCCAGCAGTTCCATGTACTTGCCGACCATGGCGATGGTGACTTCGTGCTCTGGGTTGAGCTTGGCGTCCACCACTTTTTCCCACTCGGACAGGTCAGCACCGTTGCACTGCAGGCCGAAACGCTCGACGACGAAATCGTCCAGGCCCTGGGCGTGCAGCACGGCCGGGATCTTGTAGATGGTGTCGACGTCTTCCAGGGAGATCACCGCACGCTCTTCAACGTTGGTGAACAGCGCGATCTTGCGGCGCGACGACACATCCACCGGATGGTCGGAGCGGCAGATCAGCACGTCCGGCTGCAAGCCGATCGAACGCAGCTCTTTTACCGAGTGCTGGGTCGGCTTGGTCTTGGTCTCGCCAGCGGTGGCGATGTACGGAACCAGCGTCAGGTGCATCAGCATCGCGCGCTTGGAACCGACTTCCACACGCAGTTGACGGATGGCTTCGAGGAACGGTTGCGACTCGATGTCACCCACGGTACCGCCGATTTCCACCAAGGCCACGTCGGCATCGCCGGCGCCCTTGATGATGCGACGCTTGATCTCGTCGGTGATGTGCGGAATCACCTGGATGGTGGCACCCAGATAATCACCACGGCGCTCCTTGCGCAGCACGTGCTCGTACACGCGGCCGGTGGTGAAGTTGTTGTTCTGGGTCATGGTCGTGCGGATGAACCGCTCGTAGTGGCCCAGGTCCAGGTCGGTCTCGGCGCCGTCGTGGGTGACGAACACTTCACCGTGCTGGAACGGGCTCATGGTGCCCGGGTCGACGTTGATGTACGGGTCCAGCTTGAGCATGGTGACCTTAAGCCCCCGCGCCTCCAGGATGGCCGCCAATGAAGCCGAGGCAATGCCTTTCCCCAATGAAGAAACAACACCGCCCGTGACGAATATGTAGCGCGTCATGAAAAACCCTAGAAGTCTGCGTTAAAGCGGTCAGTGCCGCCGGGGAAAGCGAAGGAAGGCCGAAGCCCCCGATCACCTGCATTAATCACAGTGCACCTTTCAAAAAAACCGCCGCGTGGTGACAGACCGGATGCAAAAACACCGGTAGGTTGCTCGCTACACATTTTTTGGAATCGCCCAGCAAAGACTGCTTGGTAATCGGCAACTCCTGCAATTCAGGCGAATCCACAGAAGTTGTATCAAGAAGGGAGCGTAGTCTACCGGAAAGCCCCTTTCAGCTCAAACCTTGATCGCTGGTTGGTGGCAGCCATTGCAATGGCCAGCCACCCTGGGGGTTTGTCGCAAGTGCCGGCAGGTTCGCCACCGCGAGCAAGCGGTCGTCCTGATACAGCAGCGGCAATCTGCCACGGACGAAACCCGGCAGCCCGCTTTCATTGAGCAAACGCTTCAAGTCCCGATGGCCGCGGCCGGCCAGGTGCATGATCTCGCCCCCCTGGCGATAGCGGATATGCAGCGACCCGGTCGGCACTGGCCCAGGGAACGACACCTGACCGTTGCCCGGCAGATGCAAGGGCTTTTGCGGATCGAGCCACTGCAACCGTCCGTCGACCGGTTGCAGCCAGCTGCCGGACAGCCACCAGACTCGCCCTGCCGCACGATGCAACTCGCCATCGGCCAAACGCCACACCGGTCGCCCTTCGGCACCCGCATCTCGCAGGCTGTCCCAGCCACGCCAGTGATCGGTATCCGGCAAACGGCCAAACCGGCTCAACCAATGGCTCAAGGCATTGCGTTGGCGCGCGCCCGACAAAGACTGCAAAGGTGCCAGAGCCAGTGAGGGCAGATCCAGCCAGGGCCAGACGCTAGCACCGCGGGCTGCATCCAGATCCATGAGCGCCAGCTCATCGAGCAGGCCCTGGGCTTCATTCAAGTGCGCGGCGCTGCGGCTCATGCTGAGTGCCGCCTGGGGCCAGCGCGCGGTAATCGCCGGCATGACCTGGTGGCGCAGGTAATTGCGCGAATACTGATGATCGGCGTTGGATGGGTCTTCGACCCAGCTCAACTGATGCTCCACGGCGTAGCACTGCAGTTCGGCACGTGACACATCAAGCAAGGGTCGCAGCAGGTGCCCGTCGCCCAATGGCCGCGCTGACGGCATTGCCGACAAGCCCCTGACTCCGGCACCGCGCAGCAGGCGGAACAGCAGCGTTTCCGCCTGGTCGTCACGATGCTGCGCCGTCAGCAGCACTTCAGTGCTCGCCGTGAGCCGTGCGAAAGCGCCATAGCGTGCCTCGCGGGCGGCGCGCTCCAGGCTGGCACCGGCTGGCACCTGGACGCGAAGCACCTGCAGCGGCACCCCCAGCGCATCACAGAAGGCCTGACAATGCTCCGGCCAGGCGTCGGCCGCAGCCTGAAGCCCATGATGGATATGCACAGCCGAAAGTGGAGGAAGGCGATGGTGCTGCGCCAGATCGGCGAGCAGATGCAACAGGACGGTGGAATCCAGGCCACCGGAGAAAGCCACGCGCCAACTCCTGGAGTCGCGCCAGGGCGCGAGGCTTTGCAGTAGTTTGGCGGAGAGAGCGTTCATGACGTGTTCAAGACCTGTAGGAGCGGCCGGGTGGCGTACTGCTTGCCCGCATAAGCAACAACGCCGCCATCGAATCGATGGCGGCGCCTGGGTCGCGAACGAGCGTGCCCCTACAAGGGGAGGCAGTGCTCGATCAGAGACCGTAGCTCATCAGGCGGTCATAGCGACGGGCCAGCAAGGTGTCGTTGTCCATTTCCTTGAGCATGGCCAGCTGCGTGCTGAGTTCGGCACGGATCGAGGCCGCTGCGGCAGCCGGATCCCGATGGGCACCGCCCAATGGCTCGCCGATGACCTTGTCGACAATACCCAGGCCTTTGAGGCGCTCGGCGGTAATACCCATGGCTTCGGCGGCATCGGCAGCCTTTTCCGAGGTTTTCCACAGGATCGAGGCGCAGCCTTCCGGCGAGATCACCGCGTAGGTGGAGTACTGCAGCATGTTCAACTGGTCACAGACACCGATGGCCAAGGCACCGCCAGAACCACCTTCACCGATCACGGTGGCGATGATCGGAGTCTTCAGGCGCGCCATGACTCGCAGGTTCCAGGCAATGGCCTCGCTCTGGTTGCGCTCTTCAGCGTCGATGCCCGGATAGGCGCCCGGAGTGTCGATGAAGGTCAGGATCGGCATCTTGAAGCGCTCGGCCATTTCCATCAGGCGGCAGGCCTTGCGGTAGCCTTCCGGACGCGGCATGCCGAAGTTGCGGCGGACCTTTTCGCGTACTTCACGGCCTTTCTGGTGCCCGATGATCATTACCGGCTGCTCGTCCAGGCGAGCAACGCCGCCTACGATGGCGGCGTCGTCAGAGAAGTGGCGATCGCCATGCAGCTCGTCGAACTCGGTGAAGATGTGCTGGATGTAGTCCAGGGTGTACGGGCGACGCGGGTGCCGCGCCAGACGTGCGATCTGCCAGCTGGTGAGCTTGCCGAAGATGTCCTCGGTCAGGGTGTTGCTCTTGTCCTGCAGGCGGGAAATCTCATCGCCGATATTCAGCGAATTGTCATTACCGACCAAGCGCAACTCTTCGATCTTGGCTTGCAGGTCGGCGATCGGCTGTTCGAAATCAAGAAAATTCGGGTTCATAGGCGTCCGTCTGGGCTCGACGTCCAAGGGAGCTTGGGCCGGCCGGTTGTCTATTCGCGCCCTACCTTAAGGGACGGACGCGTTGAGGTCGAGATTAAAAATTCAAGTGACGATGAGGCGCAATGATGGCACCTCACCGTCAACGGTATTGGAGGAAGACGTTGTCTCGCCCGAACTGGTCACGCAGGGCTTGAATCAAGCTGTCCGCCGGATCGATCCGCCAGTTCTCGCCAAACTGCAGCAGGGCCTTGGCGTCATCCCGGGTGTACTCCATGGTGATCGGGCATGCGCCGCGGTGGCGCTTGAACAGATCACCCAGCCAGCGTAGCTGATCGCCCTTCAGGGCATCGCTGTGGATCTTCAGGCGCAGGCTTTCCGCCAGGTTGGTCCGCGCATCCTCCATGCTCATCACCCGCTTGACCCGCAGGCGCAGGCCGCCGGAGAAGTCGTCGTTGCTGACCTCGCCCTCCACCACCACCATGGCGTCGGTCTGCAGCAGCGACTGCGCCGAATGGAACGCATCGGCAAACAGCGAGGCCTCGATCCGCCCCGAGCGGTCGTCGAGGGTGATGAAGCCCATCTTGTCGCCCTTTTTGTTCTTCATCACCCGCAGGGCGATGATCATGCCGGCCACGGTCTGGGTATCCCGGGCCGGCTTCAGGTCGATGATGCGCTGGCGGGCGAAACGACGGATCTCGCCTTCGTATTCGTCGATCGGGTGCCCGGTCAGGTACAGCCCCAGGGTGTCTTTCTCGCCTTTCAGGCGTTCCTTGAGGGTCAGTTCCTTGGCCTTGCGATGGTTGGCGTAGACATCCGCATCCTCATCGACGAAGACCCCGCCGAACAGGTCGGCGTGGCCACTGTCGTGGGTACGGGCGGTCTGCTCCGCAGCCTTGATCGCTTCTTCCATGGCCGCCAGCAGCACGGCGCGGTTCTGGTCGATATTGGCCTGGTAGGCCTTGGGCTCATCGAAGAAGTGCGGCCCCAGGCGGTCCAGGGCGCCGCTTCGAATCAAGCCGTCCAGGGTCCGCTTGTTGATGCGCTTGAGGTCGACCCTGGCGCAGAAATCGAACAGATCCTTGAAAGGCCCTGCCTCGCGGGCTTCGGTGATGGCTTCCACCGGCCCCTCGCCGACGCCCTTGATCGCCCCCAGGCCGTAGACGATGCGACCTTCGTCGTTCACCGTGAACTTGAACTCGGAGGTGTTCACGTCCGGCGCGTCGAGGCGCAACTTCATGATCCGCACTTCCTCGATCAAGGTCACGACCTTGTCGGTGTTGTGCATATCCGCGGAGAGTACCGCCGCCATGAACGGCGCCGGGTAGTGCGCCTTGAGCCAGGCGGTCTGGTACGACACCAGGCCGTAGGCGGCGGAGTGGGATTTGTTGAAGCCGTAGCCGGCGAACTTTTCCACCAGGTCGAAGATGTTGCCCGCCAGGTCTGCATCGATGTTGTTGCTGGCGCAACCTTCAATGAAGCCGCCCCGCTGCTTGGCCATCTCTTCGGGCTTTTTCTTACCCATGGCCCGGCGCAGCATGTCCGCACCGCCCAGGGTGTAGCCGGCCATGACCTGGGCAATCTGCATCACCTGTTCCTGGTACAGGATGATGCCGTAGGTCGGTGCCAGTACCGGCTGCAGGCCGTCGTACTGATAGTCCGGGTGCGGGTAGGCCAGCTCGGCGCGGCCGTGCTTGCGGTTGATGAAGTCATCCACCATGCCCGATTGCAGCGGCCCCGGACGGAACAGGGCCACCAGTGCGATCAGGTCTTCCAGGCAGTCGGGCTTGAGCTTCTTGATCAGCTCCTTCATGCCCCGGGATTCAAGCTGGAATACTGCGGTGGTTTCAGCTTTCTGCAACAGGCTGTAGGTCGGCTTGTCGTCCAGCGGGATAAAGGCGATATCCAGCGGCTCCTCGCCGACCTTGGCGCGGTCGCGGTTAATGGTTTTCAGTGCCCAGTCGATGATGGTCAGGGTCCGCAGACCGAGGAAGTCGAACTTCACCAGGCCGGCCGCCTCGACGTCATCCTTGTCGAACTGGGTCACCAGGCCACCGCCCTCTTCGTCGCAGTAGATCGGCGAGAAGTCGGTGAGCTTGGTGGGCGCGATCACCACACCCCCGGCGTGCTTGCCGACGTTGCGCACCACGCCCTCGAGCTTGCGCGCCATCTCCCAGATTTCCGCCGCCTCTTCATCGACCTTGATGAAGTCCCGCAGGATCTCCTCTTGCTCGTAGGCTTTTTCCAGGGTCATGCCGACTTCGAAGGGGATCATCTTCGACAGACGGTCGGCCAGGCCGTAAGACTTGCCCTGCACCCGCGCCACGTCACGCACCACCGCCTTGGCCGCCATGGAACCGAAGGTGATGATCTGGCTCACCGCGTTGCGGCCGTATTTCTCGGCCACGTAGTCGATCACCCGGTCGCGACCGTCCATGCAGAAGTCGACGTCGAAGTCGGGCATGGAGACCCGTTCCGGGTTAAGGAAACGTTCGAACAGCAGGTCGTATTCCAGCGGATCGAGGTCAGTGATCTTCTGCACATACGCCACCAGGGAACCGGCACCCGACCCCCGGCCCGGACCTACCGGTACGCCGTTGTTCTTGGCCCACTGGATAAAGTCCATAACGATCAGGAAGTAACCGGGGAAGCCCATCTGGATGATGATATCCAGTTCGAAATTCAGCCGGTCGACGTAGACCTGACGCTTGGCCTCGTAGTCCTCGGTGGTGTCCTTGGGCAGCAGCACGCTGAGGCGCTCTTCCAGGCCGTCGAAGGAAACCTTGCGAAAATACTCATCGATGGTCATGCCATCGGGAATCGGGTAGTCAGGCAAGAAGTGCTTGCCCAGCTTGACCTCGATGTTGCAGCGTTTGGCGATCTCGACAGTGTTTTCCAGCGCCTCGGGCAGGTCACTGAACAGCTCGGCCATTTCTTCGGCGCTTTTCAGGTACTGCTGGTCGCTGTAGTTCTTTGAGCGACGCGGATCGTCCAGGGCCCGGCCTTCACCGATGCAAACCCGGGTTTCGTGGGCTTCGAAGTCTTCCTGCTTGATGAAACGCACGTCGTTGGTAGCCACCAGCGGCGCGCCGATCTTGTCGGCCAGGGCCACCGCAGCGTGCAATTGCTCTTCGTCGTTGGGGCGGTTGGTACGCTGGACTTCCAGGTAGAAGCGCTCGGGGAATACGGCCATCCACTCCCGGGCCAGGGTCTCGGCAACCTCGAGATCGCCGGCGATCAGGGCCATGCCGATCTCGCCCTCCTTGGCCGCCGAGAGCATGATCAGGCCTTCCGCGGCCTCCGCCACCCACTCACGCTCGATGATGATCTGGCCGTTGCGCTGGCCATCGATGAAGCCGCGGGAAATCAGCTCGGTCAGGTTGCGGTAACCCACGGCGTTCATCACCAGCAGGCTGATGCGGCTCAGGGGGTTATCCGGGTCCTTGTTCGACAGCCACAGGTCGGCGCCGCAGATCGGCTTGATCCCCGCACCCATGCTGGTTTTATAGAACTTGACCAGGGAACACATGTTGTTCTGGTCTGTGACCGCCACCGCCGGCATGCCCATGCCGGCCAGCGCCTTGACCAGCGGCTTGATCCGCACCAGACCGTCGACCAGGGAATATTCAGTGTGCAGGCGCAGGTGAACGAATGAAGCCGGCATAGTGATCCTGTAATAAGCGCGAAAACAACAAGGCCCGGATTGTACCGGGCCTCGACTAAAACATCAGCCTCAGGACTGAATCTCGCCCAGCGCCTCGCGGGCTTCGTAGGCTTGCCGCACCGGAGCGAAAGAGCGCCGGTGAATCGGCGTCGGCCCCAGGCGGGCCAGGGCTTCCAGATGCACCGGGGTCGGGTAGCCCTTGTGGCCACCGATGCCATATCCCGGATAGATCAGCTCGAAAGCGGCCATTTCTCGGTCACGGCTGACCTTGGCCAGGATCGATGCCGCAGCAATCGCCGGAACCTTGCTATCGCCCTTGACCACCGCTTCAGCCGGCATCGCCAGCTTCGGGCAACGGTTGCCATCGATCATCGCCAGCTTCGGGGTCACACTCAGCCCCTCCACCGCGCGCTGCATGGCCAACATGGTGGCATGGAGGATATTCAGCTCGTCGATTTCCTCGACCTCAGCCCGGGCGATGCACCAGCTCAGGGCTTTCTCGCAGATTTCGTCGAACAGCTTCTCGCGCCGGGCTTCGGTGAGCTTCTTCGAATCGTTGAGGCCGAGAATCGGCCGCGTCGGGTCGAGAATCACTGCCGCGGTGACCACTGCACCACACAAAGGGCCGCGGCCGACCTCATCGACCCCGGCCACCAGGTCCTCGGCGTCCGCCACCAGGGTGAAATCCAGGCCCATTTGCATTTTCGGGTTACTCACAGTCATTTGCCGATCAGCCCAAGCACGGCTTGCGCGGCCTGGTTGGATGCGTCGCGACGCAAGGTTCGGTGGATCTCGTCAAAGCCGCGAGTCTGCTCTTCACCACCTTCGATCAGCGGCGACAAGGTCTGGGCCAGAGCATCGGCCGTGGCATCGTCCTGCAGCAGCTCAGGCACCAGGAGGCGCTGGGCCAGCAGGTTCGGCAGGGAAATGTACGGGCTCTTGACCATGCGCTTGAGAATCCAGAAGGTCAGCGGCGCCAGGCGATAAGCCACGACCATCGGGCGCTTGTAGAGCAAGGCTTCCAGGGTCGCGGTACCGGAGGCGATCAACACCGCATCGCAAGCAGCCAGCGCCTTGTGGGACTGGCCATCGAGCAACGTCAGTGGCAGATCACGATTGGCCAGCAACTGCTCCAGCTGGACCCGCCGCTCCGGGCTGGCGCAAGGCATGATGAAACGCACGCCGGGGCGCATGGCCCGCAGGCGCTGAGCGGCATCGAGGAACAAGGCGCCCAGGCGCCCTACTTCGCCACCGCGACTACCGGGCATCAAGGCCACCAACGGCCCTTCTGGCAACCCCAGCTCCGCGCGTGCAGCGGCTCGGTCGGCCTCCAGCGGAATGGCATCGGCCAGAGAGTGACCGACGAACTTCACCGGTACCCCCTTCTCTTCATAGAAGCGGGCTTCGAAGGGGAACAGGGTCAGCATCAGGTCGCAGCCTTCGCGGATCTTCAGCACCCGCTTCTGCCGCCAGGCCCAGACCGAAGGGCTGACGTAGTGCACGGTCTTGATCCCGGCCTGACGCAGCTTGAGTTCGATATTCAGGGTGAAATCCGGGGCATCGATACCGATAAACACATCCGGCTTTTCAGCAATCAGGGTCTGGATCAGCTTCTTGCGTCGAGCCAGCAGCTCACGCAGGCGCCCAAGCACCTCTACCAGCCCCATGACCGCCAGGCGCTCCATGGGGAAGTAGGAAACAAGGCCTTCGGCCTCCATCAGCGGACCACCGACCCCTATGAATTCGACGGCCGGGTGCTGAACCTTGAGAGCTCGCATCAAACCGGCGCCGAGAATGTCGCCGGAGGCTTCGCCAGCCACCAGCGCAATACGCAGAGTGCTCATGATTAACGGGTGATGCCGCGAGTCGAGGACTGGATCGAGTCACGAAAGACCGCGACTTCAGGGAACTGTGCAGCCAGCTCGGCCAGCTCGGCCAAGGCCTGATCAACCGTCAGCCCCTGGCGATAGACCGTTTTGTAGGCACGACGCAGCGCGTGGATCGCATCTTCGCTGAAGCCGCGACGGCGCATGCCTTCGAAGTTCATGCTGCGGGCTTCGGCGGGGTTGCCGAATACGGTGACGAATGCCGGCACGTCCTTGCCGATGGCGGTGCCCATGCCGGAAAAGCTGTGGGCGCCGATATGGCAATACTGATGCACCAGGGTGAAACCGGAGAGAATCGCCCAGTCATCCACATGCACATGGCCGGCCAAGGCGGTGTTGTTGACCAGGATGCAGTGGTTGCCGATAACACTGTCATGGCCGATGTGGGCATAGGCCATGACCAGGTTGTGATCACCCAGAGTGGTTTCGGAACGATCCTGGACGGTGCCACGGTGAATGGTCACGCCTTCGCGGATCACGTTGTGGTCACCGATCACCAGGCGGGTTTCCTCGCCCTTGTATTTCAGATCAGGCGTGTCCTCACCTACCGACGAAAACTGGTAGATGCGGTTGTGCTTACCGATCCGGGTAGGGCCCTTGAGAATCACATGGGGCCCGATCACTGTACCCTCGCCGATTTCCACACCAGCGCCGACGATCGACCACGGGCCAACCTCAACGTCGTCGGCCAGGACGGCCGTCGGATCGATGATTGCGCGAGGGTCAATCAAACTCATAGTTTGCGTTCCGCACAGATGATCTCGGCAGAGCACACCGGCTTGCCGTCGACCGAAGCCTGGCATTCGAACTTCCAGATCTGGCGCTTGCAGCTGATGAACTTGGCTTCAAGGATCAGCTGGTCGCCCGGCAGCACCGGCTGGCGGAAGCGCAGCTTGTCGGAACCGACGAAGTAATAGAGGGTGCCGTCGGCGGGCTTCACGTCGAGCATCTTGAAACCGAGAATGCCCGCAGCCTGAGCCATGGCCTCGATGATCAGCACGCCCGGCATGATCGGGTGCGCAGGGAAGTGACCATTGAAGAACGGTTCATTGATGCTGACATTCTTGTAGGCACGAATGCACTTGCCTTCAACATCCAGGTCCACTACCCGATCCACCAACAGGAAAGGGTAACGGTGAGGCAAGTATTCGCGAATCTCGTTGATGTCCATCATTTCGGGGGGAAGCCTGTAGTAAAGAGTGGGAGCGCGCGACTAACGCAGGCTCCTCTAGCAAATCAAGGAGGCAGTCTAGCGGCTGTGCACACTTGATATGGAAATGGTATCAGCCATCAGATGAAGCATTGCCGCCGGGGGTCACGTCCCCAACGCGCTTTTCCAACTGACGCAAGCGCCGTGCAAGGTCATCCAGCTGGCGGATGCGTGCCGCGCTTTTGCGCCACTCGGCAGCAGGCTGCATGGCCGTACCGGAAGAGTAGGCGCCCGGTTCGGTAATCGAGTGGGTCACCATGGTCATCCCGGTGAGGAATACGTTGTCGCAAATATCGATATGCCCAACCAGGCCCACGCCACCGGCGAGCATACAGTGCTTGCCGATCTTGGTACTGCCGGAGATCCCCACACAAGCAGCCATGGCGGTGTGATCACCGACTTGGACGTTGTGGGCGATCTGGATCTGGTTGTCCAGCTTCACGCCATTGCCAATGACGGTATCGGCCAGGGCACCGCGGTCGATCGCCGTGTTGACGCCGATTTCCACATCGTCACCGATGGTCACGCCGCCAATCTGGGCGATTTTCTGCCAGACGCCTTTTTCATTGGCAAAACCAAAGCCTTCCCCCCCCAGCACAGCACCTGACTGAATGACCACACGCTTGCCGATACGCACGTCGTGGTACAGGGTCACCCGTGGTGCCAACCAGCCACCTTCGCCGATTTCGCAGCGGGCGCCGATAAAGCAGTGAGCGCCGATGGTCACACCTGCAGCAATCCGCGCACCGCTCTCGATCACGGCAAAGGGGCCAATGCTGGCCGCAGGATCTACCTGCGCATCAGCGGCAATCACCGCAGAAGGATGAACACCTGCCTGTGCCTTTGGCTTGGGATCGAACAAATGGGAAATGCGCGCATAGGCCAGGTAGGGATCGGCCACTACCAGTGCATCACCGGCATAGGCTTCGGCATCCGCGGCCTTCAACAGCACCGCGCCGGCCTGACAGTCCACCAAGTACTTGCGGTACTGGGGATTTGCCAAAAAGCTCAACTGAGCTGGGCCAGCCTCCTGCAAGGTGGCTAGCCCAGTGATTTCCTTCTCCCCGTCGCCACTCAAGGTGGCGCCGAGGAACTCGGCCAACTGGCCGAGCTTTATGGTCGCGGTCATGGCTTACTTCAGCTGATTCATACGCTCGATAACCTGGCGAGTGATGTCGTACTGAGGTTTGACATCAATCACTGCGCCACGCTCGAAGACCAGGTCGAAACCGCCTTTCTTGATGACTTCTTCCACAGCGCTGTCCAGCTTCGGCTTCAGCTGCTTGAGCATTTCGCGGTCGGCAACGGCTTTGGCTTCGTTCAGCTCTTTGGACTGGAACTGGAAGTCACGGGCCTTTTGCTTGAACTCGAGCTCCAGGCGTTCACGCTCGCCCTGCTGCATCTTGTCGCCACCGGCCACCAGACGGTCCTGGATGCCTTTGGCGCTGCTTTCCAGAGTCTTCAGCTTGGTCAACTGCGGACCGAACTTTTTCTCGGCATCCACGGCGTACTTCTTGGCTGCGTCAGATTCCAGCAGGGCCATCTGATAGTTCAGGACGGCGATTTTCATTTCGGCAAATGCCGGGCTCGCGACCAGAACGGTGGCCAGGAGAACCAATTGAGTCAACTTACGCACGATGCACTCCTACAAAATCCATTGTCGTTATCTTGGATCAGGCTATTAGAAAGTCTGACCGAGAGAGAATTGGAACACCTGGGTTTCAGCGTCATCCGGTTTCTTGATCGGCATCGCCAGGGCGAAGCTCAATGGACCCAGAGCGGTGACCCAAGTCACACCGACACCAACCGAACTGGCCAGATTGCTCAGGCTGATATCGTTGCACTGCGTTTTCACGTTCGACGCCGCAATGGTGTTGGACGTGCTTTCACAGCGAGAGTTGAAGACGTTACCCACATCCCAGAACAAGGAGGTACGCAGCGAGCGCTGATCCTTGACGAAAGGCAACGGGAACAGCAACTCGGCACCACCCTGGATCAATACGTTACCGCCGAATGGCAGCGGATCCTGGTCCGGGTCGGCAGCCGTACCGACGTTACCGGTTACACCAGCACCACGACTAGGAGTACTGCGTGGGCCCAGAGTGCTGTCCTTGAAGCCACGTACCGAGTTGAAGCCACCAGCATAGTAGTTCTCGTAGAACGGCAAGCCCTTGGTATCACCAAAGCCGTCGCCATAACCCAGCTCGGTATGGAAGCGCATGGTGTAGTTCTCACTCAACGGCGTGAACAACTGGCCACGGTAGTCGAGCTTGAAGAACGACAGATCGCTGCCCGGGGTGGTGGTTTCCAGCACCAGGCTTTGCGAGTGACCGCGGGTCGCCAATACGCCTTTGTTCAGGGTCGATTCGGACCAGCCGGCCGAGGCCTTGAAGTTCAGGTAGCTGTCGCCCTGCTTGTTCACGAAGTCGAAGATTTCGTCGACGGTGTACAGGCCGGTCTTGATCTTGTCCTGCTGCGCAGTCAGACCGAAGGTCAGACGCGAAGTCTCGCTGATCGGGTAGCCCACGCTGACGCCGGCACCCAGGCTGTCCACCGCATAGCTGGCCACGTCGACGTCGAGGTCTTTGTAGTCAGTGGTGCGATAGAAGGCGTTGTAGCCCAGGCTCACGCCATCGGCGGTCCAGTAGGGGTCTACGTAGCCGAAGTTGTAGCGGCTCTGGTATTCGCTGCGGGTCAGGCCGATGCTGACCTTGTTACCGGTACCCAGGAAGTTGTTCTGGGTGATCGAACCACCGAGGATCAGGCCCGCGCTCTGGGCAAAACCGACGCTGGCGGTGATCGAACCGGACGCTTGTTCTTCAACCGCGTAGTTCACGTCTACCTGGTCATCCACACCCGGCACGGCCGGGGTCTCGACGTTGACTTCCTTGAAGAAGCCCAGGCGCTCAAGACGAGTCTTGGATTGATCGATCAGGTAGGTCGAAGCCCAGCCGCCTTCCATCTGGCGCATCTCGCGGCGCAGCACTTCGTCCTCGGACTTGGTGTTGCCACGGAAGTTGATGCGGTTGACGTAGGCACGCTTGCCCGGGTCCACCACAAAGGTGATGTCCACGGTGTGGTCTTCATCGTGAGGCTGAGGCACGCCGTTGACGTTGGCGAAGGTATAACCCTCGTTGCCCAGGCGGCGAGTGATGAGTTCGGAAGTGGTGGTCATCAGCTTGCGCGAGAACACCTGGCCCTTCTCCACCAGCAGCAGCGCCTTGACCTGGTCTTCAGGGACTTTCAGGTCACCGCTGAGCTTTACGTCACGAACGCTGTACTTCTCGCCTTCGTTGACGTTGACGGTGATGTAGACATGCTTCTTGTCCGGGGTGATGGACACCTGGGTCGAGGCGATATCCATGTTGATATAGCCGCGGTCCAGGTAGTAGGAACGCAGGCGCTCCAGGTCACCGGAGAGTTTTTCACGGGCGTACTTGTCGTCGTTCTTGAAGAACGACAGCCAGTTGGTGGTCTTGAGTTCGAACAGGCCGATCAGGTCTTCATCGGGGAAGACGGTGTTGCCTACCACGTTGATGTGCTGGATGGCTGCGACTGTGCCTTCGTTGATCTTGACCTTCAGGCCAACCCGGTTACGTGGCTGCGGCACGACTTCGGTTTCAACGCTGGCCGAGTAACGACCCTGAGCGACATATTGACGCTGCAGCTCGTTGCGCACGCCTTCGAGGGTCGCGCGCTGGAAGATTTCACCTTCCGCCAGACCGGACTGCTTGAGCCCTTTCATCAGGTCTTCAGTAGAGATCGCCTTGTTGCCTTCGATCTCGATACTGGCAACCGACGGACGTTCGACTACCGTGATGACCAGGACGTTGCCATCGCGGCCCAGCTGGATGTCTTGAAAGAAACCGGTTTTGAACAGCGCACGAGTGGATTCCACCAGGCGACGGTCGTCCGCCTGCTCGCCGACGTTCAACGGCAAGGCACCAAAGACGCTACCCGCGGAAACGCGCTGGAGGCCGTTGACGCGGATATCGGAGATAGTGAAGGACTCGGCGTGAACTTCGGCGATCATCAATACGGTGAGAACCGCAGTTAGCAGCAGACGTTTCATGAAGTCCTTTCTTATTCCAACTGGCAATAAACAAACTGCCGCAAAATGCGGCAGATTCGCAATTCAGCGAAGCGTTACAGACGACCCAGATCGTTGACCAGAGCAAGCAACATGACTCCGACCACCAAGCTGATACCGATCTGTATCCCCCAACCTTGCACCCGATCCGACAAGGGACGACCACGCGCCCACTCGATCAGATAAAACAGCAAATGCCCCCCATCCAGCACCGGGATGGGCAACAAATTCAGAACACCCAGGCTAATACTCAGATAAGCAAGGAAATTCAAGAAATCAGCAATGCCCGACTGGGCAGAAGCGCCCGCCACTTTAGCAATGGTTATCGGTCCACTCAAGTTTTTTACCGAGAGCTCGCCGAACAACATTTTCTTCAGCGATTCGAGGGTCAGGACGCTCATGGTCCAGGTCCGTCGGGCCCCTTCACCAATCGCCTCCAACGGCCCGTAGCTGACCTCGCGAAGCATCTGCGGCGGCCAATCTACCGCTTTCACCCCGGCCCCCAGGTAGCCATTTGGCGCTTTGCTTTCGCCGCGGCTGGCCAAGGTCACGGGGACGTCGATTTGAGCACCATCGCGCTCGACATGCAGCACAATTTTCGTATCAGGGTGCACACGGACCCAATCCACCACTTGCTGCCAGTCATTGAGGGGCTGGCCATCAAGGGCCAACAGACGATCGCCGGTCTTCAGGCCAGCGGCCTGGGCCGGGCCCTTGGGGTCAAGTTCAGCCAGCACCGGCGGCAGGGCCGGACGCCACGGACGAATGCCCAGGGAGCGAATCGGATCCGGCTCATCAGCCCCTTTCAACCATTTATCCAATTCCAGCTGGCGCGGCGAATCCACAGTGGCGCCCTGCTCACGCACCAGCACCTGCAGCGCACCGCTTTCACCCAGGCGCCGCACCAGTTGCAGGTTCACGGCCGCCCAGCCGGTAGTCGGCTCGCCGTCGATGGCGACGATTTCCTGGCCGGCACTGAGCCCGGCCTTGGCAGCAATACTGCCAGCCTCTACATCACCGATGACCGGCCGCACCTGCTGGCTGCCCAGCATCGCCAGGGCCCAGAAAAACACCAGTGCGAGGAGGAAGTTGGCAATCGGACCGGCAGCAACAATCGCGATACGCTGGCGAACCGACTTGCGGTTGAAGGACTGATCGAGCTCCTCGGCAGCTACCTCGCCTTCACGCTCATCCAGCATCTTCACATAGCCGCCCAGCGGGATAGCGGCGATGACGAACTCGGTGCCGCGACGATCATGCCAGCGCAGCAAGGGCATGCCAAAGCCCACGGAGAAGCGCAGAACCTTGACGCCACAGCGACGGGCGACCCAGAAGTGACCGAATTCATGGAAGGTGACCAGCACACCCAGGGCTACCAGGGTGCCGACAATCATATAGAGCGCGCTCATCTACTTTCTCCGCAATCCTATTCGCCGCCACTCGCCCCGGTCGCGAATCCTATCGCCCGTTACGCTGCAACCATTGTTGCGCCAGGACTCGAGCCCTGGCGTCTGCCGCAAACACTGCGTCGAGTTCATTGACTGCGACCACAGGCTCACGGGTTAAAACCTCATCGATGATACTCGCGATCTCCGGGTAGCGGATGCGCCGCTCGAGAAACGCCGATACCGCCACCTCATTGGCCGCATTCAGCATGGCCGGAGCGCTGTTACCCGCCTCGGCAGCTTGCCGTGCCAGGCGCAGGCAAGGGAACCGCTGCTCGTCGGGTGCCTGGAAATCCAGGCGAGCAATGGCGAACAGATCCAGCGGCGCTACACCGGAATCAATGCGCTCCGGCCAGGCCAGGGCATTGGCGATCGGGGTGCGCATATCCGGATTACCCAACTGCGCCAGGACCGAGCCGTCGACGTAATCCACCAGCGAGTGGATCACGCTTTGCGGGTGCACCACCACTTCGACCTGGGAAGGCCTGGCATCAAATAGCCAGCAGGCCTCGATCAGTTCCAGCCCCTTGTTCATCATGCTTGCCGAGTCCACGGAGATCTTGCGCCCCATGGACCAGTTCGGATGGGCACAGGCCTGTTCGGGGGAAACATGCTCAAGCTCTTCCAGAGGCGTCTGACGGAAAGGACCGCCCGAAGCCGTCAGAAGAATACGTCGCACACCGACCCGACTCAGCCCGCGGGAAAAATCCGCGGGCATGCATTGAAAGATCGCATTGTGTTCACTGTCGATAGGCAACAGCACGGAACCACTCCTGCCCACTGCCTGCATGAACAGCGCGCCAGACATCACCAGCGCTTCCTTGTTGGCCAACAGGATCTTCTTGCCAGCCTCAACCGCCGCCAGAGTCGGGCGCAACCCCGCCGCACCGACAATCGCCGCCATCACGGCATCGACTTCCGGAGCCGAGGCCACCTCGCACAACCCCTGCTCCCCCACCAGCACCTGGGTAGCCAGGCCGGCGGCGCGCAAATCTTGCTGAAGGCGGCTGGCGGCCGCGGCCTCGGGCACCACCGCAAAACGGGGCTCATGTTTTACGCACAACGCCAGCAACTCGGCCAGACGCGTGAAGCCCGTCAGGGCAAACACTTGATAACGATCCGGATGACGGGCAATCACATCCAGGGTGCTCAGACCGATAGAGCCGGTAGCCCCCAGAACCGTGATCTGCTGTACAGCAGTCACAGCGCAGCCATCCACAACAGCACGGCAAACACCGGAATGGCCGCGGTCAGGCTGTCGATGCGGTCCAGCACCCCACCATGACCGGGCAACAGGTTACTACTGTCCTTGATACCCGACTGGCGCTTGAACATGCTCTCGGTCAGGTCGCCGACCACCGAAATGAATACAACGATCGCTGCACCCAGCAGCCCCAGGATCATCTGCCCCAGGGTCCAGTCACGCACCAGCCCCACCACCGCGGTGATCACCAGGCTCAACGCCAGGCCGCCGTACACGCCCTCCCAGCTCTTGCCCGGGCTGACCTGGGGCGCCAGCTTGCGCTTGCCGAAGGCCTTGCCGGAGAAGTAGGCACCGATATCCGCGCCCCACACCAGCACCATCACCGCCATGATCAACCAGTTGCCCAGTGGCAATTGCTTGATGAACACCAGCCCTTGCCAGGCCGGCAGCAGGATCAGCAGGCCGATCAACAACTTGGAGGCGGCACCGGACCATTGCTCGCTGGAACGCGGATAGGTCAGCACCAGGTAGGTCGCCAGCGCCCACCACAGCACCGCAGCCCCCAGCACCCAGGGCGCAACGCCCGGAACCAGATGCATCAGGAACAACAGCGCCGCCACCACCACGGCGAAGGCCACCCGAGCCGGCTGCGCCTCGAAGCCCGCCAGACGCGCCCACTCCCAGGCACCGAGGCTTACCACCAGACCGATGAACAGGGCGAACCCCGAGCCTTCGAGCAGGAAGAACCCGCACAAGGCGATCGGCAGCAGGATCAGCGCAGTAATGATTCGTTGTTTAAGCATTAAACCCGGGCTCCAGCCTCGACCTGCTCGCTCGTCTTACCGAAGCGCCGCTGGCGAGATGCGTAATCGGCCAATGCGTTACGCATGGCTTCGTGTTTGAAGTCCGGCCAGAACAGGTCGGAGAAATACAGCTCGGCATAGGCCAGCTGCCACAACAGGAAATTGCTGATGCGATGCTCGCCACCGGTCCGGATGCACAGGTCCGGCAGCGGCAGGTCGCCGGTCGCCAGGCAGGTCTGCAGCAGGCCCGGAGTGATGTCCTCAGGCCGCAGATGCCCGGCCTGGACCTCGCGCGCCAGGCGCTGGGCGGCCTGAGCGATATCCCACTGGCCGCCATAGTTGGCGGCGATCTGCAGGATGAAACGATCACTGCCCGCGGTAATGGCCTCCGCTTCGCGCATCGCCGCCTGCAACTCGGGATGGAAGCGTGAACGATCGCCAATGATCCGCAGGCTGATGTTGTTCTCGTTGAGGCGCTTGGCTTCACGACGCAGGGCCTTGAAGAACAGATCCATCAAGGCACTGACTTCGTCAGCCGGGCGCTGCCAGTTCTCACTGGAAAAGGCAAACAGGGTCAGCACCTCGACCTTGGCCTCAGCGCACACTTCGATCACTGCACGTACCGCATCGACACCCGCCTTATGCCCGGCGACACCCGGCATAAAGCGTTTTTTTGCCCAGCGGTTATTACCGTCCATGATGATCGCCACATGGCGCGGCACCGAGGACAACACGGACTGCTTGGTCTTTTCCATGAAAACGCCTGACCCTTATACGGCCATCAAGTCCTTTTCTTTTTCCTCAGTCGCCTTGGCGATCTGAGCTTCAAAGTCCTTGATCAGCTTATCGATTTCGGCGCTGCCACGGCGCTCTTCGTCTTCGCTGATTTCCTTGTCCTTGGTCAGCTTCTTCAACTCACCCAGGGCATCGCGGCGAATATTGCGCACTGCAACCCGCGCATCCTCGGCGGCAGCACGCGCCTGCTTGGTGAAGCCCTTGCGGGTTTCCTCGGTCAGCGGTGCCATCTTGATCAGCAGCAGCTCACCCAGGTTGGTCGGATTGAGGTTAAGACCGGCACTGCCGATGGCCTTGTCGATGGCTCCGAGCATATTGCGCTCGAACGGCACTACCTGCAGGGTCTGGGAGTCCTTCACGGTAACGTTGGCAACGCCACTCAACGGTGTGTCGGTACCGTAGTAAGGCACCATCACACTGCCCAGGATGCTGGGGTGAGCCTTGCCGGTGCGAATCTGGCCGAATGCATGGGCCAGGGACTCCAGGGATTTCTTCATGCGCTCTTGAGCGTCTTTCTTGATTTCGTTGATCATTGCTCGCCTTCCTCGATCAGGGTTCCTTCAGCGCCACCATGCACGATATTCAGCAGGGCGCCGGGCTTGTTCATGTTAAATACCCGCAGCGGCATCTTGTGGTCGCGGCACAGGCAGATTGCCGTCAGGTCCATCACTCCCAGCTTGCGATCCAGCACTTCATCGTAAGTCAGATGATCGAACTTCTCGGCATGCGGGTCCTTGAACGGGTCTGCAGTGTAAACACCATCGACCTTGGTTGCCTTGAGCACCACGTCGGCATCGATCTCGATAGCGCGCAGGCAGGCTGCGGAGTCGGTGGTGAAGAACGGGTTGCCGGTACCGGCCGCGAAGATCACCACCTCTTTGGAGTTCAGGTGGCGCATCGCCTTGCGACGGTCATAGTGATCGGTCACGCCGACCATGGAAATAGCCGACATCACGATGGCCGAGATATTCGCACGTTCCAGTGCATCACGCATGGCCAGGGCGTTCATCACAGTGGCCAGCATGCCCATGTGGTCGCCCGTGACCCGATCCATCCCGGCCGCGCTCAATGCAGCGCCACGGAACAGGTTGCCACCACCGATCACCAAGCCTACCTGGACGCCGATACCAACCAGCTGGCCGACTTCCAGCGCCATGCGATCCAGCACCTTGGGATCGATCCCGAACTCTTCCGAGCCCATCAGGGCCTCGCCGCTAAGCTTGAGTAGAATGCGTTTATAGCGAGCTTGATAACCACTGCCCTGCTGAGCCATTGCGAATCTCTCCTGCGGCGTATTTAAAAAATTCTTTGCGGGCTGTTTACAGCCTGCGTTCACTCTAGCTTGACGCTGTCACAGCGCCATCAGAACACGACTTTGTAAGGCGGTTCCGAGGATAAACAACTAAATTACCCTGCCCATTTGAAAAGAGGCTGCGCGCGTGAGCGGGCAGCCTCTTCTGGGCGACAGTTGAAAAAACCGTCTTACTGTTGCTTGGCAGCAGCCAGTTGTGCAGCAACTTCTTCGGCGAAGTTGTCTTCTTTCTTCTCGATGCCTTCACCTACCGCGAAACGGGTGAAGGAAACGATTTCAGCGCCGCCTTTCTTGGCCAGAGCACCTACGGTGATTTCTGGGTCCTTGACGAAAGCTTGCTCAACCAGGCTGGCTTCGGCCAGGAACTTGCTGATACGGCCAGCGATCATTTTTTCAACGATTTCGGCTGGCTTGCCTTTCATCTTGTCTTCGTTCAGCTGCAGGAACACAGCCTTTTCACGCTCGATCGCTTCAGCCGAAACTTGCGATGGCAGCAGGAACTCAGGGTTGCTGGCCGCTACGTGCATGGCGATGTCTTTGGCCAGTTCAACGGAACCGCCTTTCAGAACAACCGCAACACCGATCTTGTTACCGTGCAGGTAGGTGCCGACCACGTCGCCTTCAACGCGAGCCAGACGACGGATGTTGACGTTCTCGCCAGTCTTGCCAACCAGGATCAGGCGGGCAGCTTCTTGAGCTTCGATCAGCGGAGCGGCGTCGGTCAGCTTGTCAGCGAAAGCCTTTTCCACGCTAGCGGCAACGAATGCCTTGAAATCGTCCTGCAGAGCCAGGAAGTCGGTCTGCGAGTTGACTTCCAGCAGGACAGCGGCTTTACCGTCGTCCTTGATGGCGATAGCGCCTTCAGCAGCAACGTTGCCTGCTTTCTTGGCAGCCTTGATGGCGCCGGAAGCACGCATGTCATCAATGGCTTTTTCGATGTCGCCGCCGGCCTTGGTCAAGGCCTTTTTGCAGTCCATCATGCCTTCGCCGGTACGCTCGCGCAGTTCTTTGACCAACGCTGCAGTAATCTCTGCCATTTTCAAAATCCTCTTGGATAGGTTTTCAACCATTCCACCCGATCGAACGGGCGCTCAATTCTTGGGCATTGCCCCGAAACCACTTCATAACAGCCCCGCATTACAGAAACTGTCGGGGCGCGACGACGAAATGATTTTCGAGTTGGCAAAAAGGGGGCCAAGCCCCCTTTTTGCGTGCTGAGTCAACGCTACGCGTCAGTTACTCAGGCTTCAGCCGCCGGTGCTGCAGCTTCTTCGAACACTTCGGTGCCGCCAGCAACGTTGTTGCGACCACGGATCACAGCGTCAGCCATCGAACCCATGTACAGCTGGATGGCGCGAATGGCGTCATCGTTGCCTGGGATGATGTAGTCAACGCCTTCCGGGCTGCTGTTGGTATCGACAACGCCGATGACCGGGATGCCCAGCTTGTTGGCTTCGGTGATCGCGATGCGCTCGTGGTCAACGTCGATCACGAACAGTGCGTCAGGCAGGCCGCCCATGTCCTTGATACCACCCAGGGAACGATCCAGCTTTTCCAGATCGCGAGTGCGCATCAGCGCCTCTTTCTTGGTCAGCTTGGCGAAGGTGCCGTCTTCTGCTTGCACTTCAAGGTCACGCAGACGCTTGATGGAAGCACGGATGGTTTTGTAGTTGGTCAGCATGCCGCCCAACCAGCGGTGATCGACGTACGGCGAACCGCAACGTGCTGCTTCTTCAGCAACGATCTTGCCAGCGGAACGCTTGGTGCCGACGAACAGAATCTTGTTTTTGCCCTGGGCCAGACGCTCTACGAAAGTCAGAGCTTCGTTGAACATTGGCAGGGTTTTTTCAAGGTTGATGATGTGGATCTTGTTGCGCGCGCCGAAAATGTACTTGCCCATTTTCGGATTCCAGTAACGGGTTTGGTGACCGAAGTGCACACCGGCCTTCAGCATATCGCGCATGTTGACTTGGGACATGATAGTTCCTTAATAAGTCGGGTTAGGCCTCCACGTATCCCAATGACCAACCAACAGCTTGTGCTGAGGGCACCCAGGTCATCGTGTCGACACGTGTGTGGGTTTGAGCTTTTCGGGGCATCCCCGGAAAGCGGCGCATTTTATACCACAGCAAGGGCAAAAACGGAACCCGGATTCACACTCGGCGATCCGCAAGCATTTTGCCCGCCTCTTGGAATCGGTCCAGAATGCACCATTGTATGGAGAGAAGCGCCAGCAGAACCTCAGATTTGCGCTGAGCCTCTGTTAGAATCGCACCTTTGCGGCTTTTGAAAACCTTGTTGGTCCATCGTAGGCCAAGCCTTGCGCATGCGGGTTTTCGAGCCATTTCCGTGTTTATCGCGCCCCTGGGCGTCAAGAGAGCCTGTATGACCGTCACCCTCAAAACTCCCGAGGACATCGCCAAAATGCGTGTCGCCGGCAAACTGGCCGCCGACGTGCTGGAAATGATTGCCGAGCATGTCAAACCCGGTGTCACCACCGAAGAACTGGACCGCATCTGCCATGACTACATCGTCAATGTGCAAGGTGCGATCCCTGCCCCGCTGAACTACAAGGGCTTCCCCAAATCCATCTGCACCTCGATCAACCACGTGGTGTGCCACGGCATTCCCAACGAGAAGCCGCTGAAGGATGGCGACACCCTGAACATCGATGTGACCGTCATCAAGGACGGCTACCACGGCGACACCAGCCGCATGTTCCACGTCGGCACCGTGCCGGTCTGGGCCGAGCGCCTGTCGCAGATCACCCAGGAATGCATGTACAAGGCCATTGAACTGGTGAAACCGGGCTGCCGCCTGGGCGACATCGGCGAAGTGATCCAGAAGCACGCGGAAAAGAACGGTTTCTCGGTGGTACGCGAGTTCTGCGGCCACGGCATCGGCAAGGTGTTCCACGAAGAGCCGCAGATCCTGCACTACGGCCGTGCCGGTACCGGCATGGAGCTCAAGGCCGGCATGACCTTCACCATCGAGCCGATGATCAACCAGGGCAAGGCCGACACGAAGGTCCTGGGCGACGGCTGGACCGCCATCACCAAGGACCGCAAGCTCTCCGCGCAGTGGGAACACACCCTGCTGGTCACCGAGACCGGCTACGAGATCTTCACCCTGCGCAGCGATGACACCATCGCCCGGGTGTCAGCCTGATCCACAACGCTGCGTCCCGACCTTATAGATAGAAAGGAAAGCCAATCGATGCCGCAGGTGGACCCCGAACTCTTCGACCGCGGCCAGTTCCAGGCGGAACTGGCGCTGAAGGCCAGCCCTATCGCCGCCTTCAAGAAGGCCATCCGCCAGGCACGGGAAGTGCTCGATACGCGCTTTCGCAGTGGGCGGGAGATCCGCCGGCTGATCGAAGACCGCGCCTGGTTCATCGATAACATCCTGCAAAAGGCCTGGGACCAGTTCAGCTGGAGCGAAGACGCCGACATCGCCCTGGTGGCGGTCGGCGGCTACGGTCGCGGCGAGCTGCACCCCTATTCCGACATCGACCTGCTGATCCTCCTGGACAGCGCCGACCACGAAATTTTCCGCGACTCCATCGAACGCTTTCTTACCCTGCTCTGGGACATTGGCCTGGAAGTCGGGCAAAGCGTGCGCTCGGTGGACGAATGCGCCGAACAGGCGCGGGCCGACCTGACGGTGATCACCAACCTGATGGAAAGCCGCACCATTGCCGGCCCCGAGCACCTGCGCCAGCGCATGCTGCAAGTGACCAGCACCGAGCACATGTGGCCGAGCAAGGATTTCTTCCTGGCCAAGCGGGCCGAGCAGAAGGCCCGCCATCACAAGTACAACGACACCGAATACAACCTGGAGCCCAACGTCAAAGGCTCGCCGGGTGGGTTGCGGGACATCCAGACCATCCTCTGGGTCGCGCGCCGCCAGTACGGCACCCTGAACCTGCGGGCCCTGGCCGGCGAAGGCTTCCTGGTGGAAAGCGAAAACGCGCTCCTGGCCTCGTCCCAGGAGTTCCTGTGGAAGGTCCGCTACGCGCTGCACATGCTCGCGGGGCGCGCCGAGGACCGCCTGCTGCTCGACCACCAGCGCTCCATCGCCACCCTGCTGGGCTTCGAGGGCGAAGATGCGAAACAGAGCATCGAAAGCTTCATGCAGCAGTACTACCGGGTGGTGATGAGCATCGCCCAGTTGAGCGACCTGATCATCCAGCACTTCGAGGAGGTGATCCTCGCCCCCGAGGACGAGGCACCGCCACAGCCGATCAATGCGCGCTTCCAACTGCACGACGGCTACATCGAGGCGATCAACGACAACGTGTTCAAGCGCACTCCGTTCGCCATGCTGGAGATCTTCGTGCTGATGGCCCAGCACCCGGAAATCAAGGGCGTGCGCGCCGACACCATCCGCCTGCTGCGCGAACACCGGCACCTGATCGATGACGACTTCCGCCACGATATCCGCAACACCAGCCTGTTCATCGAGCTGTTCAAGTGCGAAATCGGCATCCACCGCAACCTGCGGCGGATGAACCGCTACGGCATTCTCGGACGCTACCTGCCGGAGTTCGGCTTCATCGTCGGGCAGATGCAGCACGACCTGTTCCACATCTATACCGTGGACGCCCACACGCTGAACCTGATCAAGCACCTGCGCAAAATGCAGTACACGCCGATCTCCGAGAAATTCCCGCTGGCCAGCAAGCTCATGGGCAAGCTGCCCAAGCCCGAGCTGATCTACCTGGCCGGTCTGTACCACGACATCGGCAAGGGCCGTCATGGCGACCACTCGGAAATCGGCGCCGTGGATGCCGAAGCCTTCTGCGTGCGCCACCAGTTGCCGCAGTGGGATACCCGGCTGATCGTCTGGCTGGTGCAGAACCACCTGGTGATGTCCACCACGGCTCAGCGCAAGGACTTGTCCGACCCGCAGGTGATTCACGATTTCGCACAGATCGTGGTCGACCAGACCCGCCTCGACTACCTCTACGTACTGACCGTCGCCGATATCTACGCCACCAACCCGACGCTCTGGAACTCCTGGCGCGCCAGCCTGTTGCGCCAGCTCTACACCGAGACCAAGCGAGCCCTGCGCCGCGGCCTGGAAAACCCGGTGGACCGCGAAGAGCAGATCCGCCAGACCCAGAGCGCCGCCCTGGACATCCTGGTGCGCAACGGCACCGACCCGGACGAAGTGGAACAACTCTGGTCCCAACTGGGGGACGACTACTTCCTGCGCCACACCGCCGGCGACGTGGCCTGGCACAGCGACGCGATCCTCCAGCAGCCGGCCGATGGCGGGCCACTGGTGCTGATCAAGGAAATCACCCAGCGCGAGTTCGAGGGCGGCACCCAGATCTTCATCTACGCCCCGGACCAGCACGACTTCTTCGCGGTGACCGTGGCCGCCATGGACCAGCTCAACCTGAACATCCATGACGCGCGCATCATCACCTCCAGCAGCCAGTTCACCCTCGACACCTACATCGTCCTGGACAACGACGGCGAATCCATCGGCAACAACCCGCAGCGAGTCGAGCAGATCCGCAAGGGCCTGACCGACGCCCTGCGCAACCCCGACGACTACCCGACCATCATCCAGCGCCGGGTGCCGCGCCAGCTCAAGCATTTTGCCTTCGCCCCCGAGGTGACTATCCACAACGACGCCCAACGCCCGGTGACCGTGCTGGAACTCAGCGCCCCGGATCGCCCGGGTTTGCTGGCGCGGATCGGCAAGATCTTCCTGGAGTTCGACCTGTCGCTGCAGAACGCCAAGATCGCCACCCTGGGCGAGCGCGTGGAAGACGTGTTCTTCATCACCGATGCGCACAACCAGCCCCTGTCCGACCCCCAGCTGTGCAGCCGCTTGCAGGATGCGATCGTCGAGCAGTTGAGCGTCAGCCACGAACCGACTATCGAAATGACCCGCCTGAGCATCTGACGGGTCCGAACCACCGCTTTGAGTGAGATACCGCCTCCATGAACAACGCTCTGAACCAGTTGCAGCCCTACCCGTTCGAAAAGCTGCGCGCCTTGCTCGGCACCGTGACGCCCAACCCGGACAAGCGCGCCATCGCCCTGTCCATCGGCGAACCCAAGCACCGCTCGCCAAGCTTTGTCGCCGAAGCCCTGGCCAGCAACCTCGATCAGATGGCGGTCTACCCCACCACCCTGGGCATCCCGGCGCTGCGCGAAGCCATCGCCGGCTGGTGCGAGCGGCGCTTTGGCGTGCCCGCGCTCTGGCTCGACCCGGCGCGCAATGTACTGCCGGTCAACGGCACCCGCGAAGCGCTGTTCGCCTTCACCCAGACCGTGGTCAACCGCGGCGAAGATGCCCTGGTGGTCAGCCCCAACCCCTTCTATCAGATCTACGAAGGCGCGGCCTTCCTCGCCGGGGCCAAGCCGCACTACCTGCCGTGCCTCGACGAAAACGGCTTCAACCCGGACTTCGACGCCGTGCCGGCGGAGATCTGGCAGCGCTGCCAGATCCTCTTCCTGTGCTCGCCGGGCAACCCCACCGGCGCGCTGATCCCGCTGGACACCCTGAAGAAGCTGATCGCGCTGGCCGACGAGCACGACTTCGTGATCGCCGCCGACGAGTGCTACAGCGAGCTGTACTTCGACGAACAGACACCGCCGCCGGGCCTGCTCAGCGCCTGCGTCGAACTGGGCCGCAAGGACTTCAAGCGCTGCGTGGTGTTCCACAGCCTGTCCAAGCGCTCCAACCTGCCGGGCCTGCGCTCGGGCTTCGTCGCCGGTGATGCCGAGATTCTCAAGGGCTTCCTGCTGTACCGCACCTACCACGGCTGCGCCATGCCGGTGCAGACCCAACTGGCCAGCGTCGCCGCCTGGAACGACGAAGTGCACGTGCGCGCCAACCGCGCCTTGTACCGGGAGAAATTCGACGCGGTGCTGGCGATCCTTGCGCCCGTGATGGATGTGCAGCGCCCGGACGGCAGCTTCTACCTGTGGCCGAACGTCGCCGGGGATGACGCAGCCTTCTGCCGCGACCTGTTCGAACAGGAGCATGTGACCGTGGTTCCGGGCTCCTACCTGTCGCGGGATGTGGACGGCACCAACCCGGGCGCCGGCCGGGTACGCATGGCGCTGGTAGCGCCGCTGGCGGAATGCGTGGAAGCCGCGGAACGGATTCGCGATTTCGTGCTGCGTCGCGCTTGAGGCCTTTCGCCGGCAAGCCGGCTCCCACAGCAGGAGCCGACTGCCGGCGAACGCCTCACTTCACCTGCCCCAGATTGGCCTCGCTCATATCCAGGTCGGCCAGCACTTCGCGTAGCACATCGTCGCCAATCTGATGCTGGCGGCTCAGCCGATACAGCTCCAGCCGTTGCGCTCGCAGGGCCTTGATCCGCAGGCGCCGCTCCAGCAAGTCCATCTGGAACGCCAGGGCTTGGGCCTCGGCGGAATCGTTGTAGACCTCCAACTGATGCCGGTACTCGGCCATCAAGCGCCCCTTGAGTTCGGTGGCCAGGGCCGCCTGGGCAGCATCCGGGGTTTCACCGGTGTCAGCCACTTCTTCGGCTTCCAGGGCATGGATCGCCGCTTCGGCAGTCTTGCGCCAGGCATCCCGCACTTCCCCACGGCGCTTGTCGTCAGGGCTCTTCACAATGCCGCGCAGCAGCAGCGGCAGGGCAATGCAGGCCGCCACCAGGGACAGCAGGATCACCCCGGCAGCGATGAAGATCAGCAGGTCGCGCTCCGGAAAGGCTTCACCGGCACCGAGAAACAACGGTACCGACATCACACCGGCCAGGGTTACCGCCCCGCGCACTCCACCCACGGTCAGCAACCAGCAGGAACGGGCGGTCGGCACCAGCGTCAATTCGCCCTTGCCGCGCCAGCGCCGCAGCAGGCCGGACAGGCGCCAGATGCTCTGCACCCAGATGAAACGCAATACCAGCAGCACCAGGAAAATCGCCACCACATCCAGGCAACGGTAGAACAGGGTCGGCCACAGCGAGGTCTCGTGACTGACCACGGCCTTGATGATGTCCGGCAGCTGCAACCCCAGGAGCAGGAAGATCAGGCCGTTGAAGGCGAACTCCAGCAGTGACCAGACGCTGCGATTGAGCAGCCGGGTGCTGGTCTGGCGCGGCAGCAGGTCGAGCCAGCTCTGCATCATCCCCGCCGCCACCGCCGAGAGAATGCCCGAGGCTCCCAGGCGCTCGGCCAGTACATAGGCGGCGAACGGCAAAAGCAGCATGAACACCACGTGGGTCGCCGGGTCATCCCAGCCTCGGGCGATCATCCAGGCCCGCAGGCGCCCCACCAGCCAGCTCAGTGCCACGCCGACCGCCAGGCCGCCCACCGCCACCAGGACGAAGGTCAGGCTGGCGTTGGCCAGGGAGAACACCCCGGTCACCGCCGCTGCCAGGGCGAACTTGAAGGTCACCAGGCCCGAGGCGTCATTCATCAGCGCCTCCCCCTGGAGCATGTGCATCAGGGGCGTGGGCAAGCGGTTCTGGGAAATCGCCGATACCGCCACGGCGTCGGTGGGCGAAAGCACGGCGGCCAGGGCAAAGGCCACCGGCAACGGAATGCTCGGCAGCAGCCAATGGATGAAGTAGCCGGCGCCCACCACGGTGAACAGCACCAGCCCTACTGCCAGGGTCAGGATCGGCCCGCGCAGGCGCCAGAATTCGCGCTTGGGCATGCGCCAGCCATCGGAAAACAACAGCGGCGGCAAGAACAGGAAGAGAAACAGCTCCGGGTCCAGGGCCACGTGCAACCCCAGGGTCGGCCAGGCCAGCAAGGCGCCGGCGGCAATCTGCACCAGGGGCAGCGGCAGTGGAATCACCCGTCCGACAAGACGCGAGAGGCTCACCAGCATCAGCAGGATGAGGACGGTATAGGCGGTTTGCATAAAGCGGGCTTCCCGATCTGAAACTTCAAAGCAGACACACAACGGCGGCAGGAATTCACCGCAGAAGTGCCATATTAGCCGCTTAAGCTGCGTTTACGCCGCTGCACAAAAGTCGCAACGGCGCCCGGGCGTGGAAACACAATGCGACAAAGCCCCGCAGCAGCCGACGCCGAATCGGCGCGGTCGTGGCATAATCCGTGACCTTTCATCTCCAGCATCTCCAAAGGGGGCAATTCCTTGACCGCTTCAAGCAAAACGTTGCACCTTTTCGGCATCAAAGCCTGTGACACCATGAAAAAGGCGCGCACCTGGCTCGATGAACACGCTGTCAGCTATGACTTCCATGATTACAAAACCTCCGGCATTGACCGTGAGCACCTGAATCAGTGGTGCGACGAGCACGGCTGGCAGGTGGTGTTGAACCGCGCGGGCACGACCTTTCGCAAACTCGATGACGAAAGCAAAGCCGATCTCGACCAGGCGAAAGCCGTTGAACTGATGCTCGCGCAACCTTCGATGATCAAGCGCCCGGTGCTCGATCTCGGAGACAAGACCCTGATTGGCTTCAAGCCAGACCTTTACGCAGCGGCGCTCAAGTAAGCCTGCTCAATCAATTTCGCAAGAGGTAACTGCATGTCCACTACCCTGTTCAGCCTGGCATTCGGTGTCGGCACCCAGAACCGCCAAGGCGCTTGGCTGGAAGTGTTTTACGCATCGCCCCTGCTCCAGCCTGCGGCTGAAATCGTCGCTGCCGTAGCGCCGATCCTCGGCTACAGCGAAGGCAACCAGGCCATCACGTTCACCACCGCCCAGGCCGCGCAAATGGCCGACGCACTGAAAAGCATCGACGCTACCCAGGCCGCCCTGCTGACCCGCCTGGCCGAAAGCCACAAGCCGCTGGTAGCGACCCTGCTGGCCGAAGATGCCCAGCTGACCTCCACTCCAGAGGCCTACCTGAAGCTGCACCTGCTGTCCCACCGCCTGGTCAAGCCGCACGGCCTGAGCCTGGCCGGCGTGTTCCCGCTGCTGCCGAACGTGGCCTGGACCAGCCAGGGCGCGATCGACCTGGGCGAGCTGGCCGAGCGTCAACTGGAAGCGCGCCTGCGCGGCGAGCTGCTGGAAGTGTTCTCGGTGGACAAGTTCCCGAAAATGACCGACTACGTGGTGCCGAGCGGCGTGCGTATCGCTGACAGTGCGCGGATCCGCCTGGGCGCCTACATCGGCGAAGGCACCACCGTGATGCACGAAGGCTTCGTCAACTTCAACGCCGGCACCGAAGGTCCGGGCATGATCGAAGGCCGGGTTTCCGCGGGCGTGTTCGTCGGCAAGGGTTCGGACCTGGGCGGCGGTTGCTCCACCATGGGCACCCTGTCGGGTGGCGGCAACATCGTGATCAAGGTCGGCGAAGGTTGCCTGATCGGCGCCAACGCCGGTATCGGCATCCCGCTGGGCGACCGCAATACCGTGGAGTCGGGCCTGTACGTGACCGCCGGCACCAAGGTGGCGCTGCTGGACGAGAACAACCAGCTGGTCAAAGTGCTCAAGGCCCGGGAACTGGCCGGCCAGCCGGACCTGCTGTTCCGTCGCAACTCGGAAACCGGCGCCGTGGAGTGCAAGACCCACAAGTCGGCCATCGAGCTGAACGAAGCGCTGCACGCTCACAACTAAGCAGCGATTCGGTTTCACTGGAACCGGCCAGGCGCTTATCATCGGCGCCCGGCCTGTTCAAACGAGTTCTGCCACCATGCTTGTAGCCTCCCCCTGGCGCGCCGACTTCCCGGCCATCGCCGCCCTGCATCGCCAGGACCAGACGTACCTGGACAACGCCGCCACCACGCAAAAACCCCAAGCCCTGCTGGACGCCCTGGCGCACTACTACGCCAACGGCGCCGCCAACGTTCATCGTGCGCAACACCTGCCCGGCGCCCACGCCACCCAAGCGTTCGAAGACAGCCGCAGCAAGGTCGGCCAATGGCTGAATGCCGGTGACAGTGGGCAGATCGTCTTCACCCACGGCGCGACCTCCGCGCTGAATCTTCTGGCCTACGGCCTGGAGCACCAATTTTCCCCGGGCGATGAAATCGTCATCAGCGCCCTGGAGCACCACGCCAACCTGCTGCCCTGGCAGCAACTGGCCCAACGTCGCGGGCTCAAGCTGCTGGTCCTGCCCCTGGACCCGGACGGCCTGATCGACGTCGACGCGGCAAGCCGCTTGATCGGCCCGCGCACCCGTTTGCTGACGGTGAGCCAGCTGTCCAACGTGCTTGGCGCCTGGCAACCCTTGACCCCACTGCTGGCCATGGCCAGGGCCCAGGGCGCACTGACGGTGATCGACGGCGCCCAGGGCGTGGTCCATGGCCGCCACGATGTGCAGGCCCTGGGCTGCGACTTCTATGTGTTCTCCAGCCACAAGCTGTACGGCCCGGATGGGGTCGGCGTGCTGTTTGGCCGTCATGCAGCACTCAAGGGCCTGCGCCACTGGCAGTTCGGCGGTGAAATGGTCCAGGACGCCGATTACCAGCACGCCAGCTTCCGCCCCGCCCCCCTGGGGTTCGAGGCCGGTACACCGCCGATTGCCGGGGTCATCGGCCTGGGTGCCACCCTGGATTATCTCGCCGGCCTGGATCAGCAAGCACTGGCCGACCATGAAGCAGCGCTGCACGCCTACCTGCTGCACGGCTTGCAGGCGCGCAATGGCATCCGCCTGCTGGGCTCGCCGCAAGTGGCCCTGGTCAGTTTTGTCGTGGATGGGGTGCACAACGCCGACCTGGCGCACCTGCTGACCGAACAAGGCATTGCCGTACGCGCCGGGCACCACTGCGCCATGCCGCTGATGAAGAGCCTGGGGTTGGCCGGAGCGATTCGCGTGTCATTGGCGCTGTACAACGATTCCGAGGACCTGGAGCGTTTCTTCGAAGCCCTGGATCAGGCCCTGGAGCTGCTGCGATGAGCCTGCCGGCGGATGCCGTCGCCGCCCTGGAGATTTTCCAGGGGGCTGCCGGCTGGGAACAGCGGGCGCGCCTGCTGATGCAATGGGGCGAGCGCCTGCCGCCCCTGAGCGAGGCCGACCAGGTCGAGGCCAACCGGGTGCACGGCTGTGAAAGCCAGGTCTGGCTGGTGGCGGCCCTGGAAAACGGTCATTGGCAGTTTGCCGCGGCCAGCGACGCGCGGCTGATTCGCGGGCTGGTGGCCCTGCTCCTGGCGCGGGTCAATGGCCTGACGGCACAGCAGTTGCGGGAAGTGGACCTGGCCGACTGGTTCAACCAGTTGGGCCTGTCGCGCCAGCTCTCACCTTCGCGCAGCAATGGCCTGAACGCCGTCTTGCAACGCATGAGCGAACTGGCCAGCGCCCCCTAACTCCGTAGGAGCCAGCTTGCTGGCGAACAGGCTCATAAGCCTTGCACCCTCCTCGCGGCCCTCTTCGCTGGCAAGCCAGCTCCTACGGGGCGGCGGGTTTGTTGCGTTCCGACGGGCGGCGCACGCCGGCGACAATCTTGTCCACCGCCTTGGTCGCCGCCACCATGCCGAAGGTCGCGGTCACCATCATCACCGCGCCAAAGCCGCCGGCACAGTCGAGCTTGACGCCATCGCCGACAAAACTCTTCTGCAGGCAGATGCTGCCGTCCGGCTTCGGATAACGCAGCTGTTCAGTGGAAAACACGCAAGGCACGCTGTAGTGCCGGGTTACGGTGCGCGAGAAACCGTAGTCGCGGCGCAGGGTGGAACGCACCTTGGAGGCCAACGGGTCATTGAAGGTACGGTTCAGGTCGCAGACCTGGATCAGCGTCGGGTCGATCTGCCCCCCCGCGCCGCCGGTGGTAATGATCTGGATCTTGCGTCGCTTGCACCAGGCAATCAGCGCCGCCTTGGCATTGACGCTGTCGATGCAGTCGATCACGCAATCGATGTCTGGGGTGATGTACTCGGCCATGGTCTCGCGGGTGACGAAGTCCGGCACCGCGTGCACCTTGCAGTCCGGATTGATGCCGCGCAGGCGTTCGGCCATGACCTCGACCTTGGGCTTGCCCACAGTGCTGTCCAGCGCGTGCAACTGGCGGTTGCTGTTGCTGACGCAGACGTCATCGAGGTCGAACAGCGAGATCTCGCCCACCCCGCAACGGGCGATGGCTTCCGCCGCCCAGGAACCGACCCCGCCGACGCCGACGATCGCCACATGGGCCGCCCGCAGCCGTTCCAGGCCTTCAATGCCATACAAACGGGCGACGCCGGCAAACCGTGGATCTTCTGTACTCATGACCATCACCTAAAAAACCGGCGCGCATTATAGGGCCTCAACGCGACAAGTTTTAACCTTGAAGCTACAAGTAAAGAACTTAAACCCGAATACAGTGCCCAAGGTCTGGCTTTCCTCTGTGCGCTGTACGCTCAGTTGAGGGCCGGTGTAGGATGCCCGCCGTTTGGCGCCTGCCAACCCTTCCCTCGTTCCACACCTTTTGGAACCCGAAATAGCTATGTCATCGCGTAAATTTGGACTCAACCTGGTGATAGTGCTGGCCATTGCCGCGCTGTTCACCGGTTTCTGGGCGCTGATCAATCGCCCGGTCTCGGCCCCCGACTGGCCGGAACAGATCTCCGGTTTTTCCTACTCGCCTTTCCAGCAGGGCCAGTTCCCGCAGAAGGACCAGTACCCGTCCGACGATGAAATGCGTCGCGACCTGGAGATCATGAGCAAGCTGACCGACAACATCCGTACCTATTCGGTGGACGGCAGCCTGGAAGACATCCCGAGGCTCGCGGAAGAGTTCGGCCTGCGCGTGACCCTGGGGATCTGGATCAGCCCGGACCTGGAGCGCAACGAGCGGGAAATCATGCGCGCCATCGAACTGGCCAATACCTCCCGCAGCGTCGTGCGGGTGGTGGTGGGTAACGAGGCGATCTTCCGCAAGGAAATCACCGCCGACCAACTGTCGGTGATTCTCGACCGGGTGCGTGCCGCGGTAAAAGTTCCGGTCACCACCTCGGAGCAATGGCACGTCTGGGAGGAAAACCCGGGGCTGGCCAAGCACGTCGACCTGATCGCCGCGCACATCCTGCCCTACTGGGAGTTCATCCCGGTGGACAAGGCCGAGCAGTTCGTCCTCGACCGCGCCCGGGACCTGAAGAAGATGTTCCCGAAAAAACCGCTGCTGCTGTCCGAGGTCGGCTGGCCGAGCAACGGCCGCATGCGTGGTGGCGCCGACGCCAGCCCGGCGGACCAGGCGATCTACCTGCGTACCCTGGTCAACAAGCTCAACCGCCAGGGCTACAACTACTTTGTCATCGAAGCCTTCGACCAGCCGTGGAAGGCCAGCGACGAAGGTTCGGTGGGTGCCTACTGGGGCGTGTTCAACGCCGCGCGCCAGCAGAAATTCAACTTCGAAGGCCCGGTGGTGGCCATCCCGCAATGGCGGGTGCTGGCCATCGGCTCGGTGGTGCTGGCGCTGCTGTCGCTGACCCTGCTGATGATCGACGGCTCGGCCCTGCGCCAGCGCGGCCGGACCTTCCTGACCTTTATCGCGTTCCTCTGCGGTTCGGTGCTGGTGTGGATCGGCTACGACTACAGCCAGCAATACAGCACCTGGTTCAGCCTGACGGTGGGCTTCCTCCTGGCCCTCGGCGCGCTGGGGGTGTTCATCGTACTGCTGACCGAGGCCCATGAACTGGCCGAAGCGGTGTGGATCCACAAGCGCCGGCGCGAATTCCTGCCGGTGGAGGGGGACTCCAGCTACCGGCCGAAAGTCTCGATCCACGTGCCCTGCTACAACGAGCCGCCGGAGATGGTCAAACAGACCCTCAATGCCCTGGCCAACCTCGATTACCCGGACTTCGAAGTCCTGATCATCGACAACAACACCAAGGACCCGGCGGTCTGGGAACCGGTGCAGGCCTATTGCGAGACCCTCGGCCCGCGCTTCAAGTTCTTCCACGTCGCGCCCCTGGCCGGCTTCAAGGGCGGTGCGCTGAACTATCTGTTGCCGCACACCGCCAAGGACGCCGAAGTGATCGCGGTGATCGACTCCGACTACTGCGTCGACCGCAACTGGCTCAAGCACATGGTGCCGCACTTCGCCGATCCGAAGATCGCCATCGTGCAGTCGCCCCAGGACTATCGCGACCAGAACGAAAGCACCTTCAAGAAGCTCTGCTACGCGGAATACAAAGGCTTCTTCCATATCGGCATGGTCACCCGCAACGACCGTGACGCGATCATCCAGCACGGCACCATGACCATGACCCGGCGCACAGTGCTCGAAGAGCTGGGCTGGGCCGACTGGTGCATCTGCGAAGACGCCGAGCTAGGCCTGCGGGTGTTCGAGAAAGGCCTGTCGGCGGCGTACCACCACGAAAGCTACGGCAAGGGCCTGATGCCCGACACCTTCATCGACTTCAAGAAGCAGCGTTTCCGCTGGGCCTATGGCGCGATCCAGATCATCAAGCGCCACACCGCCAGCCTGCTGCGCGGCAAGAACACCGAGCTGACCCGTGGCCAGCGCTACCACTTCCTCGCGGGCTGGCTGCCGTGGGTAGCGGACGGCATGAACATCTTCTTCACCGTCGGCGCCCTGCTGTGGTCGGCGGCGATGATCATCGTGCCGCAACGGGTCGACCCGCCGCTGCTGATCTTCGCCATCCCGCCGCTGGCGCTGTTCGTGTTCAAGGTGGGCAAGATCATCTTCCTCTACCGCCGTGCGGTGGGGGTCAACCTCAAGGACGCCTTCTGCGCGGCCCTGGCGGGCCTGGCCTTGTCCCACACCATCGCCAAGGCGGTGCTGTACGGCTTCTTCACCAGCAGCATCCCGTTCTTCCGCACCCCGAAGAACGCCGACAACCACGGCTTCTGGGTGGCGATCTCGGAAGCCCGGGAAGAGCTGTTCATCATGCTGCTGTTGTGGGGCGCGGCGCTGGGGATCTTCCTGGTGCAGGGCCTGCCGAGCAACGACATGCGCTTCTGGGTGACCATGCTCCTGGTGCAGTCTTTGCCTTACGTGGCAGCGTTGGTCATGGCCTTCCTTTCGTCGCTGCCAAAACCGGCGGAAGAAAGCCAGCCGGCTCCAGCAGCCTAAATCGATCCAAAGCACTAAACGGCGGCCTCTGGCCGCCGTTTTGCTTTAAGATATCCGCCATTTTGCGCGCCTCGCCCAACCCTGTAGGAGCTGGCTTGCCAGCGAACCAAGCAACGCGGTGTATCGATTAAACCGCCCTCGCCGCCCCGCCGGCTCCTGCACAATGCCTTGCACCGGAGTTACCCATGACGGCCCATGCCGAGCTTTCGCCGACCCTGCAACTTGCCTGTGATCTGATCCGTCGCCCCTCGGTGACGCCGATCGACGCCGACTGCCAGAAGCTGATGATGCAGCGCCTGGGGGATGCCGGCTTCAAGCTGGAACCGATGCGCATCGAGGACGTGGACAACTTCTGGGCCAGCCATGGCCAGCATGAAGGCCCGGTGCTGTGTTTTGCCGGCCACACCGACGTGGTGCCTACCGGCCCGGTCCAGGCCTGGCAGAACGACCCGTTCGACGCTCTGATCGACGAGCACGGCATGCTCTGCGGCCGTGGCGCAGCGGACATGAAGGGCAGCCTGGCGGCCATGCTGGTAGCCGCTGAGCGTTTCGTCGCCGACTACCCGGACCACAAGGGCTCGGTAGCCTTCCTCATCACCAGCGACGAAGAAGGCCCTGCGCACCATGGCACCAAGGCCGTGGTGGAGCGCCTGGCGGCACGCAAGGAGCGCCTGGACTGGTGCATCGTCGGTGAGCCTTCGAGCACCAGCCTGGTGGGCGACGTGGTCAAGAACGGCCGCCGCGGCTCCCTCGGCGCCAAGCTCACCGTGCGCGGGGTACAGGGCCACGTGGCCTACCCGCACCTGGCGAAGAACCCGATCCACCTGGCGGCCGCAGCCCTGGCGGAGCTGGCGGCGGAGCACTGGGATGACGGCAACGCCTTCTTCCCACCCACCAGTTTCCAGATCTCCAACCTCAATTCCGGCACCGGCGCCACCAACGTGATTCCCGGTGAACTGACCGCGCTGTTCAACTTCCGCTTCTCCACCGAATCCACGGTGGAAGGCCTGCAGCAGCGGGTCGCGGCCATCCTCGACAAGCACGGCCTGGACTGGCATGTGGAGTGGGCCCTGTCCGGGCTGCCGTTCCTCACCGAACCCGGCGCCCTGCTGGACGCGGTATCGGCCAGCATCAAGCAGGTCACCGGGCGCGACACCAAGGCCTCCACCAGTGGCGGCACCTCCGACGGGCGCTTCATCGCCACCCTGGGCACCCAGGTGGTGGAACTGGGCCCGGTCAACGCCACCATCCATCAGGTCAACGAGCGGGTACTGGCCAGCGACCTCGATGTGCTGACCGAAATCTACTACCAGACCCTGATCAAGTTGCTCGCCTGATGCTTGCCTGTCCTCTCTGCAGTGCCCCGCTGAACGTCGTGGACAACGGCGTGGTCTGCCCGGCCGGGCATCGTTTCGACCGGGCACGCCAGGGCTACCTGAACCTGCTGCCGGTGCAGCACAAGAACAGCCGTGACCCGGGCGACAACCAGGCCATGGTCGAGGCCCGCCGCGACTTTCTCAACGCCGGGCACTACGCCTCGGTGGCCCGGCGCCTGGCGGAGCTGGCGGCAGAACGCGCGCCCCAGCGCTGGGTCGACATCGGCTGTGGCGAGGGTTACTACACCGCGCAACTGGCCCAGGCCCTGCCCGCTGCCGATGGCTACGCCCTGGATATTTCCCGGGAGGCGGTGAAGCGCGCCTGCCGTCGTGCCCCGCAACTGACCTGGATGGTCGCCAGCATGGCGCGCATCCCCCTGGCGGACGCCAGCTGCCAGTTCCTGGCCAGCGTCTTCAGCCCCCTCGACTGGCTGGAGGCCAAGCGCCTGCTCAGCCCCGGCGGCGGCCTGATGAAGGTAGGTCCCACCAGCGGCCACCTGATGGAACTGCGCGAACGCCTGTACGACGAAGTACGCGAATACACCGACGACAAGCACCTGGCCCTGGTGCCCGAAGGCATGGCCCTGGCCCACAGCGAAACCCTGGAGTTCAAGCTGCACCTGGAACGCCCGCAAGACCGCGCCAACCTGCTGGCCATGACGCCCCACGGCTGGCGCGCCAGCGCCGAGCGCCGCGCCGCGGTGATCGAGCAGGCCGAGCCTTTCGAGGTCAGCGTATCGATGCGCTACGATTACTTCGTGCTGCAATAACCCACTAAAACCCAAGGCCCCGAGCCTGTGCTCGCGGCCGAAGAAATCCGCGAATGGATTTTTCAGACCGGCAATGAGGACATCCATGCGCCAGCCCGATATCGAGATTTACCTGAAAGACGCCGACGTCGACTACAAGGCCATCGCCGCCTGGCTTGGCGCCGTGCTTGGCCCGTGCAGCGACTGGGTACAAAAAGGCCAGACCTACAAATGCACCGCAGGCCAGGTGCCCGTGACCTGGCTGCCCAAGGCCGTGGGCAAGTGGAACAGCCTGTACCTGGAAAGCGACCAGACCCCGTGGGATGACGACATCGCCTGCGCCCGCGCCGCCTTTGCCGCGTTGAATGTGGAGGTGCGCTGCGCACCGGGCAGCTGGGTCGAGGAAGAGGGTGAAGAGTCCGCCGATCGCTGGATTCGCATCAGCGCCGACGGTGAAGAAGAGATTACCTGGCGCACTGCCTGAACAGTGCATACCCGTAGGAGCCGGCTTGCCGGCGAAGAGGCCTTCAAGACTTGCGTTCGATAGACGGGCGCCTTCGCTGGCAAGCCAGCTCCTACAGGGTGGGTTACAGGCCGACGACGTCTTCGGCTTGCAGACCTTTCTGGCCTTCGACCACAGCGTATTCCACCTGCTGGCCTTCGGTCAGGGAGCGGTGGCCTTCGCCACGGATCGCCCGGTAGTGGACAAATACGTCCGCCCCGCCTTCACGCTGGATAAAACCGTAGCCCTTGGCGTCGTTGAACCACTTCACGTTGCCTGTCTCACGAGTAGTCATGAATCCATACCTCATTTTTTTATTATTGGATTGGCGCACTGCAACCAAACCCTGAGAACTTTCCCCCAGCCTGCCTCTCTATGAGTGAAAGCGATACGACCGCGGGAGAGTCGGCCGAGTATATGACAGGCGTAAAAACTCTCAACTCAATCTTGTTTCGGCGCTTTTTTGCCGATTTTCGGCGAATCCGGCACACTACCGGCCCCGAGCAGTTGCTCGGTTTTCTACTCACTCACGCAGAAGCCGTATGACCCGCTCCCCGATCCGCCGTCTTGTGTTTGGCACCTTGCGCCGACTGCTGTACCTCTGGGTCCGCTCGGAAACCATCAACCAGTCGTCCTTCACCCTCGACCTCGACCGCAGCCGACCGGTGTTCTACGTCCTGCAAAACCCGTCCCTGACCGATCTCGCCGTGGTCGATACCGAATGCACCAAGGCTGGGCTGCCACGTCCGGTACTGCCGGTGTCGGTGGGCAACCTGCTGGAACCGGCGGCCTTCTTCTACCTGACCCCGGAGCCCGACTGGCTTGGTCGCCAGGACAAGCGCGGGGCGCCACCGACCCTGACCCGGCTGGTCAGCGCCCTGACCCAGAATGCCGCCGAAGATGCACAGATCATTCCGGTCAGCGTGTTCTGGGGCCAGTCGCCGGACAGCGAATCGAGCCCGTGGAAGCTGCTGTTCGCCGACAGCTGGGCGGTCACCGGGCGCCTGCGCCGGCTGCTGAGCATCATGATCCTGGGACGCAAGACCCGGGTGCAGTTCTCCGCACCGATCAACCTGCGCGAGCTGATCGAGCACAACAAGGGCCACGAGCGCACCGTGCGCATGGCCCAGCGCATCCTGCGGGTGCACTTTCGCAACCTCAAGGCTGCGGTCATCGGCCCGGACATTTCCCACCGGCGCAACCTGGTCAAGGGCCTGCTGAACCAGCCCCTGGTGAAACAGGCGATCCTCGACGAGGCCGAGCGCGAAAAGATTTCCCCGGAAAAAGCCAAGGCCCAGGCCCTGCGCTACGGCAACGAGATCGCCTCGGACTACACCTACACCGCGATCCGCTTCCTGGAAGTGGTGCTGAGCTGGTTCTGGAACAAGATCTACGACGGGATCAAGGTCAACCACCTCGAAGGCGTGCAGAAGATCGCCCAGGGCCACGAAGTGATCTACGTGCCCTGCCACCGCAGCCATATCGACTACCTGCTGCTGTCCTACCTGCTGTTTCGCAACGGCCTGACCCCGCCGCACATCGCCGCCGGGATCAACCTCAACATGCCGGTGATCGGCGGCCTGCTGCGTCGCGGCGGGGCCTTCTTCATGCGCCGCACCTTCAAGGGCAACCCGCTCTACACCTCGGTGTTCAACGAATACCTGCACACCTTGTTCACCAAGGGTTTCCCGGTGGAGTACTTCGTCGAGGGCGGCCGTTCGCGCACCGGGCGCATGCTGCAACCCAAGACCGGGATGCTGGCAATCACCCTGCGCAGCTTCCTGCGCTCCTCGCGCATGCCCATCGTCTTCGTACCGGTGTACATCGGCTATGAAAGGGTGCTGGAAGGCCGGACCTACCTGGGCGAGCTGCGCGGCGCGAGCAAGAAGAAGGAATCGATCTTCGACATCTTCAAGGTCATCGGCGCCCTCAAGCAGCGCTTCGGCCAGGTGGCAGTGAACTTCGGCGAACCGATCAAGCTGGCGGAATTCCTCGACCAGGAACAGCCGGACTGGCGGACCCAGGAGCTGGGCCCGCAGTACCGCCCGGCCTGGCTCAATGAAACCACCAACCGTCTCGGCGAGCGGGTGGCCCAGCACCTCAACGAAGCCGCGGCGATCAACCCGGTGAACCTGGTGGCCCTGGCCCTGCTCTCCACCACCCGCCTGGCCCTGGACGACCGCGCCATGGCGCGGGTCCTGGACCTGTACCTGGCGCTACTGCGTCGCGTGCCCTACTCGCCCCACACCACCTTGCCCGAAGGCGACGGCCGGGCTCTGATCCAGCACGTCAAGGACATGGACCTGCTGGCCGAACAGAGCGACGCCCTGGGCAAGATCCTCTACCTGGACGAGCAGAACGCCGTCCTGATGACCTACTACCGCAACAACGTGCTGCACATCTTCGCCCTGCCGGCGTTGCTGGCGAGCTTCTTCCAGAGCTCGTCGCGCATGAGCCGCGAACAGATCCTGCGTTATACCCGCGCGCTCTATCCCTACCTGCAATCGGAGCTGTTCATCCGCTGGCCGCTGGATGAGCTGGACGCGGTGGTGGACCAGTGGCTGGAGGCCTTTGTCGAACAGGGCCTGCTGCGCTTCGAGAAGGACCTGTACCAGCGTCCGGCCCCAAGCTCGCGGCATTTCGTCCTGCTGACCTTGCTGTCCAAGAGCATTGCCCAGACCCTGCAACGCTTCTACATGGCTATTTCCCTGTTGCTCAACAGCGGCCAGAACAGCATCAGCGCCGAGGAGCTGGAAGACCTGTGCACGGTCATGGCCCAGCGCCTGTCGATCCTGCATGGCCTCAATGCCCCGGAGTTCTTCGACAAGAGCCTGTTCCGCCACTTTATCCAGACCCTGCTGGACCAGGGTGTGCTGCGCCGCGACGAAGCCGGCAAGCTGAGCTACCACGAAGCGCTGGGGGAACTGGCCGAAGGTGCCGCCAAGCGCGTGCTGCCGGCAGAAATTCGCCTGTCGATCCGCCAGGTCGCCCTGCACCGCAGCGAAGACGCCGCCGACCAGCTCGCGGCACCTGCGCAAAACGACTAGATTCTTACGGGCGCCGGAGCAGCTGCGGCGCCCTCGATACGGAGATCCGCGATGAAAAAGCTCAGCCTGCTGGCCGCCACCGCGCTGCTCGGCGCTTGCCAGTCCATGAATCCCGCTGCCAAGGCCAGCCTCGACGGCGAAGTCTTCTACTTGCAGCGCATCGCCCTGCCTCCGGCCGCCACCCTGAGCGTGAGCCTGCAGGACGTGTCACTGGCCGACGCCCCTGCCGTGGTCCTGGCCGAGCAGAGCGGTCCGGTCAAGGGCCAGGTGCCGCTGCCCTTTCACCTCAGCTACGACCCGGCCCAGGTCAAGCCCGGCCACCGCTATTCGGTCAGCGCGCGGATTGAAGTGGCTGGCCAGCTGGTCTTCATCACCACCGAAAACAACGCCGTTAAACTCGACGGCAGCGACCCGCAGCCCTTGAAGCTGCGGGTCGACGCTGTTCGCTAATTCTTATTGCACAAGGAAGCCGCCATGCTCCGTACTTCGCTTCGTTTCACCAGCCTGTGCGCTGGCCTATTGATCTCCGCCAGCGCCCTGGCCCTGTCCCTGAGCGACCTGTCCCAGGGTGACGCCAGCGGTGGCCTGAAAGATGCCCTGACCCAGGGTGCGCAGATCGCCGTCAAACAGCTGGGCACCCCAGGTGGTTTCAGCAACAACCCCGAGGTGCGCATCGAGCTGCCGGGCAACCTGGGCAAGGTCGCGAAAAAAATGAAACAGTTCGGCATGGGCGACCAGGTCGATCAGCTTGAAACCAGCATGAACAAGGCTGCCGAGGCCGCTGTGCCGCAAGCCCAGGCCCTGTTGGTGGATGCCGTGAAGAAGATGACCGTGGCTGACGCCAAGGGCATTCTTGCCGGCGGCAAGGACTCCGCCACCCAATACCTGGACAAGAGCAGCCGCGAGCAGATCCGCGCCAAGTTCCTGCCGATCGTCAAGCAGGCCACTGACCAGGTCGGCCTGGCCAAGCAGTACAACTCCTTCGCCGGCCAGGCTGCGACGCTCGGCGTGCTGGATGCCAAGAGCGCCAACATCGAGAGTTACGTGACCGAACAAGCCCTCAATGGCCTGTTCGAAATGATCGGCAAGCAGGAAGAAACCATTCGCCAGAACCCGGCGGCAGCCGCCACTAGCCTGGCCAAGAAAGTCTTCGGCACCCTGTAAGCCTCCCCGCTACCTGTAGGAGCCAGCTTGCCGGCGAAGACGTCGCCAGGACAAGCGCCTGCCCCAAGGGCCTCTTCGCCGGCAAGCCGGCTCCTACAGGATGTATTCCCGCATACCGGTTCCTAGGTTTTCTTGACCCTGAACCAGGCCGCATACAGCGCCGGCAGGAACAACAGGGTCAGCGCCGTCGCCACGATCAGCCCACCCATGATGGCCACTGCCATCGGCCCGAAGAACACACTGCGCGACAGCGGGATCATCGCCAGCACCGCCGCCAGGGCGGTCAGCACGATGGGCCGGAAACGCCGCACCGTGGCTTCGATGATCGCATCCCAGGGCTTGTGCCCCGCCTTGATGTCCTGCTCGATCTGGTCCACCAGGATCACCGAGTTGCGCATGATCATCCCCGACAGGGCAATGGTGCCGAGCATGGCCACGAAGCCGAAGGGCTGGCGGAACACCAGCAGGAACAAGGTGACCCCGATCAATCCCAGGGGCGCCGTGAGGAACACCATGGCCGTGCGCGAGAAACTGCGCAGCTGGATCATCAGCAAGGTCAGCACCACCACGATGAACAGCGGCACGCCGGCCTTCACCGAGTTCTGGCCCCGGGTCGAGTCCTCGACCGTGCCACCCACTTCCAGCAGGTAACCATCGGGCAGCTCGGCGCGAACCGGCTCCAGGGTCGGCAGGATCTGCTGCACCAGGGTCGCCGGCTGCTCCTTGCCGTAGATATCGGCGCGCACGGTGACGTTGGGCAGGCGGTTGCGGTGCCAGATCACCCCTTCCTCGAAGCCGTACTCCAGGGTCGCCACCTGGGACAGGGACACGCTCTGGCCATTCTCGGTAGGCACCGCCAGGCTCGGCAGCAACGACAGTTCGGTGCGTTCCTCGCGGGTGCCCCGCAGCAGGATCTCGATCAGCTCGTTGTCTTCCCGGTACTGGCTGACGGTGGAACCGATCAGCGAACTCTGGAGGAATTTCGACAGGTTGGCGGTGCTCACTCCCAAGGCCCGGGCCCGGTCCTGGTCAATGTTCAGGTAGACCACCTTGCTGGGCTCTTCCCAATCCAGGTGCACGTTGACCACATGGGGGTTCTCTCGCACCTTGGCCGCTACCTTGCGCGCCAGGGCGCGGACTTCCTCGATGTGCTCGCCGGTGACCCGGAACTGCACCGGGTAGCCCACGGGCGGCCCGTTCTCCAGGCGCGTGACCCGCGAGCGCAGCGCCGGGAACTGCTCGTTGAGGGTTTCGATCAACCAGCCGCGCAGCTCTTCACGCTCCTCGATGCTCTTGGCCAGCACCACGAACTGGGCAAAGCTGGTGGCGGGCAGTTGCTGGTCCAGCGGCAGGTAGAACCGCGGCGAACCGGTGCCCACGTAGGCCACGTAGTTGTCGATGCCCGCATGCTCCTTGAGCAAGGCTTCCAGGCGCTTGACCTCATCGGCGGTGTTGCTCAGGGACGCGCCTTCCGCCAGCTTCAGGTCGACCATCAGTTCCAGGCGACCCGAGGCCGGGAAGAACTGCTGGGGAACGAAACGGAACAGCATCACCGAGCCGACGAACAGCAGGATGGTCAGGACGATCACCGTCTTGCGCCGCTCCACGCACCAGCCCACTACCCGCCGGACCCGCTGATAGAAGGGTGTACCGTGGGGATTGGATTCGGCGCCGTGCTTGGCGGCGTGGATCTTCGCCAGGTCCGGCAGCAGTTTTTCCCCCAGGTACGGCACGAACACCACGGCTGCAATCCACGAGGCCACCAGGGCAATGGTCACCACCTGGAAGATCGAACGGGTGTATTCGCCCGTGCCGGACTGGGCCGTGGCGATCGGCAGGAAGCCCGCCGCAGTGATCAGGGTGCCGGTGAGCATGGGGAAGGCGGTACTGGTCCAGGCGAAGCTGGCGGCCTTGATCCGGTCGAAACCCTGCTCCATCTTGATCGCCATCATCTCTACCGCAATGATCGCGTCGTCCACCAGCAAGCCCAGGGCCAGCACCAGCGCTCCCAGGGAAATCTTGTGCAGGCCGATCCCCAGGTAGTACATGGTGGCGAAGGTCATCGCCAGCACCAGGGGAATCGCCAGGGCCACCACCATCCCGGTCCGCACTCCCAGGGAGAAGAAACTCACCAGCAGCACGATGATCAGGGCCTCGGCCAGCACCCGGACGAACTCGCCCACCCCAGTCTTCACCGCCGCCGGCTGGTCGGACACCTTGCGCAGTTCCATCCCCGCCGGCAGGCTTTTCTGCAGGCGCGAGAACTCGCCTTCCAGGGCCTTGCCCAGCACCAGGATGTCCCCCCCCTCCTTCATCGCCACAGCCAGGCCGATGGCGTCTTCACCCATGAAGCGCATGCGCGGCGCGGGCGGATCGTTGAAACCACGACGCACGTCCGCCACATCACCGATGCGGAAGGTACGACCGGCGACGCGGATCGGGAAATTGCGGATCTGCTCCACGGTCTGGAAATTGCCCGACACCCGCAGTTGCACCCGCTCGCTCGGAGTCTCGAAGAACCCGGCGGTGGACACTGCGTTCTGTTCTTCCAGGGCCTGCTGCACCGCCGCCAGGGGCAGGCCCAGGGTCGCCAGCTTGACGTTGGACAGCTCGATCCAGATTTTCTCGTCCTGCAGGCCCAGCAGGTCGACCTTGCCCACGTCCTTGACCCGTTGCAGCTGGATCTGGATGCGGTCGGCGTAGTCCTTGAGTACCGCGTAGTCGAAGCCCTGCCCGGTCAACGCATAGATATTGCCGAAGGTGGTGCCGAACTCATCGTTGAAGAACGGCCCCTGGATACCGGGCGGCAGGGTCTGCCGGATATCGCTGATCTTCTTGCGTACCTGGTACCACAGCTCGGGAACCTCGTTGGAGTGCATCGAGTCCCGGGCGATGAAGGTCACCTGGGACTCCCCCGGCCGCGAGAAGGACACGATGCGGTCGTACTCGCCCGTCTCCATCAGCTTCTTTTCAATGCGCTCGGTGACCTGGCGCGAGACTTCCTGGGCCGTGGCCCCGGGCCAGTTGGTGCGGATCACCATGGCCTTGAAGGTGAAAGGCGGATCCTCGCTCTGCCCCAGCTTGGTGTAGGACAGCGCACCGACAATGGCCAGCAGCAGCATCAGGAACAGAACGATCTGGCGATTGCGCAACGCCCAGGCGGAAAGGTTGAAACCCATCGGGGATTACTCCTTGGCCGCCAGATTGACCACGCGGTTGGAGCGATCCACCGGGCGCACCTGCAAGCCCTCATGGAGCACATGCACCCCCGCGGCCACCACCCAATCGCTGGCGCTCAGCCCTTCCAGCACCGGCACGCTCTTCTCGCCGAAGGCGCCGACCCGCACCGGGGTCTTGTGCAGGGTATTGTTGGCATCCACCCGCCAGACATAAGTCGCCCCGCCTTCCGCGGACAACGCCGACAGCGGCACCGACAGCGGCACCGCATCGCCGCTCTGGATGAACACCCGGGCACTCTGGCCCAGCTCGGCGGGAACCTTGCCGGCAGTGAAGGCAATACGCGCGGCGAAGGTCCGGGACTTGGGATCGGCAGCAGGCGACAGCTCGCGGATGCGCCCGTCGAAACGCTGGCCCGGCTGGGTCCAGAGCTCCACCGATACCGGCTGGCCGACCTTGAAGCGGCCGTAGTTCTGCTCGGGGAAGCTGATCAGCACCTCACGCTCGCCATCGGTGGCCAGGGTGAAGACCGTCTGCCCGGCCGCCACCACCTGCCCCACTTCCACCGCGCGCTTGGCCACCACGCCGTCCTGCGGCGCGCGCAGCACCGCGTAGCCGGCCTGGTTGTTGGCCACATCAAACTCGGCCTTGATCTGCTTCAGGCGCGCTTCGCCGGAACGGTAGAGGTTCTCGGCGTTGTCGTATTGGGAATGGCTGACCATCTGCCGCTCCAGCAGGGTCTTGTAGCGATCACGCTCGGCGCGCACCAGGTTGAGGTTGGCGCTGGCTGCAGTGACCTGGGCCCGGGTGGCTTCAAGTTGCAGGCGCACGTCCTGCGGGTCGAGCTCCGCCAGGGGCTGGTTGGCCTTGACCCGCTCGCCCTCTTCCACCAGCCGTCGGCTGACCTTGCCGCCGATACGGAATGCCAGGTCCGGCTCATAGCGGGCGCGCACCTCGCCCGGGTAGCTGTCCGAAGCTCTTGCCGAGGGCTCTGGCTGGACCACCATGGCCGGCCGGATGCCAATTTGAACGGGCTCTTCGTGCCCACAAGCAGACAGAAAAAAAGCCAGGCTGACTGGCAAGGCATAGCGGAACATGGCGGCGACCTTTCGCTAATGGTGCTTGGAATATTTATACTGGCCGGTATGTTATTAATAGCAAACTCACCAGTCCAGTATTAACAGCGAAAAAATGTCCGACAATATTTCCGCAAACGTTGGGCCAGGCAGGCCCAAGGATCTGGCCAAGCGCCAGGCCATTCTCGAAGCAGCCAAAGTCCTGTTCTTGAGCAATGGCTACGCCAGTACCAGCATGGATGCGGTCGCCGCTGAGGCCGGGGTTTCAAAGCTCACGGTCTACAGCCATTTCAATGACAAGGAGACCTTGTTCACCGCCGCTGTGGTGGCCAAGTGCGAAGAACAGCTGCCCACGCTGATCTACGAACTGACCCCCGAAACGCCGGTGGAGAATGTCCTGCTGAACATCGCCCGGGGCTTTCACCATCTGATCAACAGCGACGAGTCGGTGAACCTGCACCGCCTGATCATGACGCTGGGCAGCCAGGACCCCAAGCTCTCGCAGATCTTCATCGAGGCCGGTCCCGAACGGGTGCTGCAGGGCATGGAGCGGCTGCTGGCGAAGATCAATCAGCTGGGCACCCTGCGCATCGACAAGCCGCGCAACGCCGCCGAGCACTTTTTCTGCATGCTCAAGGGCGGGGCGAATTTCCGCCTGCTCTACGGCTGCGGCGAACCCTTGAGGGGCGCCGCCGCAGAGGAGCATGTGCAGGAAGTGGTGGCGCTGTTCATCCGCGCCTACCGGCCGTAGAAACCGGCAGGTGCAAGCGCTGGCTGATGTAGGAGCGGGCTTGCCAGCGAAGCGGACTGAAGACCGCCTTCGCCGGCAAGCTGGCTGCTACAGGGGGCTCAGGCCTTGAGGGCCTTCTTCGGGTAGATGTCGTAGCGGCTGGATTTGCCCTCCAGCCCATGGCTGGGCTTGGGCCCTTCGATGCACGGCGCCTTGCGCGGACGCTTGACCACCACCCGGTGGCTGGCCAGGGCCAGGGCCGCGGCGAGCAGGGCCGGGGCGTCGTTGTCATCGCCCACCAGTGGCCGGAACAAGCGCATTTCCTTCTTCACCAGGGCACTTTTCTCCCGATGGGGAAACATCGGGTCGAGGTAGATCACCTGGGGCGGTTCACCCTGCCAGTTGCGCATCAGCTCGATGGAATTGCCCTTGAGCAGGTGCATGCGGGCCACGATAGGCCCTACCTCGGCGTCCTGCGCAGCGCGGGCCAGGCCGTCTTCCAATAGCGCACCAATCAATGGCTGGCGCTCGATCAGCCTCATCTCGCAACCCAGGGTCGCCAGCACGAAGCCATCCTTGCCCAGACCGGCCGTGGCATCCAGCACCCGTGGTCGCACGCCCTGGGCCACGCCCACCGCCTTGGCGATCATCTGCCCGCTGCCGCCGCCGTACAGCCGCCGATGGGCTGCACCACCCTCGACGAAATCCACCCGTACCGGCCCGGGCGCGTCCGGCCCCAATTGCTGCAACTGCAGGCCCTGCTCCCCCACTTGCAAGGCGAACTCGGCCTCATCGACCTGCAGCGCCAGCCCCAGGCGCTCGGCCCATTGCTCGGCCGCTGGGGCGAATCCGGCGCCCAGGGCTTCGACTTTGATGCGGCAGGCTGCGGGTTGCTCATTCATCTGAAAACACACTCAAAAAATTAATGATCGGCAAAAACTGCCGATAACAGGACTATCGGCCATTTTGCCAGAGCTCAAGCGTCGACCGAGAGCAATGTCAGACATTCAACGCACATCGATAGGTTATATCTCGCCCCACGGCGACTATGGCCTGCGCAACTCCCAGGCACTGAGCGGCGTCAGCCATCTGTGGCAGGACTTCTTTGCCCAGGCCCTGGCCGAGCAACGGGGTGAAGGTGCGAGCGTTGAATCGGTACCGGCGGTGGCCATCGATGGCCCGGTTGAACCGGCTGGCGGCAGCGATGTGCTGGCGCAGATCGTCAATCAGCGTCATTGCGACGTGCAAGACACCGAGGTCCGCCCGCCGGAGCCGCTGTTCCTGCCTATCGCCGAGTTTGAAATGGACCTGCTGGATAAACCCGCCCCGCCCTTCCCGCCAGAAGAGATCGTGGCCCAGCAGCGCCAGCAGGATTTCGAAAGTGGCTGGGTACGCCCGATCGTGCTCAACGCCGGCCAGCCGATTCCTGCTCCAGGCCCTGCGCCGGAGCCCCGCCCACTGCACCTGCCGATCGCCGAATTCGAACTGGACCTGCTGGACAAACCCGCGGAGCCGTTCCCGCCTCAGGAACTCATCGAGCAACAGCGGGCGATGGACTTCGATATCGGCTGGGCCCGCCCGCTGATCCTGCAGAACCTGCGCATCGCCGCCTGAGCCCAGCCTCAGCGACACACCCACCAAGGCCCTACATCCAGATGAAAGTGGTTGCGATGGGCATCGTTGTAGTCTGGCCCCAGCACCACGTTGAACGCATCACAGGCGCCATCCCGGGCCAGGCGCAGAAACCGGCCTTCATTGCTGTCCTTGGGCCAATCCCGGAGCACGCTGATGCTGCGCCCATCCCCCAGGCGAAAGCCGGCGATGTCCAGGGCATTGGCACTGGCATGCTGGCTGCGGGCACCGCTCTCGCGGCTGTACATGTTGCGGCAGGCGAAACTGCCCAGGTGATCGACTCGCGCCACCCGCTGGCCGTACACCGCCTGCGCGGCCGACTGCAGCCCATGGCGCTCATACAGGGCAAAGGCCACCGCCAGCGGGCAACTGGCGAGAAAGCTGCTGCTCAGGGCCACGTCGCCACCCTGTACACGCAGGGTACTGCTCAATGGGCAAGCGACGTCCCTGCGGCTGTCGGGCTGGCGGCTGGTACGCAAACCCGAGCCCGCCAGCACCTGGTCGCACAGTTGCGGGTCATCCCGCAGCCGCGCCAGCTTGAAACGGGTCAACAGGTTGGGCTTGGCCCGCACGTCCAGCGGCGCCCAGGGATTCCAACTGTCCGCGACGGGCAACCAGCCCAGGCGGACACCGATCAACAACAGGGCGCCCAGCAACAACAAGGCGCCCAGGACTCTCACTACCCGCACAGACACTCCCGTTTCACGGCTGCTTGAACATTTGATTGATCTGCCCGAACGGCATCGCCCGGTCGGCAAAATCGAAACGCCCGTGGCTATGGATATCTAGCGCAGCCCGGTAGAAGGCTCCGTAAGCGGCCCGCGCCAGGGCCGAACCGACACTGATGCGCTTGACGCCCAGCTCCGCCAGTTGCGCCACGCTGAGGTTGAGGCCTCCCGACATCAGCACGTTCACCGGCTTGGGCGCCACCGCTCGCACCACCTGCTGGATATCCTCGGCACTGCCCAGGGCCGGGGCATAGAGCACATCGGCACCGGCCTCGGCAAAGGCCTGCAAGCGGCGAATAGTGTCTGCCAGATCATCACGCCCGTGCAGCAGGTTTTCCGCCCGGGCGGTCAGGGTAAAGGGAAAGGGCAGACTGCGAACGGCCGCCACGCAGGCCTCGATGCGTTCCACCGCCAGCTGGAAATCGTAGATCGGCTGCTCGGCATGGCCCGTGGCGTCCTCGATCGAAGCACCGACCACACCGCTGGCCGCCGCAAGAAGCAGCGCCTGGGCACAGCCTTCGGGGCTGTCGGAAAACCCGTTTTCCAGGTCCGCCGCCACCGGCAGGCTGCTGGCGCCGACGATGCTGCGCACGTTGTCCAGCGTGTCCTCCAGGCTGAGTGCACCTTCGGCATCCGGGCGCCCCAGGGAAAAGGCATAGCCGGCGCTGGTGGTGGCCAGGGCCTCGAAGCCGAGGCTGGCGAGCATCTTCGCCGAACCGGCATCCCAGGGGTTGGGAATGACGAAGGCTCCGGCACGTTCATGCAGGGCCCTGAAGGCAGTGGCTCGAAGGGTTTGCGCGTCCATTGGCTCGCTCCTGAAGAAGGCCGTGAAGGCGCTTCAGAGCAAGCCGAGTTGCTCCGCAGCGGGCTCTCTGTATAACTCAGGCAATGCGGGCAAGCCAGGCAAACGTTGCATCAGCCGGGCGTGAAAACGCCGCGCCAGTTCGGCCGCCAGACGGTTGTCCGAAGTGTGCAGGAACACGTAGGGCGTACGCCCCTCTTCGATCCAGCCGGCGACCTTGTCGATCCAGGGCTCAAGGAAAGGATCGTTGGCCTCAAGCTCCGGATGACCGATGAAGCGCACCTGGGGAAACTGGGTGAAGGCTGCGGGGCGCGGTGGCACCTTGGGCTTTTTCGACTGCGCATGCAGCACCGCAGGAGCGGTCGACGTGCAACTGAACAGGGCCCGCGGGTCGAGGCAGATGCGTTCCACGCCACGCTCGCGCAGCAGCCGGTTGAGCATGCGCTCGGCATCGCCCTTGGTGAAGAACTCCGGGTGCCGCACTTCCACCGCCAGCGGCCGCTCCAGGCCATCGATGAACCCGGCCAGTTCCGCCAGACGCTGGGGCGCGAAGCTGGCCGGCAACTGCAGCCACAGCGGCGACACCCGCTCACCCAGGGGGCTGAGCAGCTGGATAAAGGACTCAGCGGCGCTCAACTGCTCGCGCAGGTCGCCGCCGTGACTGATGTCACCGGGGAACTTGGCGGTAAAGCGAAAGTGCTCGGGCATGATCTCGGCCCAGCGCTGCACGGTTCCGGGCGCCGGCCGTGCATAGAAGGTGGTATTGCCTTCGACGGCGTTGAAGACCTGGCAATACAGGCCGAGGAAATCATTGGGCCGGGCGTCTTCCGGGTACAGGTACTCACGCCAGGCGTTTTCGCTCCAGGAAGGACAACCGAGGAAATAAGGCAGCATCAGATATGCAGGTCGAGACCCACCACTTCCATATCCCAATCGACAAAGCCGGCGGTGGTCAGGTAGCTGGCCAGGGCGTTGGCCACGCTCTTTTTCATCGCCCGCTGGAAGATCATGTCCTGGGGGCGGGCGGGAAGATTGCCGGTACGTGGGGAAGAAGCCTGGGAACGGCTCTGGGCCGAAGGCTCGGGCTGCACTTCAATCGCGTCGGCATCGTCCAGGGACTCGTCTACCAGCGCACGGCCTTTGCGAGGCTTGCGCTTGATGGGGTAGGACTGAGAGGAGATGCCGTCTATACGCATACAGAAAAGCCCGGGGTCGATGATGGCAATTTAGCGGCACCGCTTCGACTTAGCAAATGCCCAAGTGATAACTAGAACACAGAAAAGCCAAAAGGTTTAAAACCGGGCAGGTTCAGGCTGAAAAAACGGACGATTGGCGGGCGTATGCAGGAGTTATCCGCATAACCGCGCACATTTGTTCTGGGTTCAACGGGCCTTGGGAGTAGCGACCTTGTCCCGCAGATAGACAGGTTGGGCCTGGTCGGCAACGATCGCCTCGCCGCGCTCCCAGGCAAATTGCGCCAGGGTCAGCAGGTCGACCGCATGCGGCAGCATGCCGGCGTCCTGGCCGCTGAGTTCGACGGCAATGCGCTCGCCATACCCCCAACCGGTGCCCGCACCGAACCAGTCGCCGCTGGAGCCTGCGGGCAGGGCCGCGACTTCCGGCGGCAATACCGCTTCCGCGCCCACCAGGCGCATCTCACCGGCAACTTCCTGGTAGCAGCCCCAATAGACTTCATCCATGCGCGCATCGATGGCCGAAGCCACCTGGGTCGCGCCATGCTCGCGCAGAGCCCGCTGGGCCAGCACCGCCAGGTTGGATACCGGCAGCACCGGGCGCTCCAGGGCAAAGGCCAGGCCCTGCACCACGCCGATGGCGATGCGCACCCCGGTGAAGGCCCCCGGGCCACGGCCAAAGGCAATGGCCTCGACCTGTTGCAAGGTCACCCCGGCATTGGCCAGCAGTTCCTGGATCATCGGCAACAGCTTCTGCGCATGCAGGCGCGGGATCACCTCGTAATGGCTCGTGACCTTGCCGTCATGCAGCAAAGCAACGGAGCAAGCTTCAGTCGCGGTGTCCAGGGCCAGCAAGGTGCTCATTCGGGGTTCCATAGGCATTGAAAAAAGTGACGCATTATAAACAGCAACGGCCCGCAAGCGGGCCGTTCAACGATCAAACGCTCAGGCAACTCAGCTCAGGGCTTCGAGTACCTTGCCGGTGATCACTTCCACCGAACCGACGCCAGGGATATGGCTGTACTTAGGCTTGCCCTGGGTGGCAGCCAGTTGCTGGTAGAACTCCACCAGCGGCTTGGTCTGCGAGTGGTAGACCGACAGGCGATGACGCACGGTTTCCTCGGTGTCGTCCTTGCGCTGCACCAGGTCTTCACCGGTGATGTCATCCTTGCCGGCGATCTTCGGCGGGTTGTAGACGGTGTGGTAGACCCGGCCCGAAGCTTCGTGCACACGGCGACCGGCGATGCGCTGGACGATCTCTTCGTCGTCGACGGCGATTTCCACCACGTTGTCCAGCTCGACACCGGCCTTCACCAGCGCTTCGGCCTGGGGAATGGTGCGCGGGAAGCCGTCGAACAGGAAGCCATTGGCGCAGTCGGCCTGGCTGATGCGTTCCTTGACCAGGTTGATGATCAGGTCATCGGACACCAGGCCACCGCTGTCCATCACGCTCTTGGCCTTCAGGCCCAGCTCGGTGCCGGCCTTGACCGCAGCACGCAGCATGTCACCGGTGGAGATCTGTGGAATACCGAACTTTTCGGTGATGAACTTTGCCTGAGTACCTTTACCGGCCCCGGGAGCTCCCAGCAGAATTACGCGCATCGATGTGCTCCTCAATTTTTTATTTAGAAACGCTCGGATTCGCCTCGTGGGGCCAATCTCAAAAATGGGGGTGTGGCCGCCCAAACGGCCAAAGGCTGATCAAGATACACAGCCGACACAGCGCACACAAGCAGTCGAAAGTCGGAGGAACCCGGCCCTTTTGTGCCCCATTGGCCGGGTAGAACAAGTCGCAACCCGACAACAAAGTGTCGCCAGATGAACCAGAACGACACCTCGCAATTGCCTTGATCGGGGCTGCCGCGCAGCTGGCCGGCAGCCCTCTCGCACCTCAGCCGGTATTGCGCAAGCCAGCGGCGATACCGGCCACGGAGACCAGCAACGCCTGTTCCACGGGGCTTCCTTGCGGCGCCTGCTGCTTGCGCGAGCGCGCCAGCAGCTCGGCCTGCAACAGATGCAGCGGGTCGAGGTAGGTGTTGCGCAGGCGGATGAACTCCAGGGTATCGGGGCTGTGCGCCAGCAGTTGCGACTGCCCGGTCAGGCCCAGGACCACCGCGCAAGCCTGCGACAATAGGTCGCGTAAATGCTCGCCCAACGGCAACAGTTCGGCCTCCACCAGGCGCTCGTCATAGGAGCGGGCGATATCCGCGTCGGCCTTGGCCAGCACCATCTCCAGCATGTCGATGCGGGTGCGGAAAAACGGCCATTGCTCACGCATCTGCCCCAGCAGGTCACCCTCGCCACGGGCCAGGGCCTTGCTCAAGGCCGCTTCCCAGCCGAGCCAGGCGGGCAACATCAGGCGGGTCTGGGTCCAGCCGAAGATCCAGGGGATCGCCCGCAGGCTCTCGATGCCCCCGGCACGGCGCTTGGCCGGGCGGCTGCCCAGCGGCAGGCGGCCCAGCTCCTGTTCCGGAGTGGACTGGCGGAAGTACTCGACGAACTGCGGATTGTCCCGCACCACCTCGCGGTAGGCCCGGACGCCATCGCTGGCCAGCTCGTCCATCAGATGACGCCAGGCCGGCTGCGGTGGCGGCGGTGGCAACAGGGTCGCCTCCAGTACCGCGGCCAGATAGAGGTTGAGGTTCTGCTCGGCGATGTCCGGCAGGCCGAATTTGAAGCGGATCATTTCCCCTTGCTCGGTGGTGCGGAAACGCCCCGCCACCGAACCCGGCGGCTGCGACAGAATGGCCGCGTGGGCCGGGCCGCCGCCGCGCCCCACGGTGCCACCGCGGCCGTGGAACAGCAGCAGTTCCACCTGTTGCTCGCGGCAGATGTCCACCAGCCGCTCCTGGGCCCGGTACTGGGCCCAGGCCGCAGCCGTGGTGCCGGCATCCTTGGCCGAGTCGGAGTAGCCGATCATCACTTCCTGCGGCCCTTGCAGGCGCGAACGATAGCCCGGCATGTGCAGCAGTTTTTCCATCACCGGGCCGGCGTTGTCCAGGTCCGCCAGGGTCTCGAACAGAGGCACCACGCGCATCGGCCGCAGCACACCGGATTCCTTGAGCAGCAACTGCACCGCCAGCACATCAGAGGCCGCGCCGGCCATGGAAATCACATAGGAACCCAGGGACGCCGCTGGCGCACCAGCGATTTCGCGGCAAGTGGCGAGCACTTCGGCGGTGTCCGCCGAGGGCTTGAAATAGCCTGGCAACAACGGCCGACGGCTGCTCAGTTCGCGCATCAGGAAGGTGATGCGATCCTCCTCGCTCCAGTCCTCGTAACGCCCCAGGCCCAGGTAATCGGTGATTTCGGTCATGGCCGAGGTATGCCGGCTGGAATCCTGGCGTACATCCAGGCGCACCAGGAACAGACCGAAGGTCACTGCCCGGCGCAGACAGTCGAGCAGCGGCCCGTCGGCAATCACTCCCATGCCGCACTCGTGCAACGACTGGTAGCACAGCTGCAGCGGCTCCAGCAGGTCACGGTTGTTGTGCAACACCTCGGCGCCCGCCGGCACCGCCGCGCTGAGCGCCGCGTGGGCCCAGTTGCGGGTGGCCCGCAGGCGTTCACGCAATTGCTTGAGCAGCGCCCGATAAGGCTCGGCGCTATCTCCGGCCCTGGCCAGGAGCGCCGGGCTGGCCTGCTGCATGGACAGCTCGGCCGCCAGGTGGTCGATGTCCCGCAGGTACAGGTCGGCGGCCATCCAGCGCGCCAGCAGCAGCACTTCGCGGGTTACCGCAGCGGTGACATTGGGGTTGCCATCACGGTCGCCGCCCATCCACGACGCAAAGCGGATCGGCGCCGACTCCAGCGGCAGGTGCAGCCCGGTGGCCTCGAACAAGGCCTTGTCGGCCTTGCGCAGGTAATTGGGGATCGCCTGCCACAGCGAATGCTCGATCACCGCAAAGCCCCACTTGGCTTCATCCACCGGAGTGGGTCGGGTCCGACGGATTTCCTCGGTGTGCCAGGCCTCGGCGATCAAGCGTTGCAGGCGCTCCTGGATCTGCCCGCGCTCGGCGCTGGTGAGGTCACGGTGGTCCTGGGCCGCCAGTTGCCCGGCAATCGCATCGTATTTCTGGATCAGGGTGCGGCGCGCCACTTCGGTGGGGTGAGCGGTCAGCACCAGCTCGATTTCCAGGCGCCCCAGTTGCCGGGCCAGAGCATCGGCGCTGTGCCCTTCGGCGCGCAGGCGAGCCAGCAGCTCCGGCAGCACCCGAGCCTCGAAGGGTGCCGGCTGCGACTCGTCGCGGCGGTGGATCAACTGATACTGCTCGGCGATGTTCGCCAGGTTGAGGAACTGGTTGAAGGCCCTGGCCACCGGCAGCAGTTCGTCCTCGCTCAACTGGTCGAGGCTGGCGCTCAGTTCGGCCCCCGGCGAGCCCCGGCGATCGGCCTTGGCGCCTTTGCGAATCTGCTCGATCTTGTCGAGGAAAGCCTCCCCGTACTGGTCGCGGATGGTATTGCCCAGCAGTTCCCCCAAGAGGTGAACGTCTTCGCGCAAGCGCGCATCAATATCGGTCATCGAGGTGTTCTCCAGCGGACTCAAGGCGGCACGGAAGGCTCAAGAGTGCCGCCTGCACACCTCGCTTAGCAAGCGTGGGGCAAAGCGCACCAAACCTTCGGCGATGCAGCTAGTCTCAAGCATAGGCCGCACGAGGGCCGCCTACCGGCCCCGGCCGGTCCACTCAACCCAGCCTGCCACGAGCAGGTGTTCATTGAGGTCATCATGAAAATCCGTGAACTTGCGCAACACTGGGAAGAAAACGCCAAGGGTCGCCTGACCCGGACCGGCTACCGGATTCACCTGGATGTGGAAGCCGCCGCACGCCTGGCCGCCCTTTCCGAGATGTACCCCAAACGCCAGACCGAAGAACTGCTCGGCGAACTGATCGGCGCCGCCCTGGAAGAGCTGGAGGCGAGCTTCCCCTACATCCAGGGCCAGCACGTCGTGGCCACCGATGAAGAGGGCGATCCACTGTACGAGGATGTGGGTCCCACCCCTCGTTTCCTGGCATTGTCGCGCCAGCATCTGCACCTGCTGGCGAGCCAGTCCGACAAGCCCAAGCACTGACCTTCCACACTCCCGCGGTCACCTGACAATCATCCTTCCCGGCCCTGCAAAGGGTCGGGGATACCCCTGCGCACGGCAAAAGTTCCCGATCTAGAGCCCTGTCCGATGCGTCAGATTTTTTTCCGGCCAATCGCCATCTTTCTCTGAACTATTCAAAAAAGCCTCGGGTCACACCCATTAGCCATCACTGGAACGGGCGTTTCAAATTTTGCCATCAGCGCTCGTCGTCACTGAAGCGTCACGGCGCCAGAACCAGGATGGATTTTGATGTTTTCCAGGAGTTACCCAATGGAGTTGAAGACCATGAAGATCAGCACTGCCAAATCCTCGTTCACCTCTCTGCGCGGGCTGAAGCTGGCCGCGCTGGCCCTCGGTAGCAGCATGGTTCTGGCCGGTTGTGCCGGGAACCCGCCCACCGAGCAGTACGCGGTCACGCAATCTGCGGTCAATAGCGCAGTGAGCGCAGGCGGTACCGAATTTGCTGCCGTGGAAATGAAGTCGGCGCAGGACAAGCTCAAGCAAGCCGAGATTGCCATGCACGACAAGAAGTACGACGAAGCCCGCCGCCTGGCTGAACAAGCCGAGTGGGACGCCCGCGTAGCAGAGCGCAAGGCCCAGGCCGCCAAGGCCGAGCAGGCGCTCAAAGACTCGCAGAAAGGCGTTCAGGAACTGCGTCAGGAAGGCATGCGTAGCGTGCAATAAGAAGCCGCCGCCGATTCCCACGTACTCGTATTTGATTGAAAGGACGAACCATTATGCGCAAACAATTGATGATCCCAGCCCTGTTGGCCATGAGCGTAGCCCTGGCGGCCTGCTCCACCCCGCCTAACGCCAACCTGGAAAACGCCCGCACCAACTTCTCCGCCCTGCAGGCCAACCCGCAGGCCAGCAAGGTCGCCGCCCTGGAAACCAAGGACGCCGCCGACTGGATGGACAAGGCCGACAAGGCCTACCTGAACAAGGACGACGAGAAGAAGGTCGACCAACTGGCCTACCTGACCAACCAGCGGGTTGAAGTGGCCAAGGAAACCATTGCCCTGCGCACCGCCGAAGCCAAGCTCAAGGATGCCGGCGACCAGCGCGCCCGCGCCATCCTCGATGCCCGCGACGCGCAGATCAAGCAACTGCAGGACAGCCTCAACGCCAAGCAGACCGACCGCGGCACCCTGGTGACCTTCGGTGACGTGCTGTTCGCCACCAACAAGTCCGACCTGAAATCCAGCGGCCTGGTGAACATCAACAAGCTGGCGCAATTCCTCCAGCAGAACCCCGATCGCAAGGTGATCGTCGAAGGCTACACCGACAGCACCGGCAGCGATTCCTACAACCAGTCGCTGTCCGAGCGCCGTGCCGGCTCGGTGCAGATGGCTCTGATCCGCATGGGTATCGACCCGGCGCGCATCGTCAGCCAGGGTTATGGCAAGGAATATCCGGTGGCCGATAACGGCAGTGTTTCCGGCCGCGCCATGAACCGTCGCGTGGAAGTCACCATCTCCAACGACAACCAGCCGGTAGCACCACGTTCGTCGGTCAGCCGCAACTGATCGGGCACCCTGCCTATATAGGCAGGTAAGACAAAACGCCGCCGACCTCTTCAGGTCGGCGGCGTTTTTTTATGCCGTTATCCATGTAGGAGCCGGCTTGCCGGCGAACAGATCACTGCTCCAGTTGCGGGGTTTCCTGCCCCATGCAGCGCACGGCCTGCTTCTTCTTGTTCACCAGCACCCCGGTCAGGCCTTTCTGCTGGGTGTCGAACAGCACCAGTACACCGTCGATGCATTGGGCCACTTCATCGGCCGGTTGCAGGGAGATCTTGTAGTCCTCGCCGGGCACGGTCTTGAGCATGGTGAAGTCGCTGAGCAGCAATGCATCCTCCGGTTTGGCGAAGTGCAGGTAGCCGTAGTACCACAGGCTGCCCACGGTGACGATGATGCTGCAGATACCGGTGATGATCATGGGAATGGCGTTGCGTTCTTCACTCATTGCGGACTCTCTGGAGGTTCAACTGCTGAATTCGGGGGCGTCGGGTAATTGGGGATCTCCCCCAGGCGGCGCAACCCGTCGAAATGCTGCGGATCATCGAGGTAGCGCAGCATCACGCGGCGCCAGGTCGGATCGGCAAAGGTTTGCACATGGCCGCCGCGGGTCAGTTGCAGGACCCTGGGCGGGGGCGCAGCTTGATACACACGGATGCCATTGGAAAGGGGCACGATGGGATCGTCGATGCTGTGGTAGATCAGTTTCGGTACCCCGGTCAGGCGCGGCATCGAGTGAATCGCGCTGTCGGTGTCCGGCACCAGCCACGACAACGGCACCTGCAACGGCCAGGTCAGCCAGGAAGTGCTCAGGGCATAGCGCCCGACATCGCGATAACTGGCCGGTACGCCATCGAGGACGATGGCCTTGAGCTGGGCCTGACGTTCGGGGTGCTGTACCAGGTAGTGGATGGCCAGGGCGCCGCCCAGGCTTTGCCCCAGCACGATCAATGGCTTGCCCTGCACTTCGGGTGCCTGGTCCAGCCACTTGAACGCGGCATCCAGATCCTGATAGATCGCCGGCAGGCTCGGTGCACCTTCGGACAGGCCATAACCGCGATAGTCCACCAGCAGCACCTGATAGCCCTGCTCCGGCAACCACCAACTACCCCCCAGGTGCCAGGCCAGATTGCCGCCGTTGCCATGCAGGTGCAGCACCGTGCCCTTGACCGCCACTCCGGGTTTGGCCGGCAGCCACCAGCCGTGCAGCTTGAGGCCATCGGCGGTGGTCAGGGTCACGTCACAGTATTGGAGCCTGGCCCGCTCAGGGGTGAAAGGCAGCCCGGGTTCGGGATAGAACAGCAACGAACTGCAGCCCTGCAGGCCCAGCAGCAGGGCAAATACCGCGCAATACTTCAGTAGCCGGCTCATCCGCAGCCCCCTGGCCTGTACCCGGATGGGCGCTGAAGGCTCTGCGGGCCTTGTCGCAGCCTGTGCCAGTGGCTACAGCTGTCTGTGGATACGTCCATGTGCGCCCCCCGGCAGAAGTCAAAGAATGTTGGAGTAGTCCGCCTCGATCCGGTCCAGGCTCAGATGGTTGAGGAAGTTGGAGAAACACATCCAGGCCGACAGCGCGTTCATGTCGCGAAACTGTTCGGGCAGGTACTTGGGTGCCACCACCAGCCCTTCGTCCACCAGCTGGCGCAGGGTGCGCATGTCCTCGAGGGTGGTCTTGCCGCAGAACAGCAGCGGCACCTGCTCCAGCTTGCCCTTGCGCACAGCCAGCTGAATGTAGTTGTAAACCATGATGAAGCCCTTGAGGTAGGACAAGTCTTTGGTAAACGGCAGCCCCGTGGGTACCGACCCGCGGAACACCCGGCTGGCATTGCCGTAGCTCTCGGCCATCTCGAAGCCCTGCTCGCGGAAGAACTCGAACACCTGCAGGAAGTCCGCGCCCTCCTCCACCATATGGATGGCCCGGGTGCGGTTGGTCAGCTTGCGCAAGCGGCTGGGGTAAGAGGCAAAGGTGATGATCTCCATCAGGATCGCCAGCCCCTCCTGGGTCACCGTGGACGAGGGCGGGCCCTTGGCCAGGAAGGTGCAGATCGGCTGGTTGAGGCCGTTCAGGGTGGTGCCCACGTGCACCAGCCCCTCATGGACTTCCAGGGCTCGCACGTCACGGTTGTTGAACATCGCATCGCTGCGGATCTTGATGTAGTCGGCGCCCGCCGCGGCGTCGGCGACGATACCGTCGGACTCGAACACCCGGATGGTTTCCTCCGCCTCGCCGAACACCTTGTTCAGGCGGCTCTGCAGCAGGCTCACGGCATCCTTGGCACTCAGGGTCTTGGGTTCGTCCTTGAGATCGCCCCGACCGTCGATGTTGTTCAGGTAATCGGACATCATCAGCCCCAGGTCCGCCAGGGTCGGGTCGCCGGCATGGAAGGCATCGGATGCGGCGCCGTACAGCTCCTGCGAGATCAGGCCGAAGTCGCCGGTACCCCGTGCTTCGAGCATGCGTACCACCATGCGGTATTCCTTGCACATGCGGCGCATGATCTGCCCCACCGGGTTGAACTGGCCCAGTTGGCGGGTGATGTCGCGCTCGATGTTCTGGAATTCCAGCTTCACTGCGCCAGAATCGAAAGACAGTGGCCGCCCCTCGTAATAGGCGCGGTCCACCGCCGGCATTTCCTTGCCCTTGGCCTTGAGAAAGCCTTTGCGGACGTTCTCGTCCCACTTCACCGCATCCAGCACGCGGATCGGTGTCTGGGCCAGCACTATGCGATCGGACAAGGTGCGTATCGTCTGCTGGTAATCGTCCACCAAAAGCTCCTATTGAATGGGTCTGTAGCGCGGGGTCACTTGCCCACGCGCTTGAAGCGCGCCGCCTCGACGAACAAGTCGGAATTGGCGGGGTCGTCAAGGTAGGCGAAGACCTCGGGCAAGGGGCTGCTGATCAGCACGCCATCGCCTTCGGCCGTGGCCATGGGCTCACCGCTCAAGGCCTTTTGACCCAGGGCCTGGCGAATCTGTTCCAGGTCCAGGGTGTAAAGCACCAGTTCGTGCCTTGCCGTCAACTCGAAGCCGGCAATGCTGTAGTGCCCGCCAAAGGCCTGGGGCACCGCCGCCGACAGGTACCAGCGGTTGCCATGCCGGGACACGGTGAAATCATAGGTGTCCCGCGGGCGCGCCGTGCCGCCTGGGTAACTCGAGGCACGGTAGCGGTTGGCGCCGATCTGGCTGAGCTGGATATTCAGCGGCTCGCCCCAGGCATTCTTGCTGGCCCACTTGCCCAGCAATTGGGCAGGCGCCGCCTGCGCAGCCGGCAGCGGCTCCTTGAAGGCCACCAGGCAACCGCTGAGCAGCAGGAACGACAGGGCAATCAGGACGCGCCAGGCTTGCATGCAACTCTCCCATGAACACCAGAATCACTGTAGCCGCTGGCGCGGGCCACGACCGCCAGGCCGCAGCCGGCAAGCCAGGCCGGGCGGCTCAGACCGAAGCCAGAACCAGATGCATGTAGCGCGTGAGGATGCCGAGCATCTCTTCTTCCACCAGCGGCTCGGCGCCGTTGAGCAGGCCCTGATATTCCATCCGGCCGATTATCGACGTCAATACCTTGGCATCCTGCTGCGGCTCCCGCGAGCCCAAGACCTGGAAAAACTGGCAAGTGCCGTGCAGCAGGATCTGCTGGTGCGAGCGCACCAGCTGCGCCAGGCGCGGGTTGAGCAAGGCTTCCTGGCGGAAGGCCTGTTCGGCCATCAAGTGTTCACGACGGGTATTCAACTGGCGCCGTACGTAATCGGCGGTCATACGCGCGATATCGTCGGCCAGTTGCGAGCGCGAGGCGGCGCTGCCGTCGCCATAGGCGACCATTTCCCGCAGCAGCCCCTCGTTGCTGGCCCACAGCTTGGCCATGAACGCCGCGCTGCGCTCCACGTACTGGGCGAAGGTATCGGTGAGCAGGTCATCGATATCCTTGAAGTAATAGGTGGTGGCCGACAAGGGCACACCGGCTTCGGCGGCCACCGCACGATGGCGCACGGCCCGCACGCCGTCACGCACGACAATGCGCATGGCGGCATCGAGAATGTCCTGTCTACGCTGCTCACTGCCTTGGCGGCTGGCCTTGCGGCCCTGGTACTGAACACTTTCAGCCACCGCAGTGGCGATGCCAGCTGCACCTTCTTGAGCAATTGCGCGGTTCACGACAGGTATTCCCTCTTAAAAATCACACAGAATTAGAAGCGGTACGTCAGTTCCAACCAGACAATAAAAAGCCGCCTGATGAAGGCGGCTGATTATTCAGAGCACTTAAGCTTGCGGCCGCATGTGCGGGAACAGGATCACGTCGCGAATCGACGGCGAGTTGGTCAGCAACATCACCAGGCGGTCGATACCGATGCCCTCGCCGGCGGTGGGCGGCATGCCGTATTCCAGGGCACGGACGAAGTCGGCGTCGTAGTGCATGGCTTCGTCATCACCGGCGTCCTTGTCCGCCACCTGGGCCATGAAGCGCTCTGCCTGGTCTTCCGCGTCGTTCAACTCGGAGTAGGCGTTGGCGATTTCGCGACCACCAATGAACAGCTCGAAACGGTCGGTGACGTTGGGGTTATCGTCGTTGCGACGGGCCAGCGGCGACACTTCGAACGGGTACTGGGTAATGAAGTGCGGCTGCTCCAGCTTGTGCTCCACCAGTTCCTCGAAAATCATCACCTGCAACTTGCCCAGGCCTTCGAAGCCCAGCACCTTGGCACCGGCCTTCTTGGCGATGGCGCGAGCCTTGTCGATGTCGTTCAGGTCATCAGCGGTCAGCTCGGGGTTGTACTTGAGGATCGAGTCGAACACCGACAGGCGCGCGAACGGCTCGCCGAAGTGGAACACCTTGTCGCCGTACGGCACGTCGGTAGATCCCAACACAAGCTGCGCCAGTTCGCGGAACAGTTCTTCGGTCAGGTCCATGTTGTCTTCGTAGTCGGCGTAAGCCTGGTAGAACTCCAACATGGTGAATTCAGGGTTGTGACGGGTCGAAACGCCTTCGTTACGGAAGTTGCGGTTGATCTCGAACACTTTCTCGAAACCGCCAACCACCAGGCGCTTCAGATACAGCTCAGGGGCGATACGCAGGAACATTTCCATGTCCAGCGCGTTGTGGTGGGTTTCGAACGGCTTGGCCGCCGCGCCGCCAGGGATGGTCTGCAGCATCGGCGTTTCGACTTCGAGGAAGTCGCGCTTCATCAGGAAGCTGCGGATGTGGGCGATCACTTGCGAACGCACGCGGAAAGTCTGGCGTACTTCTTCGTTGACGATCAGGTCGACGTAGCGCTGACGGTAGCGCTGCTCGGTGTCGGTCAGGCCGTGGTGCTTGTCCGGCAGCGGGCGCAGCGACTTGGTCAGCAGGCGCACATTGGTCATTTCAACGTACAGGTCACCCTTGCCGGAACGGGCCAGAGTGCCTTCGGCAGCGATGATGTCGCCCATGTCCCAGGTCTTGACGCAGGCCAGGGTTTCTTCGGACAGGGTTTTACGGTTGACGTAGACCTGAATGCGACCGGTCATGTCCTGGATCACCATGAACGAGCCACGGTTGAGCATGATGCGACCGGCAACCTTGACCGGGATTGCAGCCTCTGCGAGCTCTTCCTTGGTCTTGTCCGCGTATTTCTTCTGCAGATCTTCGCAGTAGTTTTCGCGGCGGAAGTCGTTCGGGAAGGCATTGCCCTTGGCGCGCTCGGCAGCAAGCTTTTCCTTGCGCAGGGCGATCAGGGAGTTTTCTTCCTGTTGCAGGGCTTGCGGGTCGAGTTGTTGGTCGCTCATGTCTTTTGAAATTCCATCACAGGTTCATTGCCCCCAGGCCTTCGGCCTGGAGATCGCCGGCAAGCCGGCTCCTACGGGATCGCACCGTGTCAGCCGATCCCGTATTGCAGTATTACAAGCCCGATTTCAGGCTGGCTTCCAGGTATTCGTCGATGTCGCCGTCGAGTACCTTGTCGCAGTCGCTGCGTTCGATGTTGGTGCGCAGATCCTTGATCCGCGACGCATCGAGCACGTAGGAGCGGATCTGGTGACCCCAGCCGATGTCCGACTTGGTGTCTTCCAGCGCTTGCGACGCGGCGTTGCGCTTCTGCATTTCCTGCTCGTACAACTTGGCCCGCAGCATTTTCATGGCGGTGTCCTTGTTGGCGTGCTGGGAACGTTCGTTCTGGCAGCTGACCACGGTGTTGGTCGGTACGTGGGTGATACGTACGGCCGAGTCGGTGGTGTTTACGTGCTGACCACCGGCACCGGAGGAACGATAGGTGTCGATCCGCAGGTCTGCCGGGTTGATTTCGATTTCCACCTTGTCGTCGATCTCGGGCGAGACGAAAACGGCGGAAAACGAGGTGTGGCGACGGTTGCCGGAGTCGAACGGGCTCTTGCGCACCAGACGGTGCACGCCGATCTCGGTGCGCAGCCAGCCAAAGGCGTATTCGCCCTTGATGTGCACGGTCGCACCTTTGATACCGGCGACTTCACCGGCCGACAGTTCCATGATGGTCGCGTCGAAACCGCGTTTGTCGGCCCAGCGCAGGTACATGCGCAGCAGGATGTTGGCCCAGTCCTGGGCCTCGGTGCCGCCGGAGCCGGCCTGGATGTCCAGGTAGGCGTTGTTCGGGTCCATTTCGTGGCTGAACATGCGGCGGAATTCGAGCTTGGCGAGGTTTTCCTCGAGACGGGCCAGCTCGGCGACGACATCGCCCACCGCGCCTTCGTCCTCTTCCTCGACCGCCATGTCCAGCAGATCGCGGCAATCGGCCAGGCCGCCGTTCAGTTCGTCCAGGGTCTCGACGATCTGTGCCAGCGCTGCGCGCTCGCGGCCCAGTTCCTGGGCGTATTCGGGTTTGTTCCAGACACTCGGATCTTCAAGCTCGCGATTGACCTCGGTCAGACGCTCATGCTTTTGATCGTAGTCAAAGATACCCCCGAATAGTTTCGGAGCGCTCGGACAGGTCCTTGATGGTGTTCAGGATCGGGTTGATTTCCATGGGGGGCGGCACTCGTTGGCGAACTTTTGAAAGCCGGAGATTATAACGGAATCACTGATTCACGGCAGCCCGCTTAGCGGCTTTAAGCGCAATTAGACCCGCTAATTTAAGCGCCAGGACCTATACAATCCGAGCGTGAATGCCACTTCTCGCACTCGATTGCCAGCAGAACCAGGAAACAGCCCGCCATGGAGAGAACCCTCAGCGACTCGCAAATCCGCTACATCAAGGCCCGCGAGCGTCGCAATCTCAGGGGAGCACAGGCATTCATATGCCTGTTCCTGAGCCTGTTCGTGCTGATCCTGCTGCAAGGGGTCTGGCTGTTGATCTCCCCACAACTGGCCTGCGCCCTGCTGGTGCCGTGGGCGATCTTCCTGTGGTGGTGGGTCTTGCATCGTCTGAAAGGCCAGCAAAGCGAGGTGGCAGCCCGGACCCAGTGGCTGCAAGGCCAATTTAGTGCGACCTGGGTCTCCAGCCACAGAAATGGCCACTTCAGCTACAGCTTCGGTGACTACCCCATCGCCGCCTGCTGCCGGCTGAACAACCTCTTCAACGAGAAAAGGCTCGACCTGCACACCCGATACAGGGTCGAAGCCGCCCTTCTCACCTGCTCGCAAACCGCGAGCCACAGCTACTACCTGTTCGGCGACACCCTGGTCACCGTCCCTCGGGACCCGGCGACCGACGAGCAGCCTGGAAGCTGAGGCGGTTACTCGATCCCGACCTGGTTGCGGCCGTTGTTCTTGGCCAGGTACAGCCCCTTGTCCGCCGCCGAAATCAACTGCCGGCAATGGCTGTTGGGCTGCGGCGTTACGGTGGAAAGACCGATGCTGATGGTCAGGCTCGCGCCCTCCACCGGCGCGATATGGGGGATTTTCAAGGCTTCCACGGTCTGGCGCAGCTTCTCGGCCACCAGTCGCGCCCCGCCCGGCGAGGTATTGGGCAGCACCAGCACGAACTCTTCGCCGCCGTAGCGGGCCGGCAGGTCGGAAGGCCGGCTGCTGGCCTCGCGAATCGCCGTGGCCACCTTGCGCAGGGCTTCGTCGCCCTCCAGGTGGCCGAAGGTGTCGTTGTAGGTCTTGAAGTAGTCGACGTCGATCATCAACAGCGACAGCTGGCTCTGTTCACGCATCGCCCGCCGCCACTCCAGCTCCAGGTACTCATCGAAATGCCGGCGGTTGGACAGCCCGGTCAGGCCGTCGGAGTTCATCAGCCGTTGCAGCACCAGGTTGGTGTCCAGCAGTTGCTGCTGGCTGACCCGCAGGGCGCGGTAGGCCGCGTCACGCTGCAACAGGGTCATGTAGGAACGGGAGTGATAGCGAATGCGCGCCACCAGCTCGATGTTGTCCGGCAGCTTGACCAGGTAGTCGTTGGCCCCGGCGGCAAAGGCCGCGCTCTTGATCAGCGGGTCTTCCTTGGTGGAGAGAACGATGATCGGGATGTTCTGGGTCGCCGGGTGGTTGCGGTACTCGCGCACCAGGGTCAGGCCGTCCAGGCCCGGCATCACCAGGTCCTGGAGAATCACCGTGGGCTTGATGCGGATCGCCTGGGCAATGGCCTGGTGCGGATCGGCGCAGAAGTGGAAATCGATGTTTTCCTCGTTCGCCAACCCACGCCGCACCGCTTCGCCGATCATGGCCTGGTCGTCCACCAGCAACACCATGGCGGCATTTTCGTCGGTCTTGAATTCGTCGAGCTGTAAATCATTCATGGGTTGTCACCTGAATTGCTACCTGGCCAGGACAGCTGCGTTTATCAGTCATTTGGCAAATATCTCCAGCAAACGTGGAGCAATCTTGTCCAGCGGGCGAATCTCTGAGGCGGCGCCGATGGCAGCGGCCGCCTTGGGCATGCCATACACCGCACTGCTGTTCTGGTCCTGGGCGATGGTCAGATAACCCTGATCACGCATCAGCTTCAAGCCCTGGGCGCCGTCACGGCCCATGCCGGTCAGCAGCACCCCCACCGCATCGCCATTCCAGAAACTGGCAACGCTCTCGAAAAACACATCGATGGAGGGCCGGTAGATCTCGTTCACCGGCTCGGCGGTATAGGCCAGGGTGCCGTTCTTCAACAGACGGATATGATGGTTGGTGCCCGCCAGCAGGACCTTGCCGCTTTGCGGCGGCTCGCCTTCCCGGGCCAGGCGCACCTCCAGGCCGGAGGCACTGCTGAGCCATTCGGCCATGCCTGCGGCAAACACCTGATCAACGTGCTGGACCAGCACGATGGCGGCGGCAAAGTCCTTTGGCAAGCCCTTGAGCAACACTTCCAGAGCCGCCGGCCCACCCGCGGAGGAGCCAATGGCCACCAGGCTCTGGCGTGGCGCACCGCTGCGCAGTGGCTGGGGCGCGGAACGCACCCGGCTGCCGCGCTGGCCGATCAGCCAACCGATATTGAGGATCTTGCGCAACAGTGGCGCCGCCGCTTCCTGGGCATTGCCCGCGCCCAGGGCCGGAGTGTCCACCACATCCAGCGCGCCGTGGCCCATGGCTTCGAACACCCGGTGCACATTCTGCTGGCGATCGACGGTGACGATCACGATGGCGCACGGCGACTCGGCCATGATCCGCCGCGTGGCCTCGACGCCATCCATCACCGGCATGATCAGGTCCATGAGAATCAGGTCCGGGGTCAGTTCGGCACAGTACTTCACCGCTTCCGCACCATTGGTGGCGACCCACACCACCTCGTGGCTGGGGTCGAAGGCCAGCGCACGGCGCAGGGCCTCCACGGCCATGGGCATGTCATTGACTATCGCTATCTTCATGCCCGCGCTCCTCCAATCAGTTCCACCACTGCATCCAGCAGGGCGTCGTCATGGAAACTGGCTTTGGCTAGATAATAGTCGGCACCGGCATCCAGTCCACGGCGCCGGTCTTCCTCACGGTCCTTGTAGGACACCACCATCACCGGCAGGGACTGCAGGCGATTGTCACGACGCAAGAGTGTGACCAATTCAATTCCATCCATTCGCGGCATGTCGATGTCGGTGATCAACAGGTCGAAGCTTTCCGAACGCAAGGCATTCCAGCCATCCATGCCATCCACTGCCACCGCCACGTCGTAACCGCGGTTGATCAGCAGCTTGCGTTGCAATTCACGCACCGTCAGCGAATCGTCCACCACCAGAATACGCTTGCGCGCGGCCTGTGCGTGCTGCTGATGGTTGCGCGCAATGCGCTCCAGACGCCCGGTATTGAGCAGTTTGTCCACCGAGCGCAGCATGTCCTCGACATCCACGATCAGCGCCACCCGGCCGTCATCGAGCAGGGCTCCGGCGGAGATGTCCTGAATCTTGCCCAGGCGGTCGTCCAGCGGCAGCACTACCAGGGTGCGCTCGCCGATGAAACGCTCCACGGCGATCCCGTACACCGCATCGCGCTCGCGGATCACCACCACCTTCAGAGTTGGCGCGCTTTCCTGGGTTGCCGGCCGCTGCAGCAACTGGCTGGCGGCGACCAGGCCGACATGCCGGCCTTCGTGCCAGAAATGCTGGCGCCCTTCCACCTGGACGATGGCCTCGGGCTCCAGGTCGCACATGCGTTCGATATGGGCCAGCGGGAAGGCGTAGGCCTCGTCGCCGACCTCCACCACCAGGCTGCGTACCACCGACAGGGTCAGCGGCACCTCCAGGTGGAAACGGCTGCCCTGGCCAGTGTCCTGTTCCAGCACCACCGCCCCGCGCAGCTGACGCACCATGTGCTGCACCGCATCCAGGCCGACGCCGCGACCGGAGACCTCGGTGACCTTGTCCCGCAGGCTGAAGCCCGGCAGGAACAGGAAGGTCAGCAACTCTTCCTCACTGAGCTGGGCCGCTGTCTGCGCCGGCGACAACTGGCGCTCGACAATGCTCTGGCGCAAACGCTCCAGATCGACCCCATTGCCGTCGTCACTGAGTTCCAGCACCAGCAGACCGGCCTGGTGGGATGCCCGCAGGCGAATCACCCCTTCCGCCGGCTTGCCCGCCAGCAGGCGCTGCTCCGGCAGTTCGATGCCGTGATCGACGGCGTTGCGCAGCAAGTGGGTCAGCGGCGCTTCGAGTTTTTCCAGCACATCGCGGTCGACCTGGGTCTTCTCACCCTCGATCTCCAGGCGTACCTGCTTGCCCAGGCTGCGACCCAGGTCGCGAACCATGCGCACCTGGCCGGTGAGTACGTCGGCAAAAGGCCGCATGCGGCAGGCCAGCGCGGTGTCGTAGAGCACCTGGGCGCGCTGGCTGGCCTGCCAGCCGAATTCGTCGAGCTCGGCGGTTTTCTCCGCCAGCAACTGCTGGGATTCGGCCAGCAGGCGCCGCGCATCCGCCAGGGCCTCCTGAGCCTCCAGGCTCAAGGCATGTTCCTTGAGGTGCAGGTTGAGGTTTTCCAGGGCGGTCAGGCTGTTGCTCTGGATCCGTCGCAGGCGCTGCAAGGTGGCCAGGTAGGGCTTGAGCCGCTGGGTTTCCACCAGGGATTTGCTCGACAGGTCCAGCAGGCTGTTGAGACGTTCGGCCGTGACCCGCAGCACCCGCTCGCCGCCTTCGGTCATGCGCTTGCCCGGGCGAGCGGGCTCATGGGCGGGTTCGCTGGCAGCCAGCAGCACGGGCTCGGCCTCGGGCTCGCCCAGGAACGCTCCATGGGCTTGCACCGGGGCTTGCGGTTGTGCGATTGGCAGCTCCGGTACTGGCGGTTCCGGCATTTGCGCCGCCGGCATCGCGGCCCCTGGGGTCAACAGGCGCTCCATCAGGGCCACGTACAACGGGATGTCCGCGGCGACCAGCTCCGCACCGCCCGGGGTGGCGATGCGCATCAGCAGGTCGGTGCCCTGCAGCAGGGCGTCGATATGCTCGGGCTGCAGGTACAGCCGCCCTTCCTGGGCGCTCACCAGGCAGTCTTCCATCACGTGGGCAACGCTGACCCCGGCATCGACCCCGACAATCCGCGCCGCGCCCTTGAGGGAATGGGCTGCGCGCATGCAGGCTTCCAGCTGGTCGGCCTGGGTCGGGTTGCGCTCCAGGGCCAGCAGCCCGGTGCTGAGCACCTGGGTCTGGGCTTCGGCTTCCAGGCTGAACAGCTCCAGCAGCGAGGCGTCGCGCATCTGATCGGGGGTCATGTCAGGCTCCGGGTCACGGCCGCGAGCAATTGCTCTTCGTCCAGCAGGCGCAGGCTGCGCCCCTGCCATTGCAACACACCACGGGTGTACTTGGCATTGGCCTGCTCGCCGGAGGCCGAGGCGCCGTTGAGGATGCGCTCGTCGATGGCGTGGATGCCGTGCACTTCGTCCACCGGCACCACCACCGGGCCTCCGGCGGCGCCGATGATCAGCATGCGCGGCATCACCCGTCCTCCCGCCGGCGCGGCCGGAGAAGGATCCAGCCCCAGAAGCTCGGTCAGCGACAGGCAGGCCACCAGCGCCCCGCGGACATTGGCCACCCCCAGCAGGGCGCGCGAGCGCTGGTGCGGCAAGGAATGAATCGCCTGCTGCGGTGCCACTTCCAGCAGGCAGCGGGTCGGCAGGCCCAGCCACTCTTCGCCGAGGCGGAACATCAGCAGCGAGCGAGTGACCACATCGCTGTCGGCCTCCAGCACCACCGAATGCTCGCGGTCCTCCTGGCGCAACGAATAGCGGTCCAGCAGGCGGGTGGCGGCGGCCGAATACACCGAGCAGTTGCGGCAATGAATGTGCTCGGCCAGCAACGGGCAGGACTTGTCGCCATGGATACCGATGCGGTTCCAGCAATCATCGATGGCCTGCGCATCTTCACGGGTGACGTCCAATGAATAGGGATGGCTCATCGTTTCAACTCACTGTCGGCAGAGCGAACGCTGCGGGCCGCGCGCTCCTGCAATCGTTGGGCCCCGGCCACATCACCCTGGGAAGCCAGCAGCGCGCCCAGGTGCGCCAGGGCTTCGGGGTGCTGGGGCGCCAGGTACAGGGCCTTGCGGTAGTAACCCTGGGCTTCCATGGCGTTGCCGGCCACATCACTGAGCAGGCCCAACCAGTAGAACACCTGGGCCACCGGCTCGTGCTGCTGCAAATAACGCTCGCAGGCGGCACGGGCCTCGGCGCTCTTGCCCTCGTTGGCCAGGGCGGCAATGGTGGCCAGCAGGCTGGCGGCATCGCTTTCCATCAGCGCGCCGTCGCTCAACGGCGCCGCTACCGGGCGCCTGGCGAACGGCCGTGGGCGCGGCGCCGGGGGCACCACGCTGCGCACGGGAACCGGCAGCGGCAAGGGTTGCGGCAGCACCACCGGGGCCGGCTCGGGCTCATGGTGGCGGCTGAAGGCGAAGGACTGCGGGATGCCGATGGAGCGCATGCCCAGGCGGCCCAGGAGGCTGCCTTCGGCGGGGCCGATGAACAGCACGCCCTCTTCATGGGTCAGGCGCTTGAGCACCTCGAACACCTGGCGCTGGGTCGGCTGGTCAAAATAGATCAGCAGGTTGCGGCAGAACACGAAATCGAAGGCCGGTTCACTGGCCAGCAAGCCCGGATCCAGGACATTGCCCACCTGCAACCGCACCTGCTCACGAACCCGCTCGCTCAGGCGATAACGCTCGCCTTCTTCAGGGTTGAAATGCCGCTCGCGAAACTCGATGGGCTGGCCACGAAAGGAATTCTTGCCGTACAGCGCAGCCTTGGCCCGCTCCACCGACAACGGGCTGACGTCCAGGCCGTCGACCTTGAACTGATGCGGCGCCAGGCCGCCATCGAGCAGGGCCATGGCGATGGAATAGGGCTCCTCGCCGGTGGAGCACGGCAGGCTCAACAGGCGCAGGGCCCGCATTCCCTTGATCTGCGCCAGCCGCGCCTTGGCCAGCTTGACCAGGGTAGCGAAGGATTCCGGATAGCGGAAAAACCAGGTTTCAGGAACGATCACCGCTTCGATCAGGGCCTGCTGCTCATCCCGCGAGCCTTGCAGTTTCTGCCAGTACTCATCGCTGCTGCGGGCATACAGGGCATTGCAGCGCTGGCGTACCGCGCGCTCGATGATCGCCGGCCCCACGGAGGCGACATCCAGGCCGATACGTTCCTTGAGGAAATCGAAAAATCGTTGCTCCTCGCTCATCGAGGCTCCTCAAGCGATGCCGGATCCAGGGGCACGGCGGGAAACAGCAGCTCACGCACCTTGAGAGGCAGCAGGTCGTCGACCCGCACCCATTGCAGCAGGCCCTGGGCGTCTTCGCGCACCGGCCCCAGGTATGGCGCCTGGCGGTTGTCCAGGCCATAGGGCTGGAACTGCGCCGGGTCGCAGCGCAGGGTGTCGTTGGCCTGCTCCAGCAACAGCCCGAGAATCCGCGCCGGCTGCCCGGCATCGCCACGGTAGTGCACCAGCACCAGCCGGGTACTGGTGCGCAACTGCGCCGGGCGGCCGAAGGTCAGCTCGCACAGGTCGATGACTGGCACCACCACGCCGCGATAGGCAAACACCCCGGCCACCCAGGACGGCGCCTGGGCAATGGGCTTGAGCTGCAGGCGCGGCAACACCTCCACCACATCCACGGCCTGCAGCGCATAGCGCTCCTGGCCGATGCGGAACACCAGGAACAGAGCATTCTTGGCACCAGTTGCGCCGTTGCGCTTGTGCGCGAGCTCATCCATCAGACTTTGAAACGCGAAACGCCGCTGCGCAGCCCCACCGCCACCTGGCTCAGCTCGTCAATGGCAAAGCTGGCCTGGCGCAGGGACTCGACGGTCTGGCTGCTGGCATCCCCCAGTTGCACCAGGGCATGGTTGATCTGCTCGGCACCCGTGGCCTGGGCCTGCATGCCCTCATTGACCATCAACACCCGCGGAGCCAAGGCTTGGACCTGATGGATGATCTGCGACAGCTGTTCACCCACCTGCTGCACCTCGGCCATGCCGCGGCGCACCTCCTCGGAAAACTTGTCCATGCCCATGACCCCCGCCGACACCGCCGACTGGATCTCACGGACCATCTGCTCGATGTCATAGGTGGCCACTGCGGTCTGATCCGCCAGGCGCCGCACTTCAGTGGCGACCACGGCAAAACCGCGGCCGTACTCGCCGGCCTTCTCGGCCTCGATGGCGGCGTTGAGCGACAGCAGGTTGGTCTGGTCGGCGACCTTGACGATGGTCACCACCACCTGGTTGATGTTGCCGGCCTTCTCGTTGAGGATCGCCAGCTTGGCGTTCACCAGGTCTGCCGCGCCCATCACCGAGTGCATGGTGTCTTCCATGCGCGCCAGGCCCTGCTGGCCGGAGCCGGCAAGCACCGAGGCCTGGTCGGCGGCGCTGGACACTTCGGTCATGGTGCGCACCAGGTCCCGGGAGGTCGCGGCGATCTCCCGCGAGGTGGCGCCGATTTCCGTGGTGGTGGCGGCCGTCTCGGTGGCGGTGGCCTGTTGCTGCTTGGAGGTGGCGGCGATCTCGGTCACCGAGGTGGTGACCTGCACCGAGGAGCGCTGGGCCTGGGACACCAGGGCGGTGAGCTCGGTCATCATGTCGTTGAAGCCGGTTTCCACGGCGCCGAACTCGTCCTTGCGGTCCAGGTTCAGGCGGCCGCTCAGGTCACCGGTGCGCATGATTTCCAGAATGCTCACGATGCGGTTCATCGGCGCCATGATTGCGCGCATCAGCAGAAGGCCGCAGAGCCCGGCAGCCAGCACCGCCAGCAGCAACGACACGCCCATGCTGACCTTGGCCGCGGCCACTGCATCGTCGATGGCGGCGGTGGCGGAGTCGGCCACGGCCTTGTTTTCGCTGATGATGTCGTTGAGTTTCATCCGCCCGGCGGTCCAGGCCGGGGTCAGTTGCTCATTGAACAGGCGGATTGCCTCGGCCTCCTGGCGACGCTGGTGCAGATCGAGCACGGCGGCCTGGATGCGGTTGAACTCCTGGTGGTCCTTCTCGAAGGCATCGAACTCGCTCTGGTCCTCGCGGCTGTTGATGGTCTGCTTGTAATTGGTCATCTGGGTCTGCAGGCGTTCTTCGAAGGCCTTGAAGTCCGCCTTGTCCTCGGCGCTGATGTCCTGATTCTGCTTGAGGCCGATGATTTCCTGGGTCTGCAGGTAGGTGTCGACCCAGGCACTGCGGATCATCGAACTGAAATAGACCCCGGGCACCGCGTCATTGCGCATGCGCTCTTCACCGGATTCGATCTTCAACAGCCGCGAGTACGAGACGACGACCATCAACAGCATGATGGCGATAATCACCGCAAAGCTCGCCAAAATGCGTTGGCGCAACGTCCAGTTCTTCACAGTCAGTCCTCGAGGCCATTCAAAAATGTGGGGAGTATAGCCGAGGACGATGCAGGTTTTATGGGTGGTTTAGCACCACGGTTGGCACTTTCGATAAATTTGTGCACCCGCTCTGGATGGCGGCTCAGCGGCAGTTTTATCACCCCAGCCAAGGCAATTCGGCAAATCCACCCGGCAGAACCGCCATCCCTGGCCAGCGGCGCTCCCAACGCTGCTTCAGAGGTTGTTCTGGCGCACCTGGTTCTCCAGTTCGGCCTTGAGCCCCGGCGCCAGTTGCAACTGGCGCGCCAGCTCGTCCAGGTAGGCTTTTTCCATGAAGTGTTCTTCATCCACCAGCATCACGCTGGCCAGGTACATTTCCGCGGCCATTTCCGGCGTGCTCGCGGCCCGGGCGACGTCCGCCGGGTCCAGGGGCTTGTTCAGCTCGCTGTGCAGCCACTGCTGCAATTGCGGGTCGTTGTCCAGTTTGCGGAACTCGCCCTCGATCAGCGCCCGCTCGCGCTCGTCCACATGGCCGTCGGCCTTGGCCGCCGCCACCAGCGCCTTGAGGATCGCCTGGCTGTGCAATTCCACCTGCTGCGCCGGCAGGCGGTCCAGGGTCTGGGGTTCGCTGCGCGGGGCGGCGCCCTGCTGCGCCTGCCAGTTGCCGTAGGCTTTGTAGGCCAGCACGCCGAGGGCCGCGAGACCGCCGTAGGTCAGGGCCTTGCCGCCGTACTTGCGGGCCTTCTTGTTGCCCAGCAGCAGGCCCATGGCCCCGGCTGCCAAGGCACCGCCACCGGCACCGGAAAGCAGCCCACCGAGGCCGCCGGACTGGCCACCGAGCAAGCCGCCGAGGCCGCCCTGCGAGCCCTTGCCGTGCTCCGCCGGCGCTGCGCCTGCCTTGTTCTGCAGCATTTCCTGGCCGGACCTGAGTAATTGATCGAGCAATCCACGGGTGTTCATCTGCTGCCTCCGGAAAATAGGTGTCATGTCGACACATAAGGCTGCAAGCCTAGAGAGAAGTGCCCGGGTCGATGCGGCGATAGTGCTTCTGAATGTTGCTTTGCCCGGCCTGGAACACCGGCGTCGCCCCACTGGATTGGCGCCCCGAGTTCCGGCACTATCCGCCTCCTGAAAAGCACCGGCGCCACTGCCCGGGCTCACCCCATACCTTCCGGCAGCAAGGATGCTCCCATGCCCCGTGACAACCCCACCACCGCCTGCGAGTGCCGCCCATGAGCCTGGACGCTGCCAGCCGTTATCAGGTGACGCGAATCCTCACCGGCCTGGTGCCCCATTGCCTGCCACCGCTGCTGTTCTACTACGCCCATGTCTGGGGCATACCGGTGTACCGCAGCCACTTCGGCGCTCTCGCCAAGGGCTTCGGTCTGGGGATGATGGTGGAACTGCTGCTGCAGCTGCTGATCGTCGTCAGCTTCCTGCAGGTCCTGGTGCCCCAGCTCAAGGTCAAGCTGGTCCTGATTGGCACCCTGGCGCTGTTCACCGCCTGGGCAATGTTTCCCGACCATCCGATACGCGGCTACGTCTATTGCTTCCTGATGACCGTGCCGCCATTGCTGGCGATCTGGCTGGCGCAGGGTCTGTGCCGGCTGTGCCTGCCCGGGGAGCAGTTGCATGCCCAGTAGAAACACCCCAATTGCGCGCTTCTGGCTGGCGCTTGTACTGCTGATCATTGGCCGCCCCTGCCTGGCCATGAGCCTGGAGCAGCAGTTCGCCGGGCTTGCCGACTGCTCCATGGAAAACGTCTATCTGGACGCCAGCGACCACCAGCCCCGGGGCGCGTACTTCAGCGAACGCCAACTGCAGCCCTGCGAGCTGGACGAAGCCGCCCGCTATTGCGTCGACGACCAGTACCACGGCCTGGCAGTCAGCGCGGTGATGATTCCCTATCGCGGGCCGTTCTCGGTCCACGCCCTGTATCTCAAGGACAGTATCGACAGCGTGCGCCAGCACCTGGGAACCGCCTTCTTCGGTGATGGCCGGGAACGCCCGCTGCTCACCGAAGACCGCCATACTCCCGGCAGCTCGGTGCTGTATTGCGACCCGCAAAGCCAATGAGCCTGCTTGCCCATATGCCTGTTCTGTATCGCCCCCGGATGACCCTGCCGATGCCCACCCCCCGTCGCTGTTTGCACCTGATCGCCCTGAGCCTGATGCTCGGTGCCGCCGCCCAGGCCGCCGCCGCACCTGCCTGCCCGTCCAGCGATCTGAAGGTCTTTGCCCAGGCCTTTGCCAGCAGCCCGGAACTGCAGCAGGCATTCACTGCCGTGCCACTGGTCGAGCAACGGCCGATCACTGACGAGCGCGGCCGGGAAGTCACCGCGCGCTACAAGCTCACGGGCGACACCCACCACCTGCTGACCCGGCTCGCCCCCAAGGCCCAGGCCGAAGCTGGCCTGCAGACCTTCTGGGAGGGCAATACCCTGGTGGTCAACGATCCCCTGGGCGATGTGGTGCAAGCCTTCGTCTTTGAACAGGGTGCCTGCTGGCAACTGGTGCGCGTCGAGCAATGGTCCATGGACGAATTGCTCACACACAACGCCCCCGCAGGCGAAAGCGCCCTGCAGCGACAGATGCGCAAGGCTGACCTGTTCCTGGGCTACGGCGGACGCGAGCAGTACCCGCTGACCGCGTACTTCTTCGAGCTCGGGCAACGCATCCTGCTCGACGCCGCCCGCCACGGCTCACCCAAGGCCGCGGTGCAGGCGGTCAGCTTGGGCTACTCGGGCATGGCCCCGGCGCTCAAGCCGGGGGAGCCGGAAGAACTGCTGCTGCCCTACGCCAAGACCGATGCCGAGGCGGCGCTGATGCTGTCCATGTACTACTGCGACCCAGTCGGCGATGGCTCGATCACCCAATGCCAGCAGCCGCGCAAGTCCGAAGAGCTGGTGCTGCGCACCGCCAGGGAACTGGATTCAGGCAGCGCCTTCTACTACCTGGGCAGTGGCTATGCCGATGGCCAGTGGGGCGTCACCGACAGACCCAGGGCCCTGGCCTGTCACCAGGAAGCACTCAAGCGCGGTGACCTGCATAGCCTCTGGCCGCTGACCTGGTGGAGCAAAAAGAATGAGATGCCGGCCGGCGGCGCCCAGTGCCTGGAACCTTCAGCGCCCGCCCAGGCGGGAAGCTGAGCCCGCATCTTGACGCTTTTTAACAAAATCCCCATAGCTGCGCCCCGGCCTGATCGGGTTAATTGAGCCTCTGGCTCGATCAACCCCGGAGGTCCGTTCCATGCGCTGTATCCCGCTTTCACCACCGCTGTTGCCGGTACCCCGCAGATGACGGCCTCCGGAGCGACGCAAGCAGCGCGCCTGGAGCAGGTGGACGCCCTGCGCGGTTTCGCCCTGCTGGGCATCCTGGCGGTGAATATCTGGTCCTTCGCCGATCCGTACTACGCCTCGTCGGTGAGCAACCCGGGCTACGCCAGTAGCCTTGACCACCTGGTTCGCTGGCTGGTGTCGGTGTTCTTCGAGACCAAGTTCTACCTGCTGTTCTCGTTCCTGTTCGGCTATAGCTTCACCTTGCAGATGACCTCCGCCGAACGCTCGGGGGAGCGCTTCGTGCCGCGCATGTTGCGCCGGCAACTGGCCTTGCTGGTGATCGGCCTGATCCACGGCGCCCTGCTGTTCTATGGCGAAATTCTCTCGCTGTACGCCGTGCTGGGGCTGGTCCTGCTGATGCTGCGCGGCTTGTCGGTCCGCTGGGCGGCGGCCCTGGCCGCACTGTTGATCAGCGGCACGGCGGCGCTGTTCCTGCTGTTCGGCATCACCTTGCTGGAGGCCGGCCTCTACACCGGCACCGCCGATGGCGGGCCGGTACTCAAGGACCTGGCCCTGAGCGACAGCGCCCTGCAAACCCTGGCCTACAACGCCTCGCACCTGCTGGAAACCGCCTCCGCGCTGTGGCTGCTGCAGGGCCCCTGCACCCTGGCAATGTTCCTGCTGGGCTATGTGGCGGGGCGCAACAAGCTGCTGGTGGCGCCCTACGCCTTCGAACCGCACCTGGCACGGCTGCTGAGGATCACCCTGCCGCTGGGCCTGGGTGGCGCCCTGCTCTACGGCTACTGGGCGGCCTATGCGCCCGGTGGCGGCCTGGAAGTGCTTGGCTACGGCATCAGCCAACTGACCGCACCACTGCTCTCGGCCAGCTACGCCATGCTGCTGCTCAAGGCCTTCGGCTCGGCCCCGGGCCAACGCCTGTGCCGACGGCTGGCGCCGCTGGGGCGCATGTCCCTGAGCAACTACCTGCTGCAATCGCTGATTCTGGGGCTGCTGTTCACCGGCTACGGGCTGGGGCTGGTCAACCACTTGCCGCCGCTGTGGATTGTGCTGCTGGTGGTTGCCATCTACCTGCTGCAGATGCAGCTCAGCACCCTGTGGTTGCGCAGCCACCAGTACGGCCCCTGCGAGTGGCTGCTGCGGGCCGTGACCATCGCGGCCTGGCCAAGCTGGCGCAAGCGCCTGGCGGCCTAGGCCAGGCGCAGGTACAGGTGGATGTCCTCGGGCTCGATGCGCAGCAGTTGCGGGTCGGGCGTGGCCAGCAGTTCGCAGCCCAGGCTCCTGTAGAAATCCACCGTATGCCGCGACGGCGTGGCCGACACATACAAGCCCTGCCCCCCCAGGACCAGGGCCTGCTCCCGGGCCAGCGCAAACAACTGCCGGCCCAGGCCAAGGCCGCGATAGGCCTGGCTCACATGGAGGAACTTCAATTGCCGCAGATCCAGCCCGGCACAGGCGATCGGCAGGCAATCCACCACCACCGCGGCCACCAGCGCCGGGCCGTCGAACACCCCGTACAGCCAACCGCCACGCCGGTAACACTGCTGCAAGATCAGCGCATCATGCTCGGCCTCGCCCTCCGGCCAGCCCTGCACCACTTCATGCTGGGCGTAGCAGCTCAATTGCCCATTGCACAGGCGGTAGAACTCATCGATGACCTCGGCGCGGTCGATCCATTTGAGCAAGGGGATATCGTCTTCGCCGAGCAAGCGCGGGTGCAGCATGGGAGCAGTTCCTGAAGGGGATCGGGCGGTTACCAATGGACACAAGCTAATCATTTTTCTGCCCCTGGCGAACCGTTTATTCTATCCGGCGTCTGTTTATAGTCCGTTGCGTTTGGCCGATGGCATGACCGAACCACCCCTCGCGATCCCCCCACGCAGCCAGGAACGGCTTGGGATCTTTCTCTGATCAAGGTTCAACCATGCACCGCAGGAATCTCCTCAAAGCCTCCATGGCCCTGGCGGCCTATACCGGCCTCTCGGCCAGCGGCCTGCTGGCCGCCCGCGCCTGGGCCGGCGCCGCTGATGGCCAGGCCCAGGCGTTCGATTTCGAGCAGCTCAAGGCCCAGGCCAAGCAACTTGCCGCCAGCCAGTACGTGGACACCAAGCAGGTGTTGCCGCCCACCCTGGCGAAGATGACCCCGCAGAACTTCAACGCCATCCAGTACGACAGCAAGCACTCGCTGTGGAACGAGTTGAACGGGCAGTTGGACGTGCAGTTCTTCCACGTCGGGATGGGCTTCAAGCAGCCGGTGCGCATGCACAGTGTCGACCCCAAGACCCGCCAGGCGCGGGAGGTGCACTTCCGTCCGCCACTGTTCAACTACCAGAACACCAGCGTCGACACCGCCCAGCTCAAGGGCGACCTGGGCTTTGCCGGGTTCAAGCTGTTCAAGGCCCCGGAACTGGACAAGCACGACGTGGTGTCCTTCCTGGGTGCCAGCTACTTCCGCGCAGTGGACGCCACCGGCCAGTACGGCCTCTCGGCCCGTGGCCTGGCCATCGACACCTACGCCAAACGCCGCGAGGAATTCCCCGACTTCACCCAGTTCTGGTTCGAGACCCCGGACAAGGACAGCACCCGCTTCGTGGTCTACGCCCTGCTGGACTCGCCGAGCGCCACCGGTGCCTACCGTTTCGACATCGACTGCCAGGCCGAACGCGTGGTGATGGACGTCGACGCCCACATCAACGCCCGCACCGCCATCGAACAACTGGGTATCGCACCGATGACCAGCATGTTCAGCTGCGGCACCCATGAACGGCGCATGTGCGACACCATCCACCCACAGATCCACGACTCCGACCGCCTGGCCATGTGGCGCGGCAATGGCGAGTGGATCTGCCGCCCGCTGAACAACCCGGCGACCCTGCAATTCAACGCCTTCGCCGACACCAACCCGAAAGGCTTCGGCCTGGTGCAGACCGACCACGAGTTCGCCAGCTACCAGGACACCGTGGACTGGTACAGCCGCCGCCCGAGCCTGTGGGTCGAGCCCACCACTGCCTGGGGCGAAGGCAGCATCGACCTGCTGGAAATCCCCACCACCGGCGAAACCCTGGACAACATCGTGGCCTTCTGGACCCCGAAAAAACCGGTGGCCGCCGGGGACTCGCTGAACTACGGCTACAAACTCTACTGGAGCGCCCTGCCGCCCGTGGGCACGCCCCTGGCGCGAGTACACGCCACCCGCTCCGGCATGGGCGGTTTCGTCGAAGGCTGGGCCCCGGGCGAGCATTACCCGGAAGTCTGGGCGCGGCGCTTTGCCGTGGACTTCACCGGCGGCGGCCTGGATCGCCTGCCAGCGGGCACTGGCATCGAGCCGGTGGTCACCGCGTCTAACGGCGAGGTCAAGGACTTCAATGTACTGGTGCTGGACGAGATCAAGGGCTATCGCATCACCTTCGACTGGTTCCCCACCAACGACAGCGTCGAACCGGTGGAACTGCGGCTGTTCATCCGCACCAACGACCGTACCCTGAGCGAGACCTGGCTGTACCAGTACTTCCCGCCGGCGCCGGACAAACGCAAATACCCGTGACCCGCTGCCAGCCCCGGCCCGCCCTACGGGCCTCTTCGCCGGCAAGCCGGCTCCTACAGATCGCACCGCCTCCGTAGGAGCTGGCTTGCCAGCGAAGGCAGCCTGAAGCCAGGCACAAAAAAACGGCCCACACGGGCCGTTTTTTACATCGGCAAAAGCCTAATCGCGCAAATCCGACTCATGAATCGGCTGGTCCCTGTGGGTCGCCCGCTGGTACTGCGCCGGCCAGATCGCCTTGCGCCCGCCCAGGTCGTCATCGGCATGCAGCGGCCAGTAAGGATCACGCAACAGCTCACGGGCCAGGAAGATGATGTCCGCCTGACAGGTACGCAAAATATGCTCCGCCTGGGCCGGTTCGGTGATCATCCCCACGGTCCCGGTGGCAATCCCCGACTCCTTGCGCACTCGCTCGGCAAAGCGCGTCTGATAACCCGGCCCGGTGGGAATCTCGGCATTGGCCGCGGTGCCTCCGGACGACACATCGATCAAATCCACCCCCAGGTCCTTGAGGCGCCGCGCCAACTCCACGGTCTCGTCCGGGTTCCAGCCATCTTCCACCCAATCGGTGGCCGACACCCGCACGAACAGCGGCAGCTCCTCGGGCCACACCCCGCGCACCGCTTCGGTCACCTGCAGCACCAGGCGAATGCGGTTCTCGAACGAACCGCCGTATTGGTCCTGGCGCTGGTTGCTCAGGGGCGAGAGGAACTGATGCAGCAGGTAGCCATGGGCAGCATGCACTTCCACCACCTTGAAACCGGCCTCCAGGGCGCGTTTGGCGGCCGCGACGAAGGCCTGGATGACTTCGCCGATCTGCCCTTCATCGAGCTGGGTCGGCGGTGTGTGCTGCGGGTCGAAGGCAATCCGCGAGGGCCCCACCGGCACCCAGCCGCCGTCCTCGGGCTTGACGCTGCCGGACTTGCCGAGCCAGGGCCGATGAGTACTGGCCTTGCGCCCGGCATGGGCCAGCTGGATACCCGCCACCGCGCCCTGGGCGGTGATGAAACGGGTGATGCGCTGCAAGGGTTCGATCTGCGCGTCGTTCCACAGGCCCAGGTCCTGGGCGGTGATCCGGCCTTCGGCGGTGACCGCCGTGGCCTCGGTGAAGATCAACCCGGCGCCGCCGACGGCGCGGCTGCCCAGGTGCACCAGGTGCCAGTCGTTGGCCAACCCGTCCACCGACGAGTACTGGCACATGGGCGACACGGCGATGCGGTTGAGAAGGGTCAGTTGACGCAGGGTATAGGGTTCAAGCAGCAGACTCATGGGGCACCTCTCGGTCAATGGTCAGGCTCCAGGGTTCTGTTTGAACGGTCGACGAGTGACTGCGAAATGAAGCGCCCGCCCCCGCGGGTAGAAGAATGACAAAAGGTCACAAGGCCAATCAGACAGTGCTTAGAGACTAGTCGACAACACTGTCGCCGGCAGGGTTCCTGATGCGTGCCCGGGCAAAAAAGGCGCTGCTCCCCTTGTAGCCGCTGCCGCAGGCTGCGATCGGCTGCGTAGCAGACGTGGGGCTTCAAAGGCCCTCAGAGGTCGGCGCAAGATTGCCGGCAAGGCCCTGCAGGCCTTTTCGCAGCCTCGCCACAGGCTCGGCAGCGGCTACAGGGGTTGCCAGCAGAGGCGGGGGAAGGTGGTGAGGACGCACAAGGCAAGGCCCGGCGCCCTTTCGCAGGTCAGCGCGGTTCGATGTGGGCGATCATCAACTGCACGGTTTCCTGGCCACGGAACTCGTTGAGGTCGAGCTTGTAGGCCAGCTCCACCCAGCGGATGGTCGGGTTGGGCCAGACTTCGCGGTCGATGCCGAAGGCAATGCCGTCCAGCTTCAGTGAGCCGCATTCGCTGCGCAGCACCACTTTCAGGTGGCGTTCGCCAACGATGCGCTGCTCCACCAGTTCGAACACGCCATGGAACATCGGCTCGGGGAAATGCTGGCCCCAGGGCCCGGCATGGCGCAGGGCGCGGGCCAGTTCCAGGTGGAACTCTTCCACGGCCAGGGTGCCGTCCGACAGCAGGCGCCCGGTGAGGTCTTCTTCGCGCAGCTGGCGCCGCACTTCTTCGTCGAAGGCCTCGGCAAAGGCCGGGAAGTTCTGTTCCGGCAGCGACAGCCCGGCGGCCATGGCGTGGCCGCCGAACTTGCTGATCAGTTGCGGATGGCGCGCGGCCACGGCGTCCAGGGCGTCGCGGATATGAAAGCCCGGCACCGAACGCGCCGAGCCCTTGAGCATGCCGTCACCGGCATCGGCAAAGGCGATGGTCGGCCGGTGGTAACGCTCTTTCAGGCGCGAGGCGAGAATCCCGATCACCCCCTGGTGCCAGTCGGCGTCGAACAGGCACAGGCCGAACGGCATCGACTCCACCGGCAGTTCCTTGAGCTGGGCCAACGCTTCGCGCTGCATGCCCTGCTCGATGGATTTGCGGTCCTGGTTCAGCTCGTCGAGCTGGGCGGCCATGGCCCGGGCCGCCGAGACGTCGTCGCTGAGCAGGCACTCGATGCCCAGGCTCATGTCGTCCAGGCGCCCGGCGGCGTTGAGCCGCGGGCCGAGGATAAAGCCCAGGTCGGTGGAGGTGATGCGCGAATGATCGCGCTTGGCCACTTCGAGAATCGCCTTGAGCCCCGGCCGGGCGCGACCGGCGCGAATCCGCTCCAGGCCCTGGTGCACCAGGATGCGGTTGTTGGCGTCCAGGGGCACCACGTCCGCCACGCTGCCCAGGGCCACCAGGTCCAGCAGCTCGCCGATGTTCGGCTGCGGCCGGGTTTCATAGCGTCCCAGGCTGCGCAGGCGCGCGCGCAGGGCCATCAGCACATAGAAGATCACCCCGACCCCGGCCAGGGCCTTGCTGGGGAATTCGCAGCCCGGCTGGTTGGGGTTGACGATGGCGTCCGCCGCCGGCAGTTCATGGCCGGGCAAGTGGTGGTCGGTGACCAGCACTTGCAAGCCTGCAGCCTTGGCCGCGGCCACGCCTTCGACGCTGGAGATGCCGTTGTCCACGGTAATCAGCAGTTGCGGCTCGCGCTGCAGGGCCACGGCGACGATTTCCGGGGTCAGGCCGTAGCCGTATTCGAAGCGGTTGGGCACCAGGTAATCGACATGGGCCGCGCCCAGCAGGCGCAGGCCCAGCACGCCCACGGTGCTGGCGGTGGCGCCGTCGGCATCGAAGTCGCCGACGATAAGGATGCGTTGGCGCTGGTCCAGGGCGGTCACCAGCAAGTCCACCGCGGCATCGATACCCTTGAGCTGCTGATACGGGATCAGCCGCGCCAGGCTCTTGTCCAGCTCCTCCACCGACTGCACGCCCCGGGCGGCGTAGAGGCGGGTCAGCAGTGGCGGCAGGTCGCCGAGAAAGGGCAGGACGGCGGGCAACTCACGGGGTTCGATACGCATGGGCTAACAGCAACTTCTCTTGGGGGACGGTGGGTCGTTCAGGAGCGGCGCGGGCAATCAGCCGCGATCGCCCAGCAGCCATTCCAGCTGCACTTCGTGCTGGCCGCGATCGTCGGTGACGAAGATCGTGCCTTCGCTGATCATCACGTCCCACTTGATGACCCGCGGCATGTCCTTGGCCAGGGTCTCAAGGACCTCCTGGGGCACGCCGGCGATGTTGAGGTTCTTCAGGTTCTTCACCGCGTCCACCACCCGGGTCTGCCAGACCCGCAGGCTGCCGTAGGCCAGCAGGCTGGTGCGCTCGGTACGGCGCGAGCACCAGGTCAGGCGATCGGCGTCCGGCTGGCCGACTTCGATCCAGTGCAGCACGCGGTCGTCCAGGCTCTTTTCCCACAGGGCCGGCTCATCCACTTCCGACAGACCACGACCAAACGACAGCTGCTCGTTGTACCAGAAGGCGTAGGCCAGCAGGCGCACGGTCATGCGTTCCTCGGTTTCCGAAGGGTGACGGGCGATGGTCTGCTTGACGCTTTCGTAGACCCCGCGGTCGAGGTCGGTCAGGTTCAGTTCGAATTTGTAGGTGGTGGACGGCTGGGCCATGTGCGGGCTTCTTGAGTGTGCGAAAAGGCGGCAAGTCTAACCCGAAACCTGCCGCCCTGCCCGACCGCTGACCGGCCGGAGGCCCTTGCGCTGAAATCCGCAGAAATGCATTGCCTCGGTAAAGTTGGTTGCCAGCCTGCCACCAGGGTTTTATAACCCCCGCGCGAATCGGCCGGCGCGCACCGCGCCAACGCCGCAGTTCAATAGAAAAGGACGTCCATGACTCTCTTTGTCACCCTGCTTGTCATCGTGCTGCTGTTCATCGCGCTGATTTTGTATGCCCGCCAGAAAACCGCCGATCGCAACGAGAGCCTGGAGCTGACCGGCAACCTCACCGCCCAGATCAACCAGACCCTGCTGCTGAGCAAGGCCGAACCGCTGCTGGCGCTGAAACTGGCAGAGCAACTGCCCGGCGAAGCCCGGGAACTGGCCTCGCAGCTGGTGGCCAGCGAGCTCTACCTGGCGGGCCACAAGGCCCAGGCCCGGGAGCTGTACCAGCAACTGCCGCCCCACGCCCGGGACTACGTACTCAATACCCTGATCGAAACGCTGCTCGACACCGACGATAACCAAGCCTGCCTGGAACTCCTGGAGAACTGGGGGGAATCCCTGCCCAGCTGGCCGCTGCTGCAAGTGCGTATCCTCCAGGCCCGTGGCGAACAGGAGCGGGCCCTGGCCGTGCTCGGCGAACTGAGCGACCCGCGCCAAGCGGCCGCCCATGAGCGCCAGAGCATCGGCAACCTGCTGACCCTGGCGCGCCTGCAGCATCAGGCCGGGATGCAGGACGCGGCGCTGGTCAGCGTCGAGCAGGCATGGTCGGTGTTCGAGGGGCCCGAGGAGGGCCATCGCCAGTCGATTCTGCGCCAACTGTTCGAGGCCAGCGCGACCCTGGGCCAGTTCGACTCGATCCTCACCCGCGCCGCGTCGCTACCGGCCGAAGAGCAGGCCCAGGCGGTCGCCGCCCTGATCAAGGCCGGTCAACTGGACTCTGCCCTCAGCCTGCTGGCCCCCATCAGCGACGATCTCTACTCCACTACGCACAGCGAACTGATGGACCTGGCCCTGGCCCTGCCGCCCATCGACAACGCCCTGCGCCTGTTGGAGAAGGCCCCCGACCTGCATCGCTACAGCCTGCTGCTGAGCCTGCTGAACCACATGGCGACACAAGGCCAGACCGCAGAAGCCGAAGCATTGCTGCCGACGCTGGAAACTGAGCCGAGCCAGCATCCGGGGCTGATGCTCAGTCTCTGTGAACAGCACCACGCCACGCAGCCGCAATGGGCCGAGGCACTGCTGGCCAAGGCGCTGCAACAGATCGACGGTTACAAGCATGACCATGAGTTCTGGAGCGGCATGCGCATCCAGGCGCTGCGAACCCAACTCCAGCTGCAAAGCCGACTGCCGGCCCATCGTCGGGACAGCTGGCTGGTACGCAGCAGCCTTGAGGAATTGCACAGGCTGCATCAGCAGGAGGAAGGCGAACAGCAATTGCTGTGCATTCGCGAGCAGACCAAGCTGCTGCACGACCTGGGGCAGACGGCCCAGGCCAGGACCCTGCTGGAGCAGGCCCTGGCGTTGCTGGACAGCGACAGCCTGCCGGAGGTCGATGAGATGGACAAAACCTTCTACCTGGAGGACATCGCCAGCGCCTACCTGAGCATCGACGAAGCACAGCAGGCCCAGGCCCTGCAGGATCGATTGCACAGCCTGGAGGCCGGCAGTCGCGACCTGGAAGAGGACCTGCTGCTCAATCACATCGAGCACCAGCGCTACGCCCAGGCCATCGAGGCCCTGAACCTGAGCGTCCTGCTCAGCGACAAGAAACCTCTGTCACGCCTGTATCAGGCCCTGGAAGAGCTGCACCAGCGCGCCCCCGAGCGCGCCGCCGAACTTCAGCAACAACTGATGGAGCGGTTCAGCAGCGGGCAGGCCTGGCGCGCCTCTCAGGCGAACTGACCCAGCGGCCTTTGGCGCCCCCCAACGGGGTGCTATTGGCGTCCAAGGGCTTGACCATCGGCTCCAGCCGTTTCAATGCCGGCAGCAGATTGCCGCGGTCCGCCAGGCTCAGTTCTCGCCCCCAAGGAAAACCGAATCATGGAAGTGTTTCTCATCCTGCTGCTCATCACCGGCGTGATCTCGCTGCTGGTGGTCTACGCCCACAAGGGCAGCAGCAATGACCAGGGCAGCAGCCTGGGCATCAACCTGGACGAGGAGGCGCAGATTTATCGCGCGGCGTACCTGAGCGCCGTCGAACCGCAGGTGGCCCTGCAACTGGCCCAGCGCCTGACGGGCAAAGCCCGGCAACAGGGGCTGCTGCCGATGCCCGCCGCGCTGTACCGGCAAGGCAACCAGGCCCAGGCCCTGGAAATCCTGGCCGAGCTCGATGAAACCTGCCAGCCCATGGCGCTGTACCGACTGCTCGAAACCCTGCTCGACAAGGACGGCCCGCAGGCGGTGCTGAGCCTGTTGGAACGCCTGCATCAGCCCCTGCCATCAGCCCCCCTGCTGCGCATCCCGCTGTTGGTGGCCCGCGGTGAGCTTGAGCAGGCCCGCGCCTTGCTGGTGACCTTCGGTGTCGAGCAGTTGAACCAGGGCTGTGCCAGTGAGCACCGAAAGTTGGCAACCCTGCAACGCAATGTGGGCCTGGCCGAGCAAGCCGCCATCAGCATCGGCCTGGCCTGGCAACTGCTGCTCAAACAACCGGCCGACGAACTGGACCCGTATGAAGTGGAACAGACCCTGCGCGAGTACCGTGCCCAGGGGCAGGACGTGCAGTTCCCGGCCATGGCCGCGCAATTGCCCGCGTCGGCCCAGATCATCGTCGTGGTCTTGCTGATACAAGCCGGGGAATTCGACGCCGGGTTCGAACTGCTGGCGCAGAACCCCGAGCCCGAGGACTACTGCGGCTACCCACCGCTGCTCAAGCTGATCCTGGACGCCAGCCGTCCGGATCTGGCGGCATCGCTGATCGCCCAGGTGCCGGTGAGACACGCCAGCGAGATGCTGCTGAGCCTGTTGCACTGGCATGTCGCGCGCCATGAGCTGGCCGAGGCCGAGGCGGCCTTGCAGGCCTGCGCGGTCGCGCCCTCGCAGCGTCTGTGGTGCCTGCTCTCTCTGTGGCGCACCTACTTCGAGGAACACCCGCATTGGTGCGCCCACCTGCTGGAGCAGGCCCTGCTGACACTGGAGACCTGGCGTGGCGCTGAGCAATGGCCGTGGCATCGCCTGCTGATCGTGGAAACCCAGTTGTGGGTGCAGGCAGCCCTGGCGCCCGAGCGGCGCGACAGCGAACTGATCCGCAACGGTCTTGAGGAAGTGGCGCTCCTCAACACCCAGCTCGAATACGCCGATCGCCCGGTGAAACAGGCAGCACAGGCCAAATTACTGCACGACCTGGAACAGACCCGGCCAGCCATCGAACTGCTGGACCAGACTGTGCAAGCGCTCGACGACGAAGCTCAGAATGCGGCGATGGACCCGGCGGAAAAAAACTACCACCTGGCACAGCTGGCATTGGTCTACCTCTACATCGACGAGCAGGCAAAGGCCGCCGAGCTCAAGAGCCGCCTGGAACAGCACGTTTCCTATACCAGCCAGTTGAGCCACGCCACGCTGCTGAACCATATCCGTCAGCAACGTTTCGAAGAAGCCATTGCCGGCCTGGAACTGGGCAGCCTGTTTAACAGCGAAAACCCGCTGCAGCAGTTGCACCTGGCCCTGGAAACCCTGAGCCAGAGCGCCCCGGAACAGGCCCATAGGTTGCGCCAGAAACTCCTCGACAGGCTGGCCGACGACAGCCTCTGGAGTCAGCCGAGCGCTGCCTGAGGCCGGGTGCTGGCCCGCCGCGACACGCCTTAACGCGGCGCGTAGCGGGCCCAGAGTTCGTTGAACTCCTTGAGGTAACTGGCCACCAGTTGCGGGTGGTCGATCACCAGCAGGTTTTCCTCATTGCCGGTGGTGGCGCTGCGGGTCCAGTTGAAGCTGCCATTGAGCAGGGTTCGGCCATCGAACACGGCGAACTTGTGATGCATGTGGAACGGCGTGTCGTCGATCCGCACCGGCACCCCGGCCTCGCGCAGCGCGGCGATATCGCTGCCGACATCGAATTGCTTTTCACTGTCGCTGATCACCCGCACGGCCACGCCGCGCTGGTGGCAGGCGCGGATTTCGTCGCTCAGTTGATCGTCGGAAATGGTGAACACGCAGATATCCACCGAGACTCGCGCCTGGCGGCACAGGTCGCGGATCTTGCGCCGGCAGTCTTCACCGGGGCTGAAGTGGGCGCTGGCCATGTCGCGCACCGGGGCGCTGTGGGTGTCCAGGGTCTTGATCACCTGCTCCAGCCATTTCAGCGCCGGCAGCACATTGGCGCTGTCCGCCAGCGCCAGCTCGCGCACCAGGTCAAAGGCCCGGTTGCGCAGGTAGCGCACCTGGTCGCTGCCCAGTTCGCTGCCCAGTTGGCGCAGTTCGTCCCGTTCTTCGTTGCTCAGTTTCAGGTCCAGCAGGCTGTCGCGCAGTTGCCGGTCCAGGTGGGCAAAATCCATGTCGTGATCCTTGGCTGTTCGCCGGCAAGCCGGCGCCTACGGTTGGGGGTCCTTGAGGGTCGGCACATCACCGTGGCTGAGCATGCGGCTCAATTCGTCCACCCGCGTGGCGATGTCGCCAATGCGCTGGTGGCTGTGCAGGTCGACGTCGATCTTCTTGTGCATGACCTTGAGCAGCGGCAGGAAACTCTGCTCCAGGTGCTCGGAGAGGTTTTCCAGCACTTCACGCATGCCCTGCTGTTCCGCCGGCCGGGCCAGGCCGCGCACGCCTTCCACCAGATCGTTGAGCTGGGCCACGACCCGGGTGCCGACATCGCTGTCGCTGCCGCCCATGGAGCGGTTGCGCACGAAGTCGCGCTTGATCTGGGCCCAGCGTTCACTCTGTTCCGGGGTCTGGTTGCCCCGCAGCTCGGCGAGCTTGAGCAGGTTTTCCTCGGCGCCGGTGGTCAGCAGTTGGGATTCGCCCTGATAGTGGTCGGCCAAGAGTTGCAGGAGCTCGGCGTCGTTCATCACCGCCGAGATCTTCTCCGCCATCTTGTTCATGTTGCGGTAGCTGCCCTGCAGCTTGAACGGCGGCTCGCTGCGGTACTGGTCGGCCTGGGCGGCGCTGGCGATGTACTGCTGGTTGACCCGCAGCACCACGTCGCGCACCTGCATCAGGCGTTGCAGGGTGGTGGTGATCTCGTTGATCTCGGCACCGCTGTAGCTGTGGCTCAGCTCGTTGCTGGAGAAGGCCTTGCCCTCGGCCTTGGCGACGAAGCGGTAGACGTCCGCCATGTCGCGGGTGGCCAGTGGCGCCAGCACCGGGTTGGAGGTGAGGCCGTTTTCGATGTAGCTCAGGGCGAAGGCGTCCTGCATGCCCCCCAGGGTGTCGCCGAGGTTATAGATGTCGGCCCGGTTGGCCAGCATGTCGGGGATCTTGAACACTTCGCCGGACTCGGTATACGGGTTGCCCGACATCACCACGCAGAACTTCTTGCCGCGCATGTCGTAGGTCTTGGTGCGGCCTTTCCACACGCCTTCGATGCGCCGGGTGCCGTCGCACAGCGAGATGAACTTCTGCAGGAATTCCGGGTGGGTGTGCTGGATGTCGTCGACATAGAGCATCACGTTGTTGCCCATCTCCAGGGCCAGGTTGAGCTTCTCCAGTTCCTGGCGCGAAGTGGCGTCCGGCGCCTGGGCCGGGTCCAGGGAACGGACCTGGTGCCCCAGGGCCGGGCCGTTGATCTTCATGAAGATCAGGCCCAGGCGGTGCGCCACGTACTCCATCAGGGTGGTCTTGCCGTAGCCCGGTGGCGAAATCAGCATCAACAGGCCCATCAGGTCGGTGCGCTTGTTCTCGCCCACGGTGCCCATCTGCTTGGCCAGGTTGTCGCCGATAAAGCCCAGGTACACATCGTTGATCAGCTTGTTGCGCACGAACGAGCTCAGCGGCCGCGGCTTGAATTCGCTCAGGCGCAGGGCCGAGCGTTCGCGGCTGATGATGCCCTGGCGCAGGCTCTGGTAACGCTGCAGGCCAGGCAGGAATTGTTCGCGGTGAGCCCGCAGGCGAGCGAAGAAGCCGTCCACGGTGAGGGACAGGCTGCGCTCCTGGATGCGCGGGTGCTCGCCCATCAGGTTGTCGACCTTGAACCGCAGATCGACTTCGGTGATGCGCTTGGCAAAGTCTTCCCGCAGCAGCGACAGGGCCACCGCCTCGGGCACGTAGTCGGCCCACTCGGCGAACTCGCCCTCGGCGCACAGGGCCGAGAGCCAGTTCTCGGTCAGCGCCCACTGTGCAGCAGGCCGTTCCACCAGCCGCGCCAGGGCCTGCTGGTAGTCGTCCCACATCCGTGCGCCCTGCAGACGCAGGGTCAGGGCTTCCTGCAGCTGCTTGGCGTATTTGCTGAAGGTGAATTCGATGCGTTCTGCGGCCAGTTCCTGAACCAGGTACTCGGCAGCCTCGGGCAACAGCTCCGCGGCCAAGGTGAAGGCGTGCTGCTGATGCCAGTCACCCAGCGCCACGAGGATTTCCTCCTGCAATTGCAGCAAGCCTTCACGACGCCCGAACAGTTGCTGGATATGCCGGCTGGTACGGGCACGTTCCACCCATTGCCGAGGTTGCGGCTGTTCCTGCTGGCGATCCCAGTAGAGGCAGGCAAAGGCACGGGCCGCCGCGCCGAAACGCAGCAGGCCGGCGCTGTCGCGCAGGGGCAGCAGCTGCAGGAGGATCGCTGCGGCGTCGTGGTCGTGGATGCCCTTCTCGTAGCCTTCCTTGTAGCGCGGCGCGGCAAAGTCGCGGATCACCCGCGCCAGTTCTTCAGGGTGCGCCAGCAAGGGTTTCAGGCTTTCCAGGCTCAGGCCTTCCTGGCCGCGGTCGGCAGCGTCCAGCACCTGCCCGGCCAGGTATTCGGCGCGGTACAACTGGGCCGATTCCGACTCCAGGGCTACCTGCCAGAAGTCCCGCAGGGCCTCCAGATCGGGGTCGCGCAGGGGTTCGAGGAAATCCGTGCCGGTGAGGTGCAGGTGCAGCTCATCGCCCCGGGGCATCAGGGTCAGGTCCAGCTCCTGGGTGTTGACGCTGAAGCGGTGGCGCGGCCCCAGCTTGATGACGTTGCCGCCCTCTTCGAACAGCTCGGTCTTGTCGCGCAGGGCACGCACGGCCTGGTCCCGGGCGCCCTTGAGGCGCGACTCGACATCGTCGGCCTTGACGCTGTCCTTGAGCTCGCGCAGGCGCTCGGCCAGCTCCCGCAGCTTGAGGATCAGCGGGTCGGCGGCGAAGAACGCATTGAGCTCTTCGGCCTGGGTGAACTTGGCGGTGCGCCGACCGAGGCTGTCGAGAATCCGCCGCGCGGCATCCAGCAGCCCCTGGGCCTTGCGCTGGCGCTCGTCGAGCAGCGATTGCTTGTGGGCCTCGAAGGTTTCCAGCAACTCCTCGCGCTTGCCGAGGATGTCGCCGAGGAACTGTTCGTGATCGCCAAAGCGACTCTCCAGCTCCTCAAGCTGCACCAGCAAGCGCGACAGTTGCTCATCGCAACGCTCGGGGTCCTGGGCCTGGGCCAGGGCGTTGGTGATGCCCTGGCTGAAGAGTTTGAACTGGGCGCCGAACTGGGCCACGGTCTCGGTCGAACCCAGGGCCTTGCGCCGTTGTTCGGCGCGGGCCTTGGCCTGGTTCAGGCGGGCGTAGATCTGCGAGATGGATTCGATGATCCGGGTGCGCTGGGTGGCGTCGTCGATCTGCAACGAAGCCATCAGGCTCGACAGCATGTCCAGGTCCCCGGCCATGGCTTGCAGGGCGCCCAGGGGCTCGCTGAGCTGGGCCACGGTTTCGGCTTTCTGCGCCTGGGCGTCCAGGGTTTCGAGCTGGGTGACGAAGGGTTGCAGGGCCTGCTCGCTGGCAAGGAAGGTCGCGGTGCCGGCGGCAGTGCGTTCCTGGGCCTTGAGCAGCTCGGCTTCCATGGCGTCGATGCGCGCCACGTCGATGTAGCGGTAGTCGCGAATGGTCAGCAGCAGGCCGCGCTGGGTGGTGATGCCGTTCAGCGCATCGACGAAGCTCTGGACCTGGTCCCAGCTGTCCACCAGCAGGCTGTCCAGCAGGGCTTTCTGCTTGGCCTCCGCGGCCACCATGGCCTGGTCCGACTGGCGGCGGATGCTTTCGACCTTCTCGTATTCGTCCAGCACCAACTCCGACGTGGACGCCACTTCCCGCAGCAGCGGGGCCAGGCCGTCCAGCTCGTCGCTGCCCAGCCAGTGGTACACATCGAACAGCCGACGGGTGTTCTGGCACAGCAGCGAATAGCGCTGCACCGACACCGCCGGGGTGTCGATCTCGCGGCACAGGTCGTAGAGGTCGGAAACGCTGCGCACCAGTTCGGCGTTGCCGATGCGCCCGAGGAAACCGCTGCGGGTCGGCTGCCGCGCGGCGTACTCCTCGGTGAAGAACGGTGTCTGCCAGACCTGCATCGGATGCACCCGGGTCGGCTCGTCGCCCTCGGCGGCGAAGATCACCATGCGCCCGTCTTCCAGCCGCGCGTAGCCGTGGCCGAACAGCGGGTTCTGCAACTGGCGGTTGATCATGTTGTAGGTCAGCAGCACCGAGCGGCCCTGCTCCGGGTGGTAGAAGATGTACTGCACATCTTCACCGTTGGGCGAGCGCACAGAGCGCTTGTAGCGCATGCCCTCCATGGACTGCTCGAAAGTCTTGTACTCGCCGCTTTGCAGGTAGTAGCCGCCGGGGAAGATGATCCCGTGGTCTTCCGGCAACTGCACACAGGCCAGGCCGATGGCGTCGATGCGCTCCACCTGGCGGGTCAGGCTGTTGAACACCAGATAGCGCCACTGCTCTTCGCGGTACGGCAGGACCTTGAGCAGGATCAGGCTGCCCAGGCGGGCGAATTCGATCTGCGAGTCGTCCAGGGACTGGGTCTTGTCCAGCACCTCTTCGCGATAGATGCCCAGGCCCGATTCGGTGTTGTTCTCGACCTTGATGGTCAGGTCGCCGCCGATGGTTTCGACGAACACCGTGTCGAGAATGTTCAGGTGCGGGAAGCGGCCTTCGACCACCATCTCGCGGGTGGCCTTCTTCCATTCGAAATCGAAGGGCGCCGGCAGGGCGATATCCCGCTCGCCACGGTTGTCGATGTAACGGACGTCCCGTCCGTCCACCGAGATCGACCAGCGGAACACCCGCACATCGGTGACGCGCTCGCCGATCTGGAAACTCGCCAGCAGCTTGCCGTCACGGATCGCCAGTTGCAGCAGGCGGGTGTTCTTGTAATAGGTGTAGAGCTCGTTGAAATCGTTGAGGAAGCCCTGGGCAGAAAGGAAACTGCCTTCCAGGGGCACGGGCTCGGCTTCGTAGCCTTCGCCCTCTTCCACCAGCCGGTAAAGGGAAAACACGTCGGCGACGCTGGTTTCCTTCTTCAGGCCGATAAACACGTTGTAGCCGAACAACAGGCAGTCGCCGACCTGGACGATGTCCCGGGCGATGCAGTTGTTCTCGGTACGGATGCGCACCCGCCCGACCACTTCCATGCGGCTGTTGCCGAACTCGTCGAGACGCCGCTGGTTGAGGTCGTCAGTGGTGGCCCGCAGGCGCTGGCCCTGGTCCAGCAGGCGCTTGTGCAGCACCTCATAGGCGCCGCCTTCGGCGACGGCCTTATCCAATACGTCCTGTGGGGGAGTTGCGACTTGAGCGTCCGACATCGTGGCCTTCCTGGATCTACGGCGGTATGCAAAAAAGCGGGCTCCTCAAACCTGGAGCCCAGCACCTGAAACCAGCCAGCTGAAACCCGCCGCCTGACACCTGCCCTGCAGCCGTCGATAAAAACGACGGCTACAGGATCAGGCGAGGGCTGGCGAATCAGCTGTGGTCAGGCATTTCAGGCTTCGGCAGACGGAGCGTCGGCCTTGCGCGTAACGGCAGCGGCGGCCAGCTCAGCGGCTACGGCCGGAGCGCCCTTGCCATTGAGCAGGCGTGCCAGCACGTCCTGGACCACCGGGCTCTTGCCCACCACGCCCTCGATGGCCTTGCCCACCGACAGCGACTTGGCGAAGGAATTGAAGAAGTCGCCTTCGCCGCCGACGATCTCGATCTTGGCCTTGCTGAGGGCAGCCGACAGCACTTCGGCCTGGTCCTTGGCGATTTCCTTGTTGGCGGCGATGGCGGCCATCGCTTCCTCGAAGTTCTTCTCCAGTTGCATGCGGAACTCTTCGTGGGACCGCGCGCTGTCGCTGAGGGAGTCCAGGGCACCGAACTTCTTGCCCAGGCCTTCGGCTTCGGCGTTCAGGCGCTGCAGCAGCACTTCGGCTTCGGCCGAACCCAGGTCCTTGGTGGCCTTGGCCTTGGCCGCGCCCAACTGTTCTTCGCCACGGGCCTGGGCACCGAGCTTCTCTTCCATGACCTTGGCTTCAGCCAGGCCGTCCTTCTCTTTGGCGGCCGCCTGGGCTTCCATGATGCGGGCGTCGGCCAGGCCTTTTTCCTGCTCGCCACGGGCTTCGGCAATCAGCTGCTCGGTGCGTACGCGAGCCTGGGCCAGGCCTTCTTTTTCCTGGGCCGCTGCGGTGATTTCCAGCACGCGGGCATCAGCCAGGCCAGGCGCGGCGCGCTCGGCTTCCAGGCCTTCGGCCAGGCGTTTCTTGGCTTCGGCCTGTTTGGCCGCGGCTTCCAGTTCGGCCTGGGCCAGGTTGTTGATTTCCACGGCCTTGTGCTTGGAGCGGGTCTCGTCGGCTTCGGCCTGCTTCACCTGGCGCACCAGGTCCTGCTCGGCTTCGGCCTGGGCCTGGATCACCACCACTTGCTTGGCGCGCTCGGCTTCGGAGACTTCGCGCACTTCCTTGATCCGCTCTTCCTCCTGGGCCACGGTCTTCTCCACCGCTACCCGCTCACGGATCACGGTGGCGATGTTCTTGCGCTGCTCTTCCAGAGCCTTTTCTTTCTCGATGCGTTGCAGTTCCACTTCACGCTCGCGGGCCACCACTTCCAGGTCCTTGGCGCGGGTGACTTTCTCGACTTCGATGACCACCGCACGCTGACGGTTCTGCTGGGCCACTTCGACTTCGCGCTGATGGTTCTCGGTGCGTACGTCGATTTCCTGCTGGGACTGAATGCGTGCCTGTTCGGCCTTCAGGCGCTCTTCTTCCTTGACCTTGGCGGTCTCGGCTTCCTCGCGGGCACGGATGGTTTCGATCTCGCGCTTCTGCCGGGCTTCGGCGTCGGCCTGCTGGCGTTCGAGGGACAGCGAGGCTTCGCGGGTCTCGACGTTCTTCTTCTGGATCGCCAGTTCCTGGTTGCGCTCCAGTTCGTTGGTGATGACGTTCTGCGCCGCGGTCAGCTCGGTGATCTTGCGGATACCCTCGGCGTCGAGAATGTTGCTCGGGTCCAGGGAGTGCTTGGCGGTCTGCTCCAGGTAGTCGATGGCCACGTCTTCCAGCACATAGCCGTTGAGGTCGTTGCCGATGATCTCGATGATGCGGTCGCGGAAGTCCTGGCGGTTCTCGAACAGCTGGACGAAATCGAACTGCTTGCCCACGGTTTTCAGCGCTTCGGAGAACTTGGCGTTGAACAGTTCGTTGACCGCGGCGCGGTCGGAGGCACGGTCGACACCGATGGCCTTGGCCACCTTGAGCACGTCTTCTTGGGTTTCATTGACCCGCAGGTAGAAGGCCACGGTGATGTCGGCGCGCATGTTGTCGCGGCAGATCAGCCCGTCCTTGGCCCGACGGTCGACTTCCAGGGTGATCAGCGAGATGCGCATGAACTCCTTGAGGTGGATCACCGGGTACACCAGGGCACCGGTGAAATGCACCTTGGGGGTCGAGGACATGTCGTTGACGATCAACGCCGTGCCTTGGGGAACCTTGATATAGAAGGCCTTGAACAGGGCCAACAGGCCGAAGACCACCAGGACGACGAGGCCGATCCCGAGCAGGATGGGCAGCAGCGACGGTAAATTCATGCAATCAATCTCCTTTGATTCTTGAGGGAGCCCGGGCTCAGAGGCCGCGAAACTCGTCCTCTGTAATGACCCGATAGGCGTGTTGCGCCTCCAGATACTCCAGTAACACGACGCGATCGCCGCGTTTGAAAGCTCGTGCCTCATCGGCACGCACACGCAGGATCAGGCCCGCGCCGCCGTCCTCGAGCACGGCTTCGCCATGTTCCAGGGTGACTCTGCCGCTGCGTACCACAGCCGTCTGCCCCAGCACCGACTTGCTGCTGGTGGCCTCCATCTTGAGAAACAGCGGGCGCAGCGGACGACAGATCGTCGCGCTGATGGGCGCTGCCAGGAACAGTGCGAGCACCGCCAGCAACAGGCCCAGGGGATAGCGCAGCCAACCCAGGGGCAGGTGGCTGAGCACGTAGAGTTCGGCGAAATAGGTCAGGAACCAGCTGAAGAACATCAGCAGGGTCAGCACCAGGGTGACCGGCACCCCGTTGAGTTTGAACTTGATCAGCAGCCCGGCCAGGCCTTCGCCGGCGTGGGCACTGTCGAGCAGCGAGTCGGCCTCGAAGTCCAGCAGGTCGACTTCAAGCATGCCCATGGCCACCACGGCCCAGTAGATCACGGCCAGGCAGAGCATGAAGCTGAACAGCACTGTGGGGAACGACAACACTGTCTGCAGGAAGATTTCCATTGCTTTCCTATCCCTGAAAAAGCCGGGCAAGGCCAGGCGGCCCCGCCCCTACAACACAACGGTGAATCAGGACTTGCTACGGTCCTTGAGGCGCGCCAGCACGCTGTCGGCGCTGGTGCTGCCAGCAACGATCCCGGCTTCACGCAACTTGGCATCCAGGGCATCGTCCGGGCTGCTGGTATTGGCCAGCTCGGCCGCGGCGTCCATCTTTGCCGCGCGCTCGGCCTGCTTCTGCTTGATCCGCTCCAGGGACTCCACGGCGGTGTACAGCTTGCTCTGGGAGCCGCCGTAGCGCTGGGCCACGGCCTGCTGGGCCTTCTGCACGCTTTCGGTGGCCTTGACGGTATCCACCTGTTGTTTCAAATGCTTGATATTGCCCTCGGCCTGGGTCACGGCCTTGCGCAACTGCGCGACGCTGGCGGCAAAACCATCGGCCTGCTCACGCTCCACGGCCAGGTCATTTTCCAGGTTGGCGATCTTTTGCGCCACTTCCTGGGCAAGGGCTTCGTTGCCCGCTTCCAGGGCCTTGAGGGCGTAGCTTTCATACTCGGCGATCTTGGCCGCGCTGCCGTTGGCGCGCTCGGCGGCGAGTTTCTGCCGGGCCATGATCTCGGCCAGGGCTTCCTTGGACTTGCGCAGTTCCTGGTCGGCGTCGCGGATCTCCTGATCGAGAATCCTCAGTGCCTGGCTGTCCACCAGGGCCTCGCCCGCCTCATTGGCACCACCGCGCAGCGCGGTGAGCAGCTTGCTCCATACGTTCATGTGCATTCCTCCAGGTCAGGCCTGAGCCTTCAGGTAGCCTTCGTAGGCCTCGGTTGCCCTGATCACGTTGCTGGCCAGGGTTTCGATCTCGTAGAGCACGTTGGAGAGAATCGAGGTTGCGCTCAGGGCGCCGTACATCATGTAGTGGCGCTCACCGCCAAAGCGGGTTTCCAGGCCGATGCTCGACAGCGGGAACAACTGGCGGCTGAGCAACACTTCCTCGTTGAACGCGGCCACATCGGTCACTTCGCTTTGCGGCCACAGCAGCGCCTCCACCAGGATCTGCTCGCCGGACAGGGCCACGAACAACGGCAGGTCGCCGTATTCGCGCATGGTCACGTGCAAGCTCGGCTCGGCACCCTCCAGCAGTTCAACGCTGGCTTCGCCACTGCTGAACAACTCGGTGGCTACCAGGGCCTGGCACAGCGATCGGGCATTCCAGATCTGCGGCATGCTCATTTCTCCATCCTTTTCCACAGGAGCCAGCCCTTCTGAGGGCTGACGCAGTTTGCGTTCAACCGCCAGCAACGCCTGGGCGTTCTCCGGCAGTATCCAGACTTCCTTTTTCACCAGGCCCTGATCACGCAGGCGCTGGCGGAATAAACGTTGGTAATGGGCTGAGGATTTGTTTTCCATGGCGCAGAGACTAGAACATCACATGTAAGGTTTTCAATTCATCACATGTAAAATTTACAGGCGACATTTGTAACAAGAAATATCAGGAAGATCGCTCGGCAAACAGCCGCAAGGCGTCCATCGCTGCATAGACCCTTTTACAGCTTTCGCAACCGCTCTTTTTTCAAGCGGCGTCATTAAACCCTGCCGCCCAATAGAATGAGAAGCACAATAATCCTTGGCCCGGGCGGGAAATAATCGGCAAAGGCAGGCGTCAGGCGCTGCCTTAATGGCGACCAATGGTCTAGGCTAGGCGGATTTTCCTGCCCAGCGGATGCCCCATGACCAGCCTCAGCAAGCCCCTCGCCGGATTGAAAGTGATAGAACTCGGCACCCTGATCGCCGGCCCTTTCGCCTCGCGCATCTGCGCCGAGTTCGGTGCCGAGGTGATCAAGGTCGAGTCACCCGATGGCGGCGATCCGCTGCGCAAGTGGCGCAAGCTGTATGAAGGCACCTCGCTGTGGTGGTTCGTCCAGGCACGCAACAAGAAGTCCCTGACCCTGAACCTCAAGCACCCGGAAGGCCTGGCGGTGCTCAAGCAACTGCTGGGCGAAGCGGACATCCTGATCGAGAACTTTCGCCCCGGCGTGCTGGAAAAACTCGGCCTGGGCTGGGACGTGCTGCACGCCCTCAACCCCAAACTGGTGATGGTGCGGCTATCGGGCTTTGGCCAGACCGGGCCGATGAAGGACCAACCGGGCTTCGGCGCGGTGGGCGAATCCATGGGCGGCCTGCGCTACATCACCGGTTTCGAGGACCGCCCACCGGTGCGCACCGGAATTTCCATCGGCGACTCCATCGCTGCCCTGTGGGGGGTGATCGGCGCGCTGATGGCGCTGCGTCACCGCGAGGTCAACGGCGGCCAGGGGCAGGTGGTGGACGTGGCGCTGTACGAGGCGATCTTCGCCATGATGGAAAGCATGGTTCCGGAGTTCGATGTATTCGGCTTCATCCGCGAACGCAGTGGCAACATCATGCCCGGCATCACCCCTTCGTCGATCCACACCAGTGCCGACGGCAAGCACGTGCAGATCGGCGCCAACGGCGATGCGATCTTCAAGCGCTTCATGCTCCTGATCGGCCGTGAGGACCTGGCCAATGACCCGGCCCTGGCCAGCAACGACGGGCGCGACACCCGCCGCGACGAACTCTATGGGGTGATCGATCGCTGGGTGGCGTCCCTGCCCCTGGAGCAGGTGCTGGAGCAGTTGAACCAGGCCGAAGTCCCGGCGAGCCGGATCTTCAGCGCCGAGGACATGTTCCACGACCCGCAATTCCTCGCCCGGGAAATGTTCCTCCAGGCCAGGCTGCCGGACGGCAAGGCCTTCAAGATGCCCGGCATCGTGCCAAAGCTCTCGCAGACTCCGGGCTCGGCCGACTGGGTCGGCCCCGAGCTCGGCGAACACTCCAGCGAAGTTCTGGCCGGCCTGGGCTACAGCAGCGAGCAGATCCAGGACCTGCGCAACTCTGGGGCAATCTAAGCTGAAACAGCCGTCTCACACTGCCCCCCCGCAACGGGCCCAGCGACGCCCGAGGCCAGGCCTTGGCCGGTTGACGATGGCGCTCGCGACCTGCCTGCTGTGGCTGCCCTGCGCCCCCGGCCACGCCGGCGAAATGCTCACCTGGCTGCTGCGCGACCTGCCGCCGCTGAATATTTTCGAGGGCCAGCAAAAAGATCGAGGAGTGGTCGACCTGCTGATGCCGCAATTGATTGCCAGCCTGCCGGAGTACCAGCACGAACTGGTACGGGTCAATCGCGCCCGGGGCATGCAGATGTTGCGCGACCCCAGCTTCACCTGTGATCCGGCGCTGATCTGGAACAAGGAGCGTGCGCAATGGGTGGCCTTTTCCATCACCAGCTTTCGAGTGCTGAGCAATGGCCTGGCGATCCGCCGTGCCGACCGTGAACAGATCGCGCACTTCATCCATGACGGCAAGGTCGACCTGCATGGCCTGCTCGACAGCGGCAAGGAACTGATCGGGGTGGTGGCCGAGCGCAGCTACGGGCAACAGCTCGACAATCTGCTGCAGCAGGTTGCTCCGCAGCAGATCCGCGCCCACTACGGCAACGACGCCCTGGGCAGCCTGCTGCAGATGCAGCGCCTGGGGCGCCTGCAACTGCTGTTGGGCTACTGGCCGGAAATCCGCTACCAGGCCGTGCAGCAGGGCATGGACCCGCAGGATCTGGAGTTCTACCCGGTCGAAGGCACCAGCAAGTATCAGGAAATCCACGTCGGCTGCTCCGATACCCCGCAGGGCCGCAAAGCCATCACCCGGATCAACCAGGCCCTGCTCAAGCTGCGCGAGGAGCGACTGGTGGAGTTGTATGCCGCCTGGCTGGACCCCGGAATGCGCGATGAATACCGCGCCGATGCCCGGGCCTACTTCCAGGACTTGAAGGACCACTGACAAACGCCGGGCAAAAAGAAACCCCGAGAAGTGGGGAGACGACTCGGGGTTAAACGTGGTCTTTGCAGACCCGTACCAGCAGGCCACAAGCACCGGAGCACAATGCCTGATCCTGCTGATACTGAGTCTGACTGACGGGCCTGGCGGAAGGTTCCGTAAAATTTCAGATCAATTGCGCCGGGCGAACGCCTTGTCTTCGGCGGCATGGCGCAGAGCGGCGATCACGCAGGGCTCGAGCCGGCCTTCGGCGATCAGCACATCACGGTGCAGGCCGTCCACCACATCAGTGAGCAGGCGCTTGTCAGTGAGCTGGGCCCGATTGACCTCACGCTCCACCACGATGGCGCCGGCAGCATTCTTCAAGGTCACCAGGCATTCGCCCCGAGCCCCGCAAGGCGTCAGAGCAACCTGGTAAGGGCTCAGGGCCTCACTCAATAAAAGACTGATACTTTCCATCTAGATCACCACTCAATAGCTCGAATTAAAGGTTCGAAAACAAAAATGCCGGTAGCTTTCTGACATTCAAGTGACCATCGCTCAGAGAAGAAAGTTCGCCACACCTACTGCTGCCGACCTGAGTCAATCGAGCATGCACGGGTAATATGACAGCTGAAAAACGGCCGACCAGGCGCAAACAACGCCGCCTTTGCATTGGAGCTCAGCTTTGAAAGCAACGACGAACAACAAATTGCGCATCATCCTTGCCGACGACCACCCGATCTTCCTCATTGGCCTGCGCGCCGTCCTGGAACAGGACGACAGCCTGGCCATCGTCGGCGAGGCCAGCTCGCCCTCCGCCCTGGCGCAACTGATGCAGGAGATCGAATGCGATGTGCTGGTGACGGATTTCATGATGCCAGCCGAACAGCAGAACGACGGCCTGCGCCTGATCGAACAGCTGCGCCGCCGCCACCCCGACCTGCCCATCGTGGTGGTGACCATGCTCAACCACCCCGGGCTGTTCCGCTCGATCCTCGATCTGGGAGTAACGGGCCTGCTGAGCAAGGCCAGCCTGGCGGACGAGCTGCCGACCGCCATCGCCCGGGCGCGGCAACACAAGCCCTACATCGCCCAGGCCATCAAGCAGGCCCTGAGCCTGGCCGGCGAAGTGGGGCCGGACCGCCTGGTTTCCAGCGATCAGTTGTCGCCGCGGGAGCTGGAAGTGATCCGCCTGTTGGCCGCTGGCCATGCGGTCGGGGAAATTGCCGCGCAACTCAACCGCAGCAAGCAGACCGTCAGTGCGCAGAAGGTCAGTGCCATGCGCAAGCTCGGCCTGTCCAGCGAAGCCGCGCTGTACATCTACGTGCAGGAGCACGGGCTGTCCTAGGCACACAGGCCCTCAGCGCCAGCCCCCTCAGCACCCCGGTCCAGCGCCTGCGCCAGCCACTGGCGCATCTGGGCGGCGCTCATCGGCCCGGCCAGGAAGCAGCCCTGCAGATGGGCCGCCCCCAGGGCCTTGGCCGCCTTATAGTCGGCCTCGCTCTCGATCCCGGCCACCACCACTCCCAGGGACATGCGCCGGGCCATGTTCATCGCCCCACCGACCAGGGCCACCTTGCGCTCGTCGGCCGCCATGCCCGCCACGAACACCGGGGGAATCTTCAACTCGGTAAAGGGCAGTTCCAACAGACGCTGCAGGCTGGTGCCGCCGATGCCGAAGTCGCCGATGGACAATTTGCAGCCGATCATCCGCAGGCGCAGCAGCGCCTCCACATGGGCGGTATCGGTCTGTAGCCGGGTGGTGTCGATGATTTCCAGGGTCAGCAGCCGGGCGGGCACTTCGAAACGCCTGAGCAAGGCCTCCAGCTGACGGGGAAACAGCGGCCGTTCAAGGATGCCGATGGGAATGTTCACTGCCACCGGCAACGAATGGCCCATCACCAGCTTCACCCCGGCCGCCAGCTCCAGGGCCTGTTCCAGCATGTGCCAGGTAAAGATCTCCTGCAGGCCGGCGAACTCGATCAATGGCAAAAACTCCCCGGGCATCAGCAGCCCGCGCTCGGGGTGCTGCCAGCGGGCCAGGGCCTCGACCCCCTGGAGCTCGCCGTGGGGCTGGATGACCGGCTGGAAATGCGCCACGCCGTGGCCCAGGATCGCCGCCAGCCCTTCCTCCTGGGTGACGCTGTCGAGGGAAAACGGCTCCAGCCCGAGCAAGTCCCGCAGCAACGCCTGGTCCGGCGCAGGCGCCCCCTGCCTGGAGTGCTGCTGGTAGGCCGTGAGCAAGTCGCCGATCACCGCCACCGAGGCCGGCTTGGGCAGGCAGCCCAGCACTTTCAGGCTCAGCTCCCGGGCCATGCCGGCCGCCCCCTCCAGCACATCCTCTTCAGCATCGCTGAGGATGATCAGCGCCCGGGCCCGCTCCTGGCGGGCCAGGTCACGGATCAACTCCAGCCCGTCGGCCTGCTCCAGGTACAGGTCGCAGATGGCGATATCCACCGGCCCCTTGCTGTCCAGCGAACGCCGCGCGGCCTCGACACTCTCGGCGGTCAGCACATTGAACACGCCATTGGCGTTGAGCATCTGGTGCAGGGCCATCAATTGGAACGAGTTATCTTCGAGAATCAGCACTTTAAGCGAATGCATGGGGCAACCTCCGGTACGACGTGCGTGGCAAGTATCCACAACGAGCCGGCAGGTTAATAAGACAATTCCTACGCACACATAGGACAAGTCTTAATCATCCAGGACAGCCTGGATATCACTGCGCAAGCTGGCGATGACCTCCAGCAACAATGGCCAATGACGATCGATGGCCTCGTCCTGCCGCCCCTTGACCAGCCCCTCGAGCTCGATACAGGCCCTGGCCAGGGGCAGGGCATCGATCAGGCAGCACACGCCCTTGAGCCGATGCAGGGTACCCCCTAGGCGTTCCCGGTCGCGGGCCTGGTGCGCCGCTTCCAGCGCCTGCTGCTCCTCGGCGAGGTTGCGCAACAACTCGTGCAGCATGCGTTGCAGCACCTGGTCGTCGGCCTGGGTCATGCTGCGCAAGGTCTGGATGTTGAAGGATGGCGGCGGCAGGAAGCGCGCCAGGGCCTGGGCCAACTGATCCAGGGTTACCGGCTTGACCAGCAGTTGATCCATTCCGGCCTCCTCGCAGCGCTCGCGTTCGTCTTCAAAGGCATTGGCGGTGCAGCCGATCACCGGACAACGCCCGCGCCCTTCCTGTGCCTCGGCCTGGCGTATCGCCTCGGCCAGGGCGTAGCCGCTCATGTCCGGCATGTTGCAGTCAGTCATCACCACGTCGAAGGTGCCGCTACGCCATTGCTGCAACGCCTCCCGGGCATTGTCACAGGCCACCACCCGGTGCCCGAGGAACATCAGTTGCTGGCACAGGACCATGCGGTTGGCGCTCAAGTCATCCACCACCAGCACCTCCATGCTCCGGCTCGGCGGACGTTCCTGCGTCGACGCCGGCCCAGACTCGAAATCGTCACTGACCCGCTCCAGGTACAACTCCAGCGACACCACGGTACCTACCCCGGGCTCGCTGAGCAGGTGAATCCGCCCGCCCATCAGTTCCACCAGTTGCCGGCAGATACTCAACCCCAGCCCGGTGCCGCCGTAGGCTGACGAGGTCATGGCATCGGCCTGGACAAAAGGCGTGAACAGCTTGGCCTGCTGCTCGGCGCTGATACCGCGGCCGGTGTCCGCAACACTGATGCGCAGGCACTCAAGGCCGGACTCGTCAGGCTGGCACTCCACCGTCATCCGCACCTCGCCCTGGGCGGTGAATTTCAGCGCGTTGCTCAACAGGTTGTGCACTACCTGGCGCAGGCGCGCCGGGTCGAACAGATAACGGCCCTTGGCCCGCTCACTGAACACCAGCTGCAACTGCACGCCCTGGTTGCGCGCCGTGACCTCGAACAACTGCCGGATACTCTCGAAAAACGGCTTGAGGGCGGTGACCTGGGGCACCAGGTGCATATACCCGGCCTCGATCTTGGCCAGGTCCAGGCTATCGCCCATCAGGCCGATCAATTCCTGGGCAGACTGGTAAGCCACCCGCAGGGCTTCGGAAAAGGGCACGCCGCGCAGCCGCGCCTGCTCTTTCTCCAGCTCCAGCAGGCCAAGGATGGCGGTCATCGGTGTGCGGATCTCGTGGCTCATGGTGGACAGGAAAGCCGTCTTCGCCGCGTTGGCCTGATCGGCCGCCTGGCGCGCCTCCACCAGTTGGTTCTCCAGGCGCTTGCGCTCGGTGATGTCGATCCAGCCGCCCAGCAAGCCCTGCAACTGCCCTTCTGCACTGTAGAAGGGCACCGCCCACTGATAGACATCGATAGGGCCATCCCTGGACTCCACCTGTCGGTCGGCGAACACCGACTCACCGGAGGCCAGCAACTGCATGAACTCACCATGCAACTGCTGGGCGGTGGCCGGCGGCAGGATGTCCAGTTCGGTCAGTTGCCGCCCCTGGATCTGCGCCAGGCTGGTGCCCAATTGCTGTTCATAACTCTTGTTGCAGGTCATCAAACGCCCCTGCAGGTCGCGCACGAAAATCGGGTTGGGAATACCGTCGAGCAAGGCCCGCTTGAACACCAGTTGATCATTGAGCCGCTGTTCAGCCAGCAATCGCTGCTGGATCTGGCGCTTGAGGCGACTGTTCCAGGCCAGGGAAATCAGGCCGAACAGCAGCGCTGTGGCAATCGCCCAATACACCCAGTTCGGCACGCGCTGCCAGGCAGGCACCGGCACTGGCGTAGCCCCCAGCCATTTCAGGCGCAGAGCGCTGAGCTCCGCTACCGGCAAGGCTTCCAGTGCCTTGTTGAGAATGCTCAGCAGCTCGGGCTGGTCCTTGCGCACGGAAAACTCGTCGGCCGACCAGGTGCCCTCGACACTGCGCCCTACCATCACCCCGGTCTCGGCCGGCCCCAGGGCTTGCACCTCGCTCTGGATAGTCGCCATGGCCTCGCCATTGCTGACCAGGGCCCGGGCCTCTTCATAGCTGGCAACGCTGCGCAGGCGAATGTCCGGGTAGTTGCGCCGGATAAAACTCTCCAGGGTGTGCCGGGCCGGAAGCACCAGCACCTCCCCCGCCATCTGCTTCAGGCTGCTCAGGCGCCGGTCCTCGGGACGCACCACGAACACCCAGGCCGCGCCGCCGAAGGCATGGGAGAAGTTCAGGAACAGCCGCCGGTCATCGCTGGCCGTGAGGGTGGTGTTCATCTGCGCCTCCCCGCTTTCCAGCAGTTCCAGAGTCTGGGCAGTAGTCTGGCTTTCCTTCTGCACGAAATGCAGCCCGGTCATGCGCGAGATACGGTTGAGCAGGTCGATATTGAGGCCGGTCCACTGGCCTTCCTTGTCCTTGAACACATGGGGCGGGTATTGCTGGGAGGCCACCACCACATGCTGGTGCTGGAGGATCCAGGCCTGTTCCTGGGCGCTGAGCTCGATCGGCTCGGCGAAGTTGCTCGCCCCAAGGCCAGTGGTCCAGCGTGCCTGGATTTCCCGGCGTATGGATTCATCGATGCTTTGCAGGGCCTTTTCCAGCAACTGTGCCAGCAGCACATTGCTGTCGCGGGTGGCGAAGGCGAAGCCGGTGGGCGGCAGGCGGCTTTCCACGTGGATCTGCAACCCCAGGTAGGGACGCAGGGCCTTGTAGGCGCGAACGATCACCTCGTTGCCGATGAAGGCGTCGGCATCCCCCTGCTTCACCGCTTCCAGGCCGCTGTAGAGGTTCGGTGAAAGCATGATCTGGCTGTCGGGATAGGCCGCATGGACCTGGGCGGCATTGGCGTAGCCGTCCAGCAGCACCACCTTCTTGCCCGCCAGGTCGTCACTGGGCTGCGGCTCGTCCCGACGCACCACGACCACCGCCAGGTCCGGCATGTAGTCACTGGTAAAACGCAGCCCCGGCGCTCCGCGCTCATAGCCGTTGGCACTGGTCAGCACATCGATGGTGCCGTTGCGCAGCGCTTCCACCGCCTGCTCGCGCTCGGAAAAGCCCAGGACCTCCATGGACGTCCCCAGGCGCTCGCCCACCAGGCTCAGGTAATCGGCGCTGATGCCCTGGTAACGGTTACGGTCGCGAGTGATGTCGATGGGCTGGTAGTCATCGATGGAAATCCCCACCCTTAGGGTCCGGTGGCTTTTCAGCCATCGCTGCTCGGCGGGAGCCAGGGGCAAGGGGTCGAGATCGACAAAGGCCGGCACCAACTTGAAAGACAGGTTCTGAGCGGCGTAGGCAGGTGCCGCCCAAGCGAATATTGCACAGACCAGCACAGGCCCGTACAGCCAGCGCTGGACGGGCAGTTTCCGATAGGTTCGACGGCGAATCATCCGGGCCTCCCGGCGTCTTGCGAGCCACACTCATGCCACTGGGGCAAGAAAAAACAAAGCCCGTCAGAAGACGGGCTTGTTAGTCGGCAAAGCCAATGAATCAGAGCGGCTTGCCACGATTGCCGTGCTGGCTGACGAAAGCCTGCACCGCTTTCAGGTCGTTGGCCAGGACCGTGCAGCGCTCTTCACGCTGGAACAGGTCGGACAGGTGCGCCGGCAGCTCCAGAGCCTTGCCGACACCGGCCTTTTCCACCGCATCCGGGAACTTGACCGGGTGCGCGGTGCCCAGGACCACCATGGGTGTATCCAGGCTGCGCCGACATTCACGAGCGGCCTTGACCCCGATCGCGGTGTGCGGGTCCAGCACTTCGCCGGTCTGGGCGAAGACTTCGGCGATGGTTTCGCAGGTCTGCTCGTCGTTCACCGCCAGGGAGTCGAACAGCTTGCGCGCTTCGGTCCAGCGATCCTGTTCGACGCTGAAACCGCCGCCCTGCTTGAAGCTGTCCATCAAGGCCGCCAGGGCCGCGCCGTTGCGACCGTGCAAGTCGAACAGCAGACGCTCGAAGTTCGACGAGACCATGATGTCCATGGACGGCGACAGGGTCGCGTGCAGGGTTTCCTTGACGTACTGATTGCCGCTCATGAAGCGGTGCAGGATGTCGTTGCGGTTGGTGGCGACGATCAGCTGGCTGATCGGCAGGCCCATGTTGCGCGCCAGGTAGCCGGCGAAGATGTCGCCGAAGTTGCCGGTGGGCACCGAGAACGCGATGGAACGTGCCGGGCCGCCCAACTGCAGGGCCGCGTGGAAGTAGTAGACGATCTGGGCCATGATCCGCGCCCAGTTGATCGAGTTCACCGCCACCAGGCGAGTGCCCTTGAGGAAGCCTTGGTCGGCGAAGCTGGCCTTGACCATTTCCTGGCAGTCGTCGAAGTTGCCTTCGATGGCGATGTTGTGGATGTTCTCGCCGAGGATGGTGGTCATCTGCCGGCGCTGCACTTCCGATACACGGTTGTGCGGATGCAGGATGAAGATGTCGACGTTGTCGCAACGCTTGCAGCCTTCGATGGCCGCCGAGCCGGTGTCACCGGAGGTGGCACCGATGATCACCACGCGCTCGCCGCGCTTCTCCAGCACGTAGTCCAGCAGGCGACCCAGCAGCTGCAGGGCGAAGTCCTTGAATGCCAGGGTCGGGCCATGGAACAGCTCCAGCACCCACTCGTTGCCGTTGAGCTGGCGCAGCGGCGCAATGGCGTTGTGGGAGAAGGCGCCGTAGGTTTCTTCAAGGATCTTCTTGAAATCGGCGTCCGGAATGCTGCCGCTGACGAACGGGCGCATGACCCGGAACGCCAGCTCGTGATACGGCAGGCCAGTCCAGGAAGCGATTTCTTCCTGAGTGAAACGCGGCAGGTTCTCTGGCACATAGAGACCGCCGTCGCTGGCCAGACCTGCCAGCAGCACATCTTCGAAATTCAGGGCCGGTGCCTGGCCACGAGTACTGATATAGCGCATGGGGACAAACCTTCGGTTTGAGCCTCAAGCCGCAAGCTTCAAGCCTCAAGTCAAAGCCGATCAGCTTCTGACTTGGCGCTTGCCGCTTGCCACTTGCGGCTGCTTCATTAATTCAAATGTTCGACGCGGATACGCACCACCGGGCCAACGACGCCCTGCAGGGCCTCCAGGGCGGTGATCGCATCGTTGATGTGCTGCTCCAGAACACGGTGGGTCAGCAGGATCATCGGCACCAGGCCGTCCTGCTCTTCCACTTCCTTCTGCATGATCGATTCGATGTTGATGCCGCGCTCCGAGAGGATGCTCGCCACCTGGGCCAGTACGCCCGGGTGATCCTTGGCCTGGATGCGCAGGTAGTAGGCGCTCTCGCAGGACTCGATCGGCAGGATCGGATGATCCGACAGCGAGTCAGGCTGGAACGCCAGGTGCGGCACGCGGTTTTCCGGATCACTGGTCATGGCGCGAACCACGTCCACCAGGTCGGCCACCACCGAGGAAGCGGTCGGCTCCATGCCCGCGCCGGCGCCGTAGAACAGGGTCGAACCGGCAGCATCGCCATTGACCATGACCGCGTTCATCACACCGTTGACGTTGGCGATCAGGCGATCGGCCGGAATCAGGGTCGGGTGCACCCGCAGCTCGATACCGGCCTCGGTGCGGCGCGCCACACCCAGGTGCTTGATGCGGTAGCCCAGGGCCTCGGCGTAGTTCACGTCGGCGGTGGTGAGCTTGGTGATGCCTTCGGTGTAGGCCTTGTCGAACTGCAGCGGGATACCAAAGGCGATGGAGGCCAGGATGGTCAGCTTGTGCGCGGCATCGATGCCTTCGACGTCGAAGGTCGGATCGGCTTCGGCGTAGCCCAGGGCCTGCGCTTCGGCCAGCACGTCTTCAAAGGTGCGGCCCTTCTCGCGCATTTCCGAGAGGATGAAGTTGCCAGTGCCGTTGATGATCCCCGCCAGCCAGTTGATACGGTTGGCCGAGAGGCCTTCGCGGATCGCCTTGATCACCGGGATGCCACCGGCAACGGCGGCTTCGAAGGCCACGATCACGCCCTTCTCCTGGGCCTTGGCGAAGATCTCGTTGCCGTGCACGGCGATCAGCGCCTTGTTCGCGGTGACCACGTGCTTGCCGTTCTCGATGGCCTTGAGCACCAGGTCACGGGCCACGGTGTAGCCGCCCACCAGCTCGATGACGATATCGATTTCAGGGTTGGTGGCCACGGCGAAGACATCGTTGGTAATCGCAATACCGGTCGTTTGGAACTGCGGCTTTGGCGTACGGGTAGCAATCTGCGCTACTTCGATTCCACGCCCGGCACGGCGGGCAATCTCCTCGGCGTTGCGCTGAAGTACGTTTAGGGTACCGCCACCGACAGTACCCAGCCCACAGATGCCTACTTTGACCGGATTCACTCTGAACTCCCCATAAAACGGCCGACTCTAGGCCGGCCGTGGAATACAGCCGCAAACTGCGCGGCTCTCTATTAATGGCCCGCCGGCTTGGCCGGCGGGCCATGATCGTCAAAGGCTAGCGTGACGATGCAGGATTATTTCGCACCCAGGGCCAGTTTGGCGATCTGCGGTGCCGGCTGGTAGCCGGGAATCACCTGGCCATCGGCCAGAACGATGGCCGGGGTGCCGTTGACACCGATCGACTGGCCCAGGGCGAATTGCTTGGACACCGGGTTGGCGCACTTGGCGGCCTTGATTTCCTTGCCGTCGACCATCTTGTCCATCGCGGCTTTCTTGTCCGCCGAGCACCAGACCGCCTGCAGCTGTTCGTCACCCGGCGAGCCCAGGCCCTGGCGCGGGAACGCCACGTAGCGCACTTCCACACCCAGCTTGTTCAGCTCGGGCACTTCGGCGTGCAGCTTGTGGCAGTACGGGCAGGTGGTGTCGGTGAACACGGTGATGTGGGTCTTGGTTTCGCCAATGGCTGGATAGACCACAGTTTCCGCGACCGGAATGCCGTTGATCAACTTGGAAATGCCCAGGCGCTCGGTTTTTTCGGTGAGGTTGACCGGCTTGCCATCCTTGAGCTGGAACAGGTAGCCCTGGACCACGAACTGGCCGTCGGCGCTGGCGTACAGCACACGGCTGCCCTTGAGCTTGACTTCGTACAGGCCACCCATGGGGCTGGCGGTAATGCTTTCCACAGGCGTTTCGAGCTGCAGGGTCTCGAGGCTCTTGCGGATGGCTTTCTCGGCACTGTCATCGGCCATGGCAAAAGTGCTGAGCAGCGCCAGGGAGGCGGCGGCAAAAATCTGGGTCAAGCGCATGGGAACTCCTGAAGGCGGGCAAATGGGCCACTCGCAGCGATCACCATGGCAACCGCTCGCAAACAGCCGTTTTGCAAACCGGCAAAGCCTATCACATCTGTTTGCCGGCACCGACTACGGGCGACGCAAAGCGCGGCCCGGAAGGCAAATCAACCGCGCGGATGGTGCTTGGCGTGCAGATCCTGCAGCCGGGCGCGGGCCACATGGGTATAGATCTGGGTGGTGGACAGGTCGCTATGGCCCAACAGCATCTGCACCACTCGCAGGTCGGCGCCGTGATTGAGCAGATGGGTAGCGAAGGCATGGCGCAAGGTGTGGGGCGACAGCGCCTTGCCGATCCCGGCGACCTTGGCCTGGTGCTTGATCCGATGCCAGAAGGTCTGGCGAGTCATCTGCTCGCCACGCAGGCTGGGGAACAGCACGTCGCTGGGACGCCCGCCCAGCAGCTCGGCACGGGCATCACGCATGTAGCGCTCGACCCAGACAATCGCCTCCTCGCCCATGGGCACCAGGCGCTCCTTGCTGCCCTTGCCCATGACCCGCAGCACGCCCTGGCGCAGGTTGACCTGCTCCAGGGTCAGGCTGATCAGCTCGGTAACCCGCAGGCCGCAGGCATAGAGCACTTCGAGCATGGCCCGGTCGCGCTGGCCGATGGCCTCGCTCAGGTCCGGCGCGGCCAGCAGCGCTTCCACATCCGCCTCCGACAGCGACTTGGGCAACGGACGCCCCAGTTGCGGCATGTCGATCTGCAAGGTTGGATCGATTTCAATCAGCTTTTCCCGCAGCAGATAGCGATAGAAACCACGCACGCCCGAGAGGAATCGCGCTGTCGAGCGGGGCTTGTAGGCTTGCTCCACGCGCCAGGCCAGGTGATCGAGGATCAGCTCGCGCCCGGCCCGCGGCAACTCCAGCCCCTGCTCCTGCAACCAGCCGTTGAACAACGCCAGGTCACTGCGATAGGCGTCGCGCGTGTTGTCGGACAGGCCTTTCTCCAACCACAGGGCGTCGAGAAAACGGTCGATCAGGGGGTGGTCGATGGCAGGCATAAAGACTCGAAAGGCGCGGCCCAGAGGCCAGGCGTAAAAAAATAGTGAACTGCGCGCAGGGTCGCTAGTCTTTCATAGCCAGCCATTTTCAGGAACAGGGTGCATTGATGAGTGAACAACAGATTCTGCTGGCCTTCGGCGGCATCGGCGTGGCCGCGCTGGGCTGCCAGTGGCTGGCCTGGAGGCTGAAACTGCCGGCCATTCTCTTTCTGTTGCTCAGCGGCATTCTGGCCGGGCCGATACTGGGCTGGCTCGACCCGCAGGAGATGTTCGGCCCGCTGCTGATGCCCCTGGTTTCGCTGGCGGTGGCGCTGATCCTGTTCGAAGGCAGCCTGACCCTGCACCTCTCCGAGTGGCGCGAGATCGGCAGTGTGGTGCACCGCCTGGTGACCATCGGCGCGCTGTCCACCTGGGCCGTGATCACCCTGGCCACCCACTGGCTGCTGGGCTTCGACTGGATGCTGGCCCTGCTGTTCGGCACCCTGACCCTGGTCACCGGACCGACGGTGATCGTGCCCATGCTGCGGGTAGTGCGGCCCAAGGCCTCGATCGCCAATATCCTGCGCTGGGAAGGCATCGTCATCGACCCTATCGGCGCCCTGCTGGCGGTGGTGGTCTACAGCTTCATCATCGCCAGCGCCGAGGGCGCCGGTCTGAGCCAGAGCCTGCTGACCTTTGGCGGGGTGATTCTGTGCGGCAGCCTGTTCGGCATCGCCGGCGGCTGGGTCCTGGGCAGCATCATGCGCCGCCAGTGGCTGCCGGAATACCTACACAACCTGGCAACCCTGGCGGCAGTGCTGGGAATCTTCATCGCTTCCAACCAGGTGATGCACGAATCCGGACTGCTGGCGGTGACCCTGATGGGCATGTGGATGGCCAACATGAAGGGCGTGGATGTGCGGCACATCCTGCACTTCAAGGAAAACCTCAGCGTGCTGCTGATTTCCGGGCTGTTCATCCTCCTGGCGGCACGCCTGGACCTCAAGGCGCTGATTGCCCTGGGCCCGCTGGTGCTGATCCTGCTGCTGGTGATCCAGTTTATCGCCCGGCCACTGAACGTGCTGCTGTCCACGGCCGGCTCCAGCCTCAACTGGCGTGAACGCGCCTTGCTGGCGTGGATTGCCCCACGGGGGATTGTTGCGGCAGCAGTGTCAGCGATCTTCGCCATCCGCCTGGATGAAGCCGGTCATGAGGGGGCATTGCTGCTGGTGCCACTGACCTTTGCCGTGATCATCGGCACCGTGGTCCTGCAAAGCGCCACGGCTCGCCCCCTGGCGCGCCTGTTGAAAGTCGCCGAGCCGGCGCCCAGCGGCTTTCTCATCGTCGGCGCCAACGGCCCGGCACGGACCCTTGGCAAAGCCTTGCAGCAACTGGGCAGCCGGGTGCTGTTGACCGACTCCAGCTGGGAAAACATTCGCGCGGCGCGCATGGAAGGGCTGCCCACCTATTTCGGCAACCCGGCCTCGCAGCACGCCGATGCCCATCTGGACCTGGTGGGCCTGGGCCACTTGCTTGCACTCTCGCCCTCAGGAGAGCTGAACACCCTGGCCGCCATGCGCTTTCGCCACGACTTCGGCCACCAGCGCCTGTTCGCCCTGGCCAACAGCCAGGAAAGCCGGCGCACCGACAAGCACCGGGCCAGCCACGAACACCGCGGCCAGTTGCTGGGCAGCGAGGCCTTGACCTACACCAAGCTGGCCAGCCTGCTGGGCCAGGGCGCGGAGCTGTACAGCACCAATCTGACCGAAGCCTTTGGCTGGGACGATTACCAGGCCCTGCACGGCGAACGCGCCACTCTGCTGTTTGCCCGCGACAGTAGCGGCTGGGTGCATGTCGTCACCCCAGACAGCAGCCTCAAGCCGGCGGCAGGCTGGACGCTGCTGGCCCTGATCCAGCCCGAGTCCCTGTAACGCTAACTGGTTTGCCAGCGAAGAGGCCCGATGGCTTATTCGCCGGCACGCCGGCTCCTACGTCGCAAACCCTGGAAGCACCGGCACCGGGCGCTTGTCATCGTCGATGGCGACAAAGCTGAACAAGCCATGGATGGCCTTTTCCCGACCATCACAGCTCATGCTCTCTACAAACACCTCGACTTCGACCTTGAGGCTGGTGTTACCCACCTTCACCACTCGCCCCACCAATTCGACGATCGAACCTGCGGCAATCGGATGGTTGAAATCAATGCGGTCGGTGGACACCGTCACCAACGGCAGCCGGCAGAAACGGGTCGCGGCGATAAACGAAACCTCGTCCATCCAGGCCAGGGCAGTGCCGCCGAACAGGGTGTTGTGATGATTGGTGGTGGACGGGAATACCGCCTTGGTCACGCGGGTCACCGAGAGTTCGGTACGGCGCTGGATTTCTTGCTCACGAAGGGTCATCGGACTACTGCCTGAATGGATGGATCCGCGCACGGGCACGCTGCGGGCATGGAACGCCCATGAGCACTGCAGGGCAGCGACCCAAGGCTTGATGGGAATAATCGGGGGCGGCCTGCCTGTGGATAGAACCAGGCCAGGATTGCCGGGAGGATGCGACGCACCCTGGGCGTCCGTGCAGGCTGCACGGATCGGGCGATCACACTTTATTGGGCCGGCGAGTATATCGCCGCCCGGCAGGGGTCGAAAGAACCCGCCAGGGGCCAAAGGCCACAACCGGCGATAAAAAATGCGATTATCCGCGCACTGAAAAAGGAGACCCGCCGCCATGGATGCCCCGCTCGCGCCTTCGCTCATCGCGCACCTGCAACAACGCCTGAACATCGACCGAGTGGATCATCCGAACTTCATCGGCCCGCCGCCCGACATCAGCCCATTGACGCCCGCTCAATTGGGCAGCCTGTGGCCGGCCATCCGCCGGGCCCTGCGCGACCATGCCAACCCGGCGGCGCAGCAACTGGCGACCGCGATCGTGCAGCAGGCCACGCAACTGGAACTGAGCCCGGCCCTCGATCAAACCACCCTGCTGGAGGCGCTGCGCAGTTGCGTGAACTGGCAGGAAGCGCTGGAACAACTGGCCTGTTTCAGCGGAACACCGAGTCCCGCCTTGACCGAGGAACTGCGCAGGATCCTTGCGGAGCCGGGCCCACAGTGGGCGCTGTACTACCACCAGGCGTACGTGCTGGCGCAATGGGTGGATGAAGAAACCCGCACGGCGCTGCGGCGCTGTGTGGAACAACACTACGCCGATGCGCCCTACGCCCGGCAGGAGTTCGAACTGCTTGGGCAACTGGAGCCTCGCTCACGGCAGGCCCTGGCCGGCAGCGAGTACTGGACCGGCCATCATCACCTGAGCGCCGATCCGGCCAGGGTGCTGATGGATGACGCGGCGTACGTCGAATTCTCACAGCAGATCCTCAGTACCGCAGCCCAGCGCCTGGACGCCATCCACAGCGGCGCCACGCCCTATGTGGCCGATGGCGCCTTTACCACCGATGACACTCCGGTGATCGCCCGCGCCGCGCGGGTCGCCCTGCTGCGCGATGCCTCCTGGCTGCCGCCACTGATGGACATTTTGCTGCCCAAGGCCTGCGTCGCCCCGACCCAGGCCAAGACTGCGCCGTCGCAGTCCCTGGCCATCGCCCTGGGGCATTGCATCGAGCAGGTGCCAACCCCGGAAAGCGTGCAGGCACTGCGCAGCGCCCTGGGCCTGGTGCGCCATGCCAGCATCCAGAAAAAACTCGCCCGCAACCTCAAACCTGCCGAACGCGGCCTGGCCCAACGCCCCGAGATCGCCCTGCGCCTGGCCCCCACCAGCACGCCCGGCAAGGCCCAGCACGGGCTTCTGGCCAGTTGCCTGGAATCCGGGCTGTGGCAAGCCTTTGAGTTGTCTTTGCGCGACTGGCGAGCGCAACTGGCGGACTCCGCCGTGGGCTCGCCCTTTGCCCGCTCACTGGTTTGGGTTGCCCATTGCACAGATGGCCAACGCCGCAGCTTCCTGCTGGACGCAGATGCGCAAGCGCTAGACTCCCGGGGCCAACCGCTGAGCCTGGATGCCGGGTGCAGGATTTCGCTATGGCACCCGCTGTCAGCCAACGCCGCAGAGCGCCACGCCTGGCAGGCCCTGATCAGCGAACGCCGGATCAAACAACCGCTGCGCCAAGTGTTTCGCGAGTACTACCTGCCCTCTCAGCAAGAGCTGGAAAGCCACACCTGCCAGGCATTCGCCGGATACAGCCTGTCCATCCGCCCCCTGATCGGCCTGGCCCGCCGCGAAGGCTGGAAGATCGACAGGGACAGCGGCCTGAGCCGGAACCTGGGGGATATCCGGGTGAGCTTTGCGGTGGACGCGGCACTCTATCCGGGGCTGCAGGGGCACTGCCTGTCCGGCAGTGCAAGCTTCGCTCGGCGCACCGATAAACACTGGCAGCCGATGCTGCTGCAGGATGTGCCGCCGCAGGTGTTTTCAGAAGCCTGCCGGGCCATCGACCTGCTGGTGAGCGTCAGCAGTTTCGCCATCGAAGAGCTGGTACAGAGCGCCACCGGCCAGCCCCTGCCGCAAATGCCGGCCGCCAGGCGCGAGCAACGCCTGAACCTGCTGGCCGGGCACAACCTCACCCAGATGGCTCTGATGCGCCAGCACGTGCTGGGCAGGGCTTTCGCCCCACTTATCGAGCAGGGAATGTTGTCGATGGAGGGGCGCCATGTCCGCATCGGCGACCATGCGGTGCATCTGGCCACCGGGCGCGTGACACGCGATGGCGAACCCGTGGAGATGGCCCTGGCGGCGCAAAGCGGCAAATTGACCGCCCTGCCCTGGCTGCCTTATGACGAGGTACTGCTGGAACGGATCGCCAACACGGTCTGCGCCCTGCTGAACCGCTCCGGGCATTAAATGACAGGCAACAAAAAAGCAGCCCGTAGGCTGCTTTTTTCTGCATCGGAAGCTGGACTTAAGCCAGTTTTTCCTTGATGCGAGCTGCTTTACCCGACAGGTCGCGCAGGTAGTACAGCTTGGCTTTACGCACGTCACCGCGACGCTTGACAGCCATGCTGTCGATCTGCGGGCTGTAGGTCTGGAAAGTACGCTCTACGCCAACGCCGTTGGAGATTTTACGTACGGTGAACGCGCTGTTCACACCGCGGTTGCGCTTGGCGATAACTACGCCTTCGAACGCCTGCAGACGGGAACGATCACCTTCCTTCACTTTCACCTGAACGACAATGGTGTCGCCCGGGGCAAAGGCTGGGATCTCTTTGGTCATCTGCTCTGCTTCGAGTGCAAGGATGATTTTGTTGGTCATGCTGTGCTCCTAAGGTAAATCGTCGGATCTACCATCGATACGTTGTTAACTATCGTCCCGCTCGCGGAGATATTCCTCGAGCAGCTTCTTCTCTTCTCCAGAAAGCGAGCGGCTTTCCAGAAGATCGGCGCGTCGTTCATAGGTCCGACCAAGGGACTGCTGTAAACGCCAACGCCGGATGTGTGCGTGGTTGCCACTTAGCAACACGTCGGGAACACGCTGATCCGCATACACCTCCGGTCGGGTGTAGTGCGGGCAATCCAGCAGACCGTCCGTGAAGGAATCTTCCTCCGCGGAATCCACATGCCCTAAAGCTCCGGGCAGCAGTCGCGTAACCGCATCAATCAGGACCATCGCCGGCAGCTCGCCACCGGAGAGTACATAGTCGCCAATCGACCACTCTTCATCGACATGAGCATCAATAAAACGCTCGTCAATGCCTTCATAACGACCAGCAATCAGGATCAATGCATCCTCATTCGCCAACTCGCGCACCGCCGACTGATTCAGTTGGCGGCCTTGGGGCGACAGGTAGATCACCTTCGCGCCCTCCCCGGCTGCGTTTCTGGCCTGAACCAGTGCATCTTCCAGGGGCTTGATCTTCATCACCATGCCCGGACCACCGCCAAACGGGCGATCGTCCACAGTGTGATGTCGATCCGTGGTGTAGTCTCGCGGATTCCAACAGGTCAGCTGCAACAGCCCCTGTTTCACCGCGCGGCTGGTTATGCCGTACTCGCTGATGGCGGAGAACATCTCGGGAAACAAACTGATCACTTCTACGCGCAAGTTAGCCACGCTTAGAAGTCCGCATCCCATTCCACCTTCATCTCGCCCGCGGCCAGGTCGACGGCCAACACACATTGCTCGGTATAGGGCAACAGGCGTTCGCGATCATCCAGGCTGCCAGCGCAAGGCTTGACCACCATTACATCGTTCGAGCCGGTCTCCAGCAGGTGATCGATCTTCCCGAGCAGTTGCCCGAGGCCGTCGATAACCTTGAGACCTTGCAGCTGGTACCAGTAGTACTCGCCGTCGGTCAGTTCAGGGAACAGGCTGCGCGGCACGCAGATCTCGTAACCGGCCAGAAGACGAGCTTCCTCGCGATCATCAAGACCCTTGAGCTTTGCGACCAGGAACTTGTCGTTCCCGCGTCCGCTGACCAGCTCAACCTGCTTCACGCTACCTTCGCGCTTGAGCGTCCAGGTTTTGTAGTCCAACAGGTTTTTAATCGGATCAGTAAAGGAAAAGACCTTCACTTCGCCGCGAACGCCATGAACAGAGTAGATTTTGCCGATAACGATCAAATCATCAGCAGGAGCTGGCGTCGCGTTCATAGGGTTCAGGCTGCAGCCTTAGCCGATTCCTTCAGCAACTGAGCAACACGCTCAGAAGGCTGTGCACCAACGCTCAGCCAGTAGGCTACGCGCTCTTGGTTCACGGACAGGCGGACTTCTTGACCACGAGCGATCGGGTTGAAGAAGCCAACTTGTTCTTTGTGCGAACCGTCGCGTGGGTTGCGGCTGTCGGTCACGGTCAAGTGGTAAAACGGGCGCTTTTTGGAGCCGCCAAGGGCAAGACGGATTGTTAGCATGTGAACATCGTTCCTGTAGTCGGTGCTGCAAATCTAAATGCACAGCGGGCATGGGTGCCCGAAAGGCCGCATATTCTAAGGAATATCCGGACTTTTGCAAATGACTTTTTCCGGCGCCCGTCGGCTGCCATTCAGATTTGCCATGGAGCTGCCGCAAGCGACAGCGAGTGAGCGCACCCCAATCGAGGGTTTGCCCGGGATTCCACGTCCCCGTGGAAAAAAGCGCCGGCATGACGGCCGGCGCGGATTCTTCAGATCTTCGGCATGCCGCCGCCGGGCAACATACCGCCCATGCCGCGCATCATCTTGGCCATACCGCCCTTGGCGGAGAACTTCTTCATCATCTTCTGCATCTGCTTGTGCTGCTTGATCAAGCGACCGATGTCCTGCACCTGGGTGCCGGAACCCAGGGCGATCCGGCGCTTGCGCGAACCGCTGATCAGCTCGGGGTCGCGGCGCTCGGCCGGGGTCATGGAGTTGATGATGGCTTCCATCTGCTTGAACTGCTTCTCTGCCGCGCCCTGGGCATTGCCCATCTGCGCCAGGTTCACGCCACCGATGTTCGGCAGCTTGTCCATCAGGCCGCCGAGACCGCCCATGTTCTTCATCTGCTGCAACTGATCGCGGAAGTCTTCGAGGTCGAAGCCCTTGCCCTTCTTCAGTTTTTTAGCAAGCTTGTCGGCCTTGTCCTTGTCGAGGGTCGCTTCAGCCTGTTCGATCAGGCTGAGCACGTCGCCCATGCCGAGGATGCGCGAAGCGATGCGCTCAGGGTGGAACGGCTCCAGGGCTTCGCTCTTCTCGCCCATACCGATGAACTTGATCGGCTTGCCGGTAATGGCTCGCACCGACAGCGCGGCACCACCACGGGCATCGCCGTCGACCTTGGTCAGGATCACACCGGTCAGCGGCAGCGCGTCGCCAAAGGCCTTGGCGGTGTTGGCGGCGTCCTGACCGGTCATGGCGTCGACCACGAACAGGGTTTCCACCGGCTTGATGGCCGCGTGCAGCGCCTGGATCTCGTCCATCATCTCGCTGTCGATGTGCAGGCGACCGGCGGTGTCGACAATCACGACATCGATGAACTTGAGCTTCGCTTCCTTAATAGCCGCTTCGGCGATAGCTACCGGCTTCTGGCTCAGGTCCGATGGGAAGAAGGTCACGCCAATATCATTGGCCAGGGTTTCCAGCTGTTTGATAGCCGCCGGACGGTAGACGTCCGCGGAGACCACCATCACGCTCTTTTTCTTGCGCTCTTTAAGGAAGCGCGCAAGCTTGCCGGCGGTGGTGGTCTTACCCGCCCCCTGCAGACCGGCCATCAGCACCACGGCCGGTGGCACTGCGCTGAGGTTCAAATCTTCGTTGGCCGCGCCCATCAGGCTTTCCAGCTCGGCCTGGACGATCTTCACAAAAGCCTGGCCCGGCGTCAGGCTGCGAGACACTTCGGTGCCGACCGCACGCTCCTTCACGGAGTTGACGAAGTCCTTGACCACCGGCAACGCAACGTCGGCTTCGAGCAGCGCCATGCGCACTTCGCGCAGGGTGTCTTTGATGTTGTCCTCGGTCAGCTTGGCCTTGCCGGTGACATGGCGCAGCGTCTGCGAGAGACGGTCGGTTAGGTTTTCAAACATGCTCGATCCTTTCAGGCCCAAGGTAGACCGGGGGTAATGGCGGCCCAGAGCGTAATAAACAGGTGCTCGATGAGCCTGCGGCGTGGGCAGGTCGCGGATTATAGCGAAGACTGTGCGTGGCGGACACCTCGCCGTCTGCTTGCCTGGTCTTTCAGGGCTCTGGGTTCTATGCCAAACTCAGCGACTTTCGGGCCTGCCTAACAGGATTTATGCTCCCCTTGTCACCCAGTTTGCTACCCACCCTCGCCGCCGCCGTCCTTTATGCCGCTGCGACCTTCTACCAAGGCTCCCGCCTGGCCACAGGCGCCAAGGCGAACAAGCGCCTGCTGGTTACGCTCGGCATCCTGGCCTTGCTGGCCCATGCCGCCAGCCTGCTGACCCACTTGCTGACTCCGGTCGGCCTGGGCCTGGACTTCTTCAGCGCCGCCAGCCTGATCGCCGCTGCAGTCATCGCCCTGACCCTGCTGGCCTGCTGGCGCATCCCGGTGGAAAACCTGCTGGTACTGCTATTCCCGCTCGGCGCCCTGACCGCGCTACTGGCGCAATTCGTCCCCACAGGCACAGTGCCGGTGATCGATGAGGAGCCCGGGATCCTCGCCCACATCCTGTTGTCGATCCTGGCCTACGGCATGTTCACCATCGCGGTGTTCCAGGCCTTGTTGCTGCTGGTGCAGGACCATCAGCTGAAGAACAAGCACCCGTCCGGGCTGATCAGGAACTTCCCGCCGCTGCAAACCATGGAAAGCCTGCTGTTCGGTTTTCTCTGGGCCGGCTGGACCCTGCTGTCGCTGTCGCTGATCTCCGGCTGGCTGTTCGTCGAGAACCTGTTCGCCCAGCACCTGGTGCACAAGACACTGCTGGCCTGCCTGGCCTGGGTAGTGTTCAGCGTGCTGCTATGGGGCCGCAATCGCCTCGGCTGGCGCGGGCACAAGGCAATTCGCTGGACCCTGGCAGGTTTCTGCCTGCTGATGCTGGCCTACTTTGGCAGCAAGCTGGTTCGTGAATACATCCTGCACATCTGACGACCGGCCATGACCGACTCCCTGCCCACCGGGCCCATGCTCGCGGTAATCGCCCTGCTCATCGTCTGGTCGGGCCTGTTCACCGCTATCGATGCCGCCCAGCAGCACCTGCTGACCCTGCGCAGCAACTCGCGCAATGGCGACAAGTCCCAGGCACGCCTGGCCTTCCCCAAGGAAAGCCTGATCCTGTGCAATACCCTGTGCCGGGTCCTGGCCGTAATCATCAGCACCCTGCTAGCGCTGTTCTACTGGGCGGAAAATGGCCCCTGGCTGGCCTGCCTGATCAGCACCTGCGCCCTGCTGGTGCTGGCCGAATACCTGCCGCGGGCTCTGGCCATGCGCTACCCGGAAGGTACCTTGGGCTTTGGCAACAGCCTGCTGTTCATCCCGATGAAAATCGTCTATCCCCTGGCCTGGCTGCTCGACACCCTCAGCCAGTTGCTGCTGCGCCCGTTTGCCCGCAAGGCCAGCGCGGTCAAGCACAGTGACGACGACCCGGCGCTGCTGGACGACGAGCCCACGCCACAGGAGCCACATGCCCTGTCCGGCATCCACGCCCTGGACAACATCACCGTCAATGACATCCTGGTGCCCCGCAGCGAAGTGGACGGTATCAACCTGGACGACCCGATCGAGGACATCATCGCCCAACTGCGCCTGAACCGACGCACACGGCTGCCGGTGTTCCACAGCGATATCAACCAGGTCGAAGCGGTGCTCAACACCCGACAGATCCGTCACCTGCTGCCGGACGCCAGCCTGACCAAGGAGGCCCTGCTGGCGGCCTGCCACGAGCCCTACTTCGTCCCGGAAAGCACCCCGTTGCAGTTGCAACTGCTCAACTTCCACAAACAGCAACGGCGCCTGGGCATGGTGGTGGACGAATACGGCGAAGTGCTGGGCATCGTCACCCTGGAAGATATCCTCGAAGAAATCGTCGGCGAGTTCGAAAGCGAGCACAGCCTGGACAACCCGCACATCCACCCCCAGGCCGATGGCCGCTATGTGGTGGAAGGTGCGGCATCGATCCGCGAGCTGAACAAGAGCCTGGGCTGGCACCTGCCCAGCGACGGTCCCAAGACCCTCAACGGCCTGGTCACCGAAGCCTTGGAAACCATCCCCGACAGCGCGGTGTGCCTGAAAATCGGCCGCTACCGCCTGGAAATCCTCGAAACCGAGGAAAACCGCGTCAGCCGCGTACTGATCTGGCACACCAGCAGCGTCCCCGCCCGCATCTGATCGCCTGCCGCCGCAGCCAATGGCGCCCCTGAAGGTCGAAAACCTTCTCGCCAGCCCGGCAGCCGCCAAGCCCCTTGTTGAATCGTTAGCCGCCTTTCTATAATCGATCCGCTTACCCAAGCCCTGTGCAGACCCGCGTGCTACCCGCACCCAGCGCAAACCTGCCGATAACCAGCCCTTCTGTTCGACGTCACTCCCATCCCGAGGGACGACCGCGCCAAACCCACATCCCTGGGTGCTCGACCATAATAATTCGCTCCACCGGAGCACAGACTGTCAGGGATAACCATATGACGACCAGCACCGCCTACAGCGCCACCACGCCTGCCCAACCGAGCAATTCCGCCTCGCGGGTGGCCACTGCCAGCTTTATCGGCACCGCCATCGAGTTCTACGACTTCTACGTCTACGCCACCGCCGCCGCACTGGTGATAGGCCCGGTATTCTTTCCCCAGACCTCCGGCACCGCCCAGATGCTCTCGGCGTTCCTGACCTTCGGCATCGCCTTCCTTGCCCGCCCCCTGGGCTCGGCACTGTTCGGCCACTTCGGCGACCGTATCGGACGCAAGTCGACCCTGGTTGCCTCGCTGCTGCTGATGGGCGTGTGCACCACCCTGATCGGCGTACTGCCAGGCTACGCCAGCATCGGCGCCTGGGCGCCCATCCTGCTTTGCGTGCTGCGCTTCGGCCAGGGCCTGGGGTTGGGTGGCGAATGGGGCGGCGCCGCGCTGCTGGCCACGGAGAACGCACCAGAAGGCAAGCGCGCCTGGTTCGGCATGTTCCCGCAGTTGGGCCCCTCCATCGGTTTTCTCGCTGCCAACGGCCTGTTCCTGGCCCTGGCCATGGGCCTGGATGACGAACAGTTCCGCTCCTGGGGCTGGCGCATTCCCTTCCTGCTCAGCGCCGCCCTGGTGATGGTGGGCCTGTACGTGCGCCTGAAGCTGCACGAAACCCCGGTCTTTGCCAACGCCGTGGCACGCCAGGAACGGGTGAAGATGCCACTGGTGGAACTCTTCAGCCAGTACTGGCTGCCGGTACTGCTGGGCGCCGCGTCGATGGTGGTGTGCTACGCCCTGTTCTACATCTCCACGGTGTTTTCCCTGAGCTACGGCGTCGCTACCCTGGGCTACAGCCGGGAAACCTTCCTCGGCCTGCTGTGCTTCGCCGTGCTGTTCATGGCCGCGGCCACGCCTCTATCGGCCTGGGCCAGCGACCGCTTCGGGCGCAAGCCGGTGCTGATTGTCGGCGGCGTGCTGGCGATTCTGTCCGGCTTCACCATGGAACCCCTGCTGACCCAGGGTTCCACCGCCGGCGTGGCGCTGTTCCTGTGCATCGAACTGTTCCTGATGGGGGTCACCTTCGCCCCGATGGGCGCCCTGCTGCCGGAACTGTTCCCGACCCACGTGCGTTATACCGGCGCTTCGGCGGCGTACAACCTGGGGGGCATCGTCGGAGCTTCGGCCGCGCCGTTCTTCGCCCAGAAACTGGTAGCGATGGGCGGTTTGAGCTGGGTTGGGGGGTATGTTTCAGGGGCGGCGATCCTGAGCCTGATCGCGGTGCTGTGCCTGAAGGAAACGCGCAATAACGATTTGAATCGGGTCGCTTGAGCGACCGCTTCACGAGCAAGCTCGCTCCTACAGGTTCAATCCGGACGCTGTAGGAGCGAGCTTGCTCGCGATGCTTTTTACAGTTCGACCACCACCGCTTGCGCAGCGCGGGTCGCCTTGGCCCGGGCGGCTTCGATCGACTCGTCACGCGCCAGGGCTACGCCCATGCGGCGCTGGCCATTGACTTCCGGCTTGCCGAACAGGCGCAGCGCAGTGTCCGGCTCGCTCAGGGCGGCACCGAGGTTGGCGAAGGCGGTCTGGGTGGATGTGCCTTCTACCAGGATCACCGCCGAAGCCGAAGGGCCGAACTGGCGGATCAGCGGAATCGGCAAGCCGAGAATGGCCCGCGCATGCAGGGCGAACTGGGACAGGTCCTGGGAAATCAGGGTCACCAGGCCAGTGTCGTGTGGGCGCGGCGAAACTTCGCTGAACCACACCTGGTCGCCCTTGATGAACAGTTCCACGCCAAACAGACCGCGGCCCCCCAGGGCCTCGGTGACTGCCTTGGCCACCCGCTCGGATTCGGCCAGGGCTTTGGGACTCATGGCCTGAGGCTGCCAGGATTCCTGGTAGTCGCCCTTTTCCTGACGATGGCCGACCGGCGCACAGAAGGTGGTGCCGCCCACATGACGCACGGTCAACAGGGTGATTTCGTAGTCGAAGTCGATAAAGCCTTCGATGATCACCCGGCCCTTGCCGGCACGGCCGCCTTCCTGGGCGTAATCCCAGGCTTTCTGCACGTCGTCGACGCTGCGCAGCAGGCTCTGGCCCTTGCCCGAGGAACTCATCACCGGCTTGACCACGCACGGGAAGCCCAGGTCTTGCACGGCCTTGGAATAGTCTTCGAAGGTGTCGGCGAAATGGTACGGCGAGGTCGGCAGGTCCAGCTCTTCAGCGGCCAGGCGCCGGATGCCTTCGCGGTTCATGGTCAAGGAGGTGGCCCGCGCGGTGGGGATCACGGTGAAGCCCTCGGCTTCCAGTTCCACCAGGGTCGCGGTAGCGATGGCTTCGATTTCCGGCACGATGAAGTGCGGCTTCTCGGCTTCGATCACGGCCCGCAGCGCCGCGCCATCAAGCATGTTGATCACGTGGCTGCGATGGGCCACCTGCATCGCCGGAGCGTTGGCGTAGCGGTCCACGGCAATCACCTCGACACCCAGGCGTTGCAGCTCGATCACCACCTCCTTGCCCAACTCACCACAGCCACAAAGCAAGACGCGGGTCGCGGTTGGCGACAGTGGAGTTCCGATACGAGTCATCTGAAGGTCCTCAAAGGAGCGGATCATCGAGGGCCGAGCGCCAGGCGGGCGACCCATGGGGAGCGGCATTTTACATGAAGCGCGGGCTTTGGCTCAGCCGGCGCACGCCGCTTTGCGCAAACGCCAGGCCATGGCCAGCCAGACCACGGTGACACCGGCGAACTTCGAACCCAGGGCGGTCAGGATCACCCCAGGGGTCAAGGCATCGATCATGCCGAAGAAGATGAAGGTATCCAGGGGAATGCTCAGGGCCGAGCTGATCCACAGACGATCATGCAGGGGCCGCTTGGTGATACTGAACACCAGCCAGTCGATGCATTCCGAGACGGCGAATGCCGTGGCACTGGCCAGGGCGATGGTCGGATCGGAGGTCACATAGGACAGCACCAGGGCCGCCAGCATCGCGACGATGGCGCCGTGGCCGAAACGAGTCTGCACCATGTCCCGCAGGACAAACACCAACCCGCCCCAGGCCGACCAGATGATGTCCAGATGCGGGGCAGACGAAAAGGCGTAGTTGATCAGCACGACACTGCTGATATAGGCGATCAGGAAGAACATGGGGGCGAAGGGTACCTGTCAGGAAGGTGCACAGGTTACTGCAGGCCCGGGGCTGGGCCAAGAAGCCCTTTCGCCAGCACGCTGGCACCTGCACAAGATTGCAGGAGCCGGCTTGCTGGCGAAACGAGCGGATCAACTTGCCGAGCTGGAGCCGATCATCCACAGCAAGCCGCTGGACTTGGCCCGCTCATGGCACAGGGCCAGGACCGCACGCCGCTCGGCGTTGTCCATGCGGCTCCAGCGGGTGATCTCGTCCACCGTGCGCTGGCAACCGGTGCAGATATCCTGCTCGTCCAGGGCACAGATGCTCACGCAGGGCGAAGCGACGGGTCTTTCAGGGGCTGTCATTGTTCTTGCTCAACCAGGTCTCGGGCATAACGCTGGGCATTATGAACGTAGTGCGCGGCGCTGGCTTCGAGCATTTTCTTCTGCGGCTCGGTCAACTCCCGTACCACCTTGCCTGGCGAGCCCATGACCAGCGAACCGTCGGGGATTTCCTTGCCCTCGCCGATCAGCGAGTTGGCGCCGATGATGCAGTTCTTGCCGATCTTCGCGCCATTGAGGATCACCGCGTTGATGCCGATCAGGCTGTAGTCGCCCACGGTGCAGCCGTGCAGCATGGCGTTGTGGCCGATGGTCACGCCGGTACCGATGGTCAGTGGAAAGCCCATGTCGGTGTGCATCACCGTGCCATCCTGGACGTTGCTGTGCTTGCCGATCAGGATCAGTTCGTTGTCCCCGCGCAGCACGGCGTTGAACCAGACGCTGGCTCCCTCCTCCAATTTGACCTTGCCCACCAGCGTGGCATTCGGGGCAACCCAGCTCTGTGGATGGGTCTCGACTCGGGCGTCGCCCAGGCGGTATTTCATCTTATTGTCCTCATGGCTCAGGCAGCCGCGGGTTTATGCCATGCGAAGTGATGGCTTCAGGTATCGATATAGTTTTTTGGCGGGCGATGCAGGCTGATTCCGGCGTCGTACAACAGGTTGACCAGCTCGACGATCATGATCGCGGTCAGGCCCCAGATCTTGTACTCGCCAAAGCGGTAGCTGGGGACGTACCAGCTGCGCCCCTGGTAATCGATGCGATGGGTATGTTCACGGGGGTCCTGGCGAAAGAACTCCAGGGGCACGCTGAAAACGGCGGCGATCTCGGCGTCATTGGCCTGGTATTCGACATAGTCGGGAATCACCCCGACGTAAGGCGTGACCTTGATTCCGTGCAGGGAAATCAGCGGGCTCAAAGGCCCGATGACCTCCACCAGCCCCGGCGGCAGGCCGATTTCCTCCTTGGCCTCGCGCAGCGCGGTAAAGATCAGGTCCGGGTCTTCCGGATCGCGCCGGCCACCAGGGAAAGCCACCTCGCCGCCATGGGTCGACAGCCCGCTGGCACGCAAGGTCAATACCAGTTCCGGTTCTTCGCTGCGGGTGATGGGCACCAGCACCGCAGCCTCGGGAAAACGTCGGTCGGTCTCCAGCGTACGCGGCGTGTAGTGGCTTACCCGATGAAGTAGCTCGTCCAGCATGAGGCATCTCGATCTGTTGGCTACCGTGCATCATGCACCAATCCAATCTTCGGCCCAACCCCCGCCCCCGGGCATGTCGCTTAACGACAACTTGCCGACAACGGGGCTGGCGCGCCAAGATAGCCCCAGCCTTTTCGGATACCCCACATGAAATTTTGCAGCCAGTGCGGCAACCCGGTGACCCAGCGCATTCCCGAAGGCGATTCGCGCCTGCGCTATGTCTGCGACCACTGCCAGACCATCCATTACCAGAACCCCAATATCGTCGCCGGCTGCCTTGCCACCTGGGAGGGCAAGGTGCTGCTGTGCCGTCGCGCCATCGAGCCGCGCCTGGGCTACTGGACCCTGCCCGCAGGCTTCATGGAAAACGGCGAGACCATCGAACAGGCGGCCATTCGCGAAACCTACGAGGAAGCCTGCGCCCGGGTGCGCGGCCTGAGCATCTACACCCTGATCGACGTGCCGCACATCAGCCAGGTGCATGTGTTCTTTCGCGCGGAGCTCGCCGACCTGGACTTTGCCGCTGGCCCCGAGAGCCTGGAAGTGCAGTTGTTCGACGAAGCCGATATCCCTTGGTCCGAGCTGGCTTTCCGCACCGTCGGCCGTACCTTAGAATGCTTCTTCGCTGACCGGCGGGCCGCAGCCTTTGAAGTGCGCTCCGAATCCATTCCGCCGCTCTCTCAGCCTGCCATCAGTTAAACAATAAAACGTGCACGGGATCTGTGTGCGCCTGGGGATATCGTGTCAATGCGCTGGTTGCTTGCCCTGCTGTGCTGTTCCGTCGTTGCTGTGTGCCAGGCCTCCACCGTGGAAACCCTGGACGGCAAGGTCATCGAAAAGGTCCTGGTGCTCAAGTCCGCCCATCAACTGCAACTGATCAACGGTGGCAAGCCACTGAAGACCTACCGCATATCCCTGGGCAAGAAACCCAAGGGTCCCAAGCTCATGGAGGGCGACAAGCGCACCCCTGAAGGCCTCTACTGGCTCGACTGGCGCAAGACCAGCGACCGCTACAACCTGGCCATGCACATCTCCTATCCGAACATCACCGATGCCGCCCGCTCGCGGCGCGAAGGGGTGGACCCGGGCGGCATGATCATGATCCACGGCACCCCGGACACCGAAGAATTCCCGGAGCAGTATTTCCACACCCTGGACTGGACAGACGGGTGCATCGCCATGCGCAACGTCGACATGCGCGAGGTCTGGGGCCTGGTCAAGGACGGCACCATGATCGAGATCCGCCCTTAATTTCCCTTCCGCAAAAAATATTTTTACCCCCGCCAGCTCTTCCACTGCGCCCATACCACTTGGCGACCCGCAAGGGGTCGCCACTCGACGCCATGGCGATGGCAGTCAGACCTGCCTAATACCACTTTAATCATTTACCCTTCAAAGCACCCCGTAAACGCTGGATTTACGCCACCTTCAGCAGACCAGTGGCGTTGACATGGTATCTAAGTGGTATTAGTTTTTCGGCACTACCGGGCGACAACAACCTAATAACCGCATCGGAAAACCTACAGATGAATCACCTCCTGGCCCTGCGCCCCGACGACTCCCAACCCACTCCGCTGTACCTGCAACTGGCTCGCAACCTGGAAGCGGCAATCCATGCCGGCCAGTGGAAAGCCGAGCAGGCACTGCCGTCGGAACGCAACCTCAGCGAATTGCTGGGGATCTCCCGGGTCACCGCGCGCAAGGCCTTGGAAGTGCTCTTCGAACAGGGCTTGATCCGCCGCAGCCAGGGCTCGGGGACCTTCATCACCCCGCGCCTGGAGCAACCGCTGTCGCGGCTCTCCGGCTTCAGCGAAATGCTCCGCCTGAAGGGTTTCGTGCCCGGCTCCCAATGGCTGGAACGCACCCTCACCCCGCCCACCCATGAAGAACTGATCCGCCTCGGCCTGTCGCCTAACGACAAGGTGGCGCGGCTCAAGCGCCTGCGCAAAGCCGATGACACAGTGATGGCCATCGAGATGAGCACCCTGCCGGCCAGCATCATCGCCCAGCCGGAAGCGGTCGGGGATTCGCTCTATGAATACCTCGATGGCATCGGCAAGCCCGTGGTGCGGGCGCTGCAGCACATCCAGGCGATCAATGCCTCGGACGAATTCGCCGCCCTGGTGGGCATCGCCCCCGGCACCGCCATGTTGCTGATGACCCGGGTCGGCTACCTGGAAGACAACACGCCGATCGAGGTCACCGACACCTACTGCCGCAACGACTACTACGACTTCGTCGCTGAACTGCGACGCTGAACCCGCTTCCGGAGCCAGAGAAACGCCATGTCCGAAGACAATATCCTCACGCCCCAAGGCTGGGTCCGCGGCCGTCTGCTGCATCAGGACGGCAAGGTGATCGCCATCGAAGGCAGCCCCTGCAATCCGGCGGACAACGACCTGCCCTACCTGCTGCCCGGCTTTATCGACCTGCATGTGCACGGCGGCGGCGGCAAGGACATCATGCAAGGCCGCGATGCCTTCCAGACCATCACCCGCACCCATCTGCGCTTCGGCACCACCTCGTTGCTGGCCACCACCATGACGGCCCCCAGCGAGGAAATCCGCCAGGTCCTGGAGCAACTGGGCAGCTATGCCGAACAGCGCCCCAAAGGCTGCGCCCGAGTGCTCGGCGTGCACCTGGAAGGCCCCTACATCAACCCCGGCAAACTTGGCGCCCAGCCCAACTTCGCCCACACCGCACTGCTGGCGGAAGTGGAGCAGTACCTGGCGCTGGCGCCGATCCGCGTGATCACCATCGCCCCGGAAGTCGCCGGCCACGACGGCCTGATCCGCGAACTCAGCGCCCGCGGCGTGCGCATGCAGATCGGCCACACCCTGGGCAGCTACGAGGAAGGCGTGGCGGCCCTCGCCGCTGGCGCCACCAGTTTCACCCACCTGTACAACGCCATGAGCCCGCTGCATCACCGCGAGCCGGGGATCGTCGGCGCGGCCCTGGCCCACGCCCAGTACGCCGAGCTGATCCCGGACCTGCTGCACGTGCACCCCGGTGCCATGCGCGTGGCCCTGCGCTCGATCCCATGCCTGTACTGCGTTACCGACTCCACCGCAGCTGCCGGCATGCCCGACGGTGAATACAAGCTGGGCAGCCACACCGTGACCAAGTGCCTGGGTGGTGTGCGCCTGGCCGACGGCACGCTGGCCGGCAGCACCCTGACCATGGACCAGGCCCTGCGCAATCTGGTGAAGATCGGCCTGCCCCTGGCCGAAGCCTCGCAGCGCCTGTCGCAATTTCCCGCCGACTACCTCGGCATCCCTGAACGCGGCCGCCTGCAACCTGGCAGCTGGGCCGACAGCGTGCGCCTGGACCGGGCACTCACACTGACCGCCGTCATGGTCGAAGGAGAAGACATTGACTTCAAAAATGCTTGAAGAGGCGCTGTCCTCGCACCTGGCCGCGAGCAACCAGTTGCAGCACCTGGACCCGGCGCTGATCGAGGTCGCCGGCCGCCTGCGCCGCCAGCCGCCACAAGTGGCAATGACCGTGGCCCGGGGCAGCTCCGACCACGCCGCCAGCTACTTCGCCTACCTGACCATGCAGCAAGTGGGTATTCCCGTGGCCTCGCTGCCGATGTCGGTGGTGACCATGCAGCAGGCGCCCCTGCGGGTCAGCGGCCAGGCGGTGTTCGCCTTTTCGCAATCGGGGCAAAGCCCGGACCTGGTAAACAGCGTGCGCCTGCTGCGCAAGCGCGGGGCCCTCAGCGTGGCCATGGTCAACGCGGAAAACAGCCCGCTGGAAGCGGCCAGCGAATTCTTCCTGCCATTGCACGCCGGCGCCGAGCAGAGCGTGGCCGCCACCAAGAGCTTTATTGCCACCCTCAGTGCCAGCGCGCGACTGATCGGCCACTGGAATGATGACGGACGCTTGCTCGAAGCCGGCCTGGCCCTGCCCGAAGGCCTGCGCCAGGCCGCGACCCAGGATTGGAGCCTGGCCGTCAATGCGCTGCGCGATTGCCAGCGCCTGATGGTGATCGGCCGTGGGGCGGGATTCGCCATTGCCCAGGAAGCCGCGCTCAAGCTCAAGGAAACCTCGGCCATCCAGGCCGAAGCCTTCAGCAGTGCCGAAGTCCGCCACGGCCCCATGGCGCTGATCGACCACGACTATCCGCTGCTGGTGTTCGCCCCCCGCGGCGCCGAGCAGGGCGGCCTGCTGAGCCTGGCCGCCGACATGCGCCAGCGCGGCGCCAAGGTGCTGCTGGCCGCTCCGGACGACATCGGTGAACGGGACCTGACCCTGAGTCGTGCCGAACACCCGGCACTCGACCCGATCCTGGCGATCCAGAGTTTCTACGTCATGGCCGCCGGCCTCGCCCAAGCCCGCAGCATGGACCCCGACCAACCGCGCCACCTGAGCAAAGTGACCCGCACTCACTAAGCCCCATCGCCAACGAGTACTGCGCCATGCACAACAACAATAACGAACTGACGCTCGGTGCCCCGTTAAGCGGGCCAGTGCTAGCACTACGCAGCGTGCCCGACCCGGTGTTCGCCAGCGGTGCCATGGGCGACGGCATCGCCATCGATCCCCTCAACGACACCCTGCATGCGCCCTGCGCCGGCCAGGTGATCCAGGTCGCACGTACCGGGCACGCAATCACCCTGCGCGCCGCCAATGGGGCCGAACTGCTGCTGCACCTGGGCCTGGACACTGTCGAACTGCAGGGCGAGGGGTTTGCCCTGCTGGTGAAGGAAGGCCAGCAGGTGCGTGCCGGCCAGCCCTTGATGCGGGTTGATCTGGACCACGTGGCACAGCATTGCCGAAGCCTGATCAGCCTGCTGATCCTGACCAATGGCGAGGGTTTCGACCTGCGCCCGCTGACCCTGTCGACAGTCCAGGTGGGCGAGCCATTGCTGCACATCAGCCGGCGCGCCAACGCGGGCCCGCAGCCGCTGGCGCAAGAGCAATCCGGGCAGCAGGCCAGCGCCCGGATCAAGGTCGCCCATCGCGGCGGCCTGCATGCCCGCCCCGCCGCCCTGGTGCGCCAGACCGCCCTGAGCTTCAACAGCCATTCGCAGTTGATCTTCAAGGACAAGAGCGCCCCCTGCACCAGCCTGATTGCCCTGATGAGCCTGGGCATCGGTGAACAGGAAGAAGTGCTGGTCAGTTGCCAGGGCGACGATTGCCAGGATGCCCTGCAGGCGGTGCTGCAGACCCTCGGCACCGCGATGGCCGCAGATGCCCATGGCGAAACCCCGGTACCGGCCCCGGCCGCCCAAGGCCCCGTGGAAGACGGCGTGCTGCCGGGCGTCTGCGCCGCGCCGGGCCTGGTGTGCGGACCCCTGGTGCGGCTTAACGCCATGGTCTTGGCGGAGGATCATGGCCAGCATGCACCCGAGCCTCAACGGCAAGCATTGAGCACCGCACTGAACCAGGTGCGCGGGGAAATCCGCCACACCCTGGAGCAGGCTCAACAACGCCGCGACCAGCAGGAACAGGACATCTTCAGCGCCCACCTGGCGCTGCTCGAAGACCCGACCCTGCTGGACGCCGCCGAAGCCTCCATTGCCCAGGGCCGCGCCGCCACCCATGCCTGGAGCGCGGCGATTACCGAGCAATGCCAGATCCTGCAGCAACTGGGCAGTACGCTGCTGGCTGAACGCGCCAACGACCTGCGGGACCTGCAGCAGCGCGTTCTGCGCGCCCTGCTGGGGGAGGCCTGGCACTACGATCTGCCAGCCGGGGCGATCGTTGCCGCCGAGGAGTTGACCCCTTCCGACCTTCTGCAACTCAGCGCCCAGGGCGTGGCCGGGTTGTGCATGGCCGCCGGCGGTGCCACTTCCCACGTGGCGATCCTCGCCCGGGGCAAAGGCCTGCCTTGCCTGGTGGCCCTGGGCCCGCAAGTGCTGCGCATCGACAGTGGCCGCCAGGTGGTGCTGGATGCCAACGGCGGGCGCCTGGAACTGGAGCCCGACCCGCAGCGCATCGCACAGGTGCAACGGGCCGGTGAAACCCAGCGCCAGCGCCATGCGCTGCAACAGCAAAAAGCCCATGAGCCCGCCCTGACCCAGGACGGCCAGCAGATCGAGGTGGCGGCCAATGTGGCGTCCAGCGATGAAGCCCGAGACGCCCACCAGGGTGGCGCCGACGGCGTCGGCCTGCTGCGCACCGAGTTTCTCTTCGTTGACCGCCAGACCGCCCCGGATCAAGAAGAACAGCGCCAGGCCTATCAGGCAGTGCTCAACGCCATGGGCGACAAGCCGGTGATCATTCGCACCATCGACGTCGGCGGCGACAAACAGCTGGATTACCTGCCCCTGCCGGTGGAAGCCAACCCGGTACTTGGGCTGCGCGGCATCCGCCTGGCCCAGGCGCGCCCTGAACTGCTGGACCAACAACTGCGGGCGCTGCTCCAGGTCAGCCCCGTGCAACGCTGCCGGGTGATGCTGCCGATGGTCACCGAAGTCGCCGAGCTGCTGCACATTCGCCAGCGCCTGGACCTGTTCGCTGCCGAACTGGGCCTGAGCCAGCGCCCGGAACTGGGGGTCATGATCGAAGTCCCCGCCGCCGCCCTGATGGCCGAGCAACTGGCCGAACACGCCGACTTCCTGTCCATCGGCACCAACGACCTCTCCCAGTACACCCTGGCCATGGACCGTGACCACGCCGGGCTGGCGGCACGGGTCGACGCCCTGCACCCCGCCCTGCTGCGGCTGATCGCCCAGACCTGCGCCGGCGCCCAGCGCCATGGTCGCTGGGTCGGGGTCTGTGGCGCCCTGGCCTCCGATCCCCTGGCCACACCAGTACTCATTGGCCTGGGCGTCAGCGAGCTGTCGGTCAGCCCCCCACAGGTGGGCGAGATCAAGGACCGGGTGCGCCAGCTGGACGCCAGCCAGTGCCGCCAGCTCAGCCAACCGCTGCTCAACCTGCCCGGTGCCGCCACAGTCCGTCAGGCCTGCGAACGGCTTTGGCCTCTGCACTCATAACAAGAATTCCAGGAGAGACGCCATGTACCAGTATTTCATCGAGGGCCTGCAACGCCTCGGCCGGGCGCTGATGCTGCCCATCGCTATCTTGCCCATCGCCGGTCTGCTGCTGCGCCTGGGCGACACCGACCTGCTGAACATCGCGATCATCCACGATGCCGGGCAGTCGATCTTCGGCAACCTGGCGCTGATCTTCGCCATCGGTATCGCCGTCGGCTTTGCCAAGGACAACAATGGCACCGCCGGGCTGGCCGGGGCCATTGGCTACCTGGTAATGATCTCGACCCTCAAGGTGCTGGACGCCAGCATCAACATGGGCATGCTCGCCGGGATCATCAGCGGGCTGATGGCCGGCGCGCTGTACAACCGCTTCAAGGACATCAAGCTGCCGGAGTACCTGGCGTTCTTCGGCGGCCGGCGCTTCGTGCCCATCGCCACCGGTTTCACCGCCGTGGGCCTGGGGGTGGTGTTCGGCCTGATCTGGCCGCCGATCCAGCACGGCATCAACAGCTTCGGCCAGTTGCTGCTGGAGAGCGGCAGCTTCGGCGCCTTTGTCTTCGGCGTGTTCAACCGGCTGCTGATCGTCACCGGCCTGCACCACATCCTCAACAACATGGCCTGGTTCATCTTCGGCAGCTTCACCGACCCGAGCACCGGCGCCGTGGTCACCGGCGACCTGACCCGCTACTTTGCCGGCGACCCCAAGGGCGGCCAGTTCATGACCGGGATGTTCCCGATGATGCTGTTCGGCCTGCCCGCCGCCTGCCTGGCGATGTACCGCAACACACCGCCGGAACGGCGCAAGGTAATGGGCGGGATCTTCCTGTCCATGGCCCTGACATCCTTCCTGACCGGGGTCACCGAACCGATCGAATTCGCCTTCATGTTCCTTGCCCCCCTGCTGTACCTGGTGCATGCCCTGCTCACCGGGCTGGCCATGGCCCTGACCAACCTGCTGAACATCCACCTGGGTTTTACCTTTTCCGGCGGCGCCATCGACATGGCCCTGGGCTGGGGCCGCTCCACCAACGGCTGGAAGGTGTTTCCGGTGGGCCTGCTGTACGCGGTGGTGTACTACCTGGTGTTCGATTTCTGCATCCGTCGCTTCAACCTCAAGACCCCGGGCCGTGAAGACAGCCCCTCCAGCGAAAAGACTGAACTGAGCGTCGATCAGCGCGCCGCGGCCTACATCAAGGCCCTGGGTGGCGCCGGCAACCTGCTTACCGTCGGTGCCTGCACTACGCGCCTGCGCCTGGAACTGGCAGACCGCAACCTGGCTTCGGACAGCGAGCTCAAGGCTCTGGGCGCCATGGCCGTGGTGCGCCCCGGCAAGGGCGGCAGCTTGCAGGTGGTGGTGGGGCCGCTGGCAGACAGCATCGCCGACGAGATCCGCCTGGCGTCACCCGTTTCGGCCAGGGCTGCGGTGGCACAGGCGCCTGTTGAAGAAACCCCGCAGGTCGACATTTCCATCCACGAAGCCCAGCAGTGGCTCAACGCCCTCGGCGGTCGGGACAATCTGGTGCAGATGGACTGTGTGGCCCTGACCCGGTTGCGAGTGCGAGTGAACAATAGCCGCAGCCTGTCGGAGCCGGCGCTCAAGGGGCTGGGCTGCCAGGGCATGCGGCGCATGGAAGGGGACGTCTGGCACGTGCTGATTGGCGAAAAGGCCGGGGGCTTGCAGGTGGCGCTGACGGGCTTGCTGCACCAAGAGGTCGGCGCAGGTGCTTGAAGGCACTTTCGCCGGCAAGCCGGCTCCTACAAGGCTCCTGTAGGAGCCGGCTGGCCGGCGAAGGCCCACAAAAAAGCCCGCTGACCGTTGCCGGTTCAGCGGGCTTTGTGTCTGTGGATAACCTCAGAACGCTTCGAGGCGCCAGACTTCATAAGCCGGCGTTTCGTAGGGATGGCTCTGCTTGAGGGCCAGTACCACGTCGCGAATCAGTTCGTCGGCCACCACCAGCTCGACCTTCCACTCCTCCACCCGCTCCACCTGGCCGGTCTGCCCGAGAAACGGCTGGCTGCCGTCCAACGGGCGAAACTGGCCCTGGCCAAGCACCTGCCAGGCGCACTGGTCATAGGCGCCGATGCGTCCGCCGCCCGCGGCGAACACAGCGCTCTTGACCGACTCCACATGGCTGGGGGGCACGAAGAAGCTGAGCTTGTACATCAGCCTCAGTTCACCCAGACCCGAGCGTTACGGAACATGCGCATCCACGCCCCATCTTCGTTCCACTCATCCGGGCGCCAGGAGTTCTGCACGGCACGGAACACCCGCTCAGGGTGCGGCATCATGATGGTGACGCGACCGTCGCGGCTGGTGAGACCGGTGATCCCGCGCGGCGAACCGTTGGGGTTGGCCGGGTAACGCTCGGTAACCTTGCCGTGGTTGTCGACGAAACGCAGGGCCACGCAACCGGACAGGTCGGCTTCCAGCAATGCCTCTTCGCTTTCGAACTCCGCATGGCCTTCACCGTGGGCGATGGCGATCGGCATCCGCGAACCGGCCATGCCCTGCAGGAAGATCGAGTTCGACTCCTGCACCTGGACCATGGCCACCCGCGCTTCGAACTGCTCGGAGCGGTTGCGCACGAAGTGCGGCCAGAACTCGCTGCCCGGGATCAGCTCGTGCAGGTTGGACATCATCTGGCAACCGTTGCACACACCCAGGGTGAAGCTGTCGGTACGTTCGAAGAAGCCCTGGAAGGCATCCCGCGCACGGCTGTTGAACAGCGCCGACTTGGCCCAGCCTTCACCAGCGCCCAGTACGTCGCCGTAGGAGAAGCCACCGCAGGCAACCATGCCCTTGAAGTCGTTGAGGTCGACACGACCGGCGAGGATATCGCTCATGTGCACGTCGATGGCGTTGAAGCCGGCGCGGTCAAAGGCCGCTGCCATTTCCACCTGGCCGTTGACGCCCTGCTCACGCAGTACCGCCACCTGTGGACGCACGCCTTTCTTGATGTAAGGCGCGGCGATGTCCTGGTTGACGTCGAAGCCCAGCTTGACGCTCAGGCCCGGGTTGTCTTCTTCCAGTACCACGTCGAATTCCTGCTCGGCGCAGTCGGCGTTGTCCCGCAGGCGCTGGATCTGGTAGCTGGTCTCAGCCCACTGACGCTGCAGCAGGCGACGCTGGCCGGTGAACACGCTTTCGCCGTTGTAGGAGATGCTCACTTCACCGTTGTTGATCGGCTGGCCGATCACGGCCACGCAATCGCCCAGGCCGGCGGCGCTGAACTGGGCCAGCACGTCCGGAGTAGCGTCCTGGCGCACCTGGATTACCGCACCCAGCTCTTCGTTGAACAGGATGGCGGCGATTTCGGCGGTGTTTTCCGCCACGGCGTCGAGGCTCAGGTTCAAGCCGCAATGGCCGGCGAAGGCCATTTCCACGGCGCTGACCAGCAGGCCGCCATCGGAACGGTCGTGGTAGGCCAGCAGGTGACCGTCGGCGTTGAGGCCCTGGATCACCGCGAAGAAGGCCTTGAGGTCTTCCGCATCATCCACGTCCGGTGCCTGGCTGCCGAGCTTGCCGTGGGTCTGGGCGAGGATCGAGGCGCCCATGCGGTTCTGCCCGCGACCGAGGTCGATCAGGATCAGGTCGGTGGTGCCCTTGTCCATGCGCAGTTGCGGGGTCAGGGTCTGGCGAATGTCCGCTACGGGTGCGAAGCCAGTGACGATCAGCGACAGCGGCGAGGTGACGCTCTTGTCCACGCCCTCTTCGTTCCAGCGGGTGGCCATGGACATGGAGTCCTTGCCCACCGGGATGGTGATGCCCAGCTCTGGGCACAGCTCCATGCCCACTGCCTTGACGGTGTCGTACAGGCGCGCGTCTTCGCCCGGGTGGCCGGCTGCGGACATCCAGTTGGCGGAGAGCTTGATGTCGCTGATCTTGTTGATGCGCGAGGCCGCGATGTTGGTCAGGGTCTCGCCGATCGCCATGCGGCCGGACGCCGGGGCATCCAGCAGGGCCAGCGGCGTGCGCTCGCCCATGGCCATGGCCTCACCGGTGTAGACGTCGAAGCTGGTGGCGGTCACGGCCACGTCGGCCACCGGCACCTGCCATGGGCCGACCATCTGGTCGCGGGCCACGAGGCCGGTGATGGTGCGGTCGCCGATGGTGATCAGGAAGCTCTTGCTGGCCACGGCCGGGTGGTGCAGGACGCGCTCGATGCTCTCGGCGATATCCAGGGTGCTTGGATCGAAATCGTCACCCAACTCGTTTTCCCGTACGGCCGAACGGTGCATGCGCGGGGCCTTGCCCAGCAGCACTTCCAGCGGCATGTCCACCGGGCTGTTGCCGAAGTGGCTGTCGGTCACGGTCAACTGTGGTTCGGCAGTGGCTTCGCCGACCACCGCGAACGGGCAGCGCTCACGCTCGCAGATGGCCTTGAAACGTTCGAAATCCGCAGCGCCCACCGCCAGGACATAACGCTCCTGGGATTCGTTGGACCAGATTTCGTGCGGGGCCATGCCCGGCTCGTCGTTGGGGATGTTGCGCAGTTCGAAGCGACCGCCACGGCCGCCATCGTTGACCAGTTCCGGGAAGGCGTTGGACAGGCCACCGGCGCCCACGTCGTGGATGAAGCTGATGGGGTTGTTATCCCCCAGTTGCCAGCAACGGTCGATGACTTCCTGGCAACGGCGTTCCATCTCAGGGTTTTCACGCTGTACCGAAGCGAAATCCAGGTCCGCCGAGCTGGTGCCGGTGGCCATGGAGGAAGCGGCGCCGCCGCCCAGGCCGATGAGCATCGCCGGGCCGCCGAGCACGATCAGCTTGGAGCCGACGGTGATCTCGCCTTTCTGCACGTGCTCGTCACGGATGTTGCCCATGCCGCCTGCCAGCATGATCGGCTTGTGGTAACCGCGAACTTCATCGCCACGAGGCGTGGTAATGGATTGCTCGAAGGTGCGGAAATAACCGGTCAGGGCCGGACGGCCGAATTCGTTGTTGAACGCCGCGCCACCCAGTGGGCCTTCGATCATGATGTCGAGGGCGGTGACGATGCGCTCTGGCTTGCCGTACGGCACTTCCCACGGCTGTTCGAAGCCCGGGATCTGCAGGTTGGACACGGTGAAACCGGTGAGGCCGGCCTTGGGCTTGGCGCCGCGCCCGGTGGCGCCTTCGTCGCGGATTTCACCGCCGGAACCGGTGGAGGCCCCCGGGAACGGCGCGATGGCGGTCGGGTGGTTGTGGGTCTCGACCTTCATCAGGATGTGCACCGGCTCCTGCACCGCACCGTACTGGCGGGTCTCAGGGTTCGGATAGAAACGCCCGGCAACCGAACCGACGATGACCGCGGCGTTGTCCTTATAGGCGGAGAGCACACCTTCGTTGTGCATCTGATAGGTGTTCTTGATCATGCCGAACAGGCTTTTTTCCTGGCTCTGGCCGTCGATATCCCAACTGGCGTTGAAGATCTTGTGGCGGCAGTGCTCGGAGTTGGCCTGGGCGAACATCATCAGTTCGATGTCGTGGGGATTACGCTTGAGGCCCTGGAAGGCGTTCATCAGGTAATCGATTTCGTCTTCGGCCAGGGCCAGGCCCAGCTCGCTGTTGGCCTGCTCCAGCGCAGCACGGCCACCGCCGAGGATGTCGATGGCGGTCAGCGGCTTGGGTTCGGCGTGGCTGAACAGGCCGGCGGCCTGTTCCAGGTTGGCCACCACGATCTGGGTCATGCGGTCGTGCAGGGCGTCGGCGATCAGCTGGGCCTCGGCCTCGCTGAACTCACCTGCCACATAGAAGGCGATGCCGCGCTCCAGGCGCTGGATCTTCGCCAGGCCACAGTTGCGGGCGATGTCGCTGGCCTTGCTCGACCACGGCGAAATGGTGCCGAAACGTGGCAGGACCAGGAACAGACGGCCGGTCGGCTCTTGTACCGGAACGCTGGGGCCGTACTTCAGAAGGCGCGCAAGCACCTGCTGTTCGTCGCCGGTCAGGACGCCGGTGACTTCGGCGAAGTGAGCGAATTCAGCATACAAGCCACTGACAGCCGGTACTTTCTGGCTCAGTTGCTCAAGGAGTTTGCTGTGGCGAAAGGCAGAAAGGGCAGGAGCGCCGCGCAGGATCAACATCTTCGGGACAGCCTCGGGAAGGGGGTGTGCTTTGAGGCCGTGCATTCTAACGTAAACCGCTGGCATCGGCACTCGAAACGCAACCCCCGGGCGCCTCCGGACGTCGGCCCGGGGCCAGCCCCCTATAACAAAGCCTCATCAGGGTCATTGCCGGTGGTTATTTTAAACGTCACATTCAGCGCCCAGGCCCCATTCCTGAGGCCTTCAGCCCGGCTCGACCATCGCTAGCAGACAAGCCCTTCGCTGTCGAGATATGGCGGCCGTTATCCTTTGCGTATACTGCGCCAATGTTTTCCCCTATGGCTTTACGTCCGCGCTGCGCCAAGTGGCTCATCGTTACCGGACTCTTCCTGATGCTCGGCGCCTGTGTTGAGAAACCCAGCACGCTCGAGCGCGTAAAGGAGGATGGTGTGCTGCGGGTGGTCACCCGTAACAGCCCTGCCACCTACTTTCAGGATCGTAACGGTGAAACCGGCTTCGAATACGAGCTGGTGAAACGCTTTGCCGACGATCTGGGGGTGGAGCTCAAGATCGAGACCGCCGACAACCTCGACGACCTATTCGACCAGCTGGGCCAGCCCAAGGGCCCGGTACTGGCCGCCGCCGGCCTGGTGAGCAGCGAGCAGCGCAAGCAGCAGGTGCGGTTCTCCCACCCCTATCTGGAAGTCACGCCCCAGGTCATCTATCGCAATGGCCGTTCCCGCCCCACCACCGCGCAAGACCTGGTGGGCAAGCACATCATGGTGCTCAAGGGCAGCACCCACGCCGAACAACTGGCGGAACTCAAGCTCAAGTACCCCGGCATCGAATACGAAGAGTCGGACGCCGTGGAAGTGGTGGACCTGCTGCGCATGGTGGACGAAGGGCAGATCGACCTGACCCTGGTGGACTCCAACGAACTGGCGATGAACCAGGTCTACTTCCCCAATGTGCGAGTGGCCTTTGACCTGGGCGACGCCCGCAGCCAGAGCTGGGCCGTGGCCGCAGGCGACGACAACAGCCTGCTCAACGAGATCAACAGTTTCCTCGACAAGGTCGAGAAGAACGGCACCCTGCAACGCCTGAAGGACCGCTACTACGGCCATGTGGACGTGCTCGGCTATGTCGGCGCCTACACCTTTGCCCAGCACCTGCAGCAACGCCTGCCCAAGTACGAGAAGCACTTCAAGGCGTCGGCCAAGCAGGAAAAGCTCGACTGGCGCCTGCTGGCGGCGGTGGGCTATCAGGAATCGATGTGGCAGGCCGAGGTCACCTCCAAGACCGGGGTGCGCGGGCTGATGATGCTGACCCAGAACACGGCCCAGGCCATGGGCGTTTCCAACCGCCTGGACCCCAAGCAGAGCATCAGCGGCGGGGCCAAGTACCTGGCCTATATCAAGGAACAGCTGGACGACAAGATCGAGGAACCGGACCGCACCTGGTTCGCCCTGGCCGCCTATAACGTCGGCACCGGCCACCTGGACGATGCGCGCAAGCTGGCCGAGAAAGAGGGCCTGAACCCGAACAAGTGGCTGGATGTGAAGAAGATGCTGCCGCGCCTGTCGCAGAAGCAGTGGTACAGCAAGACCCGCTACGGCTATGCCCGGGGCGGCGAGCCCGTGCATTTCGTCGCCAACATCCGTCGCTACTACGACATTCTCACCTGGGTGACCCAGCCGCAGCTGGAAGGCGACCAGGTTGCCGAAGGCAACCTGCACGTACCCGGGGTCAACAAGACCAAGCCGCCGGAAGAGAATCCGCCGCTTTAAAAGCATTCGCCGGCCAGCCGGCTCCTACGCAGGTTGTGCAGGAGCCGGCTGGCCGGCGAAGGCGATTCAGGCCTTGGCCGCAGCCGCCAGGATCAAGGCCTTCATCTCAGCCACCGCACCTTTGAAACCGACAAACAGAGCGTGTGCCACCAGGGCATGGCCGATGTTCAGCTCGTTGATGCCCTTGATCGCCGCCACCGCCTCGACGTTGTGGTAATGCAGGCCATGGCCGGCGTTGACGATCAGCCCCTGGGCCAGGCCAACAGCAACGCCGTCGACGATACGCTGCAGCTCCTCGGCCACTTCACTGGGCGTCTGGGCATCGGCATAACGCCCGGTGTGCAACTCGATGGCCGGCGCGCCGACCCGCTTGGAGGCCTCGATCTGGCGCTCGTCGGCGTCGATGAAAAGGGACACTTCGGAACCGATTTTCGACAGCCGCTCTACCGCCGCCTTGATCCGCGCCTCCTGCCCCGCCACATCCAGGCCGCCTTCGGTGGTGAGCTCCTGGCGGGTTTCCGGCACCAGGCAGATATGTGCCGGACGGATACGCTCGGCAAAAGCCATCATCTCTTCGGTGACGCCCATTTCGAAGTTCATGCGGGTCTGCAGCACGTCCTTGAGCAGCAGCACGTCGCGCTCCTGGATATGCCGGCGATCTTCGCGCAGGTGCACGGTGATGCCGTCGGCGCCCGCCTCTTCCGCGTCCAGCGCTGCCTTGACCGGGTCCGGGTAACGGGTGCCCCGTGCCTGGCGCAGGGTGGCAACGTGGTCGATGTTCACGCCAAGAAGAATGCGATTGCTGGTGGTCACGGAAGCGCTCCTGAATAAATGAAGATTCGGCGCACAGCATACGGGGAGACTAAGGCTTGCGAAACAACTCGCGACTGACCAGGGGCCGGCCGCCCAGGTGCACCGCCAGGGCCTGGCGCATCAGGCGCTTGGCCGCCGACAGCGCGCCGGGAGCGCTCCAGTCGGCATCGGCCATGGCCAGCAACTCGGTGCCGTTGAACAGCCCCGGCTGCAGCAGGAACACCTGCTCCAGCCCGGCATCCACCTGTAAGCGATACAGGCCGTCGGCAGCAATGGGCGCGCCATGGATGTCGCTGTCCAGGGCAAAGCCGTAGCCCAGGTCATCCAGCAGGCGCCACTCAAAGGCCCGCAGCAGAGGCTCCAGGGGACGGCCTTCGGCCAGGGCCAGCAGCGTGGCAGCGTAGTGGTCGAATACCGCAGGATGGGGATCTTCCGCCGGCAGCAGGCGAATCAACAGCTCGTTCAGATAGAGGCCGCTGAACAACGCCTCGCCATTGAGCCAGGCGGCAATGCCGGCACTTTCCATGCGCCCGACGTTCTTCAGTTCGCCACGGCCGCGAAACTCGACCTCCAGGGGCACGAAGGGCCGCGCCAGGGTCCCGGCCTTGCCCCGGGCATTGCGCAGCACCGCTCGCAGGCGACCTTGGGGGGTAAGAAAATCCACCAGGGCACTGCTTTCGCGGTAGGCGCGGCTGTGCAGGACGTAGGCGAGTTGGCCGACTGGGGCGTTGCTGGACATGGTTGCGAGGGATCTCAGGGGAAGAGAGGGAACCGGGTCCGGAGAAGGGGTTGCAGCTGTTCGCCGGCAAGCCGGCTCCTACAGGAAGGTGCAGGAGCCGGCTTGCCGGCGAAGTGCATCAGAGGTCGCCGTAGCCCAGCGAGCGCAGGGCGCGTTCGTCGTCGGACCAGCCGCCCTTGACCTTGACCCAGAGGTTGAGCATGACCTTGGAATCGAACAGCAGCTCCATGTCCTTGCGCGCCTCCATGCCGATGCGCTTGATCCGCTCACCCTTGTCGCCAATGATGATTTTCTTCTGGCCGTCGCGCTCGACGAGGATCAAGGCATGGATATGCAGGGTCTTGCCCTGCTGCTTGAACTCTTCGATTTCCACGGTGATCTGGTAGGGCAGCTCGGCACCGAGCTGGCGCATGATCTTTTCCCGCACCAGTTCGGCGGCGAGGAAGCGGCTGCTGCGGTCGGTGATCTGGTCTTCCGGGAAGAAGTGGTCGTTCTCCGGCAGGTGCTTGGCGATCAGGCCTTCCAGGGCTTCGAGGTTGTGGCCCTGCTGGGCGGAGACCGGCACGATCTCGGCGTTCGGCAGTTGCTCCTGCAGCCAGGTCAGGTGCGGCATCAGCTCGGCCTTATCCTCGATGCGATCGGTCTTGTTGATCGCCAGGATTACCGGGCCCTGCACGTACTGCACACGCTCCAGTACCAGTTGGTCTTCGTCGGTCCACTTGGTGCGATCGACCACGAAGATCACCACGTCGACGTCTTTCAACGCCGCCGAAGCGGTCTTGTTCATGTAGCGGTTCAGCGCCTTCTCGTTGCTCTTGTGCATACCGGGGGTATCGACGTAGATCGCCTGGATGGCGCCTTCGGTCTTGATCCCGAGCATGTTGTGACGAGTGGTCTGGGGCTTGCGCGAGGTGATCGCCAGCTTCTGACCGAGGATGTGGTTGAGCAGCGTCGACTTGCCCACGTTGGGGCGGCCGACGATGGCGACATAGCCACAGCGTGTTGCAGTTGAATCAGTCATGGCCATTCTCCACGCCCAGGGCAATCAGTGCTGCGGCGGCCGCTACCTGTTCGGCAATACGGCGGCTCACACCCTGACCTCGGCTTTTTTCATTCAATAAGGTGACTTCACATTCAACGAAGAATGTCCGGCAATGCGGTTCGCCCTGGATATCCACCACTTCGTAACGTGGCAATTCGCAGGCGCGGGACTGGAGGAACTCCTGCAGCCGGGTCTTGGGGTCCTTGTTGGTGTCCACCAGGGTCAGGCTCTCGAACTCCGAGGCCAGCCAGGACAGCACGCGGTCACGGGCAGTCTCCATGCCGGCGTCCAGGTAGATCGCACCAATCAGGGCCTCCAGGGCATCGGCAAGGATCGACTCACGACGGAAACCGCCGCTCTTCAATTCGCCGGAGCCCAGGCGCAGGTACTCGCCCAGGTCGAAACCACGGGCCAGCACCGCCAGTGTTTCACCTTTTACCAGACGCGCGCGCAAACGCGACAGCTGGCCTTCGCGGGCCTGGGGAAAGCGCTCGAACAGCGCCTCGCCGGCAACGAAGTTGAGAATGGCGTCACCGAGAAACTCCAGGCGTTCGTTGTTGCGCCCGGCAAAGCTGCGGTGAGTGAGGGCCAGCAGCATCAGCTCCTGGTCCTTGAAGGAATAACCGAGCTGACGCTCGAGACGGCTCAAAGAAACGCTCACGGTTTACCCACGCTGGTTTCGTTGCCGAAACTCGCCATCCCAGGGGCCGCGCACGAGGTGCGGGTGGCAATTAACGCTGTGTTCAAATTTACATCCTGAATATCGTTGACTGCATGCTTCTGGCGATAAGGCTGTTACGGGTCGCCCAAGGGCAAGGCCGTTTTATACAAGAGCCAGAAAAGCATTCGGCGCTGTGTTCAACAGCGCCGCGTGTGATTACTTGATCAGGCCAACCCGCGAGAAATTCGGCAGGTGGCTGAGTTTCGGTTCGGGCCAGCTCATCCAGACTGCGAAGGCCTTGCCGACGATATTCTTGTCGGGAACCATGCCCAGCAGGTCCTTGGGAATACTTGGATCGTCCCAGTAGCGACTGTCGTTAGAGTTGTCGCGGTTGTCGCCCATCATGAAGTAGTGCCCGGCCGGCACCACCCAGCGACCGTCCGGGGTTGCCCGGTAACGGCTCATTTCCTTGCGGATCAAGTGCTCGGCGGCGCCCAGTTTTTCCTTGTACAGCTCGGCGCTGCCCAAGGTGCCGGGTTCAGCCCCCACCAGTTGCTCCGCCACCGGCTGACCGTTGACGAACAGGTGCTTGTCGCTGGTGTAGCGCACTTCATCACCCGGCAGGCCGACCACACGCTTGATGTAGTTGACGTTCGGATCGCTTGGGTAGCGGAACACCATCACATCGCCGCGCTGCGGATCACCGACTTCGATGACCTTCTTGTCGATCACCGGCAAGCGGATCCCGTAGGAAAACTTGTTCACCAGGATGAAGTCGCCCACATCCAGGGTCGGCTTCATCGAGCCCGATGGAATTTGGAACGGCTCCACCAGGAACGAACGCAGCACCAGGACGATGAACAGCACCGGAAAGAACGACTTGCCGTATTCAACCAGCAGCGGCTCTTTGCTCAGCTTCTCGACCACCACCCCGTCCGGCTGGCTGACGCTGCCCTGATAGTTGGCAATGGCGGCACGCCGGCGCGGTGCCAGGAACACCAGGTCGAGCAACGCCAAGAGACCGCAAACGAAGACAGCGATGACCAGCAACAGCGGGAAATTTAGTGACATAGGACCTAACTATCCAACCTGAGCACGGCAAGGAAGGCTTCTTGTGGAATTTCCACGTTGCCCACTTGCTTCATGCGTTTCTTACCGGCCTTCTGCTTTTCCAACAGCTTGCGCTTACGGCTAACGTCGCCGCCGTAGCATTTGGCCAGTACGTTCTTTCTGAGCGCCTTGACGGTTGTCCGCGCCACAATCTGCCCGCCAATGGCGGCCTGGATTGCCACGTCAAACATCTGCCGAGGAATCAGTTCTTTCATCTTTTCGGTCAGCGCACGCCCTTTGTAGTGGGCGTTGTCACGGTGCACGATCAACGCCAGGGCGTCGACCTTCTCACCGTTGATCAGCACATCCAGTTTCACCAGATTAGCCGACTGGTAACGATCGAAATGGTAATCCAGCGAAGCATAGCCGCGGCTGGTGGATTTCAGGCGGTCGAAGAAGTCCAGGACCACTTCGTTCATCGGCAGATCGTAGGTCACCTGGACCTGGCTGCCGAGGAACAGCATGTCGTGCTGCACGCCGCGCTTCTCGATGCACAGGGTTATGACGTTGCCCAGGTGCTCTTGCGGCACAAGAATATTGGCCCGCACGATCGGCTCGCGCATGTCTTCGATCGCCGACAGATCCGGAAGCTTGGACGGGTTGTCGACGTAGATCGTTTCACCGTTCTTCAGTTGCAGCTCGAAGATTACCGTCGGTGCGGTGGTGATCAGGTCCAGGTCGTACTCGCGCTCCAGGCGCTCCTGGATGATCTCCATGTGCAGCATGCCGAGGAACCCGCAGCGGAAGCCGAAGCCCAGGGCGTCGGAGCTTTCCGGGGTGTACTGCAGGGAAGAGTCGTTGAGGGTGAGCTTCTGCAGGGCTTCGCGGAAATCCTCGAAGTCGTCGGAGCTGACCGGGAACAGGCCGGCGTAGACCTGGGGCTGGATGCGCTTGAAACCCGGCAGCACTTCAACGTCCGGGGTCGAGCTCAGGGTCAGGGTGTCACCCACGGGCGCGCCGTGAATGTCCTTGATGCCCGCGATGATGAAGCCCACTTCACCGGCCTTGAGGTCGGTGGTGGCGGTGTGTTTCGGGTTGAATACACCAACGCTGTCCACCAGATGGATCTTGCCGGTGGACTTGACCAGGATCTTGTCGCCCTTCTTCACCCGGCCATGACGTACACGTACTAGGGACACGACGCCCAGGTAGTTGTCGAACCAGGAGTCGATGATCAGGGCTTGCAGCGGGTCTTCGATGTTGCCGGTCGGTGCCGGAATGGTGGTCACCAGGCGCTCGAGCACCTCGTCCACGCCCAGGCCGGTCTTGGCGCTGCAGGTCACGGCGTCGGTGGCATCGATACCGATGATCTTCTCGATCTCTTCCTTGACCCGCTCCGGATCGGCCTGTGGCAGGTCGATCTTGTTCAGCACCGGCATCACTTCCAGGCCTTGCTCGATGGCGGTGTAGCAGTTGGCAACCGACTGGGCTTCGACGCCCTGGCCGGCGTCCACCACCAGCAATGCACCTTCACAGGCCGCCAGGGAACGGCTGACTTCGTAGGTGAAGTCCACGTGGCCCGGGGTGTCAATGAAGTTCAGCTGGTAGGTAATGCCGTCGCGGGCCTTGTAATAGAGGGTGACGCTGTGGGCCTTGATGGTGATCCCGCGCTCACGCTCAAGGTCCATGGAGTCCAGAACCTGGGCTTCCATTTCGCGCTCGGCCAGGCCGCCGCACATCTGGATGAAGCGATCGGCCAGAGTCGACTTGCCATGGTCAATGTGGGCGATGATGGAGAAATTGCGGATATGACTCAAATCACTCACGGATGAACACTCAAAAAGGCTGCAGGCATGGCCCGCCGAAAAATAGCCGGGAATTGTACCTGATACTCGGCACAAGCGTCACGCTCGCCTGTCAGCGTTTGTCAAATGCAAAAACGCCCCGATCCAAGGACCGGGGCGTTACGTCAAGACCCTGGCAAAGCCGCGGAATCAGCCGGCCCGGCGCAACAGCCAGACGCCCGCCACCGCGCAGATACCCGCAGGCACCAGCACCGCGAACAGCGGCGAAAAGCCAAATACCAGGCTCGAAGGGCCCAGCAGATCCTGGGCGATGCGGAAGGTGAAACCCACCAGTACGCCGGTGAATACCCGCTGACCCAGGGTCACCGAACGCAGCGGACCGAAAATGAAGGAAATGGCCATCAATACCAGCGCCGCCGTCACCATCGGTTGCAGGACCTTGACCCAGAACGCCAGCCAGTAGCGACCGTTGTTCAGGCCCTGGTCGGCCAGGTAGTGGATGTAGCCCCACAGGCCGCTGATGGACAGGGATTCCGGCGCCATCACCACAGTGCTCAGCAGTTGCGGGCTCAAGGCCACATCCCAACGTTCGCCGGGCACGCTGATGACTTCGGTATGACCGTCGCGGAAGTAGGTGGTGGTGACATCCGTCAACTGCCAGTAGTCCTCGTGGAAACGGGCCTGGCGGGCAAAACTCGACGACAGCATGTGGCGCTGGTCATCGAAGTGGTAGCGGGTCACGCCATAGAGCAGGCCATTGGGCTGCACTGCGTTGATATGGATGAATTCATCGCCCTGGCGGTGCCACAGGCCGTGCTTGGAACTCTGGGCATCGCCGGAACCCTGGGCCAGGGCCCGGCTGGCCTGGGCCTGGGTCTCGGTGGCCGGCGCTACGTATTCACCCACCAGCACGCCCACCAGCATCAGTACCAGCATGGGTTTCATGACCGCCCAGACAATACGGCCCACCGATACACCGGCCGCGCGCATGATGGTCAACTCGCTGTTACTGGCCAGGCTGCCAAGGCCGATCAGGCAGCCGATCAGGCCTGCCATCGGCAGCATTTCATAGACCCGACGCGGCGCAGTGAGGGCCACGTAGCTCATTACATCCACCACGGTATACGTTTCGTTGACAGCCCCCATTTCATCGATGAAGGCAAACAGCGAGGCCAGCCCGAGGATGATCCCCAGGACCGCCAGGATAGCCATGAACACACTGCTACCGATGTAGCGATCGAGCTTAACCACGAGCCATCTCCTTCACGCTGCGACGACTCGCCATTTTCAAGCGCATCGGCTCCCAATACATCAGGCCGAGGCCGATCAACAGAAACAGTAGGTGCACCCACCACAGCCCCAGGGCCGGGGAAATCTTGCCCTTCTCCAGTGCACCGCGCACGGCGATCAGGATGGTCAGGTAAGCCATGTACAGCAGGATCGCCGGGATCAGCTTGAGGAAGCGGCCCTGGCGCGGGTTCACCCGGGACAGCGGCACCGCCATCAGTGTCACGATGAACACCAGCAATGGCAGGGACAGGCGCCATTGCAGCTCGGCACGGGCTCGCAGGTCATCCTTGCCGATCAGGTCAGCGGTGGGCATGGCATCGCGATCGGTGACTTCGTCGCTGACGTCCGGACGCTCCAGCAAAACACCGTAGGTGTCGTACTTGATCACCCGGTAGTTGGCCTCGCCCGGGTTGCCGTCATAGCGATAGCCGTTTTCCAGGATCAGGTAACGATTGCCGTCGGGGCGAATGTCCTGATGGCCCTTCTCGGCCACCAGCACCGAAATGCCCTCGTCCTTTTTCTGCTGGCCCAGGCGCTTCTCGGAAATGAACACGCCGCCCAGGTTGGTTCGGTCTTCGGACAACTGCTCGGTGTAGGTGACCCGGGTACCGTCGTTGAGCGCCTGGAAGCGCCCCGCCACCAGCGTGTCGAACTCGGTCAGGGCATCCTGCTTGTTCAGCAACAGCTGGAACTGGTTGGCACCCTGGGGCGCCAGGCTCAGGCTCAGCCAAGCCACCAGCAGGGCCACCAGGGCCGCCGGGATCATGGTTATGCCCAACAGGCGTTGCTGGCTCATGCCGGTGGCCGACAGCACGGTCATCTCGCTTTCGAGATAGAGCCGGCCGTAAGCCAGGAGAATGCCGAGGAACAGCCCCAGGGGCAGGATCAGTTGCAAGAAGCCCGGCAGTCGAAAACCCATGATCAGGAACAGCGAGCCCGGATCCAGGGCCCCCGAGGCGGCTTGCGCGAGGAACTTGACGAAGCGCCCGCTCATGATGATGACCAGCAATACCGCGCTCACGGCACTCAGGGTCAGCAGGATTTCGCGGGACAGATAACGAAAGACGATCAAACCAGACACTCCAGGGTTGTCAGGCTAAGGCGGCCGAACAAGCAAACGTATCGAGCCGACCCCAGACGCAGGGCCGCCGAAAAAAGATGGCGCATTATCCTGTGATTGCGCGCGCCTGTCACGGAGGATGCTCACCCAGCGCTCTAATGCGCCGAAACTGGCCCATGCGAGGGTTGTCAGCCGCGACCGGCGAGGTTCAAACTGGCGGCTTTGTCGTCGGCAGCATGCGGCGTCTTCTTCTATATAGATAAGCTCGGCGCAGGACAGCCTCCTGCGCTCTTTGACCATTTATTCAGGGACCCAGACATGGAACTGGTTGTAAAAAGCGTTAGCCCGGAAACGTTGAAGACCGCCACCCTGGTGGTCGCCGTCGGCGAAGGCCGCAAACTCGGCAACGTTGCCAAGCAACTCGACGAACTCAGCGGCGGCGCCATCAGCGCCGTACTCAAGCGCGGCGACCTGGCCGGCAAGGTCGGCCAGAGCCTGCTGCTGCACGGCGTGGCCAAGCTCAAGGCCGAGCGGGTGCTGCTGGTAGGCACCGGCAAGGACGGCGAACTGGGCGACCGCCCGTTCCGCAAGATCATCAGCGGCGTGCTCACCACCCTCAAGGGCCTGGGCGGCAGCGACGCCGTGCTGGCGCTGGATGAAGTCGTGGTCAAGGGCCGCGACAGCTACGGCAAGACCCGCCTGCTGGCGGAAACCCTGGTGGACGGTGGTTATGTCTTCGACCGCTACAAAAGCCAGAAGGCCGAGCCCCGCGCCCTGAAGAAAATCACCCTGCTGACCATCAAGGCCGCCGAAGCCGAAGTCCAGCGCGGCGTAACCCATGCCCAGGCCATCGCCAACGGCATGGCCTTTACCCGCGACCTGGGCAACCTGCCGCCGAACGTCTGCCACCCGACCTTCCTCGGCGAACAGGCCAAGGCCCTGGGCAAGGAGTTCAAGGGCCTGAAGGTCGAGGTCCTCGACGAGAAGAAGATCAAGGAACTGGGCATGGGCTCGTTCTATGCCGTGGGCCAGGGCAGCGACCAGCCGCCACGCCTGATCGTCATGCAGTACAACGGCGGCAAGAAGTCCGAGAAGCCGTTCGCCCTGGTGGGCAAGGGCATCACTTTCGACACCGGCGGCATCAGCCTCAAGCCGGGCGCCGGCATGGATGAAATGAAGTACGACATGGGCGGCGCCGCCAGCGTGTTCGGCACCCTGCGCGCCGTGCTGGAGCTGAAGCTGCCGATCAACCTGGTGTGCATCCTGGCCTGCGCCGAGAACATGCCCAGCGGTGGCGCCGCGCGTCCTGGCGACATCGTCACCACCATGAGCGGGCAGACCGTGGAGATCCTCAACACCGACGCCGAAGGCCGCCTGGTGCTGTGCGATGCCCTGACCTACTCCGAGCGCTTCAAGCCACAGGCCGTGATCGATATTGCCACCCTCACCGGCGCCTGCGTGGTCGCCCTGGGCGCCCATACTTCGGGCCTGCTGGGCAACAACGACGAACTGATCGGCCAACTGCTCAGCGCCGGCCAGCAAGCCGACGACCGCGCCTGGCAACTGCCGTTGTTCGACGAGTACCAGGAGCAACTGGACAGCCCGTTCGCCGACATCGCCAACATCGGCGGGCCGAAGGCCGGCACCATCACCGCCGCCTGCTTCCTCTCGCGCTTCACCAAGAACCTCAACTGGGCGCACCTGGACATCGCCGGCACTGCCTGGACCAGCGGTGGCAAGGACAAAGGCGCCACTGGCCGTCCGGTCCCCCTGCTGACCCAATACCTGCTGGACCGCGCCAAAGCCTGAAAACCATGACCGCAGGGGGCGCCGCATGAAGGCGGAGCCCTCCTCGGCTCAGGAAGCCCAATGACCAAAGTCGACTTCTATATTCTTCCCAGCGCGGACCCTGCGGCGCGCCTGGATTTTGCCTGCAAGCTCACCGACAAGGCCTGGCGCATGGGCCACCGCATCTACCTGCATTGCAGCGATGCAGAGCAACGGGACGAGCTCGATGCCCGCCTGTGGCGCTTCAAGGGCGAAACCTTCGTCCCCCACGGCCCGGCGGAAAGCGAACCCGAAAGCCTGATCGTCCTCGGCCTCGGCCAGGACCCCGGCCCCCACAATGACCTGCTGGTGAACCTGGACCTGAAAGTGCCGGCCTTCGCCCCGCGTTTTGCCCGGATTGCCGAGGTGGTGGTGGAAGACCCCGCTATTCGTCAGGCGGCCCGCGAGAGTTTCCGTTTCTATCGCGAACAGGGCTATCCTCTGCAAGATCACCGTTTACAGCGACTCTGAGCACCCGATGGACACTCCCAATCCGCTGCAAAAGCCCGCGCACCTGCTGGATGACCTCGAGTCGATCCGTAAACTGCTCGGCGATGAAAACCTGCAACCGCCACTGCTGACCGAGACCGTCAGCAGCGAAGTACAGATTCCCCTGCTGTTCGATATGGTGGGCAACCAGCAGCCGGCCGCTGCCCAAGCCGCTCCTGCCGCACCCGCCAAGGCGCAACCCGCGCCAGCCCCGGCGCAAGTGGCCACCCCCGCGCCGGCTCAAGCGGCAACACCCGCTCTAGCACCTGCAGCGGCGGCCCCCGTCGCCAAGCCTGCCACCGCCAGCAACAACGCCGATGCCTTGCTGCACCTGGACAGCGAACTGCGCGCCGCCGCACAACTGATCATGCAGGACGTGATCGACGACTTCGCGCCGCATATCGAAACCGAGATCAAGCGTCGCCTCGACGCCCGCCTGGAACGCCTGCTCGCAGCGGCCACCAGCGGCAAACCATAAGCCACACGCAAAAGCCGGGCCGGGCCATCTTGTCGCTTGCCGCTGGTGGCTTGCTGCCGCCCCCCTCCGCTATACTTCCCGGCTTTTCCTGAATAAATGCCAATAGGGTCCCGCCGCGCATGGATAAGACCTACCAGCCGCACGCCATTGAAACTTCCTGGTACCAGACCTGGGAGTCCGAGAACTACTTCGCCCCGCAAGGCGCGGGCGACTCCTACACCATCATGATCCCGCCGCCGAACGTCACCGGCAGCCTGCACATGGGCCACGGCTTCAACAACGCGATCATGGACGCCCTGATCCGTTTCCGCCGCATGCAGGGTCGCAACACCCTGTGGCAGCCGGGCACCGACCACGCCGGTATCGCCACGCAAATGCTGGTGGAGCGCCAGATCGAAGCCCAGGGCCAGAATCGCCATGACCTGGGCCGGGAAAAATTCCTCGAGAAAGTCTGGGAATGGAAGGATCAGTCCGGGGGCAACATCAGCCGCCAGATCCGCCGCCTGGGCTCCTCCGTGGACTGGAGCCGCGAGCGCTTCACCATGGACGACGGCCTCTCGGAAGCGGTGAAGGAAGCCTTCGTGCGCTTGCACGAAGACGGCCTGATCTACCGCGGCAAGCGCCTGGTCAACTGGGACACCAAGCTGCACACGGCGATTTCCGACCTCGAAGTGGAAAACCACGACGAGAAGGGTTTCCTGTGGAACCTCAAGTACCCGCTGGCCGACGGCGCCAAGACAGCCGAAGGCAACGACTACCTGATCGTCGCCACCACCCGTCCGGAAACCATGCTCGGTGACTCCGCCGTCGCGGTGAACCCTGAAGACGAGCGCTACAAGGCCCTGATCGGCAAATTCGTCGAGCTGCCCCTGGTGGGCCGCCGCATCCCGATCATCGCCGACGATTACTGCGACCCCGAATTCGGCACCGGCTGCGTGAAGATCACCCCGGCCCACGACTTCAACGACTATGAAGTCGGCAAGCGCCACAACCTGCCGCTGCTCAACATCTTCGACAAGAACGCCGCCGTACTGCCGGCCTGCCAAGTGTTCAACCTGGACGGCAGCCTGAACGACAGCATCGACGGCAAGATCCCGGCCGAGTACGTGGGCCTGGACCGCTTCGAAGCACGCAAGCAGATCGTGGCCGCGTTCGACGCCGCCGGCCTGCTGGTGAGCGTCGACGACCACGCGCTGAAAGTGCCGAAGGGCGACCGTTCCGGCACCGTCATCGAGCCGTGGCTGACCGACCAGTGGTATGTCTCCACCAAGCCGCTGGCAGAACCTGCCATCGCCGCCGTGGAAGACGGCCGCATCGCCTTCGTGCCCAAGCAGTACGAGAACATGTATTTCTCCTGGATGCGTGACATCCAGGACTGGTGCATCAGCCGCCAGCTGTGGTGGGGACACCGCATTCCGGCCTGGTACGACGAGTCGGGCAAAGTCTATGTCGGCCGCGACGAAGCGGAAGTACGGGCCAAGCACAACCTCGGCCCGGACGTTGCCCTGCAGCAGGACAACGACGTGCTCGACACCTGGTTCAGTTCGGGCCTGTGGACCTTCTCCACCCTGGGCTGGCCGGAGCAGACCGACTTCCTCAAGACCTTCCACCCCACCGACGTGCTGGTCACCGGCTTCGACATCATTTTCTTCTGGGTCGCCCGGATGATCATGCTCACCATGCACCTGGTGAAGAACGAAGACGGCACGCCGCAGGTTCCGTTCAAGACCGTGTACGTGCACGGCTTGGTCCGCGACGGCCAGGGCCAGAAGATGTCCAAGTCCAAGGGCAATGTCCTCGACCCGCTGGACATCATCGACGGTATCGACCTCGAAACCCTGGTGCAGAAGCGCACCACCGGCCTGATGCAGCCCAAACTGCAGAAAGCCATCGAGAAGCAGACCCGCGCCGAATTCGCCGACGGCATCGCCAGCTACGGCACCGACGCCCTGCGCTTCACCTTCTGCTCCCTGGCCACCACTGGTCGCGACATCAAGTTCGACATGGGCCGCGTCGAGGGTTACCGCAACTTCTGCAACAAGATCTGGAACGCCGCGCGCTACGTACTGGACAAGGGCGAAGACTGCGGCCAGAACGGCGAAGCTTACGAGCTGTCCCTGGCGGACCGCTGGATCATCTCGCAGCTGCAGCGCACTGAAGCCGAAGTCACCCGCCAACTCGACCAGTTCCGTTTCGACCTGGCCGCCCAGGCCCTGTACGAGTTCATCTGGAACCAGTACTGCGACTGGTACCTGGAGCTGTCCAAGCCCGTGCTGTGGGACGAGAACTCGCCGGTTGAACGCCAGCGCGGCACCCGTCGCACCCTGGTGCGCGTGCTGGAAGTGGCGCTGCGCCTGGCGCATCCGTTCATGCCGTTCATCACCGAGGAAATCTGGCAGCGCCTGGCGCCGTTGGCAGGCAGCACCGGCAAGACCATCATGCTGCAACCTTGGCCGGTGGCTAACGAAACCCGCATCGACCAAGGCGCCGAGGACGACATCGAATGGCTCAAGGGCCTGATGCTCGGCACTCGCAACATTCGCGCGGAAATGAACATCGGCCCGGGCAAGCCCCTGGCCCTGTTCCTGAAGAACGTCAGCGCCGAAGACCAGCGTCGCCTGACCGAGAACGAAGCCTTGCTGAAGAAGCTGGCCCGTCTCGAGTCCATCACTGTGTTGGCTGCCGGCGACGAAGCGCCGCTGTCCGCCACGGCCCTGGTGGGCGAGATGGAAGTGCTGGTGCCCATGGCCGGCCTGATCGACAAGGGCGCCGAACTGGCGCGCCTGGACAAGGAAATCCAGCGCCTGCAAGGCGAAGTGCAGCGAGTGGGCGGCAAGCTGTCCAACCCGTCCTTCGTCGACAAGGCCCCGGCCGAAGTGATCGAGAAGGAACGCGCCAAACTGGCCGAGGCCGAACAGGCCCTGGGCAAGCTGGCGGAGCAGCACGCACGGATCTCCAGCCTGTAACGGCGATTCGCGCAGTGTGAAAGAGGGAGGCCGCAAAGGCCTCCCTTTTTTATTGGCGGCAGATCGCTTTCGCTGGCAAGCCAGCGAAAGCGTTACGCGGTGGTTTGCCAGGAGCCGGCTTGCCGGCGGCGAAGCCTCCCGCCCCAACGCCGCAAGATATGGGACAATGCCCGCC
>NZ_LZZQ01000009.1:0-65284 GCF_014170225.1 Pseudomonas sp. UME65 | reverse complement strand
GGCAGGGAATGGGGGGCGGGCAGGGCTGCCGGGTCCAGGCGGTCGGTGTGCGGCAGGGCGCAAGGGTGACGCTGGCCGGCAAGGTCGATCTCCAGCCGGCAGGCGTCCTTGTCCAGCAGGAAGGAGAACAGGCGGATCACCGGGTACACCGTCGGCCGGCCACCGACGATGCCGGTGAGCCCCGGGGCCATGCCGGTGGCGGCCTGGGCGATTTCCCGGGAGAACAGCACCAGCGCCGCCTTGTTCGGGTGGCGCACCGCCAGCTTGATCACCACCTCGCGGCTGTCCTGGCGCTGGCCGTGGGGGCCGTAGGTGGCCTCGCTGCCCAGCAGTTCGATGTTCACTTCGCTGTAGGGCCCCCAGCCGCGCTGGGCGAACATCTCGCTGGTCTTGTCGATGATCGCCTGGCTGACCCGGTGCGCCTTGGCGACCGCGTCGATCCCGGCCATCAGGCAACTGGCGGTGCAGCGGAAGCCGTCCGGGTAGGTGGCGCTGACCTTGTACTGGTGGCTGGGGGGCAGGCCCCTGGCACCCTGTACATGAACCCTTTCCGGGCCCTGTTGCCGCAGTTCCACCTGAGAGAAATCGCACACCACATCCGGAAGCAGATAAGCCCTGGGGTTGCCAATTTCGTACAGCAGTTGTTCGCCCACCGTCAGCGGGCTCACCAGCCCTCCGGTACCGGGTGCCTTGCCGACCACAAACTGGCCGTCAGCGCCGACCTCGACGATGGGGAAGCCGATATGTTCGTAGTCCGGCACCTGGCGCCAGTCGGTGAAATTGCCGCCGGTGCACTGCGCGCCACATTCGATGATGTGCCCGGCCAGGGCGGCCTGGGCCAGGCGGTCGTAATCCTGCCAGGACCAGTTGAACTCGTGAACCAGGGCGGCGCTGACCACCGCGCTGTCGACGCCGCGGCCGGTGATCACGATATCCGCCCCCAGGCGCAGCGCTTCGACGATGCCGGGGGCACCGAGGTAGGCATTGGTGGAGACGCACATTGGCGGCAGGGGCGCGCCGCTGAACATCTCCACAATGGCGGCGTCGCTCAACTGCTTGAACTGCGGTTGCAGGTCGTCCCCCAGCAGCACGGCGATCTTCAGCGCCACCCCGGCCTGTTCGCAGGCGGCCTGCAAGGCACTGGCACAGGCCTGCGGGTTGACCCCGCCGGCGTTGCTGATGACCCGGATGCCCTGTTCGCGGATCGAGCCCAGCAAGGGTTTGAGCACCTCGACGAAATCCGTGGCGTAGCCCGCCGTCGGGTCCTTCATGCGCGCCCCGGCCATGATCGACAGGGTGATCTCTGCCAGATAGTCGAACACCAGGTAGTCCAGGCGGCCGCCTTGCACCAACTGCGCTGCGGCGCTGCTGGTGTCGCCCCAGAAGGCACTGGCGCAGCCGATTCTTACGGTCTTGGTCATGACAGGGCTCTCGAATGAAGAACTGCGAGGAGGCTACCAAGCAAGCGCTTGGTTTGTAAATACGTTGGCCTATTCTTCTGGCCAAGCGCTTGCTTGGTAACCGGCAGAGGCTTAAATTGCGCGCGCCGCGCCCGGATTTGCCGGGTTACGCTGAGCTATTGATGACGTGAAGGTAGGAGAACACCGGTGGACGAGCAAAAAGCCCTGCAGGTAGTACGCGAGCTGATCGCCAGTGGCCAGGTGACCGACCCCGAGAGCGCCCGGGGCAAGCTGCTGCAAACCGCAGCGCACCTGTTTCGCAACAAGGGTTACGAGCGCACCACCGTGCGTGACCTGGCCAGCGCGGTGGGCATCCAGTCGGGCAGCATCTTTCATCACTTCAAGAGCAAGGACGACATCCTGCGGGCGGTGATGCAGGAAACCATCCACTACAACACCGCCTTGATGCGCGCTGAACTGGCCGAGGCCGGCAGCGTGCGCGAACGGGTGCTGGCGCTGATCCGCTGTGAACTGCAGTCGATCATGGGCGGCAGCGGTGAAGCCATGGCGGTGCTGGTGTACGAGTGGCGCTCACTGTCCCCGGAAGGCCAGGCAGCCGTCCTGGCGCTGCGCGATATCTACGAACAGATCTGGCTGCAGGTGCTGGGGGAGGCCAAGGAGGCGGGGTTCATCAAGGGCGATGTATTCATTACCCGGCGCTTTCTCACCGGCGCCCTGTCCTGGACCACCACCTGGTTTCGTGCCGAGGGCAGCATGACTCTGGAACAGCTGGCCCAGGAGGCCCTGCTGCTGGTGCTCAAGGATCATTGAGCGGCTGGCTAATTGTGCGTGGCAACGTTGTCGAAGTGGCTGAAAACGCCTAGCTTTAGCTCATTCATTTTCATTTCCTTGAGGTGTGTTGCCTTGATGTCCTTGCCGCTGCGGTCAGCCTTGCGAATGCTCTTGCTGGCGCTGGCAACACTTTGGGTCTGTCCGGCCTCCTCGGCGCAGCTGGTGCGGGTCGCGGCGGCGCATTTCCCGCCTTATACCGTCCGTCCAGAAACCGGTGCCGACACCGGTTTGCTGCCGCAACTGGTGGAAGCCCTCAACCAGTCCCAGAGCGACTATCAGTTCGTCCTGGTGCCCACCTCGATTCCCCGGCGTTTCCGCGATTTCGAGCAGGGCCGGGTGGACCTGGCGATCTTCGAGAACCCGGCCTGGGGCTGGCAGAACATTGCCCACACCAGTGTCGACATGGGCCTGGAAGACGCGGAAATTTTCGTCGCCCAGCGTCAGGGCGGGCGCCAGCAGGACTATTTCGCCAACCTGAAGGGCAAGCGCCTGGCTCTGTTCAGCGGTTATCACTACGCCTTCGCCCAGTTCAACGCCGACCCCAAGTTCCTGGCCGACACCTACAACGCCACCCTGACCTATTCCCATGACAGCAACCTGCTGATGGTCCTGCGGGGCAGGGCGGACATCGCCCTGGTGACCCGCTCCTACCTCAGCGACTTCCTGGCGCGCAATGCCGAAAGCACGGAGCAGTTGCTGGTTTCCGAACGCATCGATCAGGTCTACCACCATTACGCCCTGATCCGGCCCAAGGCGCCGATCACGGCCGAAGACTTTTCCGGGCTCCTGCAAAAACTGCGGGACAACGGCCAGATGCACAAGATCTTCGATCCCTATCGCATTGTGGTGATGAGCGTGCCCCACGCCTGACATCACGCAGCGACCGGCCCGGCCCGCGACGGGCTAAATTTCCGGCGGCGGCCCACGTCACTTGGTTGAATGCCCAACCGACGGTGAGCGCTGCCATGTCCTCTGTTGATCCGCTGAATGTTGCAGCCCTGCCCACTAGCCAGCTCAAGGGAATCGATGAGGTCATCGCCCGCCAAAGGCTGTTCGAGTCTCTGCGGGGCCGGGGGCAGGCGCCCGTGCCGCTGGATGCCCAGGCAGCCGAGGCGGCGCGCCAGGATCGGCTGGCTTTCTGGCTGTCGGCCCAGGTACATGCCCTGTATCTGGACCCGCCAGGTGCGCAGCGGCCGGCGCCAGGCGCCCACGCGCCGCCCTGTGCTGCGCATGACCGTTGTCGGTTCTGCCAGCAGGAGTTCGATCTGTTGCATAAACGTGCAGCGTTACTGGTGCTTGGCCGCAGTGGCCTGCTTGAGGTGTAGGCACCCTTCAAGCCGGGTCATGCAGGGCACCAGTCAGCGACGGGCGAAGGTATCGGGGCGGTTGCCCGAGACTTTGCGGCAATGCACCAGGGCATCGCGAATCATGAAGTTGACCAGGGTCGGCGATACCCCCAGCTCCTTGGCGATGTCCTTTTGCGGGACGCCATGCAGGCGGTACATCTCGAAGGCGTAGCGCGTGCGGCTGGGCAGCTCGGTCAGGGCTTCGGCGATGTTTTCCAGGGTGGAAAAGTTCATGTGGGAGGTTTCAGGTGAAGCGCCATGAATAACCACATTCAAGCCTTCCTCTTCAGTACCCGAGTACTTCTGCTCCAGCGCCTGCTTGCGGTAGTGGTCGATGGCCAGGTTGCGCACGATCTGGAACAGGTAACTGAGCTGGGCCTTGAACGAGGAGGTGATCTGCGGCGCCGACTGCAGGCGGAAAAACGCATCTTGAACCACGTCTTCAGCCCGGGATCGGCAGCCGGTAATGCGGGCTGCAATCTTCACCAGGATCAGACGGTTGTCGACAAAAGCCTGGAGTAACGGTGAATCGCACCTGCTTGTGGATACTTGTTCCGTCATGGAAATCACCTTGTTGCAAAGAGGTTAGTGGGACGTCAGAAAAATCTGACCCGTCCTACACATCGAGCGACAAATTAGGCTGAATGATAATGATTGTCAATTGAGAAAAAGAACTAATGCTCTCTGTCAGTGCAGATTGCGAACGGCTGCTCGTCAGTGGGCTGGATCAGGCCTTGAAGGGCAGGATGCGGACTAATTATTTCAAGACGTCATCCGTTCTCATTGGAGAAAGATTCCGGGTAGCAGACCCGGCCACGGCGCCCTCCGGATGCCCACGACTTTCTTATAACTATTTGATTTATAGATAGTTATTAAAGTTATGGGAGAGCAGGGCCCGCTCTCCATTGCAAGCACAATCCTGGCAGGAAACCCCATGACGGACGCGTTCGAACTCCCCAGCACCCTGGCCCAAGCCCTTCAACGCCGGGCAGTCCTGGCACCTGATCAAGTGGCGTTGCGCTTTCTCGCCGAAGAGCAGGATCAGAGCGTGGTCCTCAGTTACCGGGACCTGGACCTTCGTGCGCGCACCATTGCTGCGGCTCTGCAAGCCAACGCCGAATTCGGCGATCGCGCGGTATTGCTGTTTCCCAGCGGCCCGGACTACGTCGCGGCGTTCTTCGGTTGCCTGTACGCCGGGGTGATCGCGGTGCCGGCCTATCCGCCGGAGTCCACCCGTCGTCATCACCAGGAGCGCCTGATTTCCATCATGGCCGACGCCGAGCCACGGTTGCTGCTGACCAGCGCCGGGCTGCGGGATTCACTGTTGCAGATGGACGAACTCAAGGCCGCGGGCGCGCCGCAACTGCTGTGTGTGGACACCCTGCAAGCCGGGCTGGCCGAAGACTGGCAGGTCGTGGCGCTGCAGGACGACGACATCGCCTTCCTGCAATACACCTCGGGCTCCACCGCGCTGCCCAAGGGCGTGCAGGTAAGCCATGGCAACCTGGTGGCCAACGAACTGCTGATCCGTCGCGGCTTTGGTATCGACCTCAACCCGGACGACGTGATCGTCAGCTGGCTGCCGCTGTACCACGACATGGGCTTAATTGGCGGCCTGCTGCAACCGATTTTCAGCGGCGTGCCCTGTGTGCTGATGTCACCGGCCTACTTCCTGGCGCGGCCCGTACGCTGGCTGGAAGCGATCAGCGAATACGGCGGCACCATCAGCGGCGGCCCGGATTTCGCCTACCGCCTGTGCAGCGAACGGGTCAGCGAGTCGGCCCTGGAGCGCCTCGACCTCAGCGGCTGGCGCGTGGCCTATTCGGGGTCCGAGCCGATCCGCCTGGACACCCTGGAGCGTTTCGCCGAGAAGTTCAGTGCCTGCGGTTTCAGCCATGAAAACTTCCTCGCCTCCTACGGCCTGGCCGAAGCCACCCTGTTCGTGGCCGGTGGCGTGCGCGGCCAGGGCATCCCGGCCCTGCACCTGGACGACCAGGCCCTGGCGCAGAACCGCGCCGAGCCGGGGCAGGGCAGCGCGATGATGAGCTGCGGCTTCAGCCAGCCGGAACACGCCGTGCTGGTGATGGATCCGCAGCAACTGGGCGAATTGCCTGACAACCGTATTGGCGAAGTCTGGGCCGCCGGGCCGAGCATTGCCCATGGCTACTGGCGCAATCCTGAAGCCACCGCCAAGACCTTCGTCCAGCATGCCGGTCGTACCTGGTTGCGCACCGGTGACCTGGGCTTTATCCGCGATGGCGAGCTGTTCATCACCGGGCGCCTGAAGGACCTGCTGATCGTGCGCGGGCACAACCTCTACCCCCAGGACATCGAAAAGACCATCGAGCGCGAGGTGGAAGTGGTGCGCAAGGGCCGGGTGGCGGCGTTTGCGGTCACCGAGCAGGGCCAGGAAGGCATCGGCATCGCCGCGGAAATCAGCCGCAGCGTGCAGAAGATCCTGCCCCCCGAGGCGCTGATCAAGGCCATCCGCCAGGCGGTGGCCGAAGCCTGCCAGGAAGCGCCGAGCGTGGTGGTGCTGCTCAACCCCGGGGCCCTGCCGAAAACCTCCAGCGGCAAGTTGCAGCGTTCCGCCTGCCGCACCCGGCTGGCCGATGGCAGCCTGGATTACTACGCGCTGTTCCCGCAGGCCGGCAGCGCAACGGCTGACGCCGCAGACAGCGCCGGTGACGCGCTGCAAACCCTGATCGGGCGCATTTGGCAGGAGCAATTGCAATGCGCTTCAGTGGCCGCCGACGATCACTTCTTCCTCCTGGGGGGCAACTCGATTGCCGCTACCCAGGTGATCGCCCGCCTGCGTGAAGAGCTGGGGCTGGAACTGGGCTTGCGCCTGCTGTTCGAGGCTCCGACCCTGGGTGCCTTCAGCGCTGCCGTGGCGCGCCAGCAGCAGGACGGCGGCGTGGCCCAGGGCAGTATCAATGCCCTGTCGCGCCAGCAGCCGCTGCCGCAATCCCTGGCCCAGAACCGCCTGTGGATCACCTGGCAACTGGACCCGCAGAGCAGCGCCTACAACATTCCCGGCGGCCTGCGCTTGCGTGGCGAGCTGGATGAAGAGGCCCTGCGCGCCAGCTTCCAGCAACTGATCCAGCGCCACGAAGCGCTGCGCACGCGCTTCTTCGAGCGTGACGGCCAGGCCCTGCAACAGGTGGATGCCGCCGGCGAATTCAACCTGCAGGTGATCGATATCAGCGACCTGCCACCGGCCGAGCGTGAAGCCCGGGCGCGGCAGATCCGCGAAGACGAGGCCCGGACCCAGTTCGATCTGGAGAAGGGGCCGCTGTACTGGGCGACCCTGGTGCGCCTGGATGACGAAGAACACCAACTGCTGCTGACCCTGCACCACATCATCGCCGACGGCTGGTCGCTGAATCTGCTGATCGACGAGTTCTCGCGGCTCTATGCCGCCGCGGCCCAGGGCCAGAGCCTGGAGCTGGCGCCCCTGGCCCTGCAATACGCCGACTACGGCAGTTGGCAGCGCCAGTGGCTGGCCCAGGGCGAAGGCCAGCGCCAGCTGGACTACTGGAAACAGCAGTTGGCGGACGAAGCCCCGGTGTTGAACCTCGCCACCGACCACCCGCGTTCGGCCCAGGTCCGCCACAGCGCCGCGCGCCATGACCTGCGCCTGAGCGCGAGCCTCAGTGAAGCCGTGCGCCAGACCGCCCAGGCTCGGCAGGCCACGCCGTTCATGCTGTTGCTGGCGGCGTTCCAGACCCTGCTGCACCGCTACAGCGGGCAGAGCGATATCCGCATCGGTGTGCCCAACGCCAACCGCCCGCGCCTGGAGACCCAGAGCCTTCTGGGCTTTTTCATCAACACCCAGGTATTGCGCGGGCAGTTGGATTCGCGCCAGTCCTTCGCCGACCTGCTGCAACAGACCCGCCGCACCGTCCTTGAAGCCCAGGCTCATCAGGACCTGCCCTTCGAACAGTTGCTCGAAGCCTTCCCCGAAGCCCGCGAGCAAGGCCTGTTCCAGGTCATGTTCAACCACCAGCAGCGCGACCTCAGTGCCTTGCGCCGTCTGCCGGGGCTGCTGGCCGAAGAGCTGCCGTGGCACAGCCGCGAGGCCAAGTTCGACCTGCAACTGCACAGCGAAGAGGACCGCAACGGCCGCCTGAGCCTGGCCTTCGACTACGCCGACGAGCTGTTCGACGCGGCCAGCATCCAGCGTCTGGCCGGGCATTTCATCAGCCTGCTGGAGCATGCCTGCCTGCAACCGGACTGCGCCCTGGGCGAATTGCCGTTGCTCGGCAACGCCGAAGCGGCGCAACTGCAGCAATGGAGCGTGGCCCCCTGTGCGCCCGCCGAGCGTTGGTTGCCGGAGCGCCTGCAGGAACAACTGCAGCAGACCCCGGAGCGCACCGCGCTGGTCTGGGACGGCGGCCAACTGAGCTTTGCCGAACTCCACGCCCAGGCCAACCGCCTGGCCCACTACCTGCGGGACAAGGGCGTCGGGCCGGACGTGTGCGTGGCCATCGCCGCCGAACGTTCGCCGCTACTGCTGATCGGCCTTCTGGCAATCATCAAGGCCGGTGGCGCCTACGTGCCCCTGGACCCGGACTACCCTGCCGAACGCCTGGCCTACATGCTCGAAGACAGCGGCGTGGGCCTGCTGCTGACCCAGACCCATCTGCTGGGCCGGATGCCCGAAGCCCCGGGTATCAGCGCCATCGCCATGGACAGCCTCAAGCTCGACAGCTGGCCGAGCCACGCGCCGGGCCTGCACCTGCACGGCGAACACCTGGCCTACGTGATCTACACCTCCGGTTCCACCGGCCAGCCCAAGGGCGTCGGCAACACCCATCGCGCGCTGATGGAGCGCCTGCAATGGATGCAGGACAGCTACCAGTTGCAGGCTGACGATGTGCTGATGCAAAAAGCCCCCATCAGCTTCGATGTGTCGGTGTGGGAGTGCTTCTGGCCTTTGATCACCGGCTGCCGGCTGCTGATCGCCGCCCCCGGCGAGCACCGCGATCCCCATCGCATCGCCCAGCTGGTGCAGGAGTATGGTGTCACCACGCTGCACTTCGTGCCGCCGCTGTTGCAGTTGTTCGTCGATGAGCCGCTGAGCGCCGAATGCCACAGCCTGCGCCGGGTGTTCTCCGGTGGCGAAGCCCTGCCGGCCGAGCTGCGCAATCGCCTGTTGCAGCAGTTGCCCAATGCGCAACTGCACAACCGCTATGGCCCGACCGAAACCGCGATCAACGTCACCCATTGGCAGTGTTCAGTCGATGACGGCGAGCGTTCGCCCATTGGCCGGCCCCTGGGCAACGTGGTGTGCCGGGTGCTGGACGCGGACCTCAATCCGTTGCCGGCGGGAATTCCGGGTGAGCTGTGCATCAGCGGCCAGGGCCTGGCCCGGGGTTACCTGGGGCGCCCGGCGCTGACCGCCGAACGCTTTGTGGTGGACCCGCTGAGCGCGGAGGGCGCGCGCCTGTACCGCACCGGGGATCGGGTGCGCTGGTGCGCCGACGGCGTGCTCGAATACCTCGGTCGCCTCGACCAGCAGGTCAAGCTGCGGGGCTTTCGGGTCGAGCCGCAGGAAATCGAAGCGCGGCTACTGGCCCAGGACGGCGTGGCCCAGGCCGCAGTGCTGGTGCGGGACACCGTCGCCGGTGTGCAACTGATCGGCTACTACACCGCTAATGTCACCGACGAAGATGAAACCGAACACAGCGCCCGGCTGAAAAATGCCCTGGCCGCTGAACTGCCGGAGTACATGGTGCCGGCGCAACTGCTGCGCCTGGACGCCATGCCCCTAAGCCCCAGCGGCAAGCTGGATCGCCGGGCCTTGCCGGAGCCGCAATGGCAGGTGCGCGAGCACGTCGAGCCGGGCACCGATCTGGAACGGCAGATCGCCCAGATCTGGCGCGAAGTGCTGGGTCAGCCACGCATCGGCCTCAAGGACGACTTCTTCGCCCTGGGCGGGCATTCGCTGTTGGCCACCCAGATCATTTCCCGCACCCGCCAGGCCTGCGATGTCGAACTGCCGTTACGGGCACTGTTTGAAGCCAGCGAACTGGGGGCCTTTGCCGAACAGGTGCTGCTGATCCAGCAATCCGGTGCGCGCAATCAGCAGCCGCCGATTGCCCGGGTCGACCGCAGCCAGCCGGTGCCGCTGTCCTATTCCCAGCAGCGCATGTGGTTCCTCTGGCAGATGGAGCCCGACAGCCCGGCCTACAACGTCGGTGGCATGGCGCGGCTGTCCGGGGTGCTGGACGTGGGCCGCTTCGAGGCGGCGTTGCAGGCGCTGATCCTGCGTCACGAAACCCTGCGCACCACCTTCCCCAGCGTCAATGGCGTGGCCCATCAGCAGGTGCATGCCGACACCGGCCTGCGCATGGCCTGGAAGGACTTCTCGGCCCTGGCCCCGGATGCCCGGCAACAACGCCTGCAACAACTGGCGGACAGCGAAGCGCACCAGCCCTTCGACCTGGAGACCGGCCCCTTGCTGCGCGCCTGCCTGGTCAAGGCCGGCGAGCAGGAGCATTACTTCGTCCTGACCCTGCACCACATCGTCACCGAAGGCTGGGCCATGGACATCTTCGCCCGCGAGCTGGGCGCGCTGTACGAAGCCTTCCTCGACGACCGCGAATCGCCCCTGGAACCGCTGCCGGTGCAGTACCTGGACTACAGCGTGTGGCAGCGCCAGTGGCTGGAATCCGGCGAGCGCCAGCGCCAGCTGGACTACTGGACCGCGCAACTGGGCCGCGAACACCCCTTGCTGGAACTGCCCAGCGACCGGCCACGGCCCGCGGTGCAAAGCCACCAGGGCGAGCTGTACCGCTTCGACTTGAGCGACGAGCTGGCGGCCCGGGTGCGCGCCTTCAATGCCGAGCACGGCCTGACCCTGTTCATGACCATGACCGCCGCGTTGTCGCTGCTGCTGTACCGCTACAGCGGCCAGAGCGACCTGCGCATCGGTGCGCCGGTGGCCAACCGCATCCGCCCGGAAAGCGAAGGGCTGATCGGCGCCTTCCTCAACACCCAGGTGCTGCGTTGCCAGCTCGACGGGCAGATGAGCGTCGGCCAGTTGCTGGAGCAGGTACGCCACACCGTGATCGAGGGCCAGTCGCACCAGGACCTGCCGTTCGATCATCTGGTGGAAGCCTTGCAACCACCGCGCAGCACCGCCTACAACCCGCTGTTCCAGGTGATGTGCAACGTCCAGCGCTGGGAATTCCAGCAAAGCCGGCAGTTGGCGGGCATGACCGTGGAATACCTGGTCAACGATGCCCGGGCCACCAAGTTCGACCTCAACCTGGAAGTCACCGACCTGGATCAGCGCCTGGGCTGTTGCCTGACCTACAGCACCGACCTGTTCGACGAGCCGCGCATTGCGCGCATGACGGCCCATTGGCGCAATCTGCTGGAGGCCTTGCTCAGCGATCCGCAACAGCGTCTGTGCGAGTTGCCGCTGCTGCACGCCGAGGAACAGAAGCAACTGCTGGACAGCTTGAGTGTCGAGCCTGGCGAGCAACGTCTGGACCAGTGCATCCACCACCTGTTCAGCGAACAGGCCCTGGCCCGCAAGGACGCACCGGCCCTGACCTTCGCCGGGCAGACCCTGAGCTACAGCGAGCTGGACAGCCGCGCCAACCGCCTGGCCTGGATGCTTCGTGAGCGTGGCGTGGGCCCGCAAGTTCGGGTTGGTCTGGCCCTGGAGCGTTCCCTGGAAATGGTCGTCGGCCTGCTGGCGATCCTCAAGGCCGGTGGCGCCTACGTGCCCCTGGACCCGGAATACCCCCTGGACCGCCTGCACTACATGATCGAAGACAGCGGCATCGGCCTGCTCCTCAGTGATGCGCGGATGTTCGCCGCCCTGGGTGAGTTGCCGACGGGTGTCGGTCGTTGGTGCCTGGAGGAAGACGGCGCGCTGCTGGCCGACTACCCGGCCAGCGAGTTGCCCTTCATCAGCCTGCCCCAGCATCAGGCGTACCTGATCTACACCTCCGGCTCCACCGGCCAGCCCAAGGGCGTGGTGGTGTCCCACGGGGAAATCGCCATGCACTGCCAGGCGGTGATCCGCCGCTTCGGCATGCGCCCGGACGACTGCGAGCTGCACTTCTATTCCATCAACTTCGACGCCGCCACCGAGCGCTTGCTGGTGCCGCTGCTCAGCGGCGCCCAGGTGGTACTGCGGGCCCAGGGCCAGTGGGACGCCGAGGAAATCTGCCAGCTGATTCGTCAGCATCGCATCAGCATCCTTGGCTTCACCCCGAGCTACGGCAGCCAGTTGGCCCAGCATCTGGCGACCCAGCAGCAGACCCTGCCGGTGCGCATGTGCATCACTGGCGGCGAGGCCCTGACCGGCGAACACCTGCAGCGCATCCGTGCGGCCTTCCAGCCGAGCCTGTTCTTTAACGCCTACGGCCCCACCGAAACCGTGGTCATGCCCCTGGCCAGCCTGGCGCCGCAGCAGTTGGCCGAAGGCGTGGCCAGCGTGCCCATCGGCAGCATTGTCGGGGCCCGGGTGGCCTATATCCTCGATGCCGATCTGGCGCTGGTGCCCCAAGGGGCGACCGGTGAGTTGTATGTCGGCGGCGCCGGTCTGGCCCAGGGTTATCACCGTCGTCCGGGGATGAGTGCCGAGCGTTTTGTCGCCGATCCGTTCGCCACCGATGGCGGGCGCCTGTACCGCACCGGGGACCTGGTGCGCCAGTGCGCCGACGGTCAGCTGGAGTACATCGGCCGGGTCGACCATCAGGTGAAGATTCGCGGTTTCCGCATCGAGCTGGGGGAAATCGAAACCCGTCTGCTGGATCATCCGGCCGTGCGTGAAGCGGTGGTGCTGGCTCTCGACACCCCGGCCGGCAAGCAACTGGCCGGGTATCTGGTGACCGAGGTGGCCGAGCACAACGAGGTGCAGCAGGCCAACCTGCGTGAAGCCCTCAAGCAGCAGCTGAAAACCCAGCTGCCGGACTACATGGTGCCGACCCACCTGATCCTGCTCGGCAGCATGCCGTTGACCGCCAACGGCAAGCTCGATCGCCGAGCCCTGCCGATGCCCGATCCGGAGCTCAATCGCCAGCAGTACGTGGCGCCGAGCAATGAGCTGGAACAGACCCTGGCCGGGGTCTGGGGCGAAGTGCTGAACGTGCAGCAAGTGGGCCTCAACGACAATTTCTTCGAACTGGGGGGCGACTCGATCCTGTCGATCCAGGTGGTCAGCCGCGCCCGCCAGCTGGGGATCCACTTCACCCCGCGCGATTTGTTCCAGCACCAGACGGTGCAAACCCTGGCACGGGTCGCCAGCCACACTCAGCGCGTCAGCGCCGAGCAGGGCCAGCTCAGTGGCGAAGCGCCGCTGACGCCGATCCAGCACTGGTTCTTCGACAGCCGCATTCCCCAGCCGCAGCACTGGAACCAGGCGCTGCTGCTGGAGCCGCTGGGTGTCCTTGATGCCCAGTTGCTGGAGCAAGCCCTGCTGGCGCTAGTGGAGCAGCACGACGCCCTGCGCCTGCGCTTCAACCAGGCGGGCGGGCAGTGGCGCGCCGAGTACCTGCCGTTGTCCGATGCTCCCTTGTTGTGGCAGGTGCGGGTGCCGTCCATGGACACCTGCGAGGCGCTGTTCGCCGATGCCCAGCGCAGCCTCGACCTGGAACACGGGCCGCTGTTGCGGGCGGTGCTGGTGGACGGCCCTGAAGGCGAGCAACGCCTGTTGCTGGCCATCCACCACCTGGTGGTGGACGGCGTGTCCTGGCGCGTGTTGCTGGAAGATTTGCAAAACGCCTATCGTCAGTTGCAAGCCGGAAAGGCCCTGAAGCTGCCGGCCAAGACCAGCGCCCTGCGGGACTGGTCGAGCCGCCTGCTGGCCTATGCCGGCAGCGAATCCCTGCGTGAAGAACTCGGCTGGTGGCAGCAGCAACTGGCCGGCCCGGCCGCGCAACTGCCAGGCTTGAATGCCGCTGGCAGCCAGCAGCATCAGCAGGCCCGCAGCCACAGCGTGACCCTGGATGCCGAGCGCACCCGGCAACTGCTGCAACAGGCCCCAGCGGCCTACCGCACCCAGGTCAACGACCTGCTGCTGACCGCCCTGGCCCGGGTGCTGTGCCGCTGGAGCGGGCAGCCTTCGGCCCTGGTGCAACTGGAAGGCCACGGCCGCGAGGCGCTGTTCGACGAGATCGACCTGACCCGCACCGTCGGCTGGTTCACCAGCGCCTATCCGTTGCGCCTGACCCCGTTGCAGGTGGAAGAAGCGGCCGGGCAGGGCGCCTCGATCAAGGCCATCAAGGAACAACTGCGGGCCGTGCCGCACAAGGGCCTGGGTTACGGCGTGCTGCGCTACCTGGCGGACGACGCCTGCCGCGAGGCCCTGGCGGCGTTGCCGCTGGCGCCGGTGACCTTCAACTACCTGGGGCAGTTCGACCAGAGCTTCGGCGCCGACGCACTGCTGCGTCCGCTGGATGAATCCGTCGGCCCGGCCCACGCACCGGAGGCACCGTTGCCCAACGAACTGAGCATCGACAGCCAGGTCTATGGCGGCGAGCTGGTGCTGCGCTGGACCTACAGCAGCGAACGTTTCGACGCCGAGCTGATCGGCGAGCTGGCGGACGCCTACCTGGGCGAGCTGCACAGCCTGATCGGCCATTGCCTGAAGGACGATGCCGGTGGCCTGACGCCGTCGGACTTCCCCCTGGCGCGCCTGACCCAGGCCCAGCTAGATGGCCTGCCGGTACCGGCGGCGCAGATCGAAGACGTCTACCCGCTGACCCCGATGCAGGAGGGCATGCTGTTGCACACCCTGCTGGAGCCGGGCACCGGCCTGTATTACATGCAGGACCGCTACCGCATCAACAGCGAACTGGACCCGGAGCGTTTCGCCCAGGCCTGGCAGGCGGTGGTGGCGCGCCACGAAGCCTTGCGCGCGTCTTTTTGCTGGAACGTCGGCGAAGACATGCTGCAGGTTATCCACAAGCCGGGCCGCACCCCGATCGAGTTTCTCGACTGGAGCGCGGTGCCCGAGGCCGAGCAGGAAGCCAAGCTGCAAGCCCTGCACAAACAGGAGCGTGAGGCCGGCTTCGATCTGCTCAACCAGGCGCCGTTCCACCTGCGGCTGATCCGCGTTGGTGCGGCCCGTTACTGGTTCATGATGAGCAACCACCACATCCTCATCGATGCCTGGTGCCGCTCGCTGCTGATGAACGACTTCTTCGAGATCTACACCGCCCTCGGTGAAGGTCGCGAGGCGCAACTGGCGGTGCCACCGCGTTACCGCGACTACATCGGCTGGCTGCAACACCAGAGCCTGTCCGAGGCGCGGCAGTGGTGGCGGCAGAACCTTGAGGGCTTTGAACGCACCACGCCGATCCCCAGCGACCGGCCGTTCCTGCGCGAACACGCCGGCGACAGCGGCGGCATGACAGTCGGCGACTGCTACACCCGCCTGGATGCCCGGGACGGCGCGCAACTGCGGGAACTGGCGCAACAGCACCAGCTCACCGTCAACACCTTCGCCCAGGCGGCCTGGGCCCTGGTGCTGCGGCGCATGAGCGGCGATCGCGACGTATTGTTCGGGGTCACCGTGGCCGGGCGTCCGGTGGAGATGCCGGAGATGCAACGCACCGTCGGCCTGTTCATCAACAGCATCGCCCTGCGGGTCAAGCTGCCCCAGGACGGTGAGCGCTGCAGTGTGCGCCAGTGGCTCAGCGCCTTGCTCGACAGCAACATGCAGCTGCGCGAATACGAGTACCTGCCGCTGGTGGCGATCCAGGAAACCAGCGAACTGCCCAAGGGCCAGCCGCTGTTCGACAGCCTGTTCGTGTTCGAGAACGCGCCGGTGGAAGTCTCGGTGCTGGACCGTGCCCAGAGCCTGAACGCCAGTTCGGATTCCGGCCGTACCCACACCAACTTCCCGATCACCGCGGTGTGCTACCCGGGGGATGACCTGGGCCTGCACCTGTCCTACGACCAGCGCTACTTCGAGCAGGCGACCATCGAGCGCATGCTCGGCGAGTTCAAGCGCCTGCTGCTGGCGCTGATGCAGGGCTTTCATGGCGACATGGCCGAACTGCCGCTGCTGGGTGAAGAGGAGCAGGACTTCCTGCTGGCCGGCTGCAACCAGAGCGAGCATGAGTACCCGCTGGAGCGCAGCTACGTGGAACTGTTCGAGGCCCAGGTGGCGGCTCATCCGCAACGCATTGCCGCCAGCTGCCTGGACCAGCGTTACAGCTATGCCGAGTTGAACCGCTGCAGCAACCGCTTGGGTCATGCCTTGATCGCCAACGGCGTGGGCTTTGATCAGCCGGTGGCCCTGCTGGCCGAGCGCGGCCTGGAACTCTTGGGCATGATCATCGGCAGCTTCAAGGCCGGGGCCGGCTACCTGCCCCTGGACCCGGGCCTGCCGGGCCAGCGCCTGGGCCGTATCATCGAGCTCAGCCGCACGCCGATCCTGGTCTGCACCGCGGCCTGCCGCGAACAGGCCCAGGCCCTGCTGGACGAGTTCGGCTGTGCCGGGCGTCCGCGGCTGCTGGTCTGGGAAGAGCTGCAAGCCGCCGGGCATGCCGAGAGCAACCCGGGCCGCTACAGCGCGCCGGACAACCTGGCCTATGTGATCTACACCTCCGGTTCCACCGGCCTGCCCAAGGGCGTGATGGTGGAGCAGCGCGGCATGCTCAACAACCAACTGAGCAAGGTGCCGTACCTGCACTTAAGCGAAGCCGACGTGATCGCCCAGACCGCGTCCCAGAGCTTCGACATTTCGGTCTGGCAGTTCCTTGCCGCACCGCTGTTCGGTGCCCGGGTCGACATCGTGCCCAACACCATCGCCCACGATCCCCAGGGCCTGTTGGCTCACGTCCAGGAGCAGGGCATCACGGTGCTGGAGAGCGTGCCGTCGCTGATCCAGGGCATGCTCGCCCAGGACGCCATCGCCCTCGATGGCCTGCGCTGGATGCTGCCCACCGGCGAGGCCATGCCGCCCGAGCTGGCGCACCAGTGGCTGCTGCGTTATCCACAGATCGGCCTGGTCAACGCCTACGGCCCGGCGGAGTGCTCCGATGACGTGGCCTTCTTCCGTGTCGATATGGCCTCGACCCGGGGCGCCTACCTGCCCATCGGTACGCCCACCGACAACAACCGGCTGTACCTGATGGACGAAGCCCTGGAGTTGGTGCCCCTGGGCGCCGTCGGCGAGTTGTGCGTGGCCGGCACCGGTGTTGGCCGTGGCTACGTCAGCGACCCGTTGCGTACCGCGCTGGCCTTCGTGCCCCATCCGTTCGGTGCAGCGGGCGAACGCCTGTACCGCACCGGCGACCTGGCACGCCGGCGCAGCGACGGCGTACTGGAATACGTCGGCCGGATCGACCATCAGGTGAAGATCCGCGGCTATCGCATCGAGCTGGGCGAGATCGAAGCGCGCCTGCATGAACAGCCGGAATTGCGCGATGCCGCCGTGGGGGTGCAGGAAGGGGTCAACGGCAAGCATCTGGTGGGGTATCTGGTCGCCGGTGACTCAAGCCTGAGCCCGAGCGAACGCCTGGAGCGGATCAAACCGCGGCTGCGTGCCGAACTGCCGGAATACATGGTGCCGCTGCACTGGCTGTGGCTGGAGCGCCTGCCGCTCAACGCCAACGGCAAGCTCGATCGCAAGGCCCTGCCGGCCCTGGAGATCGGCCAGCTGCAGAGCCAGGACTATCAAGCGCCGGGCAATGAACTGGAGCAAACCCTGGCCGATATCTGGGCCGAGGTGCTCAAGGTCGAACGGGTGGGCGTGCGCGACAACTTCTTCGAGTTGGGCGGGCATTCCCTGCTGGCGACCCAGATCGCCTCACGGGTGCAGAAAACCCTGCAACGCAACGTGCCGCTGCGGGCCATGTTCGAATGCAGCACGGTGCAGGAGCTGGCCGCCTACATCGATGGCCTGGGGGCCAATGAAATCAGCGAGGAGAAAGTGGATCGGCTGAGCGACCTGATGGCCGAGCTGGAGGGGCTGTGATCGACGGATGAGCGGTGGGGCGTTGTTCGCGCAGCAGGAGGACCGACATTTGGCGTAGGAGCCGGCTTGCCGGCGAAGAGGCCCGCAAGCCTTGCATCGTCCTGGCCGACGCCTTCGCTGGCAAGCCAGCTCCTACGGGCGAAGAGGCCCGCAGGTCCTCTGCTATGATCGCGCCCGGCCCAGGTCCAAGCACCTGCGCCGGGCGTTTTCATTCAAGGACCGGAACCATGGCAGAACAGCTTTACTGGCGCGATATCGAAGATTCCCTGGGCAACTGGAGTGGCCTCGGTGTCGAGGTCGAACCGGGCTCCACGGACAAACCGCCGCTTTACCTGCGCACCGGCGCCAATGCCCGGATCAAGCTGATGCACCACGACATGCCGTTGTTCTGGGCCACCCTGGCCCGGGACCACGGCGGCGTCTGGCTGGTACGCAACCCGCTGGCGGACGGCGCCGAATGCCGGCTGCTGGCACCCATCGACTCACCCACCGTGGAGCAGCACGCCGCTCTGGCGCCCGAGCTGCGGATCAGGGCCTGGAGCCGCTATTTCGTCAGCCGTCTCAGTGAAAGCGCCCGGCACTTCCTCACCCCCGGTTTCTGGCTGGCCCAGGGCCTGCTGCCGGAGCCCTCCAGCACCGCGAGCGGCCTGGACCACTGGCGTTTCACCTCGGTGATCGACCCTTTGACCCATGTGCCCAACTGGCACCTGTACGGCGAGGATTTTCTCGACAACCTGCAACCCCAGACCCTGGAGTGGATCGACTGGTGGCATGGCGGCGGCAAGCTCATCGGCCTGCACCGTGTCGACCCCGAGGCCGGGCGCCTGAAGTGGTGGCGCAAGAAGGCCCGCGAAGGCAGCCTGGCGCCGATCCTGCTGTGGTACGTCGGCGGGTTGGCGTCCTACGTGGTGATCGACGGCCATTACCGTTTGCAGGCGGCCATCGCGGAAAACCTCGCGCCATCATTCATCGTCCTCAGCGCCACCCGCGAGCGCGGCTTCGCACCGAGCCTGGAGCATCAGCAACGGATCATGGATTCACTGCGCAAGCGCGGCGACGCGGTGCCGCGCAACCCGGCCCTGAGCACCGAGAACCTCAACCGGGTGCTGATCCAGGCGTTCGATGACCGGCCGCAGTACCGCAGCGCTACCCCGGCCTGGGCCGGCAATGAGCCGGAGTCGCAGTGGTGCGACGAGGTGCGTCAGTGCCTGGGCGGGCAAGGGTTGGCAGACGAAGTAGACGCGGTCATTGGCCGCCATGGGTAAGGCGCTGGCCGCCTTCGCTGGCAAGCCAGCTCCTACAGGCGAATGGGCCCTCCAGCCCTCTGCTATAGTCGCGCCTGCCCGCCGCAGGGCCGGTCATTGATCAAGGATTAGGGACAATCGTGGAACAGATTTTCTGGCGTGATATCGAGGATTTGGCCGGCCACTGGAACGGCCTCGGCGTGGACGTCAAACGCCCGGCCAGCGGCAAGCCCAACCTGTGCCTGCTCAGTGGCAACAACAGCCGTATGCAGTTGGTGCTCGGCGACCAGACCCTGCTCTGGGGCACCATGTCCCGCTGCCTGTATGGCGTATGGCTGGTGCGCAATCACCTGCCGGAGCAACTGCCGCAAACCCTGGTGGGCCCCATCGACTCGCCTCAGGTGGAACAACAGGCGCGCCTCGACCCGGCGCTGCGCCTCAAGGCCTGGAGCCGCTTCTTCGTCGAGCAATTGATGCAGCACCAGCCGGACTTCTTTTACCCCGGCTACTGGCTGTTGCGGGCCCTGCGCCCGGCATCGCAGAAACCGATGCGGCCGCTGCTCAGCGGCACCGAAGCCTGGTACTTCAAGGGCGGTGAAGACGCCCTGAGCCATATGCCGCAGTGGGCGATCTATGGTCGTAACATCCTCGACAACCAACAGGCCGGTACGGCGCGCTGGGTCGGGTTGGGGGAGTACGGTGGCGCAGTAGTCGGCCTGCATGCCGTGGACCCGCATTCCGGGCGCTTGAAGTGGTGGCGCAAAAAAGCCCGCGAAGGCAGCTTGCCGCCGATCCTGCTGTGGTACGTCACCGGTCTGAGCTGCTATCTGATTCTCGATGGCCATTACCGCCTGCAGGCGGCCATCGATGAAAACCTGCCGCCGGAGTTTCTGGTGCTCAGCTCGCCGCGGCTCTACCGCTATCGCCCCAACCCGCAAGAGCAGCAGAAGGTGCTGGGGGCGCTGCAAGTGCAAATCCAGCGCAAAAAACTGGACACCGGGCGCTTCAACCAGTTGCTGATCAGCACCTTCGACGACCGGCCGTATCACGGCTTCGGCAGCCAGTCCTGGGCGGGGATTGCCTCGGAGCAGGCGTGGATCGATCAGGTCAGCGGCATTCTCAAGGAGCGCGGTGACCTGAGCGACCTGGAGGAAATCCTCGAACGCGAAGCGCCGGAAGAATACGGCTGAGTCATTCTTCCGGCTGATGCCAATCGGTTTTTTGTAGCCGCTGCCGCAGGCTGCGAACGGCTGCGCAGCAGACGCGGCGATTGCAAGGCCGCCTCAGGTCTTTGACGGGAGATCGCCAGGCAAGGTACTGCGGACCTTTTCGCAGCCTCGCCAAGGCTCGGCAGCGGCTACAGCAACCCCTGGCAACCCTGTAGCCGCTGCCGCAGGCTGCGTACGGCTGCGTAGCAGACGCGGCGATTTCAAGGCCGCCTCAGGTCTTTGACGGGAGATCGCCAGGCAAGGCCCTGCGGGCCTTTTCGCAGCTTCGCCAAGGCTCAGCATCGGCTACAGGTCCGCAGGGCCATAGGTCAATGCTGATCGGGGCAAGGTGGTTTCGGAAACGGGCTGGAAGGTCGCTGGAATGGTGTTTAGTCGCTTTCTTTTGTAAGGCATTTCCGAGAAACTGCGGGCCGCTTGAATGCGTCGGGTCGGCGGGCTAGGGTTCCGGAGCCATCGCCCAATCGATGGCTCGGATGTGCAAGTCCGACTGTTACCAGACGCATAAGCGCTCAGTCATGCCTGAGCGATTTCATGTTCGCCGTGTTATGGCGGCCGTGCGCGGGAGATCTTCGGATCTGCCGGGGTTCTGGTAACTCGGTCTTGCACACCCGCGTACGGCTGCCACCTTATTCGTGTGCAAGCGAACGGTGTCGGCTCCTTGTCATTACCAGGAGTTTGACCATGAAAAAGCTCGTCCCCGATCCCCCCTCGTCCTATCGCGATCCCGCCCTCAAGGCCGCCAACGCCACCCTGCGCGTGGCCCTGGCCCGGCAACCGCTGGACCCCGCGCTGTTCCAGCTCACGACCCAAGCCAAACCCGTTTCCCCCGACTCGCTGTTCAGCGTGCGCGAAGGCGTCAGCGCCGAAGAGGCCTTGGTGCACGTGGCGTTGTTGCTCAAATGCGCCGAAGAGGTCTGCGATGAAATCACCCAGCAGGGCAGCGGCCTGGAGCGTGGGCTGATCTGGTCCATGGTGCATTCGGTGGAGATGGCCCGCGCGGTGGTGGAGGCCTTGCTCGACGGCCAGCGCGGGCCCTGAAGCCGGGCATCTCCTGATACGTTTTGTCGGCAGGGTCCGATTGACTGAGCTTTTTTCACGGCACAGTCTGTCGGACCTTTTTCGTCATTCCCTATAGGAGCTAGCCGATGCCTTTCGCCACCCTCGATGGACAACCGTTGCACTACCTTGACCAGGGCCAGGGGCCGGTGGTGTTCCTGGCCGGCAGTTATTTGTGGGACACGAGCATGTGGGCGCCGCAGATCGAGGCGTTGTCGGCACAGTACCGGGTGATCGCGGTGGACCTGTGGGGCCATGGCCAGTCCGGGCCGTTGCCGGCAGGCACCGCGTCGCTGGACGATGTGGCACGGCAGATGTTGGCCTTGCTCGATCATTTGCAGATCGAACGGGTGACCCTGGTGGGCTTGTCGGTGGGCGGCATGTGGGGCGCGCGTCTGGCCCTGGCGGCGCCGCAGCGCATCGACGGGTTGGTGCTGATGGACACTTACCTGGGCGCCGAGCCTGAGCCGACCCGGCAGTATTACTTCTCCCTGTTCCAGCAGATCGAGGACAGCGGCCTGATCGCCGAGCCGCTGCTGGATATCGTGGTGCCGATCTTCTTCCGCCCGGGTATCGATCGGCAGTCGGCGCTGTTCCAGGATTTTCGCGCCAGCCTCGCGGCGCTGCCCGCCGAGCGCCTGCGCCAGAGCGTGATTCCCATGGGGCGCATTACCTTCAGCCGGGCGGATGTGCTGGATCAGTTGGCGCATTTGGATGCGCGCAACACCTTGCTGCTGTGCGGCGACCAGGACCAGCCGCGGCCGCCGGCGGAAACCATCGAGATGGCCGAACGCATCGGCTGCCCTTACCAGCTGGTTCCCGAGGCCGGGCATATTTCCAGCTTGGAGAACCCGGAATTCGTGACCCGGGCCTTGTTGGGGTTTTTACAGCGCAATGGTTGAAGCGCGATTTTTCCGTCGTAGGAGCTGGCTTGCCAGCGAAGGGGCCCGCAAGCCAGGCGCCCGTCGCAAGGACGCCTTCGCCGGCAAGCCGGCTCCTACAGGGGCGGGGATTTATTTCGGGCCGAGGATCTGGGTCAGCTTGCCCGGGGCCGGGGCGCCTTGCTGCTGTTGCAGCTCACCCTTGTCGTCGAGGTAGAAGATCGCCGGGGTCGCCGACAGCTCTAGCTCTTCCATCAGTTTCATGTTGGCGTCGAGTTTGGCCTGGACCGCTGCAGGAATACTGGCCAGGGGTTTCAGGGCGCTGCCCTTGCCGGCCTTTTCATGATCTTGCAGGGCCTGTTGCGGGTCTTTGGCGGCCAGCAGGGCGGCGGATTTGCCCGGGCTGTCTTCGCGGATGATGCCCACCATGATATGCCGCAACTGCACTTTGCCAGCCTTGACCCAGGGCCGCGCCTGTTCCCAGAACATGTTGCAGTAGGGGCAGTTGGGGTCGCTGAACAGGTAGACGATGCGCGGTGCATCGGCCTTGCCGTCGGCGATCCAGTTGCTCTTGTCCAGGTTGCCCCAGACTTCCTTGGCCATCGGCGCGTAGACCAGTTTCTGCAAGGGTTCGGCGCTGAGGTCTTTGCCGTCGGCGTCGTACAGGTTGCCCAGCAGCACGTGCTTGCCGTCAGGGGTGAGGTACAGGGTCATGCCGCGGTTCTGGTACTGCGCGGCGTAGCCCTTGAGGCCGTCCGGGGCGTCGAAGCTGCCGATGATCTTGGCACCTTTTTCTTCGATCTTGCGGATGGGCGCAGGCAGTTCCTCGGCCTGTAGCAGCGGAGCGTTGAGCAACGCCGCGCCCAAAGACAGGCTCAGCAAGTGGCGGATGAAGGGCATGGCAGTTTCCTTGAAGGGGCGACCGAGGTCGGGTGGGCGCCGTCGAAGTTTTCCAGGGCCCGGGCCAGGCTGGCTTCCGAGAGTTCCCCCAGGTGGCTGCCCAGCAGGCGGCCATCGGCGCTATAGAACAGCGTAGTCGGCAGGGCCATGGAGCCCACGGCCTTGCCCAGGCGGCCACTGCCGTCGAACAGCACGTTGTTCAGGTTCAGGTCCTGGGTGGCCAGGAAGGTGCTGACGCTTTGCATGCTTTCGGCCTGGTTGACGAACAGGAAGGTCAGGTCCGGGCGTTGCTGCTGGGCTCTCTCCAGCACCGGCATCTCCCGCCGGCACGGTGGGCACCAGGTGGCCCAGAGGTTGATCACCAGCGGGCCACCCTGGTAGTCGGTGAGTTGCACGGTTTCGCCGGCGGCGTTGCGCAGGGCCACTTCCGGCAGGCGCGTGCCCTGGTCGTAGAGGGTCAGGGCCAGGGTCGCCAGCAGCCAGAAGGCCAGGCCGCTGGCCACCCCGGCACCCAATGGGCGGCGCAGCGCCGGGCGTTTCCAGCCCCAGGCCAGGGCCGCCAGGAGCATGACGATCACCCCCGGCCAGGCCAGGAAGCCGCCGTCGCGCAGGTCGATGATCATCCACAGGTCGTGCTGGTAGTGCTTCCAGTAAGCGAGCACGAAACTGACCCGGGCGGCGAGCATGCCCAAAAGGAACAGGCTGAACAGCACGGATTCGGGGTTGTCACCGCCGCGCTTGGCCACGCGCCAGCCCACCAGGGTGGCCAGGGCCAGGGCACTGATCAGCAGCAGGTGGTTGAGGGCGATGGCAAAGGTGCCGATGGTAAAGGTCAGCATCAACGGGCTTCCCGGGTCTGGGTCCAGCGTTGCAGGAAGGCGTTGGCATCCACTTCGCCGGTGATGCGCTGGCTGCGGCGTTCACTGCCGTCCGGGCCGATCCACAGCATGCTCGGTGGCCCCGGCACTTTGTAGCGGCTCAGGAGTTCGCGGCCGTCGGCGTTGTCCAGGGTCACGTCCAGGCGCAGCAGGCGCACGTCCTTCAGGGCATCCAGGACCTGGGGCTGGCCGAACACGGTTTTCTCCATGATCTTGCAGGACACGCACCAGTCGGCGTAGTAGTCCAACAGCACCCACTGGCCCTGGGCCTGAGCATTGTCCAGGGCGCTTTGCAGCTCGGCCGGGGACTTCACGGTGGTAAAGGCATCATGGGCAGTGACGCTGCTGGCCACACCGCCACCGCTGTAGACCTTCAGTGGCCGCCACAGCTCGTCGCTGCCACCGGCGGCGCCCACCAGCAGCATGCTACCCCAGACCCCGAACAGTACCGAGCTGGCACCGAAGGCGTGCACCAGCCGCCCGGCGATGGCCCGCTGTTGCCAGGCGCAGTAGGCGAGTACCAGGGCCAGGGCGCCCCACAAACCTATCCACAGGCTGGCGCCCAGTACCGGGCGCAGCATGTAGATGGCGGTGCCCAGGAACAGGAAGCCGAACACGCCCTTGAGCAGGTTCATCCACGGCCCCGGCTTGGGCAGGAAGCGGTTGCCCACGGTCACCAGCAACAGCAGGGGCAGGCCGATGCCCAGGCCCAGGGCGAACAGGGCCAGGCCGCCAAACAGCGCGTTGCCGGTCTGGGCGATGTACAGCAGGCCGCCGGCCAGTGGCGCGGTCATGCACGGGCCCACCAGCAGCGCAGACAGCGCGCCGAGAGCGCCACAGCCGATCAGGCTACCGCCCTGGCGCTGGCGACTGGCACCTTCCAGGCGGTCGCGCAGGACTGCGGGCATCTGCAATTCAAAGAAACCGAACATCGGCAGCGACAGCAGCACGAACAGGGCGGCGAAACTGCCCAGCACCCAGGGTTGTTGCAGCCAGGCCTGCAGGTTGCTGCCCAGCAGGGCGGCGATCACCCCCATGCCGGCATACACCAGGGCCATGCACAGCACGTAGCTTGAGGCCAGGGCCAAACCGCGGCGCGGGCTGGCGCCGCTGCCGACGACCATGCCGGCGAGAATCGGCAACATCGGCAGTGAGCAAGGGGCGAAGGCCAGCAGCAGGCCGAAGCCGAAGAAGGCCAGCAGGCCCAGGCCCCAGGATTTGTGTTGTAGCTCATTGGCCAGCAACTGGTCCTGGGCCGAGCCGCCGCTGGTTGTCGCAGAGTTGGCGGCAGCGACTGTGGGCGCACCGCCCAGGTCCACTTCCAGGGTTTGCGGCGGGTAGCACAGGCCGGCGTCGGCACAGCCCTGCCAGCCCAGCTTGATCTTGCCGCTGGCGGCGGCGGGCAATTTCACTTCCAGGCCTTGGCGATACACCGTCTGCTGGCCGAAGAATTCGTCGCTGTGGTCTTCACCGGCCGGCAGGGTGGGTTGCAGCTCTGGCGCCACGCCGTCGAACTTCAGGCGCTTCTGATACAGGTAGTAGCCGTCGGCGATCTGCCAGAACAGCTGGGTTTCTCCCGAAGGCAGGCGCTCGGAGGTGAAGACGAAGGCCTTGCCCACCGGCAGGAAGTCGGGCTTGACCTCGAACGGGTTGTTGCCGGCGTGCGCCAGTGTGGTGAAGAGCATGAACAACAGGAGAAACAATCGACGCATGGCCAAGCCTTAAACCGGTGCAAGTTGCGAGCACAATGGCCGGTCCTGATTAACCGATGATTAACCATACTTGGCTTGTGGCCAGGAAACGGCGGGCATAATGTCCGCTTAATCCGCAGCCCGCTTAATCAACGCCTTTGTACAGGACCGACCATGCACGTACTTGTCTGTGAAGATGATGAGCTGATTGCCAGCGGGATAGTCGCCGGCCTCACGGCCCAGGGCCTGACGGTCGAGCATGTGGCCACCGCTTCGGCAGCGCGGGCCATGCTCGGCGTGGCCGATTTCGACGTGATGGTACTGGATCTTGGCCTGCCGGATGAAGACGGTTTGAAGCTGCTCAAGCAGCAGCGCCAGAAGGGCCTGGAGATTCCGGTGCTGATCCTCACCGCCCGCGACTCGGTGACCGACCGGGTCGATGGCTTGCAGGCCGGTGCCGACGATTACCTGCTCAAGCCCTTCGACCTGCGGGAACTGGCGGCGCGCCTGCACACCCTGTTGCGCCGGGTGGCGGGGCGCAGCGTCAACCTGATCGAGCACGGGCGCCTGACCTATGACCCGAGCACCCGGGAAACCCTGCTCGGCGGCCAACCGGTGGACCTCTCGCGGCGCGAGCAATCCCTGCTCCAGGCGCTGCTGCACAACCGTGGCCGGGTGCTGTCCAGCGAGCAACTCAAGGACAGCGTCTACGGTTTCAACGATGAGCTGGAGAGCAACGCGCTGAATGTGCACATCCATCACCTGCGGCGCAAACTCGGCAACGGCATCGTCGAAACCGTGCGCGGCCTCGGCTATCGCCTGGGCCCGGCCGACGGTGAGGAGAACCGCTAAGTGAGAAGCCTGCGCCTGCGCCTGAGCATGACCCTGGGCGCTGCCTTCATCCTGATCTGGGCCCTGGCCGCGGCCTGGATGCTCAGTGACCTGCGCAACCAGATGATGTTTTCCCTGGACCAGCGCCTGGTCGCCTCGGCGCGCATGGTCGCCGGGCTGCTGGAGCAGATGCCGGCGCTGCCGTCCCATGGCCCGAGCAACCAGATCAACAGCGCAGCCCTGACCATCCCCGGCGGCATGGCCTGCCAGGTCAGTTCCCTGCGCGGGCAGATCCTGGCCCGCAGCCACAGCACTCCGGAGCACCCGCTGGAAGCCGAGAAGCTGGGCTTTCACGACCAGATGATCGACGGCGCGCCCTGGCGCACCTTCACCCTGGTGCGCGGCGACATGCGCATCACCACCGCGGATCGCCAGGTCGAGCGCGAAGCCCTGAACATGTCGGTGCTGCTGGCGGCTTCGGTGCCGGTGGGCGTGGCCTTGCTCGGCTGCCTGTGGCTGCTGTGGCTGGGCATCGGCCAGAGCCTGGCCCCGCTGAACCGGATTCGTGACGCGCTGATGCGCCGCAGCGCCGACTCCCTGGAACCGTTGCAGATCCAGCCCATGCCCAGCGAGCTGCGGCCGCTGCTGGAAACCCAGAACCAGCTGTTCCAGCGCATTGCCAAGACCATCGAGCGCGAACGGCGCCTGACCGGTGACGCCGCCCACGAATTGCGCAGCCCGCTGACCGCGATCAAGACCCACCTGCAAGTGGCGCGCATGACCGAAGGTGCGGCCCGGGATCAGTCCCTGGCCCGGGCCGAGGAGGGCGCCGACCGCATGCACCGCACCCTGGAGCAGTTGCTGTTGCTGGCCCGGGTCGAGGGCAGCCTGTCGTTCGACGACGGCGTGCACTGCACTGCCGAACAGGTGGCGCGCCTGGCGATCCAGGACGCCGCCGTGGGTGCTCGGGCCCGGGTCAAGCTGCATATGCAAGGCAAGGCCGGCGAGGCTGCGGTGGAAATGCCCTCGACCCTGGCCATCGCCGCCTTGCGCAACTTGCTGGACAACGCACTGCGCCACACCCCTGAAGAATGCCCGGTGGAGCTGAACCTGGAGACAGTCGGCGCCCGGGTGCGTTTCCAGGTCCGCGACCATGGCTCGGGCATTCCCGTGCAAGACTTGCAGCACCTGACCCAGCGCTTCTGGCGCGACAGCCAGAGCAGTGGCTGTGGCCTGGGCCTGGCGATTGTCCAGGCCATCGTCCAGCGTTGTGGTTGCGAGCTGAATTTCGACAGCCGCCCCGATGGCCTGCGAGTCGAGCTGACCCTGCCTGCCCACCGCGCCTGACCCATCACCTTCCCCTGTAGGAGCCGGCTTGCCAGCGAAGGGGCCCTTGAGACCGCCTTCGCCAGCAAGCTGGCTCCTACGGGGCGGCATGTGCAATTTCCTCGCCCCGGGGTGTAAATCCCCACCGCGCTGAAGCGTTTTTAGAACAGGAAAACCTGTCAGTGCGCGCCCGCGCTTGGGCTGCGCATCCGGCCGGTGGCCGTTTTGCTCAAATTGCAGCGTGAGGGTTCGAGACATGTCAGCCGTTACCAGCCTGATGGAAGATTCGCCGGTGGGCCTTGGCGCCGCCCCGCAAGAGACGCTTTACCAGTTCGACGAGTCGCCCCTGCTGGCCCGCCAGAGCCGCCAGGAATCCAATGCCCGCAGTTATCCACGGCGCATTCCCCTGGCCCTGAAGCGGGCCAGCGGCATTCACGTCGAAGACGTCGAGGGCCGGCGTTTCATCGATTGCCTGGCCGGTGCCGGGACTTTGGCCCTGGGCCACAATCACCCGGTGGTGATCGCCGCGATCCAGCAGGTGCTGGCCGATGAGTTGCCGCTGTTGACCCTGGACCTGACCACCCCGGTCAAGGATCAGTTCGTCCAGGACCTGTTCGGCCTGTTGCCCGAGGCCCTGGCCGCGGAGGCCAAGATCCAGTTCTGCGGTCCCACCGGCACCGATGCCGTGGAAGCCGCGCTGAAGCTCGTGCGCACCGCCACCGGACGCAGCACCGTGCTGTCGTTCCAGGGCGGTTACCACGGCATGAGCCAGGGCGCGCTGAGCCTGATGGGCAGCCTGGGGCCCAAGCGCGCCCTGGCCGGGCTGCTGAACAACGGCGTGCAGTTCCTGCCGTTCCCCTATGACTACCGCTGCCCGTTCGGGCTGGGGGGCGCCGAAGGGGTCAAGGTCAACCTGCATTACCTGGAAAACCTGCTCACCGATCCGGAAGCCGGGGTGGCCCTGCCAGCGGCAGTGATTGTCGAGGCGGTGCAGGGCGAGGGCGGGGTGATCCCGGCCGACCTGGAATGGCTGCAAGGTGTGCGCCGCATCACCGAGAAGGCCGGGGTGGCATTGATCGTCGATGAAATCCAGAGCGGCTTCGGTCGCACCGGCAAGATGTTCGCCTTTGAGCACGCGGGGATCATTCCCGATGTGGTGGTGATGTCCAAGGCCATCGGCGGCAGCCTGCCGCTGGCGGTGATGGTCTATCGCGACTGGCTCGACACCTGGCAGCCGGGTGCCCACGCCGGCACCTTCCGCGGCAATCAGATGGCCATGGCCACCGGTTCCGCGGTGATGCGCTACCTCAAGGAACACCGGGTGCCCGAGCACGCGGCGGCCATGGGCGAGCGCTTGCGCGAGCACCTGCTGATCCTGCAGCGCGACTTCCCGCAACTGGGGGATATCCGTGGTCGTGGCCTGATGCTCGGGGTGGAGCTGGTGGACCCGGCCGGCGTGCCGGATGCCCAGGGCCATCCACCCCAGCATGCGCGCCTGGCACCGCTGGTGCAGCGCGAATGCCTCAAGCGCGGGCTAATCCTGGAGCTGGGCGGGCGCCACGGCGCCGTGGTGCGTTTCCTGCCGCCGCTGGTAATCACCGCAGCGCAGATCGACCAGGTGGCCCAGATCTTCAGCAAAGCCGTAGCGGCGGCAGTGGCCAGCCTCTAATTTTTTGCCCCGCCGTTTCGTTCCTTCTACACAACCGCCGTGCGTTGAGCGCGGCGAACCTTATCAGTGATGGAGACAAGCAATGACTTCAGTATTCGACCGTGAGGACATCCTGTTCCAGGTGGTGGTCAACCATGAAGAGCAATACTCGATCTGGCCCGACTACAAGGCCGTGCCCCAGGGCTGGCGCACTGTGGGCAAGAGCGGTTTCAAGAAGGACTGCCTGGCCTACATCGAAGAAGTCTGGACCGACATGCGTCCCCTGAGCCTGCGCCAGAAGATGGACCAGCAGGCCGTCGCCGGCTGATCTGTAGCCGCTGCCGAGCCTGCGAGGCTGCGAAAAGGGCCGCAGGACCTTCAGCGATCTCACGAGCGGCGCCTCCTACGGAGCCGTTCGCAGCCTGCGGCAGCGGCTACGAAGATCCCGGATCAAGATTGTTCTGTAGCCGCTGCTGAGCCATGGCGAAGCTGCGCCAAGGTCCGCAGGACCTTCAGCGATCTCAAGAGCAGCGTCTCCTGCACAGCCGTTCGCAGCCTGCGGCAGCGGCTACAGAGGCGCTGCCTTCTTGAGCTTGGCGGTTTTTCACGCCGGGCGATCAGCCCCCGCGCTTGACGGCCTGCAAGGTGTAGCTCAGTGGCAGGCGCCATGGCGCTTCCTTGAGTCGCCATTCGCCGCGTTCATCCACCACCATCTGCCCGGGCAGGGCTTCCCAGGGGATGCTCTGGTGCTCCACCAGTCCCGTGATGTCCAGGCCCTGGGCCAGCAAGGCGCTGATGATCTCTCCCAGGCCGTGGTTCCATTCGTGGGTCATGGTGGCCTTGAGGGGGCTGTCGGTTTCCACGTAGGTATTTTCGTCGTCCCAGACCAGAGGCTCGCGGGTTTCGAAGTAGGGCAGTTCCACCCGCAATGAGTCGTGGTGATCTTCGTTGATGGCCCAGAGCATCGGGTGGCCTTCGCGGATGAACAGCCGGCCCCCGGGCTTGAGCAGGGCGCCGACGGTCTGCGCCCAGCGCTCGATGCTCGGCAGCCAGCACAGGGCGCCGATGCCGGTGTAGACCAGATCGAAGTTGCCTTGGGGCAGTACCTCGGCGGCCAGGAACACGTCGGACTCGTGGTAGTCGATAGGCGTATTGCAGCGTCGGGCCAGGGTCCGGGCTTCCGCCAGGGACGCCGGGGAAAAATCCACGCCGCTCATCTGCGCGCCGAGGCGGGCCAGGGACAGGGTGTCGGTGCCGATATGGCATTGCAGATGCACCCCGCGCAGGCCTCGGATATCCCCCAGCAAGGGCCGGTCGAACTGCACCACGTCGGACAGATAGCCGGCTTCGTCGACAAAACGCTGCACCGCGTAGTCCGCCGAGGCGGCATGCAGGGGCGCGCGTTCGTCCCAGTTGGTCTTGTTGAGGTTTACGTAGTCGCTCATGGCGCGGGCTTCTTCTCTGGGCTTTTGGCGAAGCGCAGACTAGCACCGGAAAATGCGCGCGATCTTGAGGGAATATGTAAGCGGCCCCGGCCCCTGACCCCGACTGTAGCCGCTGCTGAGCCATGGCGAAGCTGCGCCAAGGTCCGAAGGACCTTCAGCGATCTCAAGAGCAGCGTCTCCTGCACAGCCGTTCGCAGCCTGCGGCAGCGGCTACAGGCTCAAGGCCTGGGTGACTTTCTGCAGGTTGCCTTCCAGTTCGGCGAGCGGGTCGGCGCTGTCGGTTTCCAGCACCAGTAGCTGGCTGCCGCCGGCGCTGATGGCGGCTTTCAGTGCATCGGACGGCTGGCGGTGGTGCAGGACCAGGGCCACATCGTTGTCCTTGAGCCGGGCTTGCAGCTTTTTCAGGGCCTCGGGGGTCCATTCGTTGTCGGCCCGGGCGTCCACTTCCAGCAGTTCCAGGCTCAGGCCACTGACCAGGTACCCGAAGTGCTCGGAGAGGCTCAGCACGCTGAGGTTGTCGGCCTCGGCCAGGCGCGCTTCGCTGTCGGCGCTGAGTTTCAGCAGGCGCTGTTTGAGGCCCGCCAGGTTGCTTTCGATCTGCGGTTTGGCTTCGGGCGCCAGCCGCGCGAGGTCCGCCGCCAGCACGTCGGCCATGCGCCCCAGGTTGTTGCTGGACAGCCAGGGCTGGGCGTTGAGCCCGTCGCTCTTGCCCGGTTGCAGGGCCACCCCGGGCAGGGCGCCGTCCACCGGGCGTGCAGCGTCGATCTCGACGATACGGATGTTGCTGCGCCGGGCGTTGGGGTACAGCGGGTCGTCCGGCCAGATCGAGCGCAGGCCGATCACTGCGTCGGCATTGAGTGCCTGCTTGGCCAGGGCCGGAGCACCACGCCCGGTGAAATAGGCAGTCTGCCGCGAGCCCGGCAGGTTGGCCGGGGCGGCCCGTTCCAGCTTGATGTCGGTACCCTGCAGCAGGATCTGCCCCAGGCCGAAAGTCACCGGCAGGGAAGCCAGCACCGTCGGTGATTTGCTTGAGGTGGCGCTGTGCAGCGCGGTATTGCCCATGCCGTGGTTGGCGACCACGCGCATCGGTTCGAAGTGGTCGCGCTCGGCCAGGGCTGGAGTGCTGATCAGGCCGCCGAGGGCCAGGGCCAGGGTCAGGCGACGCAGTGACAGGTGATGCAATGAACTGTGCATTTATCCGATATTCCCTTTCAGGCTGGGGACAGTGCCGCGAGCGATGGCGGCCAGGGCGAAGGCGACACCGGCCACCAGGATGATCGCGGCGCCGGAGGGCACCGGCAGGTCGAAGACGATCGGCAGCAGGATGCCGCACAGGGTGCTGACGGTAGCGATGCTCACCGAGATCCAGAAGAAGCCCTTGAGCGACTGGCTCAGCAGGCGTGCCGCGGCGGCCGGAATCACCAGCAGGGCGCCTACCAGGATGGCGCCGATGACTTTGACCGCGGCCACGGTGATCAGGGTCACCAGGATCACGAACAGGTAGTCCAGGGCCTTCACCGCTACGCCGCGTACCGCCGCCAACTGCGGGTTGAAGCTGGCCAGCATGATGCGGTTGTACAGCGGCAGGCTCAGGCCCAGCACCAGGGCACCGACGATCAACAGCACCAGAAGGTCGTTGCCGTTGACCGTGAGCACCGAGCCGAACAGCACGTTTTCCAGAATGTGCACGTTGATCTTGCCGGCCAGGATCAGCAGCAGGCTGGCGCCCAGGGCCAGGGACACCGAGAGGAAGACCCCAATCAGGGTGTCCGGGGCCAGCCCGGTGCGGTTGCGCAGGTAGTTGAGGAGGATGCCGAACAGCAGGCAGTAGCCGAACAGGCTGCCGTAGGGACCGGTGTAGGGCTCGCCCAGGAGAATGCCGATGGCCACCCCGGTGAGGGCAGCGTGGCCTACCGCTTCGGAGAAGAAGGCGAAGCGCTTGACCACCACCAGGGTGCCCAGGCCACCGAGCACCGGCCCGATCAGCAGGCCGGCCAGCAGTGCATTGACCACGAACCCGTAGGCCAGGGCTTCGGGCAGGTAGCCGGCCGAAGCCCAGCCCTGGACCATCAGGCGAAAAGCTTCATAGGTCATCAGGCAGCACTCCCGGCGGTTCGTGGATGAGTGGAGAACAGGCTGAGCAGGCGCTCCGGGGTCAGGGTCTGCTGCGCCGGGCCGTCGAACAGCACCCGGCGATTGAGGCCGGTGACCCGGTCTGCCAGACGGCCCACGGCTTCCAGGTCGTGCTCGATCCACAGCAGGGTGATGCCGCTCTGGCGCCAATCGTGGAGCAGGCGTTCGAAGACCTGGATCCCGGCCTCGTCCAGGGCCGACATCGGTTCGTCCAGTACCAGCAGTTGCGGGGCCGGGATCAGACCCTGGGCCAGCAGCACGCGCTGGCGTTCACCGCCGGACAGAGCACCCATGCGCCGTTTGCGCTTGTCTTGCATGCCGACCCGTTCCAGGGCCTCGCCTATGGCCTGGGCGTAATGTCGGCTGAGGCCGAGAAAGGCCGGGCGGCGCTGGCACATGGCAGCCATGAAATCGTCTACGGTCATCGGCAGGCCACGGTCGAACTCCAGGGCCTGGGGCACGTAGCCGAGGGTGCCGGGCGCATCCGGCCATTGCAGGCGCAATTGGCCCTGGTGCGGCATCTGCCCCAGCAGGGTCTTGATCAGCGAACTCTTGCCGCCGCCGTTGGGGCCCACCAGTGCGTGCACGCTGCCGGGCTGCACCTGGAAGGTCACGCGGTCGAGGATGGTGGTGTTGCCCAGGGTCAGGCTGACCTGATCGAACTCGATGGCCGGGCCCCGCAGCAGGGTCTCGATGGCGGTCATGCCCCGGCCTCCTGGATGGCCCGGACCACGGTGTCGAGGTTGCCTTTCATTTCCTTCTCGTATTTCTCGGCGCTGTAGTCGCCGTAGGAAATGTGCGACAGCGGGTAGAGCTTGACCCCGGATTCGCGCTGGATGGTCTCGACGTAGGTGGAGGGGAAGTCCATCTCCGAGAAGATCACCTTGACGTCGAGTTCCCGCAGTTGGTCGATGGTCTTTTTCAGCTGACTGGGGCTGGGCTCGATGCCGTGGGCCGGTTCCACCACCGCGGTGACTTGCAGGCCGAACTCGCGCAGCAGGTAGTCGTAGGCTGCGTGCACCGTGGCCACCCGCAGGTCGGCATTGGGCGCCTGGGTCAGCTTGGCCAGGGCGTCGGCGCGCATCTGCCGCAGGCGCTTGCCGTAGGCACGGGCGTTCTGGGTGTAGGTCTTGGCGTTGGCCGGGTCCATCTTGCCCAGCTCCCGGGCGATGTTGTTGACCTGGGCGATGGAGGCGCTGATGGAGAGGAAGGTGTGCGGGTTGACCACTTTGCCGGCGCCTCGCGCGGCCACCCCGGTGGCGGCCAGCAGCGGCACGTTTTCGTTGGCTTCGATCACCGGGATGTCCGGGCGCTCGCTGGCGGCGATCATGCGGTCGGCGAAGTCATCGTGGCCCACGCCGTTGAGCACTATCACGTCCAGGGTGCCGATGCGCTTGATGTCCTCGGCCCGGGGTTCGTAGGCGTGGGGGTTGAAGCCGGCGGGAATCAGCGGCACCACCTCGGCCTTGTCACCGACGATATTGGCCACGTAGCTGTAGTAGGGGTGCAAGGTGATGCCGATGCGCAGGCGCTTGGCCGGGTCGGCGCTGGCCAGGGGGCTGAGCATCAGGGCCAGCAGACTGACCAGCAGCACCTGCAGAAAGGGGCGGCGTTGAGATGAAATAGGCATGGGCAAGCGGTCTTCTCTCGGGTGAATGCGAATGATCAGTGGCGATGCTGGCGGGTTACTCCGGCATCGAATTGCGCCACCACCTGTTGCCAGCCGGCGGCGGCCAGTGGTTCGTCGCCCAGGTCAGCGGGCAGGGCGGCAGAAGGGGCGCGGTTGAGCCAGATATCCACCTGGGTGTCATCTTCGGCGTCGATGCGCATCAGAAAGGAGCCGGCCACTTGCGGGTTCTGGCTCAGACCCAGGTAGGCCTGGTTCTGCACTGTCCAGATATGGCCACCGCGGCTCACCGAACTGGCGTCCTGGGCGAAGGGCGCGAAGCCTTCGCCGGCCAGCTCCTCGGGGGTCGGCAGGTCCTGGCTTTCGGCGCGCAGCAGGTGGATTTCGTCGAGGGTCACCCGCAGGTCGGCATAGATGCCCTGTTCGCCGGCGCTGAGGTCGCGGCGCGCGTCCAGCTGGTGGCTGGCGACACTGCCGGTCGCGGTTTCTTCGCCGCGCCACAGCACCACGGTGGCAGCCACACTCAGAATCAGTGCACACAGCAACAGTACATAGAGGGTTTCATGGCCGGCGCCGGCGGGGCGCACGACCTGGGTGGTGGCAGGAGTCATGGGGCCTCGATATCCGCTTGGTCGATCTCGACCACGTGGCCGGGGCCCGCATCGAAGAGTACGTAGAACTCGCTGGAAGGTTTCTTGAAGGTCAGGGTCGAGTCGGCCCCCAGCTTGCCCGGCACCAGGATGGTTTCGTCGTAGCCGATCACGTCCAGGGTCACCCCCGGGGCGCCGCTGCCATCGGAAAAACCACCGGTGCAGCGGATCTGCTCGGCGTCTATGGCCTTGCACTCGCACATCGGGTTGTGGGCCAGGGCGCTGTGGCTGAAGGCGCCGCCCAGCAGCAACAGGGCAACGGCGCCGAGGCGCCGGGTGGATACTGCGCAACTCATCGTTTGCCTCCTTGTTTTTCGAGCCAGGCCACGGTGGCCGGTGACGCCTGGCTCAGGGGAATGGATGCCTGGTGCATGCTGCCGTCCCAGCCTTCCATGGTGATCCACAGCTCGGAATCGGCCTTGGTCTTTTCCGGGATGGGCAGGCTGGCGCCCATACGGTACGGGCTGCCAAAGAAAATCACCCCGGCGGCCCGCAGGCTGCGGGGCTTGCCGATGCGCAGGTAGGTGGCCTTGACCGGCTCGATGCAGGCCTGGCACAGGGCGGCGTTGAAGCTTTTCAGGTAACCGGCGGGGCCATCGCTGCGCGGCGCTTCGTTGCGCATTTCCGCCAGTCGCAGGCTCCAGGGGCCGACCTGGATTTCGCCGATCTCCCGTTCACCCAGGCCGCTTTCGCCGCGAAACAAGGCAACGTCGGCGAAGTATTTGGGCATGAAGCCCAGGGGAATCAGCAACAGCAGGATGTTCAGGTGAAAGCGCCACTTGTGCCAGAGCCGGCTCAGGTTCGAAGGCGCGGCAGCGGTGCTGGTCTGGCTCACAGGGTGCTCTCCGAGGTTTCGGCGCTCATGGCCGGGGCGGGTGCCTGGGCGGGTTTGCTGGCGGGGCGCGCACGGGCGGCCTTTTCTTCGCGCTTGAGGGCGTTGGCGGTGGCCAGGGCGGTGCGCTTGGTCCAGATCAGCAGGCCGCTGAGGACCATCATGCTCAGCACCAGGCCGAAGAAGAACCAGATCAGCTTGATCCAGAGGCCGCCGAAATCACCGGTGTGCAACGGGCGCATGGATTCGGTGACGAACTCCAGGGTGTTGCGGTCCGCCAGCAGGTGCGAGGTGTCCAGGGAGCCGGTATAGGGGTTGATGTTGGCCGTCTGGTACATCAGCGGATACCAGCCGCGGCCGCCGACATACAGGTGGCTGTAGGCGTTGCTCGGCAGGCTGACGAAGCTGATGTCGAAGCCGGGGATTTTCTGTGTGGCAATGCCGATGGCCTGGTCCAGGCCGATCATCGGCGCCGGGCTGCCATCGCCCGTGGTCGGCACTTGCTCGCGGGCGATCACCGGGACCACGGGTTCGCTGGAGATACTGATGTGGTTGTCCGAAAGAATCGCTTCGATCATGAACCAGGTGCCGGTGATGGAGATCACCGCGATGAACCAGATTGACCAGATGCCGCTCAGGCGATGGAAATCACCCCAGAAGATCCGTGCACCGTGGCGCAGGCGCAGGGTCGGCTTGAGAAAGCCTTTCCAGAACTTCTTGTAGACCACCAGCCCGGTGATCAGCGACACCAGCATGGGCAGGCCCAGCAAGGACACCAGGTACCAGCCCCAGCTGTAGCCGTTGGTGAAGGGCACCAGCCACCAGCCGTGCAGGGCGCGGGTGAAGCCCTGGAAATCGAACTGCGGGCTGGTGCCCTGGATCACCCCGGTGTAGGGGTTGACGTAGAGCGTCGGCGAGCGGCCGTCCGGGTAGCTGACACTGACACTCAGGGCGAAGTGGCTTTCATCCGGGGTGACGATGGTGTCCACCCGGGTCTGGGGTTCGGCGCGCTTGATGGCCTGGACGATCTGGTCGTAATTCAGCGGTTGTGCATCATCGCTGGGCTTGCTGGCGCGCACGTCGGGGTTGGCCAGCCACACGATCTCCTGGCTGACCACCGCCAGGGTGCCGGTGACGCAGACAATCAGCACAAAGAACCAGATGGGCAGGGCCAGCCAGCTGTGCACCAGAAACCAGATTTTTGAACGGGACTTCTTCGACATTGAATGGGCGTCTTGATTCGAGGAATGGAGCGGCACTGGAACCCGGGACCGGGCCCGGGACAAAAAGCGCCGGGCATAGCCTGGGCCAACGCGGCCTGCTGCATCTAATTAAGACGAATGAGAATCGTAAATCCCGAAAGGCGATATGAAAGTAAATGTTACGAAGCTGCGAAACCCTCGTGAAAGCCGCTGCTTGACTGGTTTGGCCAATGCCCAAGGCCCCGTAGGAGCAGGCTTGCCCGCGAACGGCTCCGCGAGACGCCTTCGCCGGCAAGCCGGCTCCTACAGGGGCAGGCTCAGCCAGCCTGTTGCTGGAACATTTCCCGGGCCCGCCGGCCGATTTCCTCGGCGCTCAGTTCCTCCTTGCGGCTGGCGAGGAACCACACATGCCCGAAAGGGTCGCGCAGGCTGCCGCTGCGATCTCCGTAGAACTGGTCCTTGACCGCCGACACTTCGGTGCCGCCCGCGGCGATCGCCTGGGCAAAGCGGCTGTCGACATCTTCCACATACAGGTGCAGCCCGACCGACGTCTTGTGGGCTTCCGGGCTGCCCATCGGGGTTTGTTCGCAAGGGCTGCCGAGCATGATGGCCGAACCGCCGATGCGCAGTTCGGCATGGCCGACCCTGCCGTCGGGCATGTCCAGGCGCATGATCTGCACCGCGTCGAAGGCCTTCTTGTAGAACTCGATGGCCTCGGCGGCGCGCTGGATGCCCAGGTAGGGGGTGACGCCGCTGAAACCTTCGGGAATGGGATTGACGCTCATCAGGGTTTCTCCTTGATCTTGTTGTTGGGGGCGACGCTGACGCCGCGTGGAGCAGGCTTCACTCTATACCCGGGCCCTTGCTTGCCCGGCACGGGCCGACGAGGTGTCGTCCAGGCAACACTGGCCTACTGTTGGCCCATCAACAGCGTTCCAGCAATCTGCCCGGCAGAGGGCCTGATGCAGGGGCGAAATACCCACTCAAGTCCTTGAATTCATGGGGGCAGGCTTTAGGCACAGAAGCTGCAATGAGCGGCAGTCACCTTCATTCGCCCGAGAGCGCCGTATGCCTGCATTGCCTGAATCTGCCGTTTATCCCCTGCACACTCCCGCTGCCCATGTGATCCGCGATGGCGCCGAAGCCCTGGCCGTGGCCCGGCAAGTGGCCGCGATCCTGCTGGAGCAGGACGCCGAGCGCGACCGTACCCGGGAAGTACCGGCGCAGGTGGTCGACCTGTACTCCAACAGTGGCTTGTGGGGCATCAGCGTGCCTCGCGAATTCGGCGGCGCCCAGGTGTCCTATGCGGTGCTGGCCGAGGTCATCGCGATCATTTCCGCTGCCGACCCGTCCCTGGGGCAGATCCCGCAGAACCACTACTGCCTGCTGGAAGACATCCGCCTGCAGGGCACGCCGGAGCAACAGGCACACTTTTTCGCCCTGGCCCTGCAAGGCCATCGCTTTGCCAATGCGTTGTCGGAAACCGGCGGCAAGAACGTCCAGGACATCCAGGCCACTGTCCGCCGCTCGGGTGACGGTTATGTGATCAATGGCCGCAAGGGCTACTGCACCGGTTCGCTGTATGCCCATTGGCTGGCAGTGCTGGCGCTGGACGAGCAGGGCAGGGGCCAGTTGGCCTTCGTGCCCCGGGGCAGCGAGGGGCTGGCGGTGATCGACGACTGGGACAGCATCGGCCAGCGCACCACCTCCAGTGGCACCGTACTGGCCCAGGACCTCAAGGTGCCGGCCTTCAACCTGTTTCCCACCTACCGTTCCTACGAAAGCCCGACCCTGGCCGGGCCCTTCGCCCAGCTGACCACGGCCGCCATCGACGCCGGGATTGCCCGGGCGGCGCTGCGCGACACCATCGCCTTCGTGCGTGAGCATGCCCGGCCGTGGATCGATGCCGGGGTGGAGAAGGCCAGTGAAGACCCGCTGACCATCATCCAGGTGGGGGCCCTGGACATTCGCCTGGAAGCCGCCGAGGCCCTGCTGGAACGGGCCGGCCTGGCCCTGGACGCGGCCCGCCCGGCACCCGATGAAGACAATGTGGCCCGGGCCTCCCTGGCGGTGGCCAAGGCCAAGGTGCTGACCACCGAAATCGCCATCGAGGCCAGCAACAAACTGTTCGAACTGGGGGGCACCCGTTCCACCCTCAAGCGCCACAACTTCGACCGCCACTGGCGTAACGCCCGGGTGCATACCTTGCACGACCCGGTGCGCTGGAAATACCACGTGGTGGGCAACTGGCTGCTCAACGACATCAAGCCACCGCGCCATGACTGGTCCTGAACCATGGCCGAACTGTTCAAGAACATTTACTGGGCCGATATCGCCCAGGCCTGCGTCGATACCCTGAGCATGCTCGGCGCGGCCCTGGGTTTTACCGTGCTGCTGGGGCTGCCCCTGGGCGTGCTGCTGTTTCTCACCGGCAAGCGCCAGTTGCATGAAGCGGTGGGCCTGTATCGGGTGCTGTCGGTGCTGGTCAACATGCTGCGCTCCTTGCCCTTCATCATCTTGCTGATCGTGCTGATTCCCCTGACCACCTTGCTGGTGGGCACCTCGCTTGGCGTGCCGGGCACCATCCCGCCGCTGGTGGTGGGCTGCACGCCGTTCTTTGCCCGGCTGGTGGAAACCGCCCTGCGGGAAGTGGACCGCGGGGTGGTGGAAGCGACCCAGGCCATGGGCGGCAGCACCTGGCAGATCATTCGCCACACCTTGCTGCCCGAAGCCCGGGGCGGCCTGCTGGCGGCGGTCACGGTGACCGCCATCGTGCTGGTGGACTACACCGCCATGGCCGGGGTGATCGGTGGCGGCGGCCTGGGCGACCTGGCGATCCGCTACGGCTACCAGCGTTTCCAGACCGATGTGATGGTGGTCACCGTGGTCCTGCTGCTGGTGCTGGTGCAGGCCCTGCAGATGACCGGCGACCGCCTGGTGGCGCATTACAGCCGCCGTTGAAGCGATTTCTTCGAACCCAACCCGAAACACGGCCCCACGTGCGCCCCACGACGGCTGCCTGCCTCTGCCTTAGGAGCAACCCATGAAGAAGACCCTGGCCGTATTGGCCGCCGTACTGTCCCTGAGCGTCAACGCCAACGAAAAGCTGCTGGTGGGCGCGACCCCGGTGCCCCACGCCGAGATCCTCGAATTCGTCAAACCGCAACTGGCCAAGGAAGGCGTGGACCTGCAGATCAAGGTGTTCACCGACTTCATCCAGCCCAACCAGCAGCTGGCGCTGAAGAACCTCGACGCCAACTACTACCAGTACCGGCCGTTCCTCGATGACTTCAACAAGACCCGGCACACCGACCTGGTGCCCGTGGTGGGGGTGCACATCGAACCGTTCGGCGCCTACTCCACCAGGATCAAGAGCATCGCCGAGCTCAAGGACGGGGCCAGTGTGTCGATTCCCAACGACCCGGTGAACACCGGCCGGGCCCTGGTGCTGCTGGATGAAGCGGGGCTGATCAAGCTCAAGGACCCGAGCAACACCCTGGCCACCCAGCGCGACATTGTCGAGAACCCCAAGCACCTGAAGATCCGTGAACTGGAAGGCGCCTTGCTGGCCCGCTCGGTAAGCCAGGTGGACTTGGCGTTTGTCTTCGCCAACTACGCCCTAGAAGCCGGGATCGATACCAACAGCGCCTTGATCGTGGAGAAGGGCAAGGACCTGTACATCGAATTTCTGGTGGCGCGCCCGGACAACATCAACGACCCGCGGATCCAGAAACTGGCCAAGGCGCTGAACTCCGATGCCGTGCGCCAGTTCATCCTGACCCGCTACAAAGGCCAGATCGCCCCCGGCTTCTGAGCATCTGCCCCCTTGTAGGAGCTGGCTTGCCAGCGAACGGGCCCGCGAGATCGCCTTCGCCGGCAAGCCGGCTCCTACGGGGAGGCGGGTCAGGTGCGCTGTTGCGCCTGCTCCCGGTATTGCTGCCGGGTGTCGTCCAGCAGCACCTCCCTGAGCGGCACCGCCCCTACGGCCAGGGCTTTCTCGATGCTCAGGTCGTCGCCCCGGGCCGCCAGCAGGGCTTGCAGCCGCTGGAACTCGCCGCACCAGATGGTCTCGATGTCTTTGTCGCGCTGGGTATCGCGCTGGGCGCTGAGGGCTACCGCGCGTACCTGCAACCGGCCGTTGTCGGCATTGCCGCCCACCTCCACGCCATACCCCGGAGTGGCGCCCTTGCGCAGCACCACCCTGCCGTCCTGGGCCCAAGCGGTGGCCATGCCCTCGCGAACTTCGTAGCCCAGGCTGGCCAGCCCTTCGAGTACCGCCTGGCGGCGGGCCAGGGCGGCGCGTTGTTGCAGCTCGGCTTCGATCAGCGCACTGAAACGGGCAATCAGCCCGTCCACTGGCGCCATATGGGCCAGGCTGCATTGGCCGGCCTGGGCCAGCTCGTTCTCGGCGGTTGCGGGGCACAAGGTCGCCACTTCGCTGGCCAGTTCCTCAAGGCGCGCCAGGCGCGCGCGGCGCTCCTGGCTGTCGCGGGTGGCCTGGGCCAGCTCCAGCACCAGGCTGTCCAGCAGCAGGTTGCGCTGCTGCACGCGGGTTTCTGCATCTATCTGGCGCAACTTGGCCAGGTAGGGTTCGGCGCTGGCCTGATCATCAAGGGTCAGCAACTGGGCAATGTGCTGCTCGATGCGTTCCAGTCTGGGTTCCGCTTGCTCATGGGCGGCGCGCCACTGCGCCAGGGTCTGGGTGGGGGCTTCGCCTTGCAGGCGCCGGGCCAGTTGCTGCTGGGCCTCGCTCAGGCCCTGTTCTTCGACTGCCGCCCCCAGGCTGGCGAAACCCTGGGCCAGGATCGACTCCACAGCCGGCACCGGCTGCCCATCGGCAATCGCCCGCAACGGCTCCAGCAATTGGGCTGCGAGCGGCTTGCCTTGCAGGGCGCCCAGCAGGGTGGCGGCGTTTTCCCGCTGGCGGCGGGCCAGTTGGCGCTGTTGCGTGGCTTGCTGCACCGCGCGGTTTTCCCGTTGTTGCAGATCGTCCTTGAGGAACTCGATCTCGATCGGTACCTGCTTTTGCAGGTCCTGCAGGCGATCGGCCTCGATCAATTGGCGCAATTGTTCGAAACGTCCGTGGGTGGCGGCCCGCTCCTGTTCGGTCAGTTGCCCCAGGCGCTGGGCCTGTTCTTCCCAGCGGGCAATCGCCTGTTCCAGGCGCCGCAGGTGACCGGCGCAGATCTCCAGGATTTCTTCACGGGTGACGATACGCACCACTTTCGGGCCGCTCATGGGGTTTGCTCCGTGTCTGCCAGGGCTTGGGGCTGCGTGACCGAATCGGCGCCGGCCAGCGGCTGCAGGGCCTGCTCGATGGCGGCCTGCAGGCGAGCGCGCTCGCTTTGCGGGTCGTGGTACCAGGCCTGCGACGAGACCCGGTGCAGGTGGGGAATGGCCCGGCGCAGCACCGAAGGGCGCCAGATTTCCCGGGAGCGAGCGCGGGCCAGGAGGCCGTGGCGCGGGGTATCGCATTCGATGCCCAGAGCGTAGAGCCCGGTATCGGGGTGCTCGATGGCAAAGTCCAGGCCGAAGGCATCCCCTTCGTTGGCGCTGACCGGGCTCCAGCCCAGAGTGCGGATGAACGCCGCCACCGCCTGGGTGAAACCGTCGCTGTGGGCGTTGTGCTGGACCTTTGCATCCTGGCGCTCGGTGACCAGGCGCCCCAGCAGGCTGTGGCCGCTGGCAAACTCCCCGGCCGACAGGGCGCGGGCGTACTCCAGGTAGCCTTGCAGGTAGTCCCGCGGGCTGGCGGGCGGGCGCTGGGTGGTGAGCATGTCGGAGATATCGGCAATCGGCATCGAGGTGATCATCACCACTTTGCGCCGGGCCCGGGTCACCGCCACATTGAGCCGGCGCTCGCCGCCGGTCTGCCCCAGGACCCCGAAGTTGCGGCGGAAGCTGCCCTGGCTGTTACGCCCGAAGGTCGAGGAGAACACGATGATGTCGCGCTCATCGCCCTGGACGTTCTCGACGTTCTTGACGAACACCGACATGTCCTCGCCGTCCTCGCTGCGTTCGCGCTCCTGGCTGTAGGCCGCACGAAACGCCGGGTCCTGCTCGGCGCGCAGCTCCAGGCGCTCTTCGATCAGGTCGGCCTGCTTGCGGTTGAAGGTCACCACGCCCACCGAGGGGCGTTCGGCATAGGGCGCCTGCCAGAGCTCGGCCAGGTAGTCCACCACCCGTTCGGCCTCGTCGGGGTTGACCTGCTGCTGGTAGACGCCGTCCACGCGGATCAGCTCCAGCGGCTTGATGGCGAGGATATTGGCCTGGGGATGGCGTACCGGGATGCTCAGGCGGTTGCCGTAGAACGAGGCGTTGGAGAAACCGATCAGCTCGCGGTAGGCCGAGCGGTAGTGGATCTGCAGGGTGGTGGCGGGTAGCGAGCTGCGAGCCAGTTGCAGCAGGTCCGGGCAGTCCTTGATTTCGCGGCGGTTCCAGGTGTCTTCGAAGGCCTCCCGTTGTTCCTCGTCGGCATCGGCGTCCGGCTGGTCGCCATCGAACAGTTCGGCTTCGTCGCTTTCCACCCGGCTGGAGAAGAAGGCGGTGGGCGGCATCTGCTTCTCGTCGCCGCTGACCACCGTGACCCGGCCCCGGTACAGGGTCGGCAGGGCGAACTCCACCGGCATCTGCGAGGCTTCGTCGTAGATCACCGTATCGAACAGCCCGGGCTTGAGCGGCAGCACCCGGCTGGCCACGTCCGGGTTCATCAGCCACACCGGGCGCAGGCTCATCAGCCCCAGGCCGGCGCCCATCTCCATGAACTCGCGCAAGCGTCGCGAACGACGCCCGGTGAGGCGGGTGACGTCCTCCCACTGTTTGCGGGTGCCCAGGCGCGACAGCTCGATGCCTTCACTGAGCAACTGACGGTTGAGGTTGCGCATCTGGGTGTCGGCTTCGCCCAGGCTGGCGATCTTCGCCGCGGTTTCGCTGTGCTCGAGCATCAGCTCGGGTTGGCGTTGTTCGATCTGGCGCTTCCAGCCCAGCCGTGCTTCGCGGTTGAGCATGCGCCGCACCACGGCTTCCAGTTGCTCGGCGGGAATGGCGTCGAGCGTGTCCTGGTAATCGCGCAGGACTACCAGCAACTCCAGGTCCGCCGGCGACAGCTGGCCGGCCCGGGCCCGGAAAGCCTGGTAGGCGCTCAGGGTCGGCAAGGCGTCGCGCAGGCGGTTGAGGGCCGACTGATTGCCCTGGTTGTGCTCCACGCGCTGGCGCAGTTGGCCCAGCAGCTCGGGTTGCAGCCACTGATCCAGGCGCTGCAGGGCATTCAGGCTGTCCTGGCGCACGCTGTGGCGGATAAAAGCGGCGTCGTAGCCGGCCAGCAGGCTGTCCAGAGAGCGCCGCTCGCCGGTCAGTACCACCGCATCCAACTGCTCCACCCGGGGGGCTTGCGCCAGGGCCATGGCCAGGGTGCGCATTTCTTGCAGTTGCCCGAGGTCCTGGCGTACCTGCGGCAGCAGGCCCGGGCCACAGTCGCTGGCGATCTCTACAAGGCTCAGTTGCTGATGCAGTTGCTGCAACTGCGCGCGCAAGGGCCGCCACTGGCTTTCCAGCAGGGCCGCCGCCAGCAGTTCCGGCAGGCGCTGCGGCTGGGCCGGGGCGCCCTGTTCGGCGAGGAAGGCCAGCAACTGGCGCTGGCGGATCAGGCGCAGCGGGTTGAGCCGCGCCAGCCAGGAGCGACCCTGGATAACGGCGCGGGCGCGTTGCTGCAGGGTGCACAGTTGGGCCGCGGGCAGGGCGCTGAGGCCCGGCGCCAGGTCGGCCTGGTAAGCGGTGGCGTCGCACTGTTCCAGTTGTTGAGCCAGTGCCTGCAGGGCCTGGATCAGCCCGTCGCCTTCTGCGGCCTGGCCGTTGCTACCACGAAACAGCGGGAGCCAGCGTGCCAGCCGTTGGCGACGCTCATCGTCCAGGCCCAGCAGGCTGTGCAGGTGCTGGTCGAGCCAGGCGCGGTAGGGCGCCGGGTCGTCGACTTCGAAGTCGGCCGGGTGTGCCTGCAGGGTTTCCAGGCGCTGCTCCTCGCAGCTCAGCAGGCGCTCGAAGCCCTGGTTGAACGCTTGCACCGTGGCGGCGTCGGTGGGGAATGGCTGGAGCTGGGCCAGGGCGCTGTGTTCATAGCGGGCCGGCAGCCACAGGCGGATCAGCGGCGCGCAGGCCTCTTCCAGGCGGGTCAGGCTGGCGATGTCCAGGGCCGCCAGGTGCTGGCGCAATACCGGGACATCCAGGGCCGCTGGCCCCTGTTCCAGGCCGATCAGCTCGCCGATCAACTGGCGGTAGCTCAAGCCACAGTGTTCATCGATGCGGTGCAGGCTCTGGTGGAAGCGATCCAGTTCGCCCTCCAGGGCTTCGATGCGTGCCGCCAGGCGTTCACGCTGGTGCAGCCAGGGTTGCTGGACGGCATCGTCCTTGAACAAGGCCTCAAGCTGTTCGCGGACACTGCGGATCACCGGTTCACGGTCGCGGTTGATGTCGTTGAGCATCACCACCCGGTTGCCAAGGCCCTCGGCCACGAGGCGCTTGTGTACCACTTCCAGGGCGGCGTGTTTCTGGCAGACGATCAGCAAGCTGCGCTGGCGACCGATGGCATCGGCCACCATGTTGACGATGGTCTGGCTCTTGCCGGTGCCGGGCGGGCCTTCCACCAGCAACCCGGGAGCGTGGCGGGCCTGGAGCACCGCGGCTTCCTGGGAAGGGTCGCTGGCCACGGTAAAGAAACGCTGCAGTTCAGGCGGGAGCGGGGTGGCCTGGCTGTCGCTGCTGTCTGGTTCCGTCGGGTTCAGGCGCAGGGCGGTTTCCAGGCCGGTGCCGCCGGGAGGTAGGGCCTTGAGCTGGCGCAGGTCCTCGCCAATGGCCTGGCCCATGAAGGCCACATGGAACAGCACGGCGGCACAGGCCAGTTGATCCTGGTAGGGCTGCACTTCGGTGGTCGGCGGCGGCAGGCTGCCGAGCACTCGGGAGCTGGCCGTGGCCAGCATGCCGAAGCCGTCCATGACGTCGGCGGCCTTGAGCGCCGAGCGCCCCAGCAGTTCGTCGGCGGCCTTGCGCCAGAGCTTGGCGGCGTCGATGCCCAGCAGGGTGTCGAGCCCCGGGTTGAGGCGCACCTCTTCACGTTCGCTGTCGAAGACCAGGGCCACCTTGCCGCGGCTGCCGACTTCCAGCAGCAGCTTGACCGGCCACAGCAGCAACGGCGCGATGCGAGTGCGAGTGGTGCCACGCGCGTCCCGGGTCAGGAGGAAAGGGAAGCCCAGGTACAGGCCATCGATCCCGGTGTCGCGCTTGTACAGCGAACTCTGGCGGTACAGGCTGTTGAGCCGTGCATCCAGCTGCGGGTTTTCGGCGAAGCACGCCGGGTCGAGGCTGATGGGCTGGGCGTTGCGCGCCACCAGGTGATCCAGCAGCGCCGGGGCCGGGCTGCGCTCACTGTGCAATTCGTTGAGGTCGACCCGGGCGGTGGTCTTGCCGATGCTCATGCGCACCAGCGGGCCGCGCAGCACCACGCTGGCGACCTTCTTCTCGAAGAAGTCGAGGATCTGCGACACGTAGTGCTGCTTTTGCGGCTCCAGCCACTGCTCTGCGCCGATGGCCAGCAGCACCAGGGCCCTGGCCAGGGGCATGCGGCGTTCCAGGCGGAACTGCTCGGCCCATTCATCGACGCTCGGCACGCCACAACGGGCAAAGCCGCTGATGCGCTCGTCGACTTCACGGTACAAGGCCGGGCGCGGCAGCCCCAGCAGGGCACGCGCACTGGCCGCATCGAAGCTCAGGACCACGGCTTCGCGGGCCAGGGTGGCGGCTTCTTCGAGGATCGCGTCCACCGAGCGGAACTGCCCGATGGCGGCGCTGAGCAGCACGATCAGGTCTTCTTCGCTGATGGAGCGGCGGTCCGCCAGGGACAGGATGCCGTTGTGCTCGCTGTCCGGCAGCAGGCGCTGGCGTTCTTCCCACTGTGCGGCCAGACGGGCGCGGGAGCTGGAGAGCAGGTAGATGCGCAGTTGCTCCTCGTCCAGTTCGATGGCCTGGTGCTGGGCGCGCTGGCGTACCTGTTCGGCCCGCAGCTTGAGCCGCGACAGCCAGTGCTCGGTCTCCAGGCGTTCCAGCAGGTCCGGGGCCGGGCCGCTGATCAAGCGGTAACCGTCCAGGGGATGCTCCAGCAACCAGCCAGGGGTGACGATCTCGCCGCGCTGGATCAGGGGCATTTCCGGGTTCAGCAGTTTCAAGGCGAGCATCAGCCGGGTGTCATCGTCCAGCCCTTCGTGCTGGGCCACCTGGCGCAGGCCCGCCAGCTGCCGTGCGGGCAAACCGGCCTGTTCGGCCCAGGTGACGATCACCCCGCGCAGCAGATGATCCAGGGCCTGGGGCCAGTGTTCGACTTCGGCGGCAGCCAGGGCGAACGGCCCTGGCCGGCGAAAGCGCCGGCTGCCCAGGGCGACGCTGGCGCCTTCCTCGGCGTCCTCTTCACTGGCGACCGAGGCCGGGACGCTGGGGCTTTCGCCCTGGAGCCAGGCCTGCACCTGAGGCCATTGCCAGCGCTGGTGGCGGTCCCGGGCCAGCAGGCCGCGCAGCAGCAGTTCCAGGCGCGGGTCGAGGTCATCCGGCAGCAGCACGCCGTTGGCCAGAATGTGAATCAGGTAGGCGTTGGCATTGATGCCGGCGAAGCATTCTCCCTGGGTCAGCTGTTCCAGCAGGATCATCCCCAGGCTCCACCAGTCGGAGGCCGCGGCCACGCCCCCGGCAATGGCTTCGGGGGCCATGTAGCGGCTGGTTTCCAGGGGCGAGACGATGTCCAGGTCGAACTCCGACAGCCGCGCCGAACCGAAGCCGCTGATCACCAGGTCCAGGGGCTCGCGGCTGCGCACCAGCAAGGTGGCCGGGCGCAGGTCGCGGTGGCGCAGGCCGGCTTCGCTGAAGGCATGCAGGGCCTGGCCCAGTTCACGGACGATGTGCTGCACCGCGGCCCTGTCGCTGACCACGATCCCCAGGTCGGCCAGGGTGCCGCCGGTGAGTTCCTCGGCCACTTCGAAGGCGCGCTCGTCCCAGCGGCCGGTGAGGATGATTTCCGGCACGTGTTCCCGGGGCAGGCGCTTGAGGGCTTCGTACACCGACGGGTCGGGTTCGGCGCCGGCCTGGTACAGGGTCAGCACCGCCTGGTGCGCGGTTTCCCGGTGCTCGGCGATAAAGCGCTCGCGCACGCCGCCGCTGCTGATCTGGCGCAGCAGGCGCCAGCCTTCGATCACGGTTTCACTGTCGGCGGCTGGGGGCGCTGCGGGTGGCTGTTGCTCCGGGGCGAGCGGGTCGGCGCCGCAGACCAGGCACATCAAGTCGCCGTCCGCCATGGCATGACCGTTGCCGCAGAGCAAGGGGGAGCCGCTGTCCGCCGCGACCGGTGGCTGCGGCTCAAGCGCTTCGAGGGTGATGACCGGTTGTGGGCGCCAGCCTTCGGGATGAATCGCTTCGGCGGAAAGTTCCCAGCCGCAGGCCCGGTTGTCTACCTGGCCTTCACAGAAAATTTCGGCCAGTGGGCGTTCAGTCTGGCAATTGGGGCAAAAACGTATCATCGGTAGCGGTTCCGGTTAACGGCGGCGTGAGGTGTGGGCGCTGATCTGGAGTTGGTGGCCCTGGTCGTGCAGCAGGTCGCGCAGACGCAGCACGTCGTCACGCCGGGGAATTCCAGCCATCCAGACACTGCCGTCGTCGTCGAACATCACATCCAGCGCGCGGTCTTCGTGGTGCAGCGGGCGCTGGTAGGTGGACAGACGCCGGCGGCCCAGCTCGGTCAAGAAGATCAGGCGCTGGTTGTCGCTGCCCCGTAGGACCAGCGTTTGCGCCTGTTGTTGCTCGAAGGGGTCGCAGATCAATGCATCCAGCAGGCCTTCGGCTTGTTGCAATAGCGGTTGCAGGGTTTCCAGGGAGTGGCCGCTGTAGACCAGGATGTCGACCCCGGTGCGCTCGCGCAGGCCTCGAAGCAGGGCCAGCAGCGCCTCGGGCTGGTCGAAGGGCTCACCGCCGGACAGGGTGATGCCTTCGGCCCGGGCCAACCAGGGTTGCAGGTCGTCCAGCACCTGGGCCAACGGCAAGGGGTGCTTGCCCGGCCCCCAGGTGTCCGCGGAAATGCAGCCTGCACAGCGGATGCTGCACCCCTGGAACCACAGGCCCAGGCGCTGCCCCGGCCCCAGGGTGGTGACCGGGAAGTGCACCCGCGACAGGCTGATGTTCACGAGGCGCGGGCAAGCAGTTGCAGGCCGCCGGCCTGCAGTTGGCGGATTTCGAAGGATTGGCCTGGCTGGGCATCCTGGTCGAACAGGGCCCGGGCCAGGGGGTTGAGCAGGTGCGCCTCCAACTGGTTGCGAATGCCCCGGCCACCGTTGGACAGGTCCTGCAGGCACAGCTGGCGCAGGTTGTGCAGCGAGTCGTCATCGAGCTGCACATGCAGGGCCTGGGCCGCCAGGTCGGCGAGGATATTGCCGACCATCTGCTGGAAGATCTGCTCGGCGATGTCCGGGCGGATGAAGTCGAAGACGATGATGTTCTCGCCGATCCGGTTGAGGATTTCCGGGCGGTTGAGCACCAGTTTGAAATAGCGCTCGATCTCGCCCTGGACCTTGCCTTGCACCGCTTCGAAGGCTTCGCCGGGCTGGACGTTGGCGACTCGCTCGCCGTTGTCGCCCTGGCGGTAGATGCCCAGGTTGGAGGTGAAGACGATCAGCGCCTCGGAGAAGTACACCCGGTCGCCCCGGCCTGAGGTAAGCACACCGTCATCAAGGATCTGCAGGAACTTGTCGAGGATCCGCGGGTGAGCCTTTTCGATCTCGTCGAACAGCACCACGCTGAAGGGTTTTTCGCGGATCGCGTTGGTCAGTTCGCCGCCCACGTCGTAGCCGACATAGCCGGGTGGCGCGCCTACCAGGCGCTGGTCCGCGTGTTCGGCGCTGAATTCCGACATATCGAAGCGGATGTACGCGCTTTCATCGCCAAACAGCAGGCTGGTGATGGTCTTGGCCAGTTCGGTCTTGCCGACCCCGGTGGGCCCGGCAAGAAAGGCCACGCCCCGGGGCCGATTGCCCTTGCGGCTGGCGCCGACCCCGGTCATGGCGCGCTTGACGATATCCAGCATGTGGGTCACGGCGTGGCCCTGGCCCTTGACCCGCTGGCGAATGAAGCCGTCGGCCTGGCGGATGCGCTGGCGGTCGATCTTCAGCCAGGGGTCTTCGGTGACCCCGACTTTATAGCGGCGTACGGCATCGCCGATGCGTTCCATGGCCAGGCCTTCGACCCGGGCCAGCTGGACGATCGCGTTGAGGTCGAGCAGCAGCAGGCCCTCGGTGTTTTCGACGAAGGCCCGCACCGCGCTGTCGCGGCTTTCTTCGCTGGCCTCCTGGGCGCCGGGCAGGCCGCGCAACAGTGCCGGAGCCAGGGCCTGGCGGGCCTGCTGGTCGGGTTTGGACACGGGAATCGGCCGCAGGCGTGGGTTGTCGATCAGCATCCAGTCGGGCAGGTCGCCTTCCTTTTCCACCACCCAGAGAATGCTGTTGAAGAACGGCGTGCGCAGCTCCCCGGCCGGGCGGCTGCGGGCCTGGTGGGACAGCACCAGGGCCTGGGTGAACAGCTGGTGTTCTGCGGCGCTCAGGGCGTCGTTGCGGATCACCAAGCGTGAAGCGAAATCGACAATCAGGGCCAGGGGCGCGCCCTGGCGCTCCACCAGGCGCGGCAAGGTCGCCGACAACAGGTCGAGGCCGGCCGGCGCGGCCCCGTCCACCGGGGTCAGGCCCAGCTCGCGCAGCAGGTTATCGGCCTGGGCCGGCTCGCTGCCGGGGGCCAGCAAAACCCTGAGGCCGCCTAGGGGATCCCAGCTCAGCACCTGGGCATAGCCGGCTGCCAGCAGTTCATCGCGCAGGTTGAGGTTGAAAGGCTGGGGGGTGATGACCCCGGGGGCGACCTCACTGGCCTGCAGGTCACGGACGTTACCGGACAGTACGAACTGGCTTTTCAGTGGGAGAAAACGCAGCAGATCGCGCAGCCAGCGTGGCTTTTCGAAAGTGGCAGTCCTTGGCATGGAAGCGGAGCTCGTCGTAGGAAGCAGGACGCGACATTAGCATAGGGACGTTTTTACTTACGATGCTGCACAGGTTTTCTTACCTGTCAGCGCTGAGCGGGAATCCGGCTTGCGAGGGAAGAGACCCGTGAGATCGCCTTCGCCGGCAAGCCGGCTCCTACGGGTATGAAGGCGATGTGGCTGTAGGAGCTGGCTTGCCAGCGAAGAGGCCCGAGAGTCAGCCTTGGCCGGCAAGCCGGTTCCTGCGAGGGAAGCCGGCTACGGGGTGTCGGTGGCGGCGTCGGGCTCCAGCAGGCGGGCGCCCGGGCCGGCGTCTCCCAGGGCATCTCCATAGTTGCGCAGCGGGCACCCTTCCATGGACAGGCAGCCACAGCCAATGCACTGGTTCAGCCGCTCGCGCAGCAGGCTCAGTTGGCGGATGCGTTCGTCCAGTTCGCGGCTCCACTGTTCCGACAGGCGCTGCCAGTCCGCGGCAGTGGGCGCGCGGTCAGCGGGCAGGGTCGCCAGGGCCTGGCCGATCTCTGCCAGGGGAATGCCCAGGCGCTGGGCCACCTTGATCAGCGACACCCGGCGCAGCACCGAACGTGGGTAGCGGCGCTGGTTGCCCGCGTTGCGATGGCTGTGGATCAGGCCCTTGGTTTCGTAGAAATGCAGCGCGGTGACGGCTACGCCACTGCGGGCCGACAGTTGGCCGACGCTCAGCTCTTTATGACGGGAGTCGGGTTCGATCATCAGTGGACCTCGGGAGGAAAAATACGCTTGACCTTGACTTAACTAGAGGTTTTACCCTGCGGCGCATTCAACAGCAATATTCTGTTTGCCCCCAGTGGAGAGTGATCCATGAGCGCCTTTGAAAAGACCCGCAGCTTTACCCAATTGATCGAGTTCGAGATCGAGCCCCATCAGCAACAGGCCCTGGTATCGGCCCTGGCCGAGCAGACCGAGCGCCTGGCCCAGGGCTATGGCGGTTTTCTGAGTGCCAGCGTGCAGGCCAGCGACGATGGCCGGCGGGTGCTCAATTACCTGCAATGGCAATCCCGGGAAGCCGGCGAAGCGGCGTTCCGGCGCTTCGAGAGCGGCGAGCAGGATTTCTGGCAGTTGATCCTCGCCCACCAGGCCAAGGCCGTGACCTTCGGTTCATTCCAGGTGCGTAGCAGCATCGCCCGTAGCCACGACAATGCCTTGCACTGCGACCTGCCGGGCTAGATCGACAGTTGCAGGGTGCGCTCGTTGGGCGCATCGATCGGGCGCCGCTTGTTCACCGCCAGTTCGCCGATCTTGATCAGCCGGGTCCGGGTGACGTTGCGACTCAGGCCCAGCAGGTTGGCGGTGTGCACCTGGTTGTAGTGGCTGAAGCGGTAGGCCGCGCGCAGCAAGGCATCCTCGACCTTTTCGTGCAGGGCCCCGGCCTGTTCGGCGAAGAGTTTTTCAAAGGCCCGTTCCAGCAGGGCCTCGGCGGAGTCGTCGTGGCTCGGGTGGCTGTCGTCGGCGCGTTCGATGCGCATGTTCGACAGGCGCAGGTCGTCGCGCTGGATCACCCCGTTGCGGCAGATCAGCAGGGTGTGGTGGATGACGTTTTCCAACTCGCGGATGTTGCCCGGCCAACTGTAGCTCTTGAGCTTGTGCTCGGCCTCGGGGCTGATGCTGATGCTGCCGTAGCCCAGGCGCTGGCTGTAGGCCTCGATGAAGTGCCGGGTCAGCGGCAGGATGTCGCCGGGGCGCTCGCGCAGCGGGCTCAGTTCCAGGCTGACCACGTCCAGGCGGTAATACAGGTCTTCGCGAAAATGCCCGGCGTTGATGGCCTTTTCCAGTTGCACGTTGGTGGCGGCCAGTACGCGCACATCGATGGGAATGCTCTTGCGCGAACCCAGGCGCACCACTTCGCGCTCCTGCAGCACCCGCAGCAGCTTGACCTGGATGGCCATGGGCAGGTCGCCGATCTCGTCGAGGAACAGGGTGCCGCCGTCGGCCTCTTCGAACCACCCGGCCTTGGCGCTGAGGGCACCGGTAAAGGCGCCTTTCTCATGGCCGAACAGTTCCGCCTCCACCAGGGATTCGGAGAAGGCACCGCAGTTCACCGCCACGAACGGTCGGTTGCGCCGGGCACTGAGGTTGTGGATATGGCGCGCCACCAGCTCCTTGCCGGTCCCGGTTTCGCCAATGATCAGCACGCTGGCTTCGCTCGGTGCCACCTGTTGCAGGTGCGCCAGCAGGGCCTGGGATTTCGGGTCCTCGAACACCTGGGCGGTGGCGCGGATCGAGGTCGCCAGGGCGGGCGAAGGGGGTAGGGTCAGAAGCTGCATCGGCACTCTCCGTCGAACAGAAGGCTAGGAGTAGAAAGTCGGGGTTGGCAGGGACTGGTTCAGCGCCCAGTCGCCCAGCTCATGAAGCTTGTAGTCCAGCGGGTCGTGCAGGGTCTGGGTGCGCAGGTTGCGCCAGTGCCGGTCCAGGCCCAGGGAGGCGTGGGTCGAGCGCGCGCCGGTGACTTCGAACAGGCGGCTGCACAGCTCCAGGCCCTGGCGGCTGGCGGCGACCTTGGCGGTGGCGATGGCCGTGGCCAGGTGCCCGCGCTCTTCGGCGCTGAGGGCCGGGCCCTTGGCCCAGGCCTGGTCCAGCAGCGCGGCGGCCCGCTCCACCAGCAGGCGGATGCCTTCCAGGGCGACCCAGAATTCGCCGTAGTGGCTGAGTATGTAGGGGTCCTGGCGCACGTCCTGGGCGCTGGACTTATGCCAGACCCGGGTTTCGCCGAGGGTGTACTGCCGGGCTTCTTCGAAGGCGCCTTCGGCGATGCCGAGGAACATGTGGGTGAAGGTCAGTTGGGCGATCAGCGGGCGCAGGCAGGCGAATGGTGTGCTCAGCGGGCCGGGGTCCAGCAGCAGTTCCGACTCCTCCACCCGTACCCGTTCGAAGGTGGCGCTGCCGCTATCGGTCTGGCGCTGGCCGATGTTGTTCCAGTCGTGGTGCAGGGTGATGCCGCTGCGGCCGCTGGGGATCGCGGCGATCAGCAACTTGCCGCCATTGCTTTCATCCACTGCCGAGGCAATGAGCATTTCCGAGTCGCTGGCACCGGAGCAGAAGCTCTTCTTGCCGGAAAACTCGCGCCAGCCCCCCAGGTTCCGGACCACGGTGCGGGTGTCCAGTGGGTTCAGGGCGTTGCCCCAGAACCAGTTCTTGCGTGCGGTCTGTTCGAACCAGGGTTGCCACTGTTCGGGTTTGGCAAACAGGCGCACGGTGGCCAGCATCAGGTGGTGGAAGCCGAAGACATGGGCGATGGAGCTGTCGACCCGGGCGAATTCGCGGACGATGTTCAGCGTCTCGCTCCAGGGCGCGCCGAGCCCGCCGAACTGGCTGGGAATGCTCAGGGCCAGCAGGCCGCTTTGGCGCAGCGCGTCGCGCTCGGCCTTGGGGGTGCCGCCGCGCTCGTCGCGCTCGACGGCGGTCAGGGCAAACTCGGCGGCCAGTTGGCGGGCGGTCTGCAGGGGGGACAACAGGGCGCTTTGCGGTTTGGCAGTCACGCGGTGTTCCTCGTTCGTGGCCGTTGTGGCGGCCGGGAAAAGGTGCTGCGAGCTGCAGGAACTGGCTTGCCAGCGAAGCGGGCCGGAAGATCGCCTTCGCCGGCAAGCCGGCTCCTGCAACAGCATTGGGGATTTCAGCGGCTGTTGGGCAACACGTCGTTGGCGATCATTTCGCCGAACGGCCCGGTGAGGTTGGTGACACCGCGGCCGGCCAGGCTGGCATAGGGCTCCGGCAGCAGCGGGAACACCAGCTCGGCGAAGCGATAGGCTTCTTCCAGGTGCGGGTAGCCGGAGAAAATGAAGCTCTCGATTCCCAGGTCCGCGTACTCCTTGATGCGCTCGGCCACTTGCTGCGGGTTGCCCACCAGGGCGGTACCGGCGCCACCGCGCACCAGGCCGACCCCGGCCCAGAGGTTGGGGGCGATCTGCAACTGGTCGCGGCGCCCGCCGTGCAGCGCTGCCATGCGCCGCTGGCCTTCGGAGTCGAAGCGGGAAAAGGACTGCTGGGCGGCGGCGATGGTGTCGTCGCTGATGTGCTCGATCAGCTTGTCCGCGGCTTTCCAGGCTTCGTCCTCGGTCTCACGCACGATCACATGCAGGCGGATGCCGAACTTCACCGTGCGGCCCTTGCGCGCTGCACGTTCGCGTACGTCGGCCAGTTTCTGCGCCACCGCCGCCGGTGGCTCGCCCCAGGTCAGGTAGACATCCACCTGGTCCGCCGCCAGTTCATGAGCGGCCTCGGAGGAACCGCCGAAGTACAGCGGCGGGTAGGGCTTCTGCACGGGCGGGTAGAGCGCCTTGGCGTTCTGCACATGCAGGTGCTTGCCTTCGAAGTCCACGGCTTCGCCTTGCAGCACCCGACGCCAGATCTGCAGGAATTCGTCAGTGACTTCATAGCGTTCGCTGTGGCTGAGGAAGCTGCCGTCGCCGCGGTTTTCGTCCGGGTCGCCGCCGGTGACCACGTTGATCAGCAGGCGGCCGTTGGACAGCCGATCCAGGGTCGCGGCCATGCGCGCGGAAACCGTGGGGGAGATGATCCCTGGGCGGATCGCCACCAGGTAGCGCAGGCGTTCGGTCAGGGGCACCAGGGCCGAGGCGATCACCCAGGAGTCTTCGCAGGAGCGCCCGGTGGGAATCAGCACACCGTGATAGCCCAGGCTGTCCGCGGCCTGCGCCACTTGCTTGAGGTAGTTGAGGGTGACCGGGCGCGCGCCCTGGGCAGTGCCGAGGAAATGGCCGTCGCCGTGGGTCGGAAGAAACCAGAACACATCCATGACAGCTCCTCAGGCGATTTTCAGCAGGTGGGTCGGGTGGGCGCGAAACAGCGGCGCGGCCCGTTCGGCGGCGAGCTGGATGCGCGCTTTGAGCAGGTCGCTGGTGATCTGGTAATTGCTGAAGTCGGCCTCGGTGGCGTACACGCCGATCGGCAGGGTCAGGGCCTGGAAGAAACTGAACAGTGGGCGTAGCTGGTGATCCAGAACCAGGGCATGGCGTTCGCTGCCACCCGTCGCGGCCAGCAGCACCGGGGTATCGATCAGGGCATTGAGATCGATCAGGTCGAACAGGTGCTTGAGCAGGCCGGGATAGGAACCGCGATACACCGGGGCGGCGACGATCAGCAGGTCGGCGTTCTCGATGGCCTGGAGTTCGGCTTCAACCTCGGCCGGCAGTTCCTGGCGCGACAGGGCGGCACCCACCGGGCGGGCGATATCCCCCAGTTCGATCAGGTGGGCGTTGAAGGAGAGGTGCCCGGACAGTTCAGCCAGCAGGGCCTGGGTCAGCACCAGGGTGCGCGATGGGCGCCAGGTTCCACCGGAAAGGGCTACGACGTTCAAGGGGCGGGACATGATCAGTTCCTTTTTAAACAGTGGCTCAACGAGCAGTGGCAGGTCCCGGGCTCTGGAGCAAGAGCTGTACCAAAGACTTGCAGCCCTTGTACGGCGCGGTTTTGCGCTGATCTGCAGTTGCCGGGTGCTGTTGCCCAACCGCTGTTTTGTTGATCGGCTGTTGCCTGGCCAACAGTTGCTCTGGCAACAGTTGGCGGGCGAGATGGGACTGTTATAAAGGCTTGTTGTTATTCCTCAAAAGAGCTTGTTTCCATATTTATAGAGTTTTATGGAATATAAGGGTAAGCAGCGCCCTGGCCTTGGAACGATCGATAGCCACTATCGAGCAGGGTGATTTTTGCCGCTGATGGCGCGCGAGTAGCCTGTGTCCATTGTTCGCAACCCGCCCCAGGTGCTCGCCATGAAGGCTTTCTCTGCTGTCTTGCTGTTGTTGGTTTCCAGTGTGCTGGCCGGTTGTGCCAGCCCCGGTGCACCGGAGTTGCGGCCCTATACCGCGCAGGAAACCCGGGAGCTGGCTATGGAGGCGTTGAACCGGCGCGGTTTGTCCTTCGATGAATACCAGCAGAAAAAGGCCGAGTTGCTGGGCCGCCCGGCGAGCTTCGACAGCCAGGGTGAAATGAGTGCGCAGCGTAATATCAGTCGCCATCAACCTGCCAGTTGAGAAGAACTGTACTGGTCCAAGTTTTCAGCAACTGTCCGTGGGTTTCAGCCTGAGGCTGGGTTAGGGTCGAGGCTTGACCGACCTGCCCCGGACCTTGCCCCCATGAGCCTTTCCCCTGACCTGCTGTTGGCCTTCGCCCTGTTTGCCCTGGTCACTTCCATCACGCCCGGCCCCAACAACACCATGTTGCTGGCCTCGGGGGTGAACTTCGGCTTCAACCGTTCCATTCCCCACATCCTCGGCATCAGCTGCGGCTTCTTTGTCCTGGTGCTGGCGGTCGGCCTGGGCCTGGGTGCGGTGTTCGAGGCCTACCCGCTGCTGTACAGCGTGCTGCGCTACGTTGGCGCAGCGTACCTTCTGTACCTGGCGTGGAAGATTGCCCGTTCCGGGCCGCTGTCCGATGAACAGCAGCACCACGGCCGGCCGCTGGGCTATTGGGGCGCCGCGGCGTTCCAGTGGGTCAATCCCAAGGCCTGGGTCATGGCAGTGGGGGCCATCAGTACCTACACCCCATTGCAGGGCTACTTCACCAATGTGCTGGTGATTGCCGCGGTGTTCGCGCTGATCAATGCGCCCACGGTGAGCCTCTGGGCTGCGTGCGGCAGCTTGCTGCGCAATGTGTTGCGCAACCCGCGCTGGTTGCGCCTGTTCAATCTGTTGATGGCCGCCTTGCTGGTGCTTTCCCTGGCACCGCTGTTGTTCGAAAAGATGAGTTGAACGGCGCTTCATGGCGCTGCCTCGAGCCTGTAAGCTGCGATGCAGGAGCGTTCCTACGCACTTTTAAACGAAGATGTTCTTCTTTAACTGCATCCGATCGGGTATTGCTCAAGGCCAGCCGTTGCCGCGCCGCCCATGCACGGCGCGTGGCTGCCTCGCCTTTTTGCCAGCATATGCCGATCCTGGAACAAGCTCTGCGGGTTTTCAGTCATGAACAAGCGTCCTCTTTATTTCGACTACGCCGCCACCACGCCGGTGGATGAGCGGGTCATTCAGGTCATGCTGGAGTGCCTGGGTTTCAACGCCCATTTCGGCAATCCGGCGTCCAGTTCACACGCCTTTGGCCGGGAAGCGCGGGGTTACGTCGAGCGCGCCCGGCAACAAGTGGCACAACTGGTCGGCGCGCAGCCCGAGCAGATTGTCTGGACCTCCGGCGCTACCGAATCCAACAACCTGGCCCTCAAGGGGGTGATGCAGGCCCGGGGCGTGAGCGGCGGCCATGTCATCACCAGCCAGATCGAACACAAGGCGGTGCTCGACACCGCCCGGCAACTGCAGGAGGCCGGGGTCGCAGTGACCTACCTGGTGCCGGATGCCGATGGCCTGATCACCGCGCAAGCGGTCAGCGAAGCCCTGCGCGACGACACCTTCCTGGTGTCGCTGATGCTGGTGAACAACGAACTGGGCACCCTCAACGACATTCCGGCCATTGGCCAGGTGGTGCGTGAGCGTGGCGCCCTGTTGCATGTGGATGCCGCCCAGGGTGCGGGCAAGGTGGCCATCGATCTGGCCCGGTGGCCGGTGGACCTGATGTCGTTCTCGGCCCATAAGCTATATGGCCCCAAGGGCATCGGCGCGCTGTATGTCGGGCCGCGGGCGCAGCAACACGTGCAGGCGCAGATTCATGGCGGCGGCCATGAGGGCGGCTTGCGCTCCGGAACCCTGGCCACCCACCAGATCGCGGCCATGGGCGCCGCCTTCGCCCTGGCCGGCGAACTGTTCGAGGAAGAAACCGCCGCCATCGTGCGTCTGCGCGGGCGCCTGCTGGAGCAACTGGCGGGTATCGCCGGCCTGCGCTTGAATGGCAGTGTCACCCAGCGCATTCCCCACACCCTGAGCCTGACCTTCACCGAGGGAGGTTTTGATGGGGCGGCGTTGGGCGCGGCCCTGGCCTTTTCCGCGACTTCGGCCTGCAACTCGGCAAGCAATGCGCCTTCCCATGTATTGCTGGCGCTGGGGCATGATGCCGGGCAGGCCGCGCGGACCATCCGCTTGAGCCTCGGGCGTTTCACCAGCGAACAGGATGTGGATCGCGCCGCTCAACTGATCCAGGCGGCGACCGCTTCAGCCCCTGCGTTCTGGGCCACAACACAACCTTGAGGGTCGAGTGACTTCGATCTTCCATAACAATGATTAAGCCGGTTAAGGAGACACAATGAGTACCCAGCCTTCGACCAATGGAGTGGTCCCCCAGCGCTTGGCGCATGTCCGTCAGCTGATGAGCCGCGAAGGCATTCACGCCTTGCTGGTGCCCTCGGCCGACCCGCACCTGTCGGAATACCTGCCGGGCTACTGGCAAGGGCGCCAGTGGCTGTCGGGGTTTCATGGGTCGGTCGGGACCTTGATCGTGACCGCTGACTTTGCCGGCGTATGGGCCGACAGCCGTTACTGGGAGCAGGCCACCAAGGAACTCAAGGGCAGCGGCATCGAACTGGTGAAGTTGCAACCGGGCCAGCCCGGGCCCCTGGACTGGCTGGCCGAACAGACCCCGCAAGGTGCGGTGGTGGCGGTGGACGGCGCGGTCATGGCCCTGGCTTCGGCCCATACCCTGGGCAGCAAGCTGCAGGAACGCGGGGCCAGCTTGCGTACCGATATCGACCTGCTACAAGAAGCCTGGAACGACCGCCCGTCATTGCCCGATCAGCCGGTCTATCAGCATCTGCCGCCCCAGGCCACCCAGAGCCGGGTCGAGAAGCTTGCGGCGTTGCGCGCAACTCTCAAGGAGCGTGGCGCCGACTGGCATTTCATCGCTACCCTCGATGACATTGCCTGGCTGTTCAACCTGCGCGGCGCCGATGTGTCCTTCAACCCGGTGTTTGTCTCCTTTGCCCTGATCAGCCAGCAGCAGGCGATCTTGTTCGTGGCCTTGAGCAAGGTCGATGAGGCATTGCGCGCGCAACTGGAGGTGGATGGCGTCAGCCTGCGCGACTATTCAGAGGTGTCCGCGGCCTTGCAGGCAGTGCCGGAAGGCGTAGCGTTGCAGATCGACCCGGCGCGCGTCACCGCGGGCTTGCTGGAGCACCTGAACCCCGGGGTGAAGCTGCTGGAGGGGCTCAACCCCACCACCCTGGCCAAGTCGCGCAAGAGCCTGGCGGACGCCGAGCACATTCGCCAGGCCATGGAGCAGGATGGCGCGGCACTCTGCGAATTCTTCGCCTGGCTGGACAGCGCCCTGGGGCGTGAACGCATTACCGAACTGACCATCGATGAGCGCCTGACGGCCGCCCGTGAACGGCGCCCGGGTTATGTCTCGCTAAGCTTCAATACCATTGCTGCGTTCAACGCCAACGGCGCCATGCCCCATTACCACGCCACGCCCGAAGAGCATGCGGTGATCGAGGGTGATGGCCTGTTGCTGATCGATTCCGGCGGCCAGTACCTGGGGGGCACCACCGATATCACGCGCATGGTGCCGGTGGGGACGCCGAGTGCCGAGCAGAAGCGCGATTGCACCCGGGTGCTCAAGGGCGTTATCGCGCTGTCCCGGGCGCAGTTTCCGCGGGGAATTCTGTCGCCGTTGCTGGATGCCATCGCCCGGGCACCGATCTGGGCCGAGGGTGTGGACTACGGGCACGGCACCGGGCATGGCGTCGGTTATTTTCTAAACGTTCACGAAGGCCCGCAGGTGATTGCCTATCAGGCCGCAGCGACGCCGCAGACCGCGATGCAACCGGGGATGATCACTTCGATCGAACCCGGGACCTACCGCCCTGGCCGCTGGGGCGTACGAATCGAGAACCTGGCGCTCAACCGTGAGGCGGGCAAGACCGAGTTCGGTGAGTTTCTGAACTTCGAAACCCTCACCCTGTGCCCGATCGATACCCGTTGCCTGGAGCCATCGCTGCTCACCGAGGATGAGCGCGAATGGTTCAACGGCTATCACGCCGAAGTCCGCCGGCGCCTCAGCCCGCTGCTGGAGGGCCCGGCCCTGGAGTGGTTGCAGGTTCGTACTGCGGCTATCTGAGGAAAGATGTCACCCGCGCAAGGCGGGTGACGTCACGCGATGGGTTCCTGGCAATGGCGCGGCCGCTGCCAGGAACAGGGCAGGTTACGGCGCGTTCAAGGCTTCGCGGACGAAATCCAGGCGGTCCTGGCCAAAGAACAGTTCGTCTCCCACGAACATGCTGGGCGCGCCGAACACACCTTTTTGCAACGCCTGTTCGGTCTTGTCCTTGAGGGCGGCCTTGACCTCTTCGTCATTGCTCAGGTCGAGGATCTGCTGCGGGTCGAAGCCACCTTGTTCCAGGACCTGGGTGATGGTGGCCGGGTCGTTGAGGTTGCGTTTGTCCACCCAGAGCGCACGGAACAGGCAGTCGAGGAATTCGCCGAAACGTTCCGGCAGGCGCAGTTGAACCCCGGTGGTGGCGCGCATCAGCAGCAGGGTATTGATGGGAAAGTGCGGATTGAAGTTGAGCTCCACCCCATAGCGCCGGGCAAAGCGCGCCAGGTCGTGCAGCATGTACCGGCCCTTGGCGGGAACACTGATGGGGGAAGCGTTGCCGGTGGTCTTGAAGACCCCGCCCAGCAGCATGGGCTGATACACCAGCTGGCTATCGGTTTCGGCGCAGATTTTTGGCAGTTGAGTATAGGCCAGGTATGAGGTCGGGCTGCCCAGGTCGAAGAAGAACTCCACCTTTTTGCTCATGTTTCAGACTCCTTGATTGTTGTTATTGGAGAAGGCCTTACCAGCGTTCGTTCCACGGGCGCAGGTCCAGCTCGAAGGTCCAGGCGTCCCGGGGCTGGCTGTGCAGGTACCAGTAGTTTTCGGCGATATGCTCGGGGTTGAGGATGCCGTCCTGGTCCTTGAGGGCGTATTTTTCGGGAAAGCTGGTACGGATGAAATCGGTGTCGATGGCACCGTCGACGATGACATGGCCGACATGGATGTTCAGGGGGCCCAGTTCCCGCGCCATGCTCTGGGCCAGGGCGCGAATGCCGTGCTTGGCCCCGGCGAAGGCGGCAAAGCCGGCGGCACCGCGTACGCCTGCGGTGGCGCCGGTGAACAGAATAGTGCCGCGTTGGCGTTTGGCCATGCGCTTGGCCACTTCCCGGGCATTGAGAAAGCCCGAAAAGCAGGCCATTTCCCAGATCTTGAAATACTTGCGTGCGGTTTCTTCAAGAATGCTGCAGGGCACATTGGCGCCAATATTGAAGACAAAGGCCTCGATAGGGCCGATCTGGGTTTCGATCTGCTCGATCAGCGCGATCACGTCCTCCTCTTTGCGTGCATCACAGCCAAAACCATGGGCCTGGCCGCCGGACTGCTGGATGGCGTCCACCAGGGGTTGCAGTTTGTCCGCGCTGCGGCGGGTCATGCAGGCAACAAAGCCTTCGGCGGCGAAACGCTTGGCAATGGCACCGCCGGTCGCGTCGCCGGCACCCACTACCAGTACGACTTTGTTCTTGTTCAAGGTTGCAGTCATGGGAGGTTCGCTCTTTGGTAAACGATCGTTAACTAAACGAACGTTATGCTATGATTTTTCCGTCGTCAAGAAAACTTGGGAGCCCGTCAGGGAATGCGTTATTCAGCCAGTCACAAGCAGGAAACCCGCGAGCGTCTGCTGCAAAGCAGCGCGGCGCAGGCCAAGAACGAAGGTTTTTCCACTGTGGGGGTGGATGCCTTGATGAAAGCCATTGGCCTGAGTGGCGGGGCTTTCTATAGCCACTTCACCTCCAAGGACGAATTGTTCAGCTCGATTGTCGAGCGCGAGTTGAGCCAGAGCCTGGCGCGCCTGGGCGGGGAGGGGCAGCAGAATCAGGAGAAGTTGCGTCGCTGCCTGAAGCAGTACTTGAGCGTGGCGCATCTGCAACAGCCGGGTGCTGGCTGCGCACTGCCGGCATTGGGTGCGGAGATTGCCCGGGGGAGCCTAGAGGTGCGGCAGGAGGCGCAGGACTGGATCTGCCGCTTGCACCAGGCTTGGGCGCAGACTCTGGGCAGCGAAAGCCTGGCCTGGTCGATCCTGTCCCAGTGCGTTGGCGCGTTGGTGGTAGCGCGAATGCTGGTGAACCCCGCCATTCAGCATCAGGTACTGGCGTCCAGCCATGAGCAGATCATCGGGCAGCTGGAGCGGCTGCCCGCAAGTTGACCGGCAAGGCTATTTGCAGATGACGATCATGCTGCGGCTGGTGTAGCCGGCAGGGTTCAGGCCGAAGGGGTAGTCGCCTGGGTCTTCCACGGCATCACCGGACTTGGCGATGACCTTGTAGCCTTTGGGGCCGCAGGACTCAGTCGCCTTGGTGTAGCACTTTTCCCAGGAAGAAGATAAACCCGAGCAGTTGATGTGGAGTCCTTTCTTGCCCCGTTTGACTTCGGTTTTCGCGGTAGCCGCGCAGCCTGCAATTGCAAGTACGGCCAACAGTATCAAAAATCGTTTCATCCCCGTCCTTATCGCTAGCCCCGGATCTGGCGTCCGAGTGTGACTGCATTACCTGTCGTCTTTTGCGTGTGCGATATCCCTGTCCGGCAACTCCCTGGGCGACGTTGAGTAGCCGGCTAAACATGGCCTAAATGAGCACCAATTACCAGAGTTGAATCTCAATCAACTGCAACTATTGGTTTGGCCTCGCGGCGCATGGTCATGGTGGCGCCTACGGAAGCCAGGATGATGCAGGCGATTGCCGTCCACTGGGACAGGGACAGGTACTCGTGGAGGAACAACAGGCCGGAAAGCGCGCCGAAAGCGGGCTCGATACTCATCAGGGTGCCGAAGGTCCGGGCTGGCATGCGAGTCAGGGCAACCATCTCCAGGCTATAGGGGAGGGCTGTGGACAAGATGGCGACTCCCAGGGCAACCGGGATCAGGGAGGGAGTCAGTAGTGCGGCGCCGGCATGGACTATGCCTATGGGGGCGACAAAGAGAGCGGCAATCATGACGCCCAGGGCGGCGGTCTGAATGCCGTTCTCGGCTCCGGCCTTCTGTCCGAAGAGTATGTACAGCGCCCAGCAGACCCCGGCCCCCAGTGCATAGCCTGCACCGACCAGGTCGATGGCTGTTTCTGTGGCTCCGGTGGGAATAAGCAGTAGCAGCCCGACGATAGCCAGAGCGATCCACAGGAAGTCTATGGCCTTGCGTGACGCATAGATGGCTACTGCGAGGGGGCCTGTGAACTCGAGGGCGACGGCGATGCCCAGAGGGACACTCCTGAGGGACATATAGAAGAGGAAGTTCATGCCGCCCAGGGCCATGCCGTAGATGATCACGGTGCGCAGGGTGTTGGTGGTGAACTTGGCGCGCCAGGGTCTTAATAGAAGCAGCATGATGATGCTGGCGAAAATCAGCCGCAGGGTTGTGGTTCCTTGTGCGCCAACGATTGGGAACATGCTCTTGGCCAGTGAGGCTCCTGACTGAATCGAGGCCATGGCAATAAGCAGCAGCCCCACCGGAAACAGGGTCGAGGCAAGGCTGCGCGGTTGGTCATTCATGCAAGGGGTCATCCAGAGTGTTGGGGGAGGGGCACCTGGAACATGATGCTCAACTAATCACGGATGAGCAATATAGTGCGCATGGTCTTTTTTACGCCTCTATATAGAAGCTGCGAATGGGCTGTTTTGCGGCTGATCATAGAAAATGCAAATTAACCCTTGACGGCAGATTCTACAGGTCTATAATTCGCCCCACTTCCGGCGCAGTCGAAACGGAAAACTCCTTGAGATTCAACGAGTTACGCAGTTTTCGACAGCGGTTACGCTTCAGTTCATCGAAGCCAGAAGCAGTTGGTAAGGCAGTCAGTTTTCGCCTTATTAACGATTCGATCCTCTCGATCGAAAGCGGTTGAAAAGAGGTGTTGACAGCAGCGTGTAACGCTGTAGAATTCGCCTCCCGCTAACGAGAGATCGGAGGCGCAAGTGGTTGAAGTTAAAAAGGAAACTTTGAAAACTTCTTAAAAAAATCACTTGACAGCAAATGAGGCTGCTGTAGAATGCGCGCCTCGGTTGAGACGAAAGATCTTAACCAACCGCTCTTTAACAACTGAATCAAGCAATTCGTGTGGGTGCTTGTGGAGTCAGACTGATAGTCAAAAAGATTATCAGCATCACAAGTTACTCCGCGAGAAATCAAAGATGTAACCAACGATTGCTGAGCCAAGTTTAGGG
>NZ_LZZQ01000008.1:0-42906 GCF_014170225.1 Pseudomonas sp. UME65 | reverse complement strand
CAAGGGATGGAGATGAAATTCTTGCCCCGCCACGCAGGCACGCGCCGGCCCTGGTACGTAACGTTGCTCTGGATAGCGCTACTGTTGTGGCTGGCTACTCATTGGGACTTCGCGTTGCCAAGGGTGAATGTCCACTACTCGCCCTCAGGCCAGGACGCGCTCAGGTACATCTGGAATGTCCAGGATCGGATTGATAAAGGAGGAATGCTTCCCGGAGGCGGCGCAACCGATCATGGCGCACTGTTCCCGGACGAGGAGTTCTTTATGGAGTTTTCGTGGTGGAGCAAAATCACCAGGCGTAATCATTGCATCAGCATCAGCCCGCAATGGCCCACTACCGATATCTACCTGAACGCCGACGGCGACATCGACCAAGGTCAGACAAGTGCAACGAATATCAGCCGGTTGGCAGCCTGTCGGTGGGATCGAGCCAAGCCTTAGATTGATATCACTGGCGCCTCAATCAGTCGTTCTTGAATCCCGGCAGTCCCTGGGCTTTGCGCCACTGCTTCACTGTCTCAGTAACACCCTCGGCGGAATGATCCGCACCGGGCTCAGGGTGGAAAATCAGGTCGTAGCCATCTGGATGGCCTGCGAGATTACTGAACCTTTCAAGCAACTCACCTAGCTCATCTGCCGTCCCGCCCTTGTTGACGACCCGGATGTCTTTGACGAAGGAAATGAATTCGGCCTCGGTAAAATCAGAGATATCTTCCATGCTGTGCTTATTTTTCCTTGTGAAGGTCATTGTGATTTCGCGGGGTGTTAACCCTGAATGTTTATGCGTCGGACGCCGCCTCGACAGTGCGTCCGGATAGCCCCCAATTTCGTAGACTCTTGGATTGACCGCTGGTGGCCGATTGCCGCCGCTCACCAAGGCAACCTGGGAGCGCTCCTCAGTCGAGGCGGTTGATGGCGCGTGCAAGATTAGCGCGCGCTTGCTGTTCGAATGCATCGAAGAATGGGCCGGTCGTATAGATGCGTCCGCGTGCCAGGAAGCCCTCCAGGACCTGGCGCCGCTTTCGGCGGTAGACAAACAGCGGCACATATCGGTACTCGCGACGGACTTGGCGGTCGTACTCCTCAAACCGCGCGGCCGATGCCCCAAGAATCGCCAGATCCGTGTCCACCAACACGGCCTCGTCTGCCGACGCAGGAGCGCCGTCGTGTCGCGTCACCATGATCAGGCCGTAAAGCCTGCGCCGGATTTCATCCCCCAGGCCGCTATCGCGTGCCACGTCGTCCAGCCATTGCGCACTGCGTAGCTCGTTGTCGCTGCGAAGGGGGTCGTATAGGGCGTCATGAAACCAGAGTGCGAGGTCGACTTCAGCGGGGGCGTGGCAAGCAGCGTTGATGAGCCGGCGCACCTGGAGACATTCCTGCAAATGCTGGCAGTTGTGATATGCCCGATGGGGCTCGCGGTAGCGTCGAAGGAGCTCTTCATAGGTTGCTCGCGCCGGGCATCCGACGCCAAGCTCCGCCCAGACGCGCGCCCAGGCGGCGAAATCCACACCGTCAGGCACCTCGGGGGCGCTGTGCGCGCCGACCGGGAAGAGGCTGCGCCCTTCAGGTGTTCCCCTCATCGCTCCTCCTCCCCATCAATGTAACGCTCGACCCAGGCGCTCAACGTCGGTGCGGCGAAGGCCGTCGGCAGCAATGGCCGCGCCGTGGTGGACAGCGTGAACGCCCCCTGGATAAAGCATGTAATGCCCGCCACCAGCGCGTCGAGCCCTCGGACGCGGCGTCCGCGTTCGGCGAACCGCTGCCGGAGCAGGCCCTTGAGGAGCTTCATCTGCGCCGCTAGCACGGCCTGATAGACCTCACGCACGTCTGGGTCGTGGGCCGACTGCTCGCCGATCATCACCCATGCCGCCACCGCATCGGGCTGCGCGTCCGAACCGTAGGCAAGGTGTGCTGCAATGTAGGCCTGAAGCCTTTGCTCGGCGGTCTGGGCCTCAGCGGCCCGGGACTCGTAGCGCTGATGGGCGTAGCCGGCCAGTGAGTCGACCAGTGCCACCAAGATCTCGCGCTTGTCCTTGAAGTGGTAGTGCACGAGGCCAGGCGCTAGCTCCGCATGCCGGGCGATGGCCGCTACGGTTGCGCCAGCGTAGCCGGCCTTGGCCATGACGGCCTGGAGTGCCGCCACGATCTGACCGCGTCTTTCATCAGTGTTCGAGCGCCGTGCCATGTCACCTTTCCAATGTTGGTTGCGCGACCAGCTTAGCATTGACATCGACCTCGCCACACCCTAGCTTTCCAAATATTGGTTATCAGACCAACTTTGGAGATCATGATGAATTCCTTCGCTGAAAAACTGATGGTGGGGGCCACTGCTCCGTCGGCCTCGGTCGAGCTACCGCTGGGTGACCGGGTGCGGTGTGTCCTGGTGCACGAGTTTCTTTCAGCCAGCGAGTGCGAAGCGTTGATAGAAGCCACGGAGCAGTGCGGATTCGCCAGCGCAGGGTCTGACTACCCGTCCTCCTACCGCGATAATGACCGGATCGTGGCAGACGACCCAGCTCTGGCCGGGCGGCTATTCGAACGCTTGAAGCACTGCGCCTTGCGGATGCCGAGGCTCGGGACGGTGATCGATGAGGACGGCTGGCGTCCGGTCGGCATCAATGAGCGGCTGCGCTTCTGCCGCTACCGGCCCGGCACCCAGTTCCGCGCCCATCAGGATGGTGTACACCATCGCCAGCACCAACAGTCACGCCTGACTTTCATGATTTATCTTAACGACGATGCATTCAGCGGCGGAGAGACCGTGTTCTTTGAGGGACGGTCCGCCGCCATGTCGAACCGGGATTCCACGCTCAGGCTGCGCCCCCGAAAGGGCAGCCTGATCGTATTCGACCACACCCTCTGGCACGCCGGCGCCTTAGTGGACGCTGGCCAAAAATACGTCATGCGCAGTGACCTGATGTACGAGCCACAGCAATCCTTGCACGTCGACGGCCCCTTCCAGCCGGGCCACCGCGGTTACGTATGGGCGCTTGCCGACCTTGGCGACAGGGGCTTGGCAAGCGCCGGGCGTGACGCAACCATCCGGCTGTGGGATCGCGAGGGCCGGTGCCTGGGCCAGCTTGACGGACATACACAATCCATTCTGGGTCTGGTGGACGTGGCGCCTGGCGAGCTTGTTTCTCACTCGCGGGATCGAACAGTCCGGCATTGGTCCTTGGCGACCGGCAAGTCAAGGTTGATCGGCACATCGGATTCGGCCGTCCTTTCCTCGGCAAGGTTAGGCGCTGACCGCCTCGTGACCGGGGCTGCTGACGGTCGCGTGACAGTCTGGAACCTGGCGACAGGTGCCACGGACAAGCGTCAGGCCCACGCCTGCTGGGTCTGGGCGATCGCGCCTACGGCCAACGGTGGTTTCGCCAGCGCATCGGAGGACGGAACCGTCAGGCTGTGGCAACCCGAGGAGCAGGACTGCGTACAAGTGCTCGATCTGGGCCGCCCCCTGAGGACGCTGGCGAGCTGGATCGACGCCGATGGCAGCGTCACCTTGGCCGCTGGTGATCTCGACGGCGCGGTGCACCTGCTAGCGACCGAACCGATGCTCGCGCTCCTGGATTGCCTTGCCGCTCATGACGGGCCTGTGCGGCGCGTGCGCTTCGAGGCGCGACACATGCTGCTGACCTGCGGCGAGGACGGATTCGTCAAGCGCTGGAACCTGCCCTCACGACAGGGGGTGAGCATCGGCTCACACGACAACTTTGCAACCGATGTGCTCCCCACCCGCTCCGGTGGCTGGATCAGCTGTGGGTATGACGGCCGGATATTGGTGCATGGCGACAAGGGTTAGGACGCCCTACTCCTGCGCTACCCAATACCCGTGCTTTCGAGCGCACATACCGCAGTGATACCCGAAGCGCCCAGCCCGCGAAAAGACGCAACGTAAATAGCGGCATTTTGATGGCAACCACTGGGGCCCGATGTTTATGATGCAACCTATGCTCGGGGCGACAATCTTGGCGATACGCCCATGAACAGCTGGAAATGCCTGCATGAAGATTGCGGCACGGATCAAGCCCCTCGATATCACCGGAACGCTTGCGAGTGCCGCCTTCAAAAGCACATCACTGGAGCCTGATTGGACATGTACCCCACTGGAACTCATCTGATTGTTGGTCGAGGTCTCTATACCCACCACGGGATTTTTGTCGGCAGAAATCGCGTGATCCACTATTCCGGTATGGGCTCGGGTCTTCATAAGGGATGTATCGAGTCGACCTCTCTTGAAGCCTTCCTGCAAAACAAGAAAGCGCGAATCAAGACCTACAAAAAGGTCTACTTCCGCGGGCCCGAAATCTGTCGTCGAGCGCGCTCCAGGCTGGGCGAGGATGAATACAATCTTCTGTTCAACAATTGCGAGCATTTTGCCACCTGGTGCGCCACCGACCGGCACTCCAGCGAACAGATCAACGCCGCGACCGAACGCCTGAGTAGCAACCTCGTAACCCATCTGCTGATGCGCCAAGTAGCAAAGCAAACGGCCGAACAAACGACCAAGGTTCTACTCACTAAAGCGGGGACCTCGGCCGCAGGCAAAATACTGGCCGGCCAGGCAACCAAGACCGCAGCCAATCACGTAGCCCGATCATTGGCTGGACAGGCCCTGGCCAAGGGGGCAGTCAGCACCGTTGCCGGTTTCGCGGCTACGGGTGGAGTTTCCAGCATGACGGCTGTGGGATTGAGCACAGTCGGTATCGTCGGAGGCACAGCCCTTGCCCCGGCGGTGGCAACCGCAGCCGTCGCAGTAGGCGCGGCCTATGTGGTCAGTAGCATCTGGGATTTGGTTACGGACTGGTGGTAAGTCGTTGAGACCTCGGCAAAGGCATGCCCCCCTCCAGTAAAAAGGCGACGCATTGCGTCGCCTTTTTCGTATTTTCAGAACTCAGCCGGGGTGTACGCAGGATCAGCCATGCCCCATGGTTCTCTCACCCAAGGCGTGCAGCAGATTGCAGCCATCGCTAGGCAAGTTGCATCGACCGGTTGCATCCGCAGCCAGAAGCGGTCAATCAAAGAATCTACAAAGTGAGAGCCATTCAGACACCATCTCGAGCGCATTGTGGACGTTGAGGCGGTATAAGACGCAGAAAGCTTGAGGGTTAAAAACCCACAAAATCACATTAATCTTCACAAGAAAAAATAGGCACAACGTGGAAGATACTTCTGATTTTACCGAAACCGAATTCATTTCCTTCGTCAGAAACATACGGGTGGTCAACAAGGGCGGGACGGACGATGAGCTGGGTGAGTTGCTTGAAAAGTTCAGCAAACTCTCAGGCCATCCAGATGGCTATGACCTGATTTTCCACCCTGAACCCGGTGCGGATAACTCCGCCGAGGGTGTTACTAAGACAGTGAAGGAATGGCGGAAAGCCCAGGGGCTGCCGGGGTTCAAGAACGACTGATTGCAGCGCTTACCCACATAAAGAGACACGCTCATAATTAAAAACAGCCAATAGCGGACGTTTAGGGTAGAGAAACAAATCTGTCCGTGTTTCTTGGGGCGACCACTCCAGTTCAGCTTTCATGTAGAAACGCGGGTTTCGATTTTTACTTGGGCTCTTCACACCGCCTGGGCCGGAAGCAGACAACTGTCGAGATGGGATTCGGTAGCCGAGTTAAAGGGCCTCCTTGCCTTTCTGCGCCTTTGGCCAACAGGTCGCTGGTATGATCCGCGTCCGGAGCCGCCTGCTGGAGGCGGTGTGTTTGAGCACAGGAAGTCCCATGAAAAGAATGCTGTTGGGTGTGTGTCTGCTTTCACTGGCCGGTTGTGCCAGCTCGCCCGATACCTCCTTCACCCAGGCCACCCCAGGTTGCAAAGCGGCCACCTCTGAGGTCAATGGGAAACCGGTCACTACGCAGTTCTGCATCAAGACCATCGCCTTCAAACCCTCACAATACCGAGTCACTGTTAACGACCAGGTGCTGTTCACCGGTACTGACTACCAACGCGTCGCCTTCGCCAAAACCATCAAGGAAGGTCCGGCCAAGGGCACATGCAAGGAGCTGATCGAGTTGCAGGGCTCCGGCTCGAAGACAGTGCCATTGAGCGAGTTGCCCACCGAATTGGTGGCAGGCTGCCGGATTACGGCAGACGCGGCCGGCAACTCCCAAGCCTTCAGCAAAGACGACGCCTGCGACAAGGCGTTCTACAAGTCGCTGGCGCCGATGCTGGGCAAGGTGATGCCGGTTGAAGTGGCCCGCCAATGCAGCGTGACAGTGGGCGAGCAGACCGTGTTTGACCAACGTTTCAACTTTTAGAAAAAGGCACTGGAACAGAGGGGCAGATTGACTTTCTCTGCTCTAGCCGATAGCAATCGACACAAAACAGCGTTAACCGTCGAACAATCGCTAAGAAATCTGATCACCTATCACTACGATAGATACTCCGAACGTTACGCTAGATAGCCGGGTAAGCTCAGCCAATGCCCGCAAAGGGGCAGGCAAGTCGTAAAGTCTTAATGGATTCAGTGGACGGTATTGCAGCTCATATCCGTTCAAGGCTTGGTGTGCATCGCGATGAACGTCCGACCAGTCGTATGCAAACAATCCACGTTTGGCAAAGGCAACGAAAGCGTTTGCGCTAGACATGGAGGTGACCAGACTTACATCGGACACCTCCGGCAATGAACAGACCCATTCTTCGGAGTGCTCGACGGAGGGAATTGCGGAGTCAGGAATCGGCCCCGGACCAGCCGTAGTGAAAAGCGCAACCTGCCCGATGGCATCAGTGGCGATCCATCCAACATCAAAGCCCTGAAGATCGTGGGGAGTAACCATTGGCACCTACTTAGAAAAAAGAGGCTAGTTGATTTTTAAACCCTAGTTTCCCAGATCTGAGTGTGTAAAAGCGCGTCGACGAATTGCCAAGTCGGGAAGAAATGCGACGATATTATCTCCCCGCTCCAAATGTCCGATCCTGGCCGATTGCGGCCTGTCACGAACGGTAGAAATCGGCCAAATGCAGTCATTGAGTATCAAGAGGCGGTTCAGTAGAACCGCGGCCTGTAGATCCTTTTGCGTTCTTCAGTTCAATGCAGTGGCCTTTTTTTCAACTAGCCCAGCTCCCACTACCAGCATTTCAGGCAAGCTTTTTCTATCTTCGTCTGATGCAGCGCCGATATGAACATCACCTTTCCACAGCTCCCCAGCTACAACTCTAAGATCTAGGTCTGTCTGAGTGCTTCTTAAATCCTCGTGCCCAACGTAGTGCCAGCGTTTGTTTTGAATAGGTGCTTTTGATGTGTAAAGCAGGAGATCAAATCTGTCAGGTAACTCGTCCGGAAGTCTTTGTTCAGTAGAAAAAAATTTATATATTCCAAGCAAAATGGTGTCTTTGTGTCGCTCTGATACATACAAAACCTTGGCTGGCTTAAATCCTCCTTCTACAGGGATCAATACGATGTCACCAGCTATCGTTTTCTTGAGTTTCACAGTCCGAGTCTCTTCAAAGTTTCATTAAATAACTGATCGGTACCGGTTAGCGACGGCCCGTCTTCGGCCGTCGCTATGCATGGTCAAACCTCAGTCTGCTTCGCCCTCTCCAGGGCGTCATCGGTCTCAATACCCAGATATCGAACGGTGCTCTCCAGCGTCGAATGGCCGAGCAGCAGTTGAACCGCCCGCAGGCTCTTTGTCCTGCGATTTGAAGCCTTACTCGGATGGCCGAGATTTCTCTCAGGATGCCATTGAGTCGATAGCAGCCCCTTCTGCACTCGACCAGAAACTAGCGTTGGAAAACGCTACAACGAATGGCAGCCCACCCCTACCCCTGCGCCACCCAATACCAAACCGCTCCCCCCTCAAACGCCGGCATCACTTCCCCCTGCGCAAAGTAGCGCCGCGACTCCGGCTCCGCCGGGGTAAACCAATAACCGGCCTTACTACAGGTCTCCCCCGCCACCACCGGCGCTACACGTTTCGGGTGGCTCGGCCGGAGGTTCCTCGCATAGGCCACCAGATCCTTGGGATAGACCCTATGCTCGACCCCGCTGTCATCAAGGCCATACAGAAAGGCGATGGCTGCCGCCTCGAACGCCCAATACCCGCAATAGCTGCCCTCGTCCCCTTGCAGGTGGCTGTCGTGCCAGGGCGCCTGTTCGAACGCGGGGTACCAGTCGTCACAGTACTGCTGCAGAAGGTCGCTGGCCTCGGTCGGGTCGTCGGCGTAGATGGCCTGTATCAGCGGTGTGTAGACGTCGTGGTACCAGTCATCGACGTCATATCGGTCGGGCAGCAGTTTGCTCAGCAGGTCTTCGTAGAGGGTGTCGTCCCCGGCGTAGCCTGCGGGGTCGATCAGGGCCACGAAGCGTTGGAGCAGGTCGGTGCGGTGCAGCAGGATGCACAGGCTGAACACCTGGACGCACTCTTGGTACTGGTCGAGCCAGTCGTCGATCGCCAAGGGGGTGATGTTCGGAATCTGGTTGTACTGGGCCAGTTGTCTTTGCAGGTGTTCGTAACTGTCCACCAGGGTTTCCAGCAGGGGAATCAGCAGGTCGATGCTGTGGCCGGCGGTGTAGCGGATGAGGATTTCCTTGAAGATCCACTTCTGGAAATGCCGGGCCCTGAGGGACTTTTCCTGGGCTTCGGAGTCGGACTCAAAGGTGTTTTCGGCAAAGAACTCCACGCTGTGCTGGTAGTTGCTGAAGAAGTTCGCAAGGCGCGCTGCGCTGAGGAATGCTTGTCGTCTGTCCTTGATCATGGGTCTTCCTTACCTGAACGGCGCCCGCTCCAGGCATTGCCGGCAACGCGCAGTCACCGGTCTAAAAAACAAAGCCCGCGACACAAGGCGCAGGCTGGATAGGGTTGCAGCAGGTCGAGCCGGATCAGTTACCCGGCCCCTTAGAAGTTCGCCGGGGTGTTGGCGCTGATGATTTCCGCCTCATCCTGGCCAATGTTGCGAAAGCTGTGGGGCAAGGTGGTGGGGAAGTAATAGCCATCCCCCGGGTTGAGCACGCTGACTTGCCCGTCCACGGTCAACTCCACGGTGCCGCGGGTCACCAGGCCGCACTCCTCGCCTTCGGCATGCACGATGGCTTCTTCGCCGGAGCTGGCGCCGGGGGCGTACTGCTCGCGCAGAAAGCGCATCTGCCGGTTGGCCACCGGGGCGCCGATCATCAACAGGCGCAGGCCGTCGCGGCCCAGGTCGGGCTGTTCGTTGGCGCGGAACACGTATTGGTGCTCACGGGGCGGCTGGTCGAAGGTGAAGAAGTCGGCCAGGGACATGGGGATGCCTTCCAGCAGCTTTTTCAGGGAGCTGACGGAGGGGCTGACGCGGTTCTGTTCGATCAGGGAGATGGTGGCATTGGTTACGCCGCTACGACGGGCCAGCTCGCGCTGGGAGAGTTTGTAGCTTTCGCGAACGAGTTTGAGTCGGGTGCCCGTGTCCATAACAGCCTTATGTGAGAAGTACTTAAGGGTATTTTTGCGGCGGTTGGGTCGCGAACGTCGCGATTTGGCTGCCCTGGAGCCTGAAAAGGCGGCTATTTAAACATGTTTGACAGGCAAGCTGTAAAGACTGGCGATGGGCGTGAAGGCCGGGTGATGGAGTGCCGGTTTTCTGGGGCTTTGCGGGGCTTTTCCTGGAGTGGGTCAAGGGCCGGAGCTTCGCGAGCAAGCTCGCTCCTACAGGAGTGGGGGCTGTAGGAGCGAGGTGGCGTCAGATGCCGAAGCGGTCGCGCAGGGCGTAGTACGCGGCGCCCATGGCGGTCAACGGGGCCTGGAAGGTGCGCCCGCCGATCATCGGCATGTGCGGCAGGGAGGCGAAGGCGTTGAAGCGCTCGGCGTCGCCGCGGATCATTTCGGCAATCAGCTTGCCCGCCAGGTGTGAACAGGTAACACCGTGGCCGCTGTAGCCCTGCATGTAGTAGGCGTTCTTTTCGATACGGCCGAATTGCGGCATGCGCGACATGGTCAGCAGGAAATTGCCGGTCCAGCGGTAGTCGATCTTCACGTCCTTGAGCTGGGGGAAGGTCTTGAGGATCTTCGGCCGGATCAGTTGCTCGATGTCGTCCGGTTCCCGGGCGCCGTAGACCACGCCACCGCCGTACAGCAGGCGGTTGTCGCCGGTCAGGCGGAAGTAGTCCAGCAGGTAGTTGCAGTCTTCCACGCAGTAGTTGTTGCTGATCAGGCTGCGGGCCAGTTGCTCAGGCAGTTGCTCGGTAACCACGATCTGCGAACCGCAGGGCATGCTCTTGCGGGTCACGCGGGGGTCGAGGTCCTGCTGCAGGTAGGCGTTGCCGGCGATCAGCAGGTATTTGGCGCGGACCACGCCCTTGGCGGTGCGCACCACGTTGGGTTCGCCGTAGGTGATTTCCACCGCCGCCGACTGTTCGAAGATCTTGCCGCCCAGGCCGATGATGGCGCTGGCTTCGCCCAGGGCCAGGTTCAGCGGGTGGATGTGGCCGCCCTGCATGTCCAGCAGGCCGCCGATGTAGTTCTTGGTGCCGACTTCGCGGTCGATCTGCGCCTTGTCGAGCATCTTCAGGTTGTTATTGCCCAGGCGCTCCCAGTTGCGCTTCTGTTCCGCCAGGCCCTTGAGCTGCTTGTTGTTCAGGGCGGCGAAGATGCCACCGGGGCGGTAGTCGCACTGGATGTCGTAGTGCTGGATGCGCTGGCGGATGATGTCGGCGCCTTCGAAGATCATGCTGCCGAGCACTTCGGCGCTTTTTTCGCCGTAGCGTTCTTCGATCACGTCCACGTCGCGGCTGTAGGAGTTGACCAGTTGCCCGCCGTTGCGCCCGCTGGCGCCGAAGCCGACCTTGGCCGCTTCCAGCACGGTGACGCTGTAGCCGGCTTCCGCCAGGAACAAGGCCGAGGACAGGCCGGTGTAGCCGGCGCCGATCACGCAGACGTCGCACTCCACCAACTCTTCGAGTTGCGGGTAGTCGGTGGTCTGGTTGCGGGTCGCCGCGTAGTAGCTGTTCACGTAGGTTTGCATGAGAAATTCCCCAGCGGGTACGGGCCCAGGCCCGCCGCCGCTGTTGTTATAAGAGTTAGAGCTTGATCCAGGTCGCTTTGAGCTCGGTGTATTTGTCGAAGGCGTGCAACGACTTGTCGCGGCCATTGCCAGACTGCTTGAAGCCGCCGAACGGCGCGGTCATGTCGCCGCCGTCGTACTGGTTGACCCACACACTGCCGGCCCGCAGGCCACGGGCAAAACGGTGGGCGCGGCTGAGGTTGGCGGTCCAGACCCCGGCCGCCAGGCCGAAGATGCTGTCGTTGGCGATCTGCAGCGCTTCTTCTTCGGTATCGAAACTGATGACCGACAGCACCGGGCCGAAGATCTCTTCCCGGGCGATGGTCATGGCGTTGGTCACGCCGTCGAAGATCGTCGGCTCGACATACAGGCCGCCAGTGCTTTCCAGGGTGCGGACACCGCCGGCCAACAGTTGGCCGCCCTGCTCCTTGCCGATGTCGATGTAGCGCAGCACGTTCTCCAGCTGGCGCTGGTCCACTACCGCGCCGACCCGGGTCTCGGGGTCGAGGGCGTGGCCCGGTTTCCAGCCCTTGAGGGCCTCCACCAGCAGCGGGATGAACTGCTCGCGGATCGAGCGCTGCACCAGCAGGCGCGAGCCGGCGGTGCAGACTTCGCCCTGGTTGAAGGCGATGGCTGCGGCCGCCGCCTCGGCGGCTTCGCGCAGGTCCGGGGCATCGGCAAACACCACGTTGGGGCTCTTGCCACCGGCTTCCAGCCACACCCGCTTCATGTTGCTTTCGCCGGAGTACACCAGCAGTTGCTTGCCCACGGCGGTGGAGCCGGTGAAGGCCAGCACGTCCACATCCATGTGCAGGGCCAGGGCCTTGCCGACGGTGTGGCCGTAACCCGGCAGGACGTTGAACACGCCCTTGGGGATGCCGGCGTCCAGGGCCAGCTGGGCGATGCGGATCGCGGTCAACGGCGACTTTTCCGACGGCTTGAGAATGAACGAGTTGCCCGCCGCCAGGGCCGGGGCGAATTTCCAGCTGGCCATGATCAGCGGGAAATTCCACGGCACGATGGCCGCTACCACGCCTGCCGGTTCCCGGGTCACCAGGCCCAGCTGGTCGTGGGGCGTGGCCGCCACTTCGTCGTAGAGCTTGTCGATGGCTTCGGCGTTCCAGCGGATGGCGTTGGCCGTGGCCGGAATGTCGATGGCCATGGAGTCGCCAATCGGCTTGCCCATGTCCAGGGTTTCCAGGAGCGCCAGTTCTTCCTGGTGCTCAAGGATCAGTTCGGCAAAGCGCGTGAGGATGCGCTTGCGCTCGGCCGGGGCCTTGCCCGACCAGACGCCACTGTTGAACGCCTGGCGCGCCACCGCCACCGCACGATCGGCATCGGCCTGATCGGTGCTGGCAACGTTGGCCAGGAAGCGCCCGTCCACCGGGCTCAGGCATTCAAAGGTGGCACCGCTGGCGGCGGCGCAGTACTGGCCGTCGATAAAGGCACGGCCTTCGAGGCTGAGGGACTGGAAGTGCTGCTCCCAGTCGCTGCGGGATTTAGTCATGGCAAATACTCAACGCAGGAAGTGACACGGTCATCAGACCGTGTGCAGGTACCAGTTGTATTCCAGGTCGGAGATGGAGTTTTCGAACTCCGCCAACTCGCTTTCCTTACAGGCCACGAACACGTCGATGTACATCGGGTCGATGTACTTGGCCATCACTTCGCTGTCGTCCAGTACACGCAAGGCGTCCCGCAGGTTGGTGGGCAGGCTTTGTTCGTTCTGTTCGTAGGAGTTGCCTTCAACCGGCGCTCCCGGATCGATCTTGTTGGTCAGGCCGTGGTGAATGCCCGCCAGTACCGAAGCCATCAGCAGGTAAGGGTTGGCGTCGGCGCCGGCCACCCGGTGCTCGATGCGCACCGCATCGGCAGAACCGGTGGGTACGCGCACGGCCACGGTGCGGTTGTCGATGCCCCAGGTCGGCGAGTTCGGCACGTAGAACTGCGCACCGAAACGGCGATAGGAGTTGACGTTGGGGCACAGGAAGGCCATCTGCTGCGGCAGGGTGTCCAGCACGCCGCCGATGGCGTGGCGCAGGGCTTCGTTGGTCTCTGGGTCTTCGCTGGCGAAGATGTTGTTGCCCTGCTTGTCGAGGATCGAGATGTGCACGTGCAGGCCGTTACCCGCCTGGCCCGGGTAGGGCTTGGCCATGAAGGTGGTGTCCATTTCATGGTCGTAGGCGATGTTCTTCACCAGGCGCTTGAGCAGTACTGCGTAGTCGCAGGCTTTGATCGGGTCGCTGACGTGGTGCAGGTTGACTTCGAACTGCGCCGGGGCGCTTTCCTTGACGATGGCGTCGGCCGGAATGCCCTGCTCTTTCGCGCCTTCAAGGATGTCTTGCAGGCAGTCGACGTACTCGTCGAGGTCGTCGATCAGGTAGACCTGGGTGGAATGCGGACGTTTGCCGGAGATCGGCGAACGGGGCGACTGCGGACGGCCGTTCACGTTGTCCTGGTCGATCAGGTAGAACTCCAGTTCAAAGGCCGCGCAGATGGTCAGGCCCATCTCGTCGAACTTGCTCACCACCTGGCGCAGCACTTCGCGGGGGTCGGCGAAGAATGGCTGGCCTTCGATCTCGTGCATGGTCATCAGCAGTTGCGCGGTGGGGCGCTTCTGCCAGGGCTCGACGCTCAGGGTGCCGGGGATCGGGTAGCAGATGCGGTCGGCATCGCCGATGTCCAGGCCCAGGCCGGTGCTTTCCACCGTGGAACCGTTGATATCCAGGGCAAACAGCGAGGCGGGCAGGTTGATGCCCTTCTCATAGACCTTGTGCAGCGCGGTGCGCTCGATGCGCTTGCCGCGCACCACACCGTTCATGTCTGCAATCAGCAGATCGACGTAGAGAACCTCGGGGTGTTTTTTCAGGAAGGCATTGGCTTCATTGAGTTGAATGGCACGCGGGGGGACCGACATGATGCACCTATTGTGTTAATTATTATGTTCACTGCTGTGACACGCCAGCAGTCAACCCGAAAGAAAAACCGGAGTCAATAGCCAACAGCAGCCACCATTCGTCAATTATTTTGCCTCACCAAAGGTCGATACGCCGCGCAATCCGCGCCGCCTGCGGGTTTCAAGCAGATAATGTTTAGAATTTTTTACATGGAAGTTGTTAATTAAAATCAACGAGGATAAGCTCTGGAAAAACTCGTTCCAGCGTGAATTTCGAGGTGATAAAAATGGCATTCAAGCCATTGATCGGCGTTACTGCGTGCGTCAAAGAGATCGGCCTGCACCCCTACCACGTCAGCGGCGACAAGTACTTGCGTGCTGTCAGCGTCGCGGCCGAGGGCCTGCCCCTGATCATTCCTTCCCTGGCGGATCTGATCGACATCGACGATCTGCTGCGGCAAGTGGATGGGCTGCTGTTTACCGGCTCGCCATCCAATGTCGAACCCTTCCATTACCAGGGCACTCCCAGCGAGCCGGGCACCGCCCACGACCCGCAGCGCGATGCCACCACCCTGCCCCTGCTGCGCGCGGCGATTGCCGCCGGCGTGCCGGTGCTCGGCATCTGCCGCGGCTTCCAGGAAATGAACGTGGCCTTCGGCGGCAGCCTGCACCAGAAGGTGCATGAACTGCCGGGCTACATGGACCACCGCGAAGCCGACGATCCGCGCATCGAAGTGCAGTACGCCCCGGCGCACCCGGTGGCGATCCAGCCCGGCGGTGTGTTCGAGGCCATGGGCCTGGGCGGCGAGATCCAGGTCAACTCGATCCACAGCCAGGGCGTCGACCGCCTAGCCCCCGGCCTGCGGGTCGAGGCCGTGGCCCCGGACGGCCTGATCGAGGCGCTGTCGGTGGAACACAGCAAGGCCTTCGCCTTCGGCGTGCAGTGGCACCCGGAATGGCAGGTGCTGTCGAACCCGGCCTACCTGCGGATCTTCCAGGCCTTTGGCGACGCCTGCCGGCAACGGGCCGCACAACGGCGCTGAACCACCGGCCGCGGCCATAACCCAGACGATTCATCACGCCCTGCCCCGCGGCGAGCGCGCCTGCGCGCGCCCGTCGTCCAGCGTGAGCAACACACGGCAAGACCACAACAACAAATAGCGTCAGGCCGCCAGGGAGGCAGCGCCGAATCAGCCCGCACTCACTGCGGGCTGGCAATCAACCTTTAGGCCCGGCCGAATTGATCGGGCTGCTGACACCTGTTGGGAGTTTCACATGGCAAACGCCTCCAGCACTTACCGCAAGGCCCTCGAAGGCACTCCGAGCCCGCAGAAGGTCCTGGTCAAGATCGACCGCGTGACCAAGAAGTTCGATGAAACCGTGGCCGTGGACGATGTGTCCCTGGAGATCCACCAAGGCGAGATCTTTGCCCTGCTGGGCGGTTCCGGCTCCGGCAAATCCACCCTGCTGCGCATGCTCGCCGGCTTCGAGCGCCCCACCGAAGGCCGCATCCTGCTGGATGGCGTGGACATCACCGACATGCCGCCCTACGAGCGGCCGATCAACATGATGTTCCAGTCCTACGCCCTGTTCCCCCACATGACCGTGGCCCAGAACATCGCCTTCGGCCTCAAGCAGGATCGCCTGCCGGCCAGCGAGATCGACGCCCGGGTCGAGGAAATGCTCAAGCTGGTGCACATGACCCAGTACGCCAAGCGCAAGCCGCACCAGCTCTCCGGTGGCCAGCGCCAGCGCGTGGCCCTGGCCCGCTCCCTGGCCAAGCGCCCCAAGCTGCTCTTGCTGGACGAGCCCATGGGCGCCCTGGACAAGAAGCTGCGCTCGCAGATGCAGCTGGAACTGGTTGAGATCATCGAGCGCGTAGGCGTGACCTGCGTGATGGTGACCCACGACCAGGAAGAAGCCATGACCATGGCCCAGCGCATCGCCATCATGCACCTGGGCTGGATCGCCCAGACCGGCAGCCCGGTGGACATCTACGAAGCGCCGGTGAGCCGCCTGGTGTGCGAATTCATCGGCAACGTCAACGCCTTCGATGGCACCGTTACCGAAGACCTGGAAGGCTACGCCATCATCGACTGCGCGGACCTCGAGCAGCAGATCTACGTCGGCCACGGGGTCAGCACCTCGGTGCAGGACAAGTCGGTGACCTACGCCATCCGCCCGGAAAAGATGCTGGTCACCACCCTCAAGCCCGATGCCCGCTACAACTGGTCCAAGGGCAAGGTGCACGACATCGCCTACCTGGGCGGCCACTCGGTGTTCTACGTCGAGCTGCCTGGCGGCAAGATTGTCCAGTCGTTCATGGCCAACGCCGAGCGTCGCGGCTCGCGGCCAACCTGGGATGACCAAGTCTACGTCTGGTGGGAAGACGACAGCGGCGTGGTACTGCGAGCATGAGTACATCGACCATGAGCACTTTCAATCAGAAGCTGTTCCGTATGCTGCCCAGCGGTCGCAAGCTGGTGATCGGCATTCCTTTCCTCTGGCTGTTCCTGTTCTTCATGCTGCCGTTCTTCCTGGTGATGAAGATCAGCTTCTCGGAAGCGGCCCTGGCGATTCCGCCCTACTCGGAGATCTACAGCTACGCCGAACAGAAATTCCAGCTGCTGCTGAACCTCGGCAACTACGCCATGCTGGCCGGCGACGAGCTGTATTTCTCGGCCTACCTGGGTTCGCTGAAGGTGGCCCTGCTGAGCACCCTGATGTGCCTGGTGGTGGGTTTCCCCATGGCCTATGCCATCTCCAAGGCCAGCAAGGAGGCGCAGAACGTCTTGCTGCTGCTGATCATGATGCCGACCTGGACCGCGATCCTGATCCGCGTCTACGCCTGGATGGGCATCCTCAGCAACAACGGCCTGCTCAACAGCTTCCTGATGTGGACCGGGCTGATCAGCCAGCCGCTGGAAATCCTCAACACCAACACCGCGGTGTACATCGGTGTGGTCTACGCCTACCTGCCGTTCATGGTGCTGCCGCTGTACGCCAACCTGGTCAAGCACGACCAGAGCCTGCTGGAAGCCGCTTCGGACCTGGGTTCGAGCAACTTCAACAACTTCTGGAAAATCACCGTGCCCCTGGCCAAGAACGGCATCATTGCTGGCTGCATGCTGGTGTTCATTCCGGTGGTGGGCGAGTTCGTGATTCCGGAACTCTTGGGCGGTCCGGAAACCCTGATGATCGGCCGCGTACTGTGGCAGGAGTTCTTCAACAACCGTGACTGGCCGGTGGCCTCCGCCCTGGCGGTGGTGATGCTGGCGATCCTGATTATCCCGATCTTGCTGTTCAACCGCAGCCAGGCCAAAGAGATGGAGGCACGGGCATGAAACGCTTCGAATTTTCCAAACTGATGCTGGTGCTGGGCCTGCTGTTCATCTACCTGCCGATGCTGATCCTGGTGATCTACTCGTTCAACGCCTCCAAGCTGGTGACAGTGTGGGGCGGCTGGTCGATCAAGTGGTACGTCGGCCTGCTGGACAACCAGCAACTGATGGGCTCGGTAATGCGCTCCCTGGAGATCGCCTGCTACACCGCCATTGCCGCGGTGGCCCTGGGCACCCTGGCGGCCTTCGTGCTGACCCGGGTCACCCGCTTCAAGGGCCGCACGCTGTTCGGCGGCCTGGTCACCGCGCCGCTGGTGATGCCGGAAGTGATCACCGGCCTGTCCTTGCTGCTGCTGTTCGTGGCCATGGCGCAATTGATCGGCTGGCCCATGGAGCGCGGCATCGTCACCATCTGGATCGCCCACACCACATTCTGCGCAGCCTATGTAGCCGTGGTAGTCTCCGCGCGCCTGCGGGAGCTGGACCTGTCCATCGAAGAAGCAGCCATGGACCTGGGAGCGCGACCGTTCAAGGTGTTCTTCCTGATCACCATCCCGATGATCGCGCCGTCACTGGCGGCCGGCGGCATGATGTCCTTTGCCCTGTCCCTGGATGACCTGGTACTGGCCAGCTTCGTTTCCGGCCCGGGTTCCACCACCTTGCCGATGGAAGTGTTCTCGGCGGTGCGCCTGGGGGTCAAGCCGGAAATCAACGCCGTGGCCAGCCTGATCCTGCTGGCGGTGTCCCTGGTGACCTTCCTGGTCTGGTACTTCGGCCGTCGCGCCGAAGCGGCCCGCAAGCGGGCGATCCAGGAGGCCATGGACTTCACCGCCAACGAATCCTGGCAGCCACCGGCAGCGAAAAAACCTGCGGTACGAACACCTGCGACGGCCTAACCGCCTCTTCGCCAGCAAGCTGGCTCCTACGGATAACCCAAACCTGTAGGAGCCAGCTTGCTAGCGAAAAAGGCTCACCCCGAACCCTCGAGTTGCACACGCAGCAATCTGCACAATAAGAAATGGAGTTGTAGTGATGAAAATGCTTGGCAGGACTCTGCTCTCACTGTCCTTGATGGGCGCAATGGTTACCGGCGCTCAAGCCAACGACAAAGTGCTGCGCGTCTACAACTGGTCGGACTACATCGCCCCGGACACCCTGAAGAAGTTCGAGGCCGAGACCGGCATCCACGTCACCTACGACGTCTTCGACAGCAACGAAACCCTGGAAGCGCGCCTGCTCACCGGCAAGTCCGGCTACGACATCGTGGTGCCGTCCAACAGCTTCCTGGCCAAGCAGATCAAGGCCGGGGTCTACCAGGAACTGGACAAGTCCCGCTTGCCCAACTGGAAGAACCTCAACCCGGTGCTGCTGAAAAACGCCTCCGCCAGCGACCCGGACAACGCCCATGCCTTCCCCTACATGTGGGGTTCGATCGGCATCGGCTACAACCCGGACAAGGTCAAGGCGGCCCTGGGCGCCGACGCCCCGACCAACTCCTGGGACCTGCTGTTCAAGCCGGAGAACGCCGAGAAGCTCAAGGCCTGCGGCATCAGCTTCCTCGACTCGCCCACCGAGATGCTCCCCGCCGCCCTGCACTACCTGGGCTACCCGGTGACCAGCAAGGACAAAGCGCAGATCCTCGAAGCCGAAGCCCTGTTCATGAAGATCCGTCCTTCGGTGACCTACTTCCACTCCTCCAAATACATCTCGGACCTGGCCAACGGCAACATCTGCGTGGCCGTGGGTTATTCCGGCGACGTGCTGCAGGCCCGTTCCCGCGCCGAAGAGGCCGGCAACAAGGAGAAGGTCGCGTTCAGCATTCCCAAGGAAGGCGCCGGCAGCTTCTACGACATGATGGCCATCCCCAAGGACGCCACCAACGTCGACAACGCCTACCTGTTCATGAATTTCCTGATGCGCGCGGACATCATCGCCGAGGTCACCAACAGCCTGGGCTACAGCAACGCCAACGCGGCGGCCACGCCGCTGGTGGACGAAGCGATCCGCAACGACCCGGCGTCCTACCCGCCCCAGGCCGTACTGGCCACCCTCTACGCAGTACCGGACCAGCCGATCGCCATCCAGCGCGTGATGAACCGCGGCTGGACCAGGATCAAGCTGGGCAAATGACTCAAGCTGCCCGCCGCTGGCGGGCACCGCTCGCCTTTTTCCGTTCACGTCGCGCCTTACCACCGCGACACTCCTGCGAACGGCTTCACCCGGCTCCCTCGGTTGGGGTGAATCCTTGGCGCCTTCGGGCGCCTTTTTTGCGTTCCCTGCAGCCGCTGGCGCAGGCGCGAATGGCTGGAGCGACATAGGCGATCCCGGCAACAGAGGGTCCTGCGGCCCCTTTCGCAGCCTCGCTAACGCTCGGCAGCGGCTACAGCTGGCAGACAGCCATTACTTTGGCTAGATTCAGCCGACACGGCTCCCCTCCCACTTCGTTCAATGACCGGCATAGGTCCTTCGACATGCATGCAACCTTACGTGCGCTCTTGCTGGCTTCTGCCTTGTTACCGCTGTACGCCAGCGCCGCACCACCGGTGCTGGCGCTGGTGGCCCTGCCCTCTACGGCCAAGCCGGCGCCGGGCAGCGAACACTCCATCGGCAACATGCCGCTGGCGACCTCGCAACAGGGCCTGGGCCTGTGCTTCAGCCACAGCGCGGCGGCGGTATTCAACTACTACCAGTGCCAGGCGGCCAAGGAAGACTGCACCCGCATCGACAAGAACCAGCTGGCGGCGCCCCTGGACATGGCGCGCTTTGGCCGCAAACCCACGGGCGAGGTAGACAGCGTCGCCTCCTACGAGGACATCGACGAGGGCGGTGACCCGCTCTACACCCTGGAAACCGCGGCCCTGATGGTGGGCTCCGTGGTGTCCCAGGCGTGCTTTTCCGAAGAGAAACTGTTCAAGGACAAGTTCGTGCCCAGCGGCGCCATCAGCGCCGAGGACCTCAAGGCCCAGCGCGCAGTACTCAAAGCGCTGGAGGACTTCTATCAACAGAACCGGCTCAAGGCCCCCTGTGCCGAGTGTGTCGCCAGCGCGACGCAGGTGGCCGAACTCCAGGCCATCTACGCCACCACCCGCGATCCCCGGGGCATCGCCCAGGCCCTGGGCAAGCCGCACTTCGGCGGTTTTTTCTCGGCCATCATCATCCCCCCCGAATGCCGGCGCCTGAGCCGCCGGGCACTCTTCGAACTCCAGGACAAGCTGCAGATCCGCGCCCTGCCGGAAACGGCCGCGCAGAACAACTTCGCCGGCCTGTACCCGGCGCTGAAACAGGCAATCAATGCCGACAACCCGGTGATCATTGCCAACGTCTGCCTGTATCGCGGCGCCAAGCAGAAAAAATGCCCCGAGCAGTACCGGCACAGCCTGGTGGCCTACGCACATGCCCGTCTGTGTACGCCCCAGGGCCAGTGCCAGGAAGGGCTCAAGGTGCTCAACAGCTGGGGCGAGCAATGGCAGAACCACGAGGGCCAGCAATGGTTCGATGCCCGGCGCCTGCTGGACAGCACCGGCTATGGCAAGCAGAGCATTGGCTGGCTGGAACACAGGAGCGCGGACCAGGACTGAGCAGCCCGGCGGGTCCCGAGGGTTCCTGCTCGCACCGGCCCCCTTCGGGCTGATAACAGCCGAATCCCGGCGCGGCCATTGCCCAGCGGCAACTGGCCGCTACACAACAGCAGGTTCCTCGCCTCAGGAAGTGGTATTTTTTGCGGCTTCTGGCGTGGCTGATCGGCATGAAGCCAAGGCCGCCAACTTTCAGGGAGCTGCACCGATGAAGTCTGCCGTACACCCTTGCCCGTTGCCCCATGACTCCAGCATCGCGGCCCTGGCCCCGGGTGCCACCTTCATCGACTGCCGCCGCACCCTGGCCGAGGACCCCGAACGCAGCGCCATGCGTCACCTGCTGTGCCTGATGAGCCAGACCCCGGCCTGGATCGACCGCCTGATGGGCCTGCGCAACCGCGTGGTGCAGCTGTTCGGCCTCAAGGACCTGGGGCGCCTGACCCGCATCGACCTGTCGCGCCCCGACGAGGATTACCAGCCCGGCGACCGGGTGGGTATCTTCACCCTGATTTCCCAGAGCCCCGACGAGGTGCTGGTGGTGGACCGCGACAAGCACCTGGACGTGCACCTGTCGCTCAACCGCCTGCCGCTGGACGCCGAGGGCCGGCGCCCGGTGGTGCTGTCCACCGTGGTCCACCCGCACAACCGCCTGGGGCGCCTGTACATGCTGCCGGTGGCGCCGTTCCACCGGATCATCGCGCCCATGACCCTGGCCACTATCAATAACTGCTGAGCCTTCTATCCCAAGGATCTTGCCGTGCACACACCGGATTTCGATGTTGTAGTCGTAGGCCTGGGCGCCATGGGCGCCGCCACCCTCTATCAACTGGCCAAGCGCGGGGTAAGGGTGGCGGGCATCGACCGCTTCGCCCCGCCCCACGACCTGGGTTCCAGCCACGGCGACACCCGCATCACCCGCCAGGCGGTGGGCGAAGGGGCGGCCTATGTGCCCCTGGCGATCCGTTCGCAGCAGATCTGGCGCGAACTGGAGGCGGAGCTGGATGTGCAGTTGTTCGAGCAATGCGGGGTGCTGGTGATGACCGCCAGCACCGACCCGCAGCGCCCGGCAGAGGCCCGGGACTTCACCGACAACAGCATCGAGCTGGCCCGGCGCTATGGCATCGAGCACCAGGAGCTGGACGCCGCCGAGATCCGCCGGCGCTTCCCGCAGTTCGCCCCGCTGGATGACAGCGCCCGGGGCTACTTCGAACCCGGCGGCGGCTTTGTCCGCCCGGAACGCTGCATCGATGCGCAACTGACCCGGGCCCGGCAACTGGGGGCAACCCTGATCACCGGCCAGACAGTGCTGGAGCTGGACGCCCAGGATGACGGGGTGCACATCATCAGCGACGGCTCGCGGCTGTTTGCCCGACAGGTCATCGTCAGCGCCGGCATGTGGTCGGCGCAGTTGCTGGGGGCGCCCTTCGATTCGCTGTTGCAGGTGTGCCGCCAGCAGCTGTACTGGTTCCGCCTGGATGAGCCCGAGCGCTACCCGGCCCGCTCCCCGAGCTTCATTCTCCACAGCGCCGATGACGTGGACGCCTGCTACGGCTTCCCGCCGATTCCCGGCGAAGGCAGCGTGAAGATCGCCACCGAGCAGTACAGCGCCAGCAGCCAGCCGGACAGCCTCGACCGCCAGCCCAGCAGCGCCGACGCCCAGCGCCTGTTCCACAAACTGATCGCCCCCCATATCGCCGGGCTGGCCCCCGAGTTGGTGAAGGCCAGCGTCTGTGCCTACACCGTGACCCCGGATTCGGGGTTCATCATCGACCGCCACCCGCGCCTGGCCAATGTCACCGTGGTCAGCGCCTGCTCCGGCCATGGCTTCAAGCATTCGGCGGCGATTGGCGAAGCCCTGGCCCAGCAGCACGTGGACGGCTGCAGCGAAATCGACCTGGAAAGTTTTTCTCTGCACCGCTTCAACTGAAGGCAACGGCCCCTTTATCGGGGCCGTGGTGAAAAAAAATCCTCGGGGTGACGTTTTTCGCCGTTTATCTGCCGTTTTCAGCCTTGCTGGTTGGCCGAGTCTCTACGATTCTTTAGAAACCCCTCAGGGCGGCGCATCGCCGCCCCACGTAGAACAACCGGAGCGCCCCATGAAGAGCGTCGCAGAACTGCTGAAACTCAAGGCCAAGCACAACCAGCAAGTGCACACCATCGCCCCGCACCAGATGGTCCTGGAGGCGCTGATGGTGATGGCCGAGAAAAACGTCGGCGCCTTGCCGGTGCTGGAGAATGGCGTGGTGGTCGGGGTCATCAGCGAGCGCGACTACGCGCGCAAGCTGGTGCTCCACGGGCGCTCCTCGGTGGGCACCCCGGTCAGCGCGATCATGAGCTCGCCGGTAATCACCGTGGACTCGCACCAGAGCGTGGACACCTGCATGAACATCATGACCGACAGCCACCTGCGCCACCTGCCGGTGGTGGAAAACGGCCAGTTGCTGGGCCTGCTGTCCATCGGCGACCTGGTCAAGGAAGCAATCGCCGAACAGGCCGACCTGATCCGCCAGCTGGAGCAGTACATCCGCGGCGAATGACCCCATGCTCTGCGCCGCCCTGGCTCACAGGGCGTCACCCGCCGTGAAGAATTGCCGCCCATCGCTCTTGAGCAGATCCAACAGGGCCTGGGCTGCGGGCGACAGGTAGCCTTCGGCGCGTACCAGCACCACGATGCTGCGGCGCATGCAGGTTTGCGCCAGGGGCACTTCCCGCAGGTGGGCGATGCCCTTGAAGTCGTCCAGGGTTTCCCGGGCCAGAAAACTCAGCAGCCCGGTCTTGGCGATCAGCCGCGGCAACAGGGAGATGGTGTTGGTCTCTATCTGCACCGAGGGCAGCGGCAGTTCATGGCTCTGGAACACGTTGTCGATCCAGCGTCGCGCCGACACCCGGGTGCCCGGCAGCACCCAGCGGTAGGCGCACAAGTCGCGCAGGCGCATGGGCGTGGCGAATATCGGGTGGTCGCGGCTGGCCACCACCACCGCCCGGTCTTCGAACAGGGTGTGGTGGCTCAGGTGCGGGTCGCCTTCGAACATCGGGCAGATGACCATGTCCAGGCGCCCGGAGCGCAGGGACTCGCGCAACAGGTCGTCCTGGCCGATCACCAGGTTCAAGGTGATGTCCGGGGCCCGCTCCAGCAAGGTGGCGGTCATCTGCGGCAGCAGGTGTTCGGCCATGCTGGCGGCGCAGCCCAGGCGGATGTTGCCGAGCACGCCGCTGGCGAAGTCCCGCACCTCGCGGTGGGTCTCGGCGATGTTCTGCTGCAGTTGCCGGCTGCGCCGCTGCAGCAACTCACCCACGGCGGTGAGCTTGATGCCGCGGCCTTCACGCTCGAACAGCTTGGTGCCGAAGGACTCCTCCAGGCGCTGGATGCTCTTGGTCAGCGCCGGCTGGCTGCGGTTGAGCTTCTGCGCCGCCCGGCCCAGGTGGCCGAGCTCGGCGATGGTGTCGAAATAGGTCAGGTCGCGCAGGTCCATGATCGATCAACAATAGTTATGAGTTGATCACAATTAGAAACTGGACTTGATCAATCGCGCTATCAATAATTTGCTCCGGCGCAGGTTTTACCGCTCCCGCAACAGGAGTGGCCAGCGTCTTGGAGAGTCGTCCCTTGTCGCCATCGCTTCGTCTATCCCTGAATACCTGGCCCCAGGCGCTGCAATGGCCGGCCTGGCTGTTGCTGGCCGGCATCAGCGGCCAGTTGCTCAAGTACCTGGAGATTCCCGCCGGGCAGTTTCTCGGGCCGATGCTCACGGCGATCCTGTTTGGCGTGTGCGGTGCCAGCATCCGCGTGCCGCGCCTGGCGTTTCGCCTGGGCCAGGGCTCGGTGGGTATGCTCGCCGCCCACTCCATGACCCTCGCCGTGCTCACGGCCATGCTCCAGTCCTGGCACGTGATGCTGGTGGCCACCCTGCTCACCGTCAGCCTCAGCGCCCTGGTGGGCCTGGTGCTGGTGCGCTTCGGCGCGATTGCCGCCAGCACCGCGGCCTGGGGCACGGCGCCCGGTGCGGCCTCGGCCATGGTGTCGATGGCCGACGAGTTCGGCGCCGACTCACGGGTGGTGGCCACCATGCAGTACGTGCGGGTGGTGTGCGTGGTGATGGTCGGGGCCCTGGTCAGCCACTGGATCGGCGCTCCGGCCAGCGGCAGCGAGGCCCACGCCAGCCAGATGGCCCTGCACGGCATGAGCCTGCCGAATGTTGGCCTGAGCATCGTGGCGATCGTCTGCGGTGTGCTCCTGGGTTCGCGGGTGCCTGCCGGGGCCCTGCTGGTGCCGCTGCTGCTGGGCGGCGCGCTGCAGGTCAGCGGGCTGTTGCAGATCAGCCTGCCATCCTGGCTGCTGGCCTGTGCCTACGGCGCCATCGGCGGCTATATCGGCCTGCGCTTCGACCGCCCGACCCTGAGCTATGTGTTCGGCCACTTGCCGGCGATGATCGGCGGCGCCCTGCTGCTGATCGCCCTCTGTGCCCTCTCTGCCTGGGGGCTGGCCCTGTGGATGGGCAAGGACTTTCTCTCAGTCTACCTGGCCACCAGCCCCGGCGGCCTGGACGCCATGGCGATCATCGCGGTGGACACCCATTCGGATGTCGGCCTGGTGCTGGCGATGCAGACCCTGCGCCTGTTCGCGGTGATTGTCAGCGGCGCGTTTTTCGCCCGGCTGATCATCAAGTGGTCGCGATAGGTGCCGGAGCAAGCTCCCCTGCCCCCCCTACAGCGCTTGCCCTTGATTGATCGGCATCAGCACCCAAGGCACATTTTTTTAACAACCTGAAATAGTAAATCCAAGCGGTGTGAAACCTGCCCCTGTTCGCCGCCAGCCTTATAAGCTGGGGCTTTGCACGGTTTCCACAGTCTAGTGAGGGCGATTCGCAAAGCCCGCCCCCAGGTCTTTCCTTGACGATTAAGAAACGTCTTGCCGTCAGCTCTTGTTAAGATCGCGCACATTTGCGTGAAGATTTGATGACAGGCAGGTTATTTGTGAAGTTGATCCGTCGTTGCCTACAACACCCTCTTGCACCCCTGTGCGCCCTGTTCGGCCTGCTGTTGCTGCTGCCCATGGGCGCGCGCCTGGCCCTGGGCTGGTCCAACCCGCTGGGCTATCTGTCGGACCTGGCCAGCGCCAGCCTGCTGACCGTACTCCTATACCGCCGGCCCTGGTGGCTGGCGCTGCCGGTGCTGCTGGTCTGGGCCCTGCTGACCCTGGTCAGCGCCGAGCTGGTAAGCGCCGTGGGGCGCATGCCCAACCTCGCCGACCTGCACTACCTGGTGGACCCGCAGTTTGTCGGCAACTCCACCGGCGGCGGCCTGACCCACCCGGACCTGGGCCTGGCGCTGTTGCTGGGGCTGGTGCTGTGGCTGGTGGTCCAGCGCGCCCACCGCGGAGTGCTCCCCCCGGCACTGCCGCGCCATAGCTGGAGCCTGCCGGCGCTGTTGCTGGTGGCCCACGGCGGCATCCAGTACCTCAAGCCCAGCGAAGCCGACCAGTGGCAACTGTTCAATCTGCCCCACCAGGCCCTGGCCACCGCCACCGGCCAGGCGCAGATGCAGGTGGAAGACTGGCTGCAAGGCGACGTCGCCGATGTCCCACCACCCATGGCCGGGCTCACCCGCCTGGACCTGGAAGGCCAGCCGCTGTTGCCCAGCGCAGGCCGCGCGCGCAACGTGCTGCTGATCACCCTCGAAGGCATTCCCGGTGCCTATATCCGCACCAACCGCGAAGCCCTGAACAGCCGCTACCAGGAAGACCTGATGCCCAAGCTCAGCGCCTGGGCCGAGCGTGGCATGAACACCCCGGACTACGTGCTGCACAGCCACCAGACCATCCGCGGCCTGTACGCCATGCTCTGCGGCGACTACGACAAGCTCGACAACGGCACCCCCAAGGGCGTCGAGATGCTCACCCAGAGCCAGCGCAACCAGGCCTGCCTGCCGGCGCAGATGCACAAGTTCGGCTTCAACACCCACTACCTGCAGGGCGCCGGCCTGCGCTTCATGGCCAAGGACAAGATCATGCCGCACATCGGCTTCGATTCGACCCACGGCCTGGAGTGGTTCAAGAACGACAACTACCTGGAGTTCCCCTGGGGCAAGGACGACAAGGCCTTCTTCGAAGGCGCCCTGGGCTATGTCGACCAGCTGAAGAAGAACAAGAAGCCGTGGATGCTCACCCTGCTGACCGTCGGCACCCACCAGCCCTACTCGGCGCCCGAGGACTACCTGGAGCGCTATGAGACGCCGAAGCAGGCCGCCGTGGGCTACCTGGACGACGCCATCGACCAGTTCCTCACGGGCCTGGAGCGCAAGGGCGTGCTCAAGGACACGCTGGTGATCATTACCTCCGATGAGTCCCACGGCATCGACGGCGTGCGCCTGGCTTCGTCCTGGGGCTTCAACCTGATGCTCGCCCCGGACCAGGACCTGCTGCCCCATCTCAAGTCCGGCACCTACGGCCACGTCGACCTCAGCGCCTCGGTGCTGGACTACTTCGGCCTGCCGGTGCCCGCCAGCCTCAGCGGCCGCTCGCTGTTGCGCGACTATGCCCAGGGCCGGGAAATCATGTCCTACACCAACGGCAAGCTGCGCTACCACGATGGCCAGGGCACCTTCACCGAGTGCGACTTCCAACAGCGCTGCCGCTACTACGCCAGCCCCGGTTTCATCGCCGACAGCGCCAGCCTGCAAGGCCAGTACGGCGGCCTGCGGGCCCGGCAGATCAGCGCGCGTGCGGCGAACCTGGACCGCAGCCTGCTGCAGTCGCCGCTGAACCAGCACTACCAGTTCGGCAGCCCGGCGATCATCCCGCTGCAGGCACAGATCAAGGACGACTGGGCCGACAACCTGATCGGCGCCCAGTACCTGGAAATGCCCAAGGGCTCCCAGACCCGGGTGCGCTTCACCGTGCGCTCCGCCGACCCGCAGCAAAATGCCTACATCCTGCTCAAGGGCAAGGAACTGGAACAGGACGTGCCCCTGGGCCTGCCGGAAGAAATGCTGGTCACACCCGACCAGCCGTTGCAGATGGACTTCAGCTTCGACAACCCGGAAACCCGCAAGGCCTTCTCCTTCCACCTGCTGGGCTATGGCCTGGGGGCAGTGGAAGTCAGCGACTTCAGCGTGATCACCGAGTTGCCGGGGCAGACCGAAAGCGACGACCCCGAAGAAGACAGCAACGCCCACTCCAGCTGACCCCTGCCGCACGCCGAGCCGCCCCGCTTGGGGCGATGCTCGGCGCGCCCTTCTGCATGCCCCGCAAAAATATTTTCCTGTACATGAAACTTTTTTTGTACAGGAAAAGTCGGACCGTTGATGTCATTTAAACATCATTGAGCTATCACGCTGCCTCATCAAGGCACGCCCCTGTGAAGCATTCAGTCAACGGTTTAGGAGCGGTCCTTCCTATGTTTTCCAATCTGAGCATTTCGCAAAAGCTCTATGCCGGTTTCGGCGTCGTCCTGCTGATCCTCCTGCTGCTGGTGCTGGCGGCCCTGCGCGGCTTCGATCAAGTCAGCAGCAGCGTCAAAAGCACCATCCACAGCCATGAAGTGCTGAACCAGTCCGACGCCCTCTTGCGCAGCCTGATCAATATCGAGACCGGCATGCGCGGTTATGCCCTGACCGGCCGCGACAGCTTCCTCGAACCTCTGGAGCAAGGCGAAAAAGCCTTTACCGACTACTACGCCCGGATCAAGAGCAGCACCGCTGACAACCCCGAACAGCAGGCGCGCCTGGAGCGACTCAAGGCCCTTCACGACCAGTGGCTGCAAGACGACGTCCAGGGCAACCTGGCCCTGCGCCGGGCGATCAATGCCGGAAGCCGGCCTGCCGAAGCCATGGCGGCGCAGATCAGCGCCGGCCGCGACAAAGCCAAGATGGACGCCATGCGCCAGCTCACCAGTGAGTTGCGCGAAGCGGAAAAAAGCCTGCAGGACGCCCGCAGCCAGGCCATGGACAACGCCAAGGCTTCGGCCCTGGCGATCCTGCTCGGCGGCGGCATGCTGGCGGCACTGCTGGCCATGCTCGTTGCCTGGTCGCTGTCGAGCAACCTGGTGGGACGCATCCGCCAGTCCGTGGAAGTGGCCGAGGCCATCGCCGCCGGCCACCTGGACAACCGCATCAGCACCCAGGGGCGCGATGAAGTCAGCGAGCTGCAGCAGGCTTTCGCCGCCATGCAGGAGCGCCTGCGGTCGATGATCAGCCAGATCAAGCTGGGAGCCGAGCAACTGGTGAGCGCCTCCCAGAGCATTTCCAGTGCCTCGCTGCAGCTCTCGGCATCGGCCCAGGAACAGTCCCACTCGGCCTCATCCATGGCCGCCACGGTGGAAGAACTGACGGTGAGCATCAACCATGTGGCGGACAACGCCGGGGACGCTCATGCCCTGTCCAGCGAATCCGGGCGCCAGTCCGAGGAAGGCGGCAGCGTGATCCAGGACACCCTGGGCAGCATGCGCCTGATCGCCGAGACCGTGCAGGCTTCGGCCACCCAGATCGGTGAACTGGGCCAGCATGCCGAACAGATCTCCAGCATTGTCAGTGTGATCAAGGGCATTGCCGAGCAGACCAACCTGCTGGCCCTCAATGCGGCCATCGAGGCCGCCCGGGCCGGCGAGCAAGGCCGTGGCTTTGCCGTGGTCGCCGATGAAGTGCGCCTGCTGGCCCAGCGCACGGCCAATTCGACCCAGGAGATCACCGAGATGGTCGACAAGATCCAGCTGGGCACCCGGGAAGCGGTGAGCAGCATGGACGTCGGAGTCAATCAGGTGAAAAGCGGCGTCGAACAGGCCCAGCAGGCCGGCGAGGCCATCGTCAATATCCGCACCTCCTCCGGCAATGTGGTGCGGGTGGTGGACCAGATCTCCCTGGCCCTGCGGGAACAGACCGCCGCCAGCCAGGATGTGGCGCGCAACGTCGAGCGCATTGCCCAGATGTCCCAGCAGAACAGCCAGGCCGTGGAGGAAACCACCGAGACCGCCCGCTCCCTGCAGCAACTGGCGCAAAACCTGGAGCAGCAGGTGAACGTGTTCAGGCTCTAGGGCTGGCCGGCTGAAGGGCTCGGGCACGCACCAGCATCAGGCTCAGCCCCGCCCCCAGCAGCAGGACCGCAATCAGCATCAGCCAGGCGCTGGCAAAACCCGCCGCGCCCTGTTGCACGGTACCGAACAGTACTGGCCCGAGGGCGAACCCGACGAAGAAGCCCGCCGAAAGTAGGCCCGAGGCCGCGGCCGGGCTGCCAAAGGCCGGATCGCGCAGCAGCATGCTCATGGCGATGGCATTGGTGGCCACGGCGGTCAAGCCCATGCCCAGGGCGCCGAACCACAAGGGCCAGTGCGCCTGGGGCATGGCCTGGGCAGTCACCGCCAGGGCCAGGCTGGCCAGGAGCAATAACGTCAGCAGCAGCCAGGATTCCTCGGCCATACGTGCCGCCAATGGCGTCAACAAGGTCCGGGCCAGGATGCCCATGACCCCGAACCCGGCGACCATGGCTCCGGTCTCGCCGACCGCCATCCCTTGGCGAGCCGCGAATACCCCAAGAAAGGTCACGAAGGACGAGAGCACCAGGCCGACACACAACTGCACGCTCAGCAGCAGCGCCAGCCGTGAATTCGGCCGGGGAATCTTCAGGCTCATGGTCTTGCCCGCTGCGCTGCCCGCCGCCACCTTTGGCCCCCACAGGGCCAGCAGCAAGGTCGGCAGGAGCAGGCAGGCCAGGGCCGCGCGCCAACCCAGAGACCCGGCCAGAGGCGGCAGCAACAGGCCGGCGATCAGCGCGGACAGCTGCACCCCAGACTGTTTCAGCCCCACCACCGCGGCCTTGCTACGAGCCTCGACACACTCGGACACCAGCAGATTGGTCACCGGGTTGGCCAGGGCATGGGCCACTCCGCAGATCGCCAGGGCCAGCAGCACCCCGGCAAATCCCGGCAGGCTGACCAGCAGGCCATACCCCGCCAGGGTCGCCCAGAACAGCAAGGCCAGGGCCCGCCGAGTGCCGAGCCGGTTCACCAGCGGCCCCGCCCACAAAGACAGCAATGCCGCCAGGCCAAAAGCGCTCATCACCAGCCAGCCCAGCCAGTGGGGCGCCACCCCAAGATCAGCGATCAGCAAGGGCCCGAGGGTGCCGATGGCGTAGAAGATCAGCATCGGCAGACCCATGGCACACACCAGTACCGTGCGCAGCCAGAGCCCCCGGGGACCGGCGGTTTTCAAGTTCTGCAGGTTCATTGCTTGCTCCTTTGCAGGTGGGGCGCCGCAAGATTGCGAGGCTCGCCCCTGCTTGGGAAACAGCTTACTTTTTAGCGAGAATGCTTATCATGCGTGTTCATATGGGAAACGGATCCATTCCCATGGCAAACGCAGAACATCCATTGCAGGAGCGCGAACATGGCCGTTGCACCCGGTTCTTCCCAGTCCTATCGCTTGCCGTGCCACGCACCACGCGAGCACAGCCAGGCCCCGGGCGGCGGGTCACGCCAGCAGTTGCCCGAGATTCTGGGCGATTGCCATTTCGAGAGCCTGCCCTTGGCTCAGGGCCTGACCCTGGTGCGCTCGCGCTATCACCCCAATCGCCCCTTGATCGAGGAGGCCAGCAGTTGCCACGCAGGCCGCTTACTGGTGATCACCTGCGCCCTGCAAGGTACTTCGGGCTACCTGGATGCCAAGGGTTCGAGCCTGGCGTTTCGCGCCGGACACACCACCGTCACCGCCTTCCAGGCCAGCCGAGGCGAACGCCGTTATGGCGCCAATGAAACGGTGGCGCAACTGCGCCTGCTGGTGGGCGAAGCCCTGCTCCAGCAGTACCTGGGCCCCGCCCGGGCTCACCAGTTGCTGGGCCAGGACGCCTTGCAACTGTTGGCCTGCGGGCCCACTTCCCGGGCCAGTGCCGGCCATCTCAGTGCACTGGCCCAACCCTTGGGCCTGCAGCAGCCACCGACGCTGGAGCTGCATATCCACGCCCTGAGCCTGCTGTCCTTGCAATTGCAGGCCCTGGCACCCGCCCCTGCCGTCCCGGGCCGGCGCCTGAAGGCCGCCGATCTTGAACGGCTGCAGCGGGTGCGCGACCTGATGTTCGAACAGATGCACCAGCCCTTGACCGTGGCCTACCTGTGCGCCGCTGTGGGTCTCAACGAGTTCAAGCTCAAGCAGGGCCTGCGCGAGCACTACCACACCACGCCGCAGCGCATGCTCCTGGAAATCCGCATGGGCCATGCCCACCGCCTGCTGGAAGGCGGGTGTCAGGTGGCCCAGGCGGCGTATCAGGTGGGCTACCGCTTTCCCGGCAACTTCAGCGCGGCCTTTACCCGGTTCTTTGGCAAATCACCCAAGTCGGTGTTCAGCCCCCGGCGCTGAATCTTGGGTAAAACACTGGCGCCACGAGGGCTTTGCGTCTATTTCTGGTAAGCGTCCCTGGCCACTGGAAACGAGCGCAGCCCATGATCGATCGCCCCACTGCCCCTCCGTTCGAACAACTCGCCACCGCCATGCACGACAAGCCTTTCATGGTCCTCACCGGCGCCGGTATCAGCACCCCGTCGGGGATCCCCGACTATCGCGACAGCGAAGGCGTGCGCCGCGGCAAGCAGCCAATGATGTACCAGGAGTTCGTCAGCGAGGCCAACGCCCGTCGCCGCTACTGGGCCCGGGCCATGCTCGGCTGGCCGCGCATTCGCCAGGCCCGGCCGAATGCCGCGCACCAGGCGTTGGCGCAATTGCAGGCCGCAGGCCGGATCGCCGGGGTGATCACTCAGAATGTCGATGCGCTGCACGACGAGGCCGGCAGCCTGGAGGTCATCGAGCTCCACGGCAGCCTGCAGCGGGTCTTGTGCCTGGACTGCGCCCAGCGCAGCCAGCGGGAGGCCATCCAGCAGCAACTGGAGGCGCACAACCCTTACCTGGCCGGCGTTGACGCGGTGCAGGCGCCGGACGGCGACACCCTGCTGGACCCGGCCTTCGAGGAACGCTTCCAGGTGCCCCATTGCCCCTACTGCAATGGCTCGCGATTGAAACCCGATGTGGTGTTCTTCGGCGAGAACGTGGCCGCGGCCACCGCGGCCCGGGCCTTGAGCGCCGTGCACGAAGCCGCAGGCCTGCTGGTGGTGGGTTCGTCGCTGATGGCCTATTCGGCGTTCCGCCTGTGCCGCGCCGTGGCCGAGCAAGGCAAGCCGCTGCTGGCCATCAACTTCGGCAAGACCCGCGCCGACGAGCTGCTGGACCTCAAGCTCGGCGAGCCCTGTGACCTGTTGCTGCCCCAGTTGGCCGAACGTCTGCTGCGTTGAGCCTCAGAGTAGCGCCAGGCGCTGGCCGAGGTTTTCCTCGCGCAGGATGTCGAACAGCGCCTGGGCCGCGGTGGACAGCTCGTCCCCCGGCTTGGTCAGTACACCAATGGCCCGCTCCACCACCGGATCATGCAGGGTCAGGCAGTGCCCGCCCAGCTCGCGCATCTGCTGGGCGCACAACGCCGGCACCGCACTCACCCCCAGGCCGCTGGCGACCATGCGCCCCACGGTCGCCAACTGGTGGCTTTCAAACTCCACCGGCAGTTGCACGCCCCGTGCCCGCAGGTGATCTTCGAGCATCACCCGCACCGTGGACGGCCGCTGCAAGGTGATGAAGGGCTCCTGCAACAGCGCCTGCCAGTCGATCTCGCTGCGCCGGGCCAGGGGCGAATCCCGGGGCACCACGGCGACAAAGCGGTCGATGTACAGCGGGGTGAACACCAGCGAGGTGCTGTCCTGGGGCTCGAACGCCACCCCCAGCTCCACCTCGCGATCACGGACCATCTCCAGCACCTGCTCGTTGACCACATCGTTGACCGTCACGTTGACCTGGGGATAGCGGGCCCGAAAGTGCTTGAGGATCGGCGGCAGCAGGTTGCCGGCAAAGGACGGCATCGCCGCCAGGGTCACCCGGCCTCGCTGCAGGGTGAAACGCTGGCGCAGTTCGTCCTCGGCGTTGTCCCAGTCGGCGATCAGACGCCGCGCCAGGGGCAGCAGGGCCTCGCCTTCCGGGGTCAGGGCCACATTGCGCGTATTGCGCGTGAACAGGCGCCCACCCAGACCTTCCTCCAGCGCCTTGATCGTCAGGCTCAGGGCCGACTGCGACAGGTGCAGCCGTTCGCAGGCCAGGGCAAAGCTCAAACTGTGGGCCACGGCCAGAAATGCCCGTATCTGTTTAACCGTCATCTGCCATTCTCTTGGGTGTATGCCGCCCTGGATTATGCTGCTTTTCCAATCAATCAACCTTAAAAATCAACTTAACAAATCAATCCCGCAGCGCAACACTGGCCCGCAAACGGCTGGCCAGCCGCCAACGAACAAGAAAGAGGAAGGTGCAAATGGCAGGTTTCGACAAGCGCGTGGCGTCCTACGAGGAAGCCCTGGAAGGTCTGCAAGACGGCATGACCGTGATCGCCGGCGGCTTCGGCCTGTGCGGTATCCCCGAAAACCTGATCGCCGAGATCAAGCGCCGCGGTACCCGCGACCTGACCGTGGTGTCCAACAACTGCGGGGTCGACGGTTTCGGCCTGGGCGTGCTCCTGGAAGACCGCCAGATCAGCAAGGTGATCGCTTCCTACGTGGGTGAAAACGCCCTGTTCGAGAAGCAGTTGCTCAGCGGCGAGATCGAAGTGGTACTGACCCCCCAGGGCACCCTGGCGGAAAAAATGCGCGCCGGCGGCGCCGGGATCCCGGCCTTCTTCACCGCCACCGGCGTCGGCACCCCGGTGGCCGACGGCAAGGAGACCCGCGAATTCAAGGGCCGCACCTACCTGATGGAAGAGTCCATCACCGGTGACTTCGCCATCGTCAAGGGCTGGAAGGCCGATCACTTCGGCAACGTGGTCTACCGCCACACCGCACAGAACTTCAACCCCCTGGCGGCCACCGCCGGCAAGATCACCGTGGTCGAAGTGGAAGAAATCGTCGAACCGGGCGAGCTGGACCCGACGCAGATCCACACCCCCGGCATCTACGTCGACCGGGTCATCTGCGGCACCTTCGAGAAGCGCATCGAACAGCGCACCGTGCGCAAGTGATCGCCCTTCCCCAGCCCGACTAAAAGGACAACAAACATGGCTCTTACCCGCGAACAAATGGCTCAGCGCGTCGCCCGCGAACTGCAGGACGGCTTCTACGTCAACCTCGGCATCGGCATCCCGACCCTGGTGGCCAACTACATCCCCGACGGCATGGAAGTCATGCTGCAATCGGAAAACGGCCTCCTGGGCATGGGCGCCTTCCCCACCGAGGACGAAGTCGACGCCGACATGATCAACGCCGGCAAACAGACAGTGACCGCGCGCATCGGCGCCTCGATCTTCTCGTCCGCCGAATCCTTCGCGATGATCCGCGGCGGCCATATCGACCTGACCGTGCTCGGCGCCTTCGAAGTGGACGTGCAGGGCAACATCGCCTCGTGGATGATCCCCGGCAAGCTGGTCAAGGGCATGGGCGGCGCCATGGACCTGGTGGCCGGTGCCGAGAACATCATCGTCACCATGACCCACGCCTCGAAAGACGGCGAATCCAAATTGCTCAGCCGTTGCAGCCTGCCGCTGACCGGCGCCCAGTGCATCAAGCGCGTGCTCACCGACCTTGCGTACCTGGAGATCGAGAACGGCGCCTTCATCCTCAAGGAGCGCGCCCCCGGGGTCAGCGTCGAGGAAATCGTCAGCAAGACCGCCGGCAAGCTGATCGTGCCGGACCACGTGCCTGAAATGCAGTTCGCCTGAGGAGCCCCATCATGCAAGACGTCGTAATCGTTGCCGCCACCCGCACCGCCGTGGGCAGTTTCCAGGGCTCCCTGGCGAACATTCCCGCCGTTGACCTGGGCGCCGCGGTCATCCGCCAATTGCTGGCCCAGACCGGCATCGACCCGGCCCAGGTCGACGAAGTACTCATGGGCCAGGTGCTCACCGCCGGCGCCGGGCAGAACCCCGCCCGCCAGGCCGCGATCAAGGCCGGCCTGCCCCACGCGGTACCCGCCATGACCCTGAACAAGGTCTGCGGCTCCGGCCTCAAGGCCCTGCACCTGGGCGCCCAGGCCATCCGCTGCGGCGATGCCGAGGTGATCATCGCCGGCGGCCAGGAAAACATGAGCCTGTCCAACTACGTGCTGCCCGGCGCCCGCACCGGCCTGCGCATGGGCCACAGCCAGATGGTCGACTCCATGATCAGCGACGGCCTGTGGGATGCCTTCAACGACTACCACATGGGCATCACCGCCGAGAACCTGGTGGAGAAATACGGCATCAGCCGTGAAGCCCAGGACGCCTTCGCCGCCGCTTCCCAACAGAAAGCCGCGGCGGCCATCGAGGCCGGGCGCTTTGTCGACGAGATCACCCCGATCCAGATTCCCCAACGCAAGGGCGAGCCGCTGACCTTCGCCACCGACGAGCAGCCACGCCCCGGCACCACCGCCGAAGCCCTGGCCAAGCTCAAGCCGGCGTTCAAGAAAGACGGCAGCGTCACCGCCGGCAACGCCTCGGCGCTGAACGACGGCGCCGCTGCGGTGATGCTGATGAGCGCCAGCAAGGCCCGGGCCCTGGGCCTGCCGGTGCTGGCAAAAATTGCTGCCTACGCCAACGCCGGCGTCGACCCGGCGATCATGGGCATCGGCCCGGTCTCGGCCACTCGCCGCTGCCTGGACAAGGCCGGCTGGACCCTGGACCAGCTGGACCTGATCGAAGCCAACGAAGCCTTCGCCGCGCAGTCGCTGTCGGTGGCCAAGGAACTGGAATGGGACGCCAGCAAGGTCAACGTCAACGGCGGTGCGATCGCCATCGGCCACCCGATTGGTGCATCGGGCTGCCGGGTGCTGGTGACCCTGCTGCATGAAATGATCAAGCGTGATGCCAAAAAGGGCCTGGCCACCCTGTGCATCGGCGGCGGCCAGGGCGTGGCCCTGGCGATCGAGCGCTAACCTCCGCGCAAACCGCCCTCCTTGTAGGAGCTGGCTTGCCAGCGAAGGCGCCCGTGAGAGCGCTTTCGCCAGCAAGCTGGCTCCTACGGGCAAGGCGTGCGCAGGATGGTCTTTGCCAGCGAGTTTTTCCCGCTATGCCAGGTCCAGCTGTACGCCATCCACGGCACCATCGACCGTCCATTGGCGGGCCCAGTCGCTGTCTTGAACCACACTGCTATGGCCCTGGTAGACGACGCTCAACTGGGCAGCCTGGGCAGCATTGGCATTGCAGATCAGATACAGGTCGGCACTGGCATCCGCTTGCAGGACATAAAGAACCACGTTGCCCTGGGCAGGTATGTTGACGTTGGCCAGGTTGTTGCCCTGGGCGGTATTCCTGATGGCGACTTGCTGCGCAGCGGCGGTGTTGTTGCGTGCGTGAATGGCAATAGGCATTTTATTTGACTCCAGAACTGGTCAGGGGATTGAGTCGCTACGGTCCGGGCCTGCACCTGAGGCTTGTCACAAGATCAGCCGACCGCAGGGCTATCCTCGGTAACTGTCTGCCGCCATACGAGAGGGACATGTTTCCCTGAAGCGCCAACGCACCCTCTTCACCAACAAGCTGAACATTGGGCCACGCCCCCATCAGCCTGAGCGATTCACCCCTTGCCCTCCCTGCACTATCCGCCCGACCTGCTCTTGCAGTGCCTTGGCCTGGGTGCGCAGGGCTTCACTGAAACCCTCGACAAAACTCGACGAGGGCCGGTAATCCGGGCGGATCAGCATCACCCGATAGGGCACCGACAGCTGCAACGGTCGGATCGCCAGACCGCGCCCGGCCTCTTCCATGGCACTCAAGGGGTTGATGATCGCCACCCCGAGCCGCTGGCGCACCATGGCGCACACCGAAGCTGCGTTGGTGGTTTCCACCACTATCCGGCGATCCACCCCGGCCTGGCGAAAATGCTCATCCAGGGTCTGGCGGTAGATATCCAGGCCCGAGAGGTTGATGAAGTCCTGGCCGCGAAAATCCGCAAGCGCCAGCCGTGGCCTGGCCAGCAGCGGATGGTCGTCCGCGAGGATGCAGACCATGTCGGCGCAGAACAGCAGTTCGCCCTGGGTGCCCCGGGGCAGGTGCTCGCTTTCGGTCAGGCCCAGGTCATGGCGCTGGGCACTGAGGGCCTCTTCCAACAGCGGCGATTCCTGGGCGGTGATGCTCAGGCCGATGCCCGGGTGCTGCGCCTGGAACTGCTTGCACACCGGCGGCAGCAGGGTCTGGGAGAACAGCGGCAGGCAGCTCAGGCTCAACTGGCCGTGCTCGAAACGGCGGATCGACTGGGCCACGCTGTTGATCCGCTCCAGCCCCACATAGGCCCGCTCGACTTCCTCCAGCAACAGCAGGGCCTGGGCCGTGGGCAGCAGGCGCCCGCCTTCACGATCGAACAGGCGCAAGCCGGAAAGCGTTTCCAGCCGGGCCAGCTCGCGACTCACGGTGGGCTGCGAAGTAAACAGCAGGCGCGCGGCGCCGGTGACGCTGCCGGCCTGCATGATGGCGCGGAACACTTCGATGTGCCGCAGGGAGATGTCCATGGCGGGAAACTCGCTTAATCAACCAGCCCATATCAAATATGAATATCTTGGCAAAGAATAGATATTTTCTTGAATAGCCGCCAACGGGCATGCTGCCTCCATTCCCACTGATCACAGATTGCATTCGCCATGGCCATTCCATTTTCCCCCGCTCAACTTGTCGCCGCCGCCCGCCAGTACGGCACTCCACTGTGGTGCTATGACGCCGCCACCATCCAGGCGCGCATCGCCCAGTTGCAGGCGTTCGACGTGGTGCGCTACGCCCAGAAGGCCTCGTCCAACCTGCACCTGCTGCGCCTGATCCGCGAGGCTGGGGTACGGGTCGATGCGGTGTCCCTGGGGGAAATCGAACGCGCCCTGCTGGCCGGCTTCAGCCCGGTGGATGCCGGCATCGTCTTCACCTGCGACCTGTTCGACGAGGCCACCCTGGCCCGGGTGGTGGAACTGCAGGTGGAAGTCAACGCCGGCTCCATCGACATGCTCCGCCAGTTGGGGGAGAAATCCCCGGGGCACCGGGTCTGGCTGCGGATCAACCCGGGCTTCGGCCACGGCCACAGCCGCAAGACCAACACCGGTGGCGAAAACAGCAAGCACGGCATCTGGCACGACCAGATGAGCGAAGCCCTGGCGGTGATCCGCCAGCATGGCCTGCACCTGGTGGGCCTGCACATGCACATCGGCTCCGGGGTCGACTACGACCACCTGGAACAGGTGGGCGCAGCCATGGTGGCGGCGGTGAAATCCCTGGACCACGACCTCGAGGCCTTCTCCATCGGCGGCGGCCTGTCCACCCCCTACCGCGAGGGCGACACCCCGGTGGACGTGCAGCGTTACGCCAATGCCTGGAAAGTGGCGCGCCAGGAGATCGAGGCCTACCTGGGCCACGGCGTGCGCATGGAGATCGAACCGGGGCGCTTCCTGGTGGCCGAGGCCGGCTGCCTGGTCAGCGAAGTGCGGGTGGTGAAGACCGCCGGCCAGCATCACTTCGTGCTGGTGGACACCGGGTTCAACGACCTGATGCGCCCGGCCATGTACGGCGCCTACCACGGCATGAGCCTGCTGGACGCCGCCGGCCACCCGGTGGAGCGCCCGCAACAGCTGACCGTGGTCGGCGGCCCGCTGTGCGAGTCCGGCGACATCTTCACCCAGGACGACGAATGCCTGACCCCGCGCCCCCTGCCCCAGGCCCGGGTCGGCGACCTGCTGGTACTGCACGACACCGGCGCCTATGGCGCCAGCATGTCCTCCAACTACAACAGCCGCCCGCTGCTGCCGGAGGTGCTGTTCGAGAACGGCCAGCCGAAACTGATCCGCCGCCGCCAGCCACTGGCGGACCTGCTGGCGCTGGAACTGGGGCTGTAAGCCGCCCCTGGGTACTGACCGGCAAAGGGACACAGGGCACCCAGGCCCTGTGTTCGCCCAACCGCGTGTTCGAGGCGCCCCCCTGCCCTGGCAGCACTGAAAGTGCTTGTCCAGCCCGTTCCGTGGACAACGCTCCCCCCTTGAACTAAGAGTTAGGAGCCAGGAGTTCCTGGGCAAGGGAGAGCGCCATGTGCGAAGCAGACAAGGGCAAGAAAGAGCCTGGCAAGAGCGAGGGCGGCAGCGGGCTCACCTCGATCCTCAACCTCATTCCCAGCGTCTATTACGATCTGATTGCGCGGATCTGCCCGGGCATGGCGTTCTGGATCGTCCTGGCCTTCAAGTACCCCCACGAACAGCTGCAAACCCCCGATATTCTCGGCGGCGCCCTGTTGTTCGTGTTGATCATCCTCAGCTACGTGTCCGGTATCGTCTTCACCGGCTTCGCCCCGCTCTGGGACTGGCTATCCATCGCTACGCTGAACCGCTGCAGGTTCCTGGCGGCGCTGGTAGGCCTGGCAGATGCCCCGGCATCCTCCAGCTTCGCCAGGTGGAAGGCGGTGACCAGGCAACTGGATGAAGTCATCCAGGCAGATGACGGCGCCGGCAAGACCCTGGTCAAGGCGATGGCGGAGGTCAGCCTCTGCCAAAACCTGTTGACCGGCTGTATCGCCCTGGCCCTGATCGAAATCGGCTTCAGCGCCTGTGGGGCGCTGTCCATGGCCCAGCATCCCGGGTTCAACGGCTTTAGCGTCCTGGCCCTGCTCGTGGCGATGTACATGCGCCAGATGATGTTTCTCGGGCGGGTGAGCCATCTGCACCAACTCCATGTGACAGGCCACTAGAGCAGGTGCACCCGGGCCAGCCCCGCTACCAGGGCATCAGTTGCAGCCGCTCCGTCTGGTCGTTGACGCTATCGTCCTGCTTGCGGGTCACCAGGGGCTCGCCGTCGGTGCCGTAGAACTGCACCTGCATTTCGGCGGTGTCGGGGTGCAGGTCCAGACGGGCGAAGTTGTCGGCCTGGGTAAAGGCCCAGGTGCGGTAGTCCATGGTGCCCGGGACATTTTTCAGGGCAAAGCTGTCCGGGGTCTGGGGGGCGCGCGAGTCATGCACGTAGCCGGCAGGGTCGCCGTCGGCAAAGGGGAACGGCCAATAGAAGGCTGACGAGGTGACCGCATAAGCCTTGATGCCCTGGGCTCCGCCACTGAACTGCAACCGGGAAATGTTCGAGCAATGAATGTCGCCGGACAGGAACACCACGTTCTGCACCTGGTACAGGGCGATGGTTTCCAGCACGGTGCTGCGGGTGCTGGGAAACGCCGACCAGGAGTCGCTCTGGTTCTTGCGCCGCTCGTAGCGCGGGCCCTCGCCCGCGGTATCCACGCCATTGGGTACAAAGACGCTGGACGTCACCACGAACTTGGGGGTGTTGCCCCGGTCCTCCTGCATATGCCGCAACCAGGCGCACAAGCGATCCAACTGGCCGGGTTCGGCCGGGTGCAGTGAGGGTCGGCCCAGCAGGTGGTTGTCCTGCAGGGCGCCGGGCACATCATCGACAAAGCGCTGGGTACGGGTATCCAGCACGAAGAACGGGTAGTTGGAACAGGAAAAGTCGTAGAACAGCTGCTTGACCGAACGGTGCTTGAGGTACTGATCGTTGCCGGACATCGCACGGTTCTGCACATGGCTGTCCTCGAAGCGCGGCCCATGGCTCCACTGGTAGCTCATGTAGGCGCCCATCGCCCAGTTGAACAGGGTGCGCTTGCTACCGTTCTTGTCGATGCGGTCCTGCGTTCAGTTGTCCTCGATCTCGTGGTCGTCGAGGATCATGTAGGTGGGTTTGTGCGCCAGCAGACGACTGATGAAGGGCGAGCCGGCGTCCTCGGACAGCCGGTTGCGCCCGGCGCTGAGCAAGGCCAGCAGCATCAGCAGCGCCGCCACGCCAAAGGTCCAGTGCATGCCACGGGACACTGCCTCGACGCCGGCCTGCGGCCCCGAGCCCCAGGCGAACAGTGCGCCCATGGCCGCCGCGCCACTGATCAGCCCGAGGTTGCGCGACAGGCTCAGCAACCCCGCCGTCAGCCCGCGCTGCTGCGGCGCCACATCACGCATCACCAGGCTGTTGTTGGCCGCCTGGAACAGCGCGTAGCTGGCGGTGGCCAGGGCCAGCGGCAGCAGGTAGCCTGCCAGCCCCAGGCTCCGGGGCAGCAGCGCCAGCAGGCCCAGGCCGCCACACAACCCCAGCAGGCCGAGCCGGGACAGCGGCCGGGCACCATAACGGTCCACCAGACGCCCGGCGGGGGCGCCGCACAGGGTCGCCACCAGCGGCCCCAGGGACAGGCTCAGGCCCACTGCCAGGCTCCCGAGCCCCAGCCCCCGGGCCAGGTAGAACGGCCCCACCACCAGGGTGGTCATGATCACCGTCGACACCAGCAGGCTCAGCCACAGGCTGCTGCGCAGTTGTGGCCGGCGCAGCAGGGCCGGCTGGAACAGCGGCGCGGCGGCCCGGCGCTCGACACGCACCAAGAGCGCGACCCCGACCACGCTGGCCACCAGCAGGCCCAGGTTCAACGGCGCCAGCAAGTTGTGCCCCAGGGTCAGGGCCAGGGCATAGGCGCCCAGGCTCAAGGCCAGCAGCAGGCTGCCCGGCACATCGAAGGCACTGGCCGACGCCACAGGCCGGTCCGGCGGCAGGCAACGCCAGGCCAGTAACAGCGCCACCAACCCCAGGGGCACATTGACCAGGAACATCCAGCGCCAGCCGACGCTGGCCAGTATCAGGCCGCCGAGGGCCGGGCCCAGGGTGGTGCCCAGGGCCGACATACTGCCCAGCCAGCCCATCGCGGCCCCGGTGCGGGCCTTGGGCAGCGCGTCACCCACCAGGGCCATGCTCAGGGCCAGCATTACCGCCGCCCCCAGGCCTTGCAGCGTGCGGGCCGCCAGCAGCCAGCCCAGGCCAGGGGCCAGGCCGCAGCACAGCGAGGCCAAGGTGAACAGGGCTATCCCCGCCAGCAGCGCCCGGCGCCGGCCCCACTGGTCCCCCAGGCGCCCGGCGCTGGCGATCAGGGTGGTAATGGCCAGCAGGTAGGCCAGGACAATCCATTGCACCTGCTGGAACGACGCCTCAAGGGTCTGGGCCAGGCTCGGCAGCGCGGCATTGGCGATGCTGGTGTCCAGGGACGGCATCAGCATCGCCAGCGACAGGCTGGCCAGGGCCCAGCGCGCACGGGGCGCAAGGGCTTCCTGGGGGGCGGCTTGGGG
>NZ_LZZQ01000007.1:0-6419 GCF_014170225.1 Pseudomonas sp. UME65 | reverse complement strand
ATTGCTGCCGGTGCTACCTCGGGCACAGCGACCGTCGCAGCCCCTGCCGATGACGTCTACAAAGACGCCGGCAAGGTCGAGGCAACGATCACCAAAGCCGAGGGTGGCAACTTCGAGCACCTGGAGACCAACCCGACTCCAGCTGTGACTGATGTCACCGATACCATCGACACCAGCACCGTTTCCCTGACTGCCACGCCGAGCGTGGCTGAAGGTGGAACCGTGGTGTACACCGCCTCCGTGACCGCGCCAGTGACCGGTTCGCCAGTGGTCGTCACTCTGTCCAACGGTCAGACCATCACCATCCCGGTGGGTGAGTCGTCTGGCAGCGTGAATTTCACTGCTCCCAACGATGCATTGGCGGGCGGCAGTTCGCTCAGCACCACCATTACCAAAGCCGACGGTGGTAACTACGAGAAACTGGAAATCAGCGACAAGCCTGCTGAAACTTCCGTCACCGATACCCCGGATACAACGACCCTGAGCGTGACCGCCACCGATACCGTGGCCGAGGGTGGCTCCATCGTCTACACCGCCACCCTGACCAATGCCGCGGGTACTCCAGTCACCGTGACCCTCTCCAACGGCGCGGTGATCACCATCGCCGCAGGTGCCACTACCGGCACCACCACCGTGGCCGCTCCGGCGGATGACGTCTACAAGGACGCCGGTAAAGTCGAAGTCACCATCACTAAAGCGGACGGTGGCAACTTCGAGCACCTGGAGACCAATCCGACTCCAGCCGTCACCGATGTCACGGACACCATCGACACCAGCACCGTTTCCCTGACTGCCACGCCGAGCGTGGCTGAGGGTGGCACCGTCGTTTACACCGCCTCGGTGACAGCGCCGGTAACCGGCTCGCCAGTCGTGGTGACCCTGTCCAACGGACAGACCATCACTATTCCAGTGGGCGAAAGCCAGGGCTCGGTGAACTTCACCGCACCAAACGATGCCCTCGCTGGCGGCAGTTCGCTGAGCACGACCATTACCAAAGCCGACGGCGGCAACTACGAGAAGCTGGAAATCAGCGACAAGCCGGCAGAGACCTCGGTTACCGATACCCCGGACACCACCACTCTGAGCCTGAGTGCTACCGAGTCTGTGGCCGAAGGCGGCTCCATCGTCTACACCGCCACCCTGACCAATGCCGCAGGTACTCCGGTCACCGTGACTCTGTCCAACGGCGCAGTGATCACCATCGCCGCAGGCGCCACTACCGGCACCGCCACCGTCGCGGCCCCGGCGGATGACGTCTACAAGGACGCCGGTAAAGTCGAAGTCACCATTACCAAGGCCGAAGGCGGTAACTTCGAGAATCTGGAGACCAATCCAGCTCCAGCAGTCACCGACGTGACTGACACCATCGACACTTCGACGGTCAGTCTGACTGCAACACCAAGCGTCGCCGAAGGCGGCACTGTGGTGTACACCGCCTCCGTGACTGCGCCAGTGACCGGTTCGCCGGTAGTCGTCACTCTGTCCAACGGCCAGACCATCACCATTCCAGTGGGTGAGTCGTCCGCCAGCGTGAACTTCACTGCGCCCAACGATGCTCTGGCTGGCGGCAGCTCCCTGAGCACCACCATCACTAAGGCCGACGGCGGCAACTACGAGAAGCTGGAAATCAGCGACAAGCCAGCCGAGACTTCGGTTACCGATACCCCGGACACCACCACTCTGAGCCTGAGCGCGACCGAGTCCGTGGCTGAAGGCGGTTCCATCGTCTACACCGCCACCCTGACTAATGCCGCAGGTACTCCGGTCACCGTGACCCTCTCCAACGGCGCAGTGATCACCATCGCTGCCGGTGCTACCTCAGGCACAGCGACCGTCGCCGCGCCAGCTGATGACGTCTACAAGGACGCCGGCAAGGTCGAGGCAACGATCACCAAAGCCGAGGGTGGCAACTTCGAGAACCTGGAGACCAACCCGACTCCAGCCGTCACCGATGTCACTGACACCATCGATACCAGCACTGTTTCGCTGACAGCTACCCCTAATGTCGCCGAAGGCGGCACTGTGGTTTACACCGCGTCGGTCACCGCCCCCGTGACTGGTTCCCCGGTCGTAGTGACTCTGTCTAATGGCCAGACCATCACCATTCCAGTGGGCGAGTCGTCCGCCAGCGTCAACTTCACCGCGCCAAACGATGCGTTGGCGGGCGGTAGCTCCCTGAGCACCACCATCACCAAGGCGGATGGCGGTAACTACGAGAAGCTGGAAATCAGCGACAAGCCGGCTGAAACCTCGGTCACCGATACTCCTGACACTACAACTCTGAGCCTCTCGGCTACTGAGTCCGTGGCCGAAGGCGGCTCCATCGTCTACACCGCCACATTGACCAATGCAGCTGGCACTCCGGTCACTGTGACCCTGAGCAATGGCGCGGTAATCACCATCGCCGCCGGTGCCACTTCCGGTACTGCCACCGTCGCCGCTCCGGCTGACGATGTGTACAAAGACGCCGGTAAAGTCGAAGCCACCATTACCAAGGCCGAAGGCGGTAACTTCGAGAATCTGGAGACCAATCCAGCCCCGGCGGTGACTGATGTCACTGACACGATCGATACGTCGACTGTCAGTCTGACCGCAACACCAAGCGTGGCTGAGGGTGGCATTGTTGTTTACACCGCGTCGGTGACCGCGCCAGTAACCGGCTCGCCGGTCGTGGTCACTCTGTCCAACGGACAGATCATCACCATTCCGGTGGGCGAGTCGTCCGCCAGCGTCAACTTCACCGCGCCAAACGACGCTCTGGCTGGGGGCAGTTCGCTCAGCACGACCATTACCAAAGCCGACGGTGGCAACTACGAAAAACTGGAAGTCAGCGACAAGCCGGCTGAAACCTCGGTAACTGACACACCAGACACTACAACCCTGAGCCTCTCGGCTACTGAGTCTGTGGCTGAAGGTGGTTCGATCATCTACACCGCCACATTGACCAATGCCGCTGGTACTCCAGTCACCGTGACCCTGAGCAACGGCGCAGTGATCACCATCGCTGCCGGTGCTACCTCGGGTACCGCGACCGTCGCCGCGCCAGCTGATGATGTCTACAAAGACGCTGGTAAAGTCGAAGCCACCATCACTAAAGCCGAAGGCGGTAACTTCGAGAACCTGGAGACCAATCCAGCCCCGGCAGTCACCGACGTCACAGACACGATCGATACGTCGACGGTCAGTCTGACCGCAACACCAAGCGTGGCTGAGGGTGGCATTGTTGTTTACACCGCGTCGGTCACTGCTCCGGTAACCGGCTCGCCAGTGGTGGTGACCCTGTCCAACGGACAGACCATCACCATTCCAGTGGGTGAATCGTCCGGCAGCGTGAACTTCACCGCACCCAACGATGCGTTGGCGGGCGGTAGCTCCCTGAGCACCACCATCACTAAGGCCGACGGCGGCAACTACGAAAAACTGGAAGTCAGCGACAAGCCCGCTGAAACCTCCGTCACCGATACCCCGGACACCACCACTCTGAGCCTGAGCGCTACCGAGTCCGTGGCCGAAGGCGGTTCGATTGTCTACACCGCCACTCTGACCAACGCAGCCGGCACCCCAGTAACCGTGACTCTGTCCAACGGCGCAGTGATCACCATTGCTGCCGGTGCTACCTCGGGCACAGCGACCGTCGCAGCCCCTGCCGATGACGTCTACAAAGACGCCGGCAAAGTCGAAGCCACCATTACCAAGGCCGAAGGCGGTAACTTCGAGAATCTGGAGACCAATCCAGCCCCGGCGGTAACTGATGTCACTGACACTATCGACATCAGCACTGTTTCCCTGACTGCTACGCCGAGCGTGGCTGAAGGCGGAACCGTGGTTTACACCGCCTCCGTGACCGCACCAGTAACCGGCTCGCCGGTCGTAGTGACCCTGTCCAACGGCCAGACCATTACCATTCCGGTGGGTGAGTCGTCCGCCAGCGTCAACTTCACCGCGCCAAACGATGCCCTCGCTGGCGGCAGCTCCCTGAGCACCACCATCACCAAGGCGGATGGCGGTAACTACGAGAAGTTGGAAATCAGCGACAAGCCAGCCGAGACTTCGGTTACCGATACCCCTGACACCACCACTCTGAGCCTGAGCGCTACCGAGTCCGTGGCCGAAGGCGGTTCGATTGTCTACACCGCCACATTGACCAATGCTGCCGGTACTCCGGTCACCGTGACCTTGAGTAACGGTGCCGTGATCACTATTGCTGCCGGTGCCACCACGGGTACCACCACCGTGGCCGCACCTGCCGATGACGTCTACAAGGACGCCGGTAAAGTCGAAGCCACTATTACCAAGGCCGAAGGCGGCAACTTCGAGAACCTGGAGACCAATCCAGCGCCAGCGGTGACTGATGTCACTGACACCATCGACACTTCGACTGTCAGTCTGACTGCAACACCAAGCGTGGCTGAGGGTGGCATTGTTGTTTACACCGCGTCGGTCACTGCTCCAGTAACCGGCTCGCCAGTCGTGGTGACCCTGTCCAACGGCCAGACCATCACCATCCCGGTGGGTGAGTCGTCCGCCAGCGTGAACTTCACCGCACCCAACGATGCCCTCGCTGGCGGCAGCTCCCTGAGCACTACCATCACCAAGGCGGATGGCGGTAACTACGAGAAGTTGGAAATCAGCGACAAGCCAGCCGAGACTTCGGTTACCGATACCCCTGACACCACCACTCTGAGCCTGAGCGCTACCGAGTCCGTGGCCGAAGGTGGTTCGATTGTCTACACCGCGACCCTGACTAATGCCGCTGGTACTCCAGTCACCGTGACCCTGAGCAACGGCGCAGTGATCACCATCGCCGCAGGCGCCACTACCGGCACCACCACCGTCGCGGCCCCGGCGGATGATGTCTACAAAGACGCCAGCAAGGTCGAAGCCACCATTACCAAGGCCGAAGGCGGTAACTTCGAGAACCTGGAGACCAATCCAGCGCCAGCGGTGACTGATGTCACTGACACCATCGACACTTCGACTGTCAGTCTGACTGCAACACCAAGCGTCGCCGAAGGCGGCACTGTGGTGTACACCGCCTCCGTGACTGCGCCAGTGACCGGTTCGCCGGTAGTCGTCACTCTGTCCAACGGCCAGACCATCACCATTCCAGTAGGCGAAAGCCAGGGCTCGGTGAACTTCACCGCACCCAACGATGCGTTGGCTGGTGGTAGTTCCCTGAGCACCACCATCACCAAGGCGGACGGCGGTAACTACGAGAAGCTGGAGGTCAGCGACAAGCCCGCTGAAACCTCGGTAACTGACACACCAGACACTACCACCCTGAGCCTCTCGGCTACTGAGTCCGTGGCCGAAGGCGGTTCGATTGTCTACACCGCCACATTGACCAATGCTGCCGGTACTCCGGTCACCGTGACCTTGAGTAACGGTGCCGTGATCACTATTGCTGCCGGTGCTACCTCGGGCACAGCGACCGTCGCAGCCCCTGCCGATGACGTCTACAAAGACGCCGGCAAGGTCGAGGCAACGATCACCAAAGCCGAGGGTGGCAACTTCGAGCACCTGGAGACCAACCCGACTCCAGCTGTGACTGATGTCACCGATACCATCGACACCAGCACCGTTTCCCTGACTGCCACGCCGAGCGTGGCTGAAGGTGGAACCGTGGTGTACACCGCCTCCGTGACTGCTCCAGTAACCGGCTCGCCAGTCGTGGTGACCCTGTCCAACGGCCAGACCATCACCATCCCGGTGGGTGAGTCGTCCGCCAGCGTGAACTTCACCGCACCCAACGATGCGTTGGCGGGCGGTAGCTCCCTGAGCACCACTATCACCAAAGCGGACGGCGGTAACTACGAGAAGTTGGAAGTCAGCGACAAGCCGGCAGAGACCTCGGTTACCGATACTCCAGACACTACAACCCTGAGCCTCTCGGCTACTGAGTCCGTGACCGAAGGTGGTTCGATTGTCTACACCGCGACCCTGACCAATGCTGCGGGTACGCCTGTTACTGTCACGCTCTCTAACGGCGCGGTGATTACTATCGCCGCCGGCGCCACCACGGGTACCACCACCGTGGCCGCACCTGCCGATGACGTCTACAAGGACGCCGGTAAAGTCGAAGCCACCATCACTAAAGCCGAAGGCGGTAACTTCGAGAACCTGGAGACCAATCCAGCGCCAGCAGTCACCGACGTGACTGACACCATCGACAACTCCACCGTGTCGCTCAAGGCCACGCCTTCGGCGGCCGAAGGTGGCAACGTCACCTACACCGCTACCGTCACTGCTCCAGTGACCGGCTCACCTGTAGTCGTGACCCTGGCCAATGGCGAGAAGATCACCATCCCGGTCGGCGAAACCACCGGCTCGGTAAGCATCAGCGCGCCGAACGATGTACTGGTCGGCCATACCCCGCTGACCAACTCCATCACCAATGTCAGCGGTGGTAACTACGAGAA
>NZ_LZZQ01000006.1:0-80879 GCF_014170225.1 Pseudomonas sp. UME65 | reverse complement strand
CAGCACCTGGGCGGGTACGTCGCTGTCACGGAAGGCGTCCAGCACCGCTTGGGTGGTATGCAGGGTGGTCAAGCGAAGGGCGGTCATCGACGATCTCAGAGTGATATCGGGAGGCGTGACTTTAGGGGTTACGCGCCCGCGGTTCAATTGCCCCTTGCAGGCGCTGGCAAGCCAGCTCCTACAACGGGCAGTGCCTGCGCAATCGGCGCCGCCCACCTCCCCGTAGGAGCCGGCTTGCCGGCGAAAGGCCCCCCGAGCCCTGCGCCGCCCCCGCCAGCGCCTGCAAGGGGCAATTGAACCGCGGGCGCGTAACCCCTAAAGTCACGCCTCCCGATATCACTCTGAGATCGTCGATGACCGCCCTTCGCTTGACCACCCTGCATACCACCCAAGCGGTGCTGGACGCCTTCCGTGACAGCGACGTACCCGCCCAGGTGCTGCTGGAGGGCAGCGGCATCCAGCTGGCGGACCTGGAGCTGCCCAACAGCCTGATCAATATCAGCCAGGAAATGCGCGTGTTCAGCAACGCCGTGCAGTTTCGCCAGGACCTGGGGCTGGTGCTGGGGCGCAACCTGCACATTTCCGCCTACGGCATGTTCGGCCTGACCCTGCTGACCAGCGCCACCCTGCGCGAAGGCTGGTCCCTGGCGCTGCGCTACCCCTTGCTGCTGGGCACCTTCTTCCGCCTCGACCTTGAGGTCCGCGACGGCCTGGCCTGGCTCACCGCCGACCAGTACAGCGAAAGCGAACTTGAGGTGTTCAACACCGATTTCTGCATGTCGTCCTACCGGGTCACCTGCCAGGACCTGCTGGGTTGCTCCCTGCCCCTGCGCCAGGTGCAACTGATGCATGGCCCCCAGCCCTATATGGACAGCTACGAGCAGGCCTTCAATTGCCCGGTGCAGTTCAATGCCGGGCGCAATGCCATCGGCTTCGACCTGGAGTGGCTGGACCGGCGCCTGCCCCTGGCGGACCTGGTGACCCAGAACGACATGCTGCAACGCTGCATCCGCCTCAACGAGGAGCTCAGCGCGCGGCCGACCTGGATCGACCAAGTGCGGCGCATCCTCAATGAACAACTGCACGCGGTGCCGGATTTCGACAGCCTGGCGCGCCAGGTGCACTGCTCCCCCAGCACCCTGCGCCGGCGCCTGCGGGCCCAGGACACCAGCTATCAGCAGTTGCTGGACGAGTTGCGCTACGCCCGCGCCCAGCAGTTGCTGGGCCAGCACAGCCTGCCCATCTACCGCATCGCCGAAGCCCTGGGCTTCAAGGAAACCGCAAGTTTCCGCCACGCCTTCCAACGCTGGAGCGGCGTCGCTCCCGGGCGCTTCCGCCAGCTGGCCGGCCAGCTCGGGCCGCTCTCGGACTGCGCCGAAGATTGACGCTAAATATCCCCTATTGACCGTTGTAAGCATTCTCTCTGCGACCTATCCGACGAAAAATGTCCGCCTCGGATGGTTCCGCTCATTTCGGACATGGAGTTGTCATATGAAATCGTTGCACACCGCCCTCTCCCGCCTCGCCACGGCCTGCACCCTCGGTGCCCTGGCCCTGGCCGCCTCTGTCACCGCCCAGGCCGCCCCCGAGCGCACGGTGAACATCTTCAACTGGTCGGAGTACATCGCTCCCAACACCATCAAGGATTTCCAGGCCCAGAGCGGGATCAAGGTCAAGTACGACATCTTCGAAAGCAACGAAGTGCTCGAAGCCAAGCTGCTGACCGGCAACAGCGGCTATGACGTGGTGGTGCCCTCCAGCGGTTTCGTCAGCAAGCAGATCAGCGCCGGCGCCTTCCAGCCCCTGGACCGCGGGCAGTTGCCGAACTGGAAGAACCTCGACCCGGCCGTGATGAAGCTGCTGGAGCAGAGCGACCCGGGCAACCGCTACGTGATTCCCTACATGTGGGGCACCAACCTGATCGGCTACAACCGCGACAAGGTCCAGGAATTGCTGGGCAGCGACGCGCCGGTCAACAGCTGGGACCTGGTGTTCAAGGAAGAGAACCTGAAGAAGCTCAGCCAGTGCGGCGTGACCTTCCTCGACTCGCCCACCGAAATGCTGCCCCTGGCCCTGCACTACCTGGGCCTGGACCCCAACAGCCAGAACCCCGAGGACTACCGCAAGGCCGAGGCCATGCTGCTCAAGCTGCGTCCCTACGTGCGCTACTTCCATAGCGCCAAGTGGATGGGCGATATCGCCAACGGCAACATCTGCGTGGCCGTGGGCTACTCCGGGGGCTTCCTGCAGGCGGCCAACCGCGCCAACGAAGCCAAGAACGGCGTGCACATCGAAATGCGCATTCCCAAGGAAGGCACCCTGGTGTGGATCGACACCGTGGCCATTCCCGCCGGCGCCAAGCACGTGGACACCGCCCACGCCTTCCTCAATTACCTGATGGAACCCAAGGTCATTGCCTCCATCAGCAACTACGTCGGCTACCCCAACGGCGTGACCGATTCCAAGCCGTTCATCCAGCAGTCGCTGCTGGACAACCCGGACCTGTTCCCCAGCGCCGAGACCATGACCCGCCTCTACCCCCTGGCCCCGCTGCCGGCCAAGGCCGAGCGCACCCGGACCCGGACCTGGGTCAAGGTCACCAGTGGCCGCTGAGTCATTCACTGCGAAGGCCCGCCAGGACGCCGCCAACGGCGTCCATGCCGCCTTTCCACGCCGTGGCGCAGCCCGCGCCCGGCGTGCTTGAACGAAGAGCCGAATATGCCGTTGCCCACTTCCAGCCAAGCGGCCCTGCCGCACCTGTCGATCGAGGCGCTGCTGCAGGGTTTCGCCACCTTGCAGTTCACCCCGGTGGACGTGCTGCAGGCCGTGCTGGCGCAGATCGAGCGCCACGAGCCACAGCTCAACGCCCTCTGCGAACGCCAGGACCCGGCCTCGCTGCGCGCTGCCCAGGCGTCCACCGCGCGCTGGGCCGCCGGGCAACCCATGGGCCGGCTGGATGGCATTCCGATCCTGGTCAAGGACAACAACGACGTACAGGGCTGGCAGACCCGCAGTGGTTCCCGGGCCCTGGCCAACCGCCCGGCCATGACCCGGGACTCCAGCCTGGTGGCACGCCTGCGTGAAGCCGGGGCGATCTTCATTGCCAAGACCACCCTGCCGGAACTGGGCAGCACGCCCCTGACCGACAGCCCGTTGACCGGCATCACCCGCAACCCGTGGAACCTGGCCCTGCATGCCGGTGGCAGCAGTGGCGGCAGTACTGCGGGGGTCGCAGCCGGTTATGCCCCGGCCGCGACAGGCAACGATGCCGCCGGTTCGATCCGTACCCCGTCGAGCTTTTGCGGCGTGGTCGGGTTCAAGCCCAGCCATGGCCTGGTGTCCGCCTGCCCGAGCATCGACCCGGGCGGCATGGCCGCCGAAGGCCCGATTGCCCGCCACGTGCGCGACATTGCCCTGTTGATGGAGCTCATGGCCGTGCACGAGCCCGGCGAGCCCTTTGCCTGGCCCCATGGGCCCAGGGATTTCCTCAGCTCCATCGAGGACGGCGTTGCCGGCCTGCGCATCGCCTTCAGCGCCGACCTGGGCTACGCCGCCCATGTCGACCCGCAGATCGCCGCAGCCTGCCTGAACGCTGCCAGGCTGTTGCAGGAAGCCGGCGCCACCCTGGTCCTGGCCTCGCCGGACATCGGCAACCCGGCGCCGAACTACCTGCGGGCCTGGCCGGTGGAAGTGGCCTGCGCCGTGGCCCAGGAAATACCCGCCGAGGACCGCCATCTGGTGGGGGACTTTCTCCAGCAGGCCCAAGTCCGCGCGCGCCAGCTCAATGCCCTGGACTACGCCTGTGCGGTGCAAGAGCGCCACCGGGTGGCGCAGAAGCTTCACGCTTTCCTGGGTGAGTACGACCTGCTGCTGACCCCTGCCGCGGTGGTCGAACCCTTCGCCGTGGAACGCCTGCTGCCGCCGGACTGGCCGGAACAGATCAGCGCCATGTGGCAGCCCACCACCTTCCCGTTCAATTTCAGCCGCCAGCCAGCGTTGAGCCTGCCTTGCGCCCTGAGCGAGACGGGCCTGCCCATCGGCCTGCAGATCGTCGCCCGCTTCGGCTGCGACGCCCTGGTACTGAGGGCCGCACGGGCCCTGGAAAAACGGCTGCCCGAGGGGGTGTTCCGCCACCCCGCCGGGCTGCACGACGCCCCCCAGGCGTCACCCGCAAACCGCTAGACCCGCACAGAACGCAATGCCGACGCCGGCCACGGCGAAGGCTCACGGACAAGGAGGTGGACCATGGATTCTTCAAGCAGTTGGTATCAAGACACCCAATTCGACCACGACATCTACGTGATGATCATTCGTGAACCGAGCTCTCCCAGCCTTGATCCCCATCAGTCCGGTTCCAGCTACAGCTACGTCGGCCGCCTCACCGGCCACGGCCAGCACCCGTGCTTTTCCGTGCACTTCGCCTGCCCGCCCTACGGCAATGACTACGCCAGCACTGAAGCCGCGCTGCAGGCCGGCCTGGCCCATGGCCGGGCGCTGATCGAGCACTGGCGCACCCGTGGGCGCAAGCCACCGGCACGCACCGCCGAAGTGGCGCTGTCCAGCTACAGCAACTGACGCATCAAGGCCCCTGGCTGGCAGGAGGGCAGCGGCTGTCGTAGGCTGCCCTGCCGCCCGTCCATGCGCCATCACCTGGAGTGTCGATCCATGCCCTATATCAACCTGCAGATCACCAAGGGCGCCACGCGCCAGCAGAAGGCCCAACTGGTCAAGGAATTCACCGAATCCCTGGTGCGGGTACTGGGCAAGAAGCCCGAGCATACCCACATCGTGATCCAGGAAATCGACGGCAGCGATTGGGGGTTTGCCGGCGAGCTCAGCGACGACGACCAGGCCTGAGCCGCTGCTGGGCGCAGGTATCACGAGCTCAGTCGCGCGCCAGTGAGTTCAGGTAATCCGTGGCCTGGCGGTACTTCTCCAGGCGCCGCAGGTCTTCGGCACCCGGTTCGGGGATGCGCGACAGGTCGCTGTTTTCCGCCAGATCCGCCAGCTTCACTTGCCGCGCCAGGGGGTTCGCGCCTGCGCGGCGAATGAACGCCGGGTAGTCCTCGCCGGCAACCTTGGTCAGCGCCAGCAGCGCCGCCAGCACCTCTTCGCTGAAGCCCTCGCCCCGCAACTGCTCCGGGGTGATGGGGCAGTCTTCCAGGACATCGTGCAGCACCGCGACAATCCGCGCCTCGGGGTGTGTCAGGCGCAGCATCACGCGCAAGGGATGCAGGATGTAGGGCGCACCGCCCTTGTCGACTTGCCCGGCATGGGCCTGGGCGGCCAGCGCGATGGCCCGCTCCAGGCTGCTCATCGGACGCTACCGCAGGTGTATGGGGCTGAGCTGTGCATGGTGCCACCTCGACAAAAAGACCGCGCCATTCTACCTGCGCCGCGGCCCGGGCGCAGGGTCAGGCCATCGCCAGCAAGCGCTGGGCCCGCAGCAGCACCGGGGCATCGACCATCTGCCCATCCACCTGGTAGGCCCCGGCACCCTCGCGCCCGCCTTCCACCACCCGTTGGGCCCAGGCCAACTCCTCGGCGCTGGGCGCCAGGGCCTGGTGGATCACCGGCACCTGGGCCGGGTGGATGCACAGCGCACCGGCAAAGCCCATGGCGTAGGCGTGGCGGACCGAGGCGGCCAGGCCCTGGCTGTCGGCGATGCCGGGAAACACCCCGTCCAGCGGCGCCTGCAGCCCCGCCGCCCGGGAGTGCAGGATCAGCGCCAGCCGCGCCTGGTCCAGGGCGAACTGGGCCGCCGCCGAGCCGCTGCTGAGGTTGAGGTCCAGGGCCAGGTCCAGGCCGCCGAACGACAGGCGCTGGACCCCGGGGGCGCTGGCGATCTCGCCCAGGGCCAGCAAGCCCCGGGCACTTTCGATGATCGGCCAGACCAGGCGGCCGCTGGCGGCCACCTGCGCCACTTGGGCTGCGCTCTCGACTTTCGGCAGGAGAATGCCCACCACACCGGCATGGGCCTGGCAGAACGCCAGGTCGGCCAGGTGCTGGGGGTGCTCGGGTGCGTTGATTCGTACCCAGGCCCGCACCTGGGGCTGCGCCAGCAGGAAGCGCCCCAGGTGCTCTCGCGCCTGCACCTTGAGGGGTTCCTCGACGGCGTCCTCGAAATCGACGATCACCGCATCGGCGCCACAGGCCAGGGCCTTGGCGAAACGCTCGGGGCGGCTGCCGGGGACGAACAGCGCGGAGCGGACAATGGGGTTGGACATGTTCGGATCCTTGTTATTGGAAGACCAATGGCGACCAGGCTTGCTGCCCGGCCCCTACGGCAAGAGCCTGGTGTTGCCCTGCCCTCCGTAGGAGCCGGCTTGCCGGCGAAGGCGATCTCAGGGGCCTCTTCGCTGGCAAGCCAGCTCCTACGGCGAGGTTGGGGTTCAGATGACTCCACGGGCCTGCAGTTGCTCGATGCCTTGCGGGCTCAGGCCCAGCTCGGCGAGTATCGCTGCGCTGTGCTGGCCCAGCGCCGGGACTGCGTCCATGCGCGGCGCATAGGCGCTGTTGCGCGCCGGTGGCAACAGCGCCGGCAGGCGGCCCGCCGGGCTGTCCACCTGGCGCCAGGCGTCCCGCGCCGCCAGTTGCGGGTGCTGCCACACGCCCTGCATGTCGTTGACCCGGGCATTGGCGATCTGCGCCTGCTCCAGCCGCTCGATCACCTGGGCGACGCTGAGCCGGGCAAAGCGCTCGACGATGATCTGGCGCAGCGCCTCGCGGTTGGCCGAACGCTTGAAGTTGGCGCCAAAGCGCTCGTCCGTGGCCAGTTCGGGCAGCTCCAGCACCTTGTCGCAGAAGGCCGCCCATTCCCGTTCATTCTGCAGGCCGAGCATCACCGTGCCGCCGTCACCCGCGGGAAACGGCCCGTAGGGGTAGATGGTGGAATGGGCCGCGCCGGCCCGGGGTGGCGGTTCGGCGCCTTCGAAGGCGTAGTACAGGGGGTAGCCCATCCACTCCACCAGGCTTTCCAGCATGCTGATGTCGATGCGGCTGCCCAGGCCGGTGCGCCCACGCAGTAGCAGGGCCGAAAGAATGCCGCTGTAGGCGTACATGCCGGCGGCAATGTCGGCGATCGAGCAACCGGCCTTGGCCATCTGCTCCGGTTCGGGGCCGCCGGTCACCGATACAAAGCCGCCTTCGCTCTGGATCAGCAGGTCGTAGGCCTTTTTCCGCTCATAGGGGCCGCCTTCGCCGTAGCCGGAAATATCGCAGACGATCAGCCGTGGAAAGCGCTCATGCAGCGCCTCGAACGACAGCCCCATGCGCGCCGCCGCCCCCGGTGCCAGGTTCTGCACCAGCACGTCGGCCCCGGCCAGCAGGCTGTCCAGCAGGCCCTCGGCTTCGGGCTGCTTGAGGTCCAGGCTCAGGCTTTCCTTGGAGCGGTTGGTCCACACGAAGTGCGAGGCCAGGCCCTTGACCCGCTGGTCGTAGCCCCGGGCGAAATCGCCGCTGCCGGGGCGCTCGACCTTGATCACCCGGGCGCCCAGGTCCGCCAGCTGGCGGGTGCAGAACGGTGCGGCAATGGCGTGCTCCAGGCTGACCACGGTGATGCCATCCAGGGGCCGTGGCTGTGCTGTGTTGTCAGTCATGTTCGGTCCTCGCCCTGTTCGATGTCGGGCATTCAGAGCAGTGAGTTGAGGTCGGCAGCGTCCCGCAGGGCCCAGACCCGGCGGATCAAGGCATTGCCCTGCTCCGGGGTGCGGGCGCCGGAGAACTGCAGCAGGCGCTGGAACTTGTCTTCCAGCTCGGCCCGGGACAGGCCATTGCCCGGGTCACCCTTGGGCTCATCGATGGCGCCGTGCAGGGTGCGACCGTCCACGCACTGCACCTCGACCCGGCCCAGCCAGCGCGCTGGATAGGCCGCATCGACTTCAGGGTCCAGCTGCATGCCGACCTTGTCGCGAAACGCCGCGACCCGGGGGTCGTTCAGCCCATGACGCTGGAACTCCGGCAACCCGGCCTTGCCGTGCACGGCGATCAGGCCGAGCACGGTGCCCATGGAGAACTTGGCCTGGTGCACGGTCTGCGGCACCTGGACCCGGCCCAGCACATCGATGGCGCCCTGGTGCACCCGGGTCAGCACCCGGGCAATCTGCCCGTGTTCCAGGCCTTCGCGCTGCATCACCTCAAGCAAGGCATCGGCGGCGGGATGGGTGTGGCGGCACGAGGCGTGGAACTTGAACGAGGTTTGCAGCAGCGCCCAGCGGCTGCCCAGGCGGGCACTGAGCAGTGCCGGTTCGGCATCCCGGGACATGCCGGCCGCCATGCCCTGCTCGCCTTCGAGGATATTGCGCGCACCGCTCAGGCCGTCCCGGGTCAGGTAGGCGGCCAGCAGGCCATCAGCGGCGGCCTTGGCGGTGTGCAGTTGCTTGGAGTCGGCGGCGTCGCGCAAGAATTCCCAGAGCCCGGCGGCCTGGGTCCCGGCACTGCCCAGCAGGTTGATGAACTGCTCGCTGTCGAATTCCATCAGCTTGCCCACCGCCACCGCAGCGGCCAGGGTGCCGACGGTGGCCGTGGTGTGGAAGATCCGGTAGTGGGAACGGCCCATGAATTCGCCGATGCGGATCCCTGCCTCATAACCGGCCACCGCCGCCAGCAGCAGCTCGCGGCCGGACTTGCCCAGGTCCTGGGCCGCCGCCAGCGCCGCCGGGAACACCACGGTGGCCGGGTGCAGCACGGAGCTGTTGTGCAGGTCGTCCTGCTCCACCAGGTGCGAGGAGGCGGCGTTGACCAGGGCGGCGAAATACGCCGAGCTGCCGGCCCCATTGACCAGGATGCGCGCCGGGCCACTGGCCGGGCCCATGTGCCGGGCATAGGCCTCGAACAAGGGGATCGGGTGCGCGCCCTGGGCCGCCAGGGCCGAGCCCAGCCAGTCGAGGAACAGCTCTTGGGTGCGCAGCAGGACGCTTTCCGGCAGGTCGGCGTAGCGCAGGCCGGCGAGGAACCCGGCCAGATCGTGGGTATGGCTCATGGGGGCTCCTTAGAAGCTGCGGGGCAGCTCCAGCAAATGCTCGGCGACGTAGGACAGGATCAGGTTGGTGGAGATCGGCGCCACCTGGTACAGCCGGGTCTCGCGGAATTTGCGCTCGACGTCGTACTCGCAGGCAAAGCCGAAGCCGCCGTGGGTCTGCAGGCAGGCGTTGGCCGCTTCCCAGGAAGCCTTGGCCGCCAGGTACTTGGCCATGTTGGCGCTGGCCCCGGCGTTGTGCCCGCTGTCGTATTCCTCGCAGGCGCACCAGCGCATCAGGTCGGCGGCCTCGATCTCGATATGGGCCTCGGCAATCGGGAACTGCACGCCCTGGTTCTGGCCGATGGGCCGGCCGAACACCACCCGGTCGCGGGCATAGGCGCTGGCCTTGTCGATGAACCAGCGGCCATCGCCGATGCATTCGGCGGCGATCAGCGTGCGCTCGGCGTTGAGGCCGTCGAGGATGTACTTGAAGCCCTTGCCCTCCTCGCCGATCAGGCTGTCGGCGGGCAGCTCCAGGTTATCGAAGAACAGCTCGTTGGTCTCGTGGTTGACCATGTTGGCAATGGGCTGCACGGTCAGGCCGTTGCCGATGGCCTGGCGCAGGTCCACCAGGAAGATCGACATGCCTTCGGACTTCTTGCGCACCTCGGCCAGTGGCGTGGTGCGGGCCAGCAGGATCATCAGGTCGGAATGCTGAATGCGCGAGATCCACACCTTCTGCCCGTTGATCACGTACTTGTCGCCGCGGCGGATGGCAGTGGTCTTGATCTTGGTGGTGTCGGTGCCGGTGGTGGGCTCGGTGACGCCCATCGATTGCAGGCGCAGTTCGCCGCTGGCGAGCTTGGGCAGGTAGTAGCGCTTCTGCGCCTGGCTGCCGTGGCGCAGCAGGGTGAACATGTTGTACATCTGCCCGTGCACGGTGCCGGAGTTGCCGCCGCAGCGGTTCACCTCTTCGAGGATCACCGAGGCTTCGGCCAGCCCCAGGCCGGAGCCGCCGTACTCGGCAGGGATCATCGCCGCCAGCCAGCCGGCCTCGGTCAGGGCCTTGACGAAGGCTTCCGGGAAGCCCTTGCGCTCATCGATGCCGCGCCAGTAGGCGGCGTCGAATTCGGCGCACAGGGCACGCACGCCTTCACGGATGGCATTGAGTTCTTCAGTGTCATGGGGGGTCATCAATCGGCACTCCGCCTTTGCTTATTGTTGGAATTCAGTCGAACTGCACTTCGCCGCGCTGAGCCAGCCCGGAGCCGTCGCCGGCCCACAGTTCGGCGTGGCCAGGGGCGCTGATGCGCCCGCCGACCTCGAAAGGCTGCGGGGCAATCAAGGGCCGCAGGCCGCGGTAGGCGAAATGGCGCAGGCGCGCCTCGGGGTGGGCCCGGCAGAAGGCCCCCAGGCTCAGGGTGGCGATCAGCGGGCCGTGCACCACCAGCCCCGGGTAGCCCTCGGTGGCGGTGACGTAGGGATAGTCGTAGTGGATGCGATGGCCGTTGAAGGTCACCGCGCTGTAGCGAAACAGCAGGGTCGGCGTGGGCTCCACCGGCTCGTGCCAGTCGCCTTCGGGCAGCAGCTCGCCACTGCTCATTTTCGGCGGGGACGCTTCGCGGTAGACGATGTCCTGTTCTTCGCGCAGCGCCAGTTGGCCGTCCTGAAAATATTCGTGGCACAGGGTGACGAACAGCAGCTTGCCGGTGCGCCCGGCCTTTTCCTCGACCTGGAGGATGGTACTGGTGCAACTGGCCTCGGCGCCGGCCCGCAGCGGCCGGTGAAACGCCAGGCGGCCACCGGCCCACATGCGGTTGCGGTTGGCCGCCGGCGGCAGGAAACCGCCCCGCGCCGGATGCCCGTCGCCGCCCAGGGCCGAGGCCGGCTGTGGCTGCTGGAAGAAACACCAGTGCCACAACGGCGGCAGGGCCTCGCCCGGGGCCGGGGCGGGCTGGCCGAACGTGGCGGCGATGCGGGCCAGCAGGTTATGGCTGAGGTGGTCGTCGATCCGCTGGCTGCGGCCGATCCAGGCGCTGGGGTCGGTGGCACTCATGGTGGCAGGGTCCTGTGGCACGAAGGTGATGGCGGCCATCATGCAAGGGGCTGGCGCGTATGGAGAATTTGCATTTCTATAAACCGGCGTTCGTTTATGCTGAACGCCATTCGCCCCTACCCCTGCCTTCAGGAGCCCGGACATGCATTTCGATCTGGCGGACCTGCGCCTGTTTATCCATATTGCCGAATCCCCCAGCCTGACCCAGGGCGCGCGCCGCGCCTTCCTCTCGCCAGCGGCCGCCAGCGCGCGGATCAAGGCCCTGGAAGGCCAGCTCGAAACCCGCCTGCTGTACCGCGACAGCCGCGGCGTGGAAGTCACCCCCGCCGGCGAGCGGCTGCTGCAGCACGCGCGGCTGATCATGCGCCAGGTGGATTACCTGAAAAGCGAATTCACCCAGTACGGCGGCGATTCTTCCGGGCACATCCGCATCTTCGCCAACACCACGGCGGTCACCGAATTCTTGCCGGAAGTGCTGGCGAAATTTCTCTCGGTACGCCCGGGAGTCACGGTGGACCTGCAGGAGCGCCTGTCCCGGGACATCGTTCGCGGGGTGCTGGACGGCACCAGCGACATGGGCATCATCGCCGGCCCGGTGGAAGCCAGCGGCCTGCAGGTGCTGCACTTCAGCACCGACCACCTGGTGCTGATGGTGCCCGTGGGCCACCCGCTGTCGGGGCAGGCTTCGGTGACCCTGGAACAGACCCTGGCCTACCAGCACATCGGCCTGCATGAAGGCAGCACCCTCTTGACCTTCCTGCGCGAGCATGTGGAGCGCCTGGGCAAGCAACTCTCGCTGCGCATCCAGGTGTCGAGCTTCGAAGCGATCTGCCGCATGGTGGAAGCCGGGGTCGGCATCGGCATCATTCCCGAGTCCGCGGCCTTGCGGCACAGCCGCACCATGCAGCTGGTGACGGTGAAGCTGGATGAAAGCTGGGCCGTGCGCGAACGCAGCATCATCGTCCGCGAACTGGAGGCCCTGCCCGGCAGCGTGCGGGCGCTGATCGCGACGCTGATGCCGGCCAGCCAGGAACCTTCTATTGCGGGCAACCCTGGCTGATCCAGGCACTCAGTTCGTCGATCTGGGCCTGAGGCAGAAAGGGGCCGCCGGGGGGCATCTGGCCAAAATCCCCATCCGGCCCCCAGGGGGTGCCCGGGGTTCCGCTCAGGGCATAAATCAGGTTGGAATGCGCGCCATCGCCTTTGACCAGGATAGGTACCGCCTGCCCTGTTTCCGGGTTTTGGATACCCGGCACATTACCGGTCACGAACGACTGGTAGGAGGTCTGCCAGAAGGCCCCGTGAGGCGCTCCGGAGATCGGCAGGTTGTTCTGCGCAACGAAGGCATCGAGCAGGTTCTGTACATCCTTGAAGGTGTTGAGTGCCATGACTATTTCCCTGTGCTAGATGGGGTGAACAATTGCAGATAACGCTGGCTGGCCGCTGCCGCCGACTCAGCCCCTGCCGTCTCGGGAGCCCGAACGTTGCCGCCTTTGAGGATGAAACTGAAATCGAAGCCGGCCACCTGGGCATTGCCATGGCAACCCATGCAGCCTCCCATGTTCACCCCATGCACAGCGGCGGAACCGGCGGATTGGGCGAACACGTTCGGAGGGGGTGGCGCACCTGCGGCCTGGAAGGAAGTCGGAGCACCGTTAGCAGCAATCCGGCCCCTGAATTGCTGCAGGGTATAGTCTGTTTCAACCATGATATTGGCCTGGTAGTACACCGCGGCAGAGTGGCTGGGATCGGTTTTCGATAGCTGCGTGGTGTCGAACGGCTGGGCCTGGACCGAGACCAGCTTGTAGTACTGCCAGGGCGAATTCTTGACATTCTTGGCCTGGCTATAGCTCTGGATAGCCTGATGCGCCGCCTGATTGACCTGAATCACGTCAGCCGCAATCGGCTCATAGCGCTGGTTGATGCAGATCGGGCCGCCCGCCGGAGTCCCGCCTTTGGCAATCTCGCGCAGATACAGTTGCTTGCCGGGCTTGCAGAAGGCCCCCTGGGCCTTGACTTGAGGGTTGTTGGGGTCGTCCTGGTAACTCAGCCCGGGATTGGTGGGCATGGGGCCCGGCGCTGGATTGATGATGCGGCCGTTCTCATCCTCAAGCGGCTTGCCACTGGGCAGCAGGATGTTGTCGGCCTGTTCGAAGGTCGCGTAGATAAAACTCGGGGCCGTGGGGGTCTTCTGGATGATGTGCAACGCCACCATCGCCCATTGCGCCTCGAAATAGCAGGTGCCCTTGCCCGGTGGTTGCTCATAGAAGCGCACCGTCTGCCTGTGGAATCGCGAGGGGTCCTCGCCGGGGCCCAGCTGGCGCCAGGCGGACTTGACCTCAATGGTGCCGCTGGGAAAGTTGACCCGCGGCGCGCTGGGGAAAGTCGGAGGTGTCTGCTTGACCGCGTTGAAGAAGTTCCGCGCGGCTTGTGCCAGCGCGGGGTTGGCGTACCAGAACTGGTTGGCGGCGACGTAGGTGTATTGCACCTGATTGGCCTTGGCCAGGAAGCGCACCAGCTGGGGGTTGGAATTGCCTCCGGTGGGAGTCGCCGGAACAACACCGGCATACATCTGGTCGAGGCCGATCTGGGTGCTTTCGTCGAGGTTGATCCAGGCCGGCAGTTTGGGTGCGATCTGGCCAGAGCAGGCAGGCACGGTAAAACTGTAGTCATAGGTTGGCGCAGTGCCATAACCATAACTGGGATCGCCATCAGGCTTGTAGCCCGGGGGGCCGACGTTGGCACTGCCCTTGCCCGGAAAGATCTCAACCTTGCTTCGGTACGTATGCCACACCAGAGGCACGCCCTGGCTGCCGAAAGGCTGGCGGATATCGGGCACATCGCGCTGCCCGCCCAGGGCCGGCCAGTTGAGAGCGATGAACTCCTGCCAGGCGAAGGCCGCAGCCTGTGCCAACGTTGCCTGGGATGCCCCCCCGGGTATATCGGCGGGTACCTCGGGCGATACGGTTATCGACACCGGGGCGGCGTTCGAAACGCCGCCCAGAAGCGCCAGACCAACACTGATAGCAATGTAGGAAACCTGCCGCTGCAAACGATTCTTGTCTTGTTGATGCTCCATATCCTGACTCCTCCCTTGGCTGTTCGAGAGCGTAGATCAGCGCTCTCACGGCAACGCGCCAGGAAAAAGAACATTAGGCGCTAGCATTAATAGCCAAATGCCTGTACGCCAGCAGCGGTGGCGGCTTGAACGGCTCGTGACCGGTGATCGCCCTGGCCGGCAGCGCAAGCAGAGACATTGATGCCGATCAAGTGCCCGCCTCGCCAGCGGAGTAAACCTGAAGCCAATCAGGGCTGTGTGCGCAGCCCGCCCTTTGGCTCCGCGGAGACTTGACCATGCCCAGCACCGCTCTCGATACCCTCGCCCACCCGCCGTTCCCGGCGCAGCAAGGCCAATACTGGATCGACGCCCTGAACGACGGCAGCCATGTGCTGATCCGCCCGCTGCGGCCCCAGGACCGGGAGCGGGAAAAGGCCTTTATCGAAAACCTCTCCCCGCCCACCCGGCACCAGCGCTTTCTCGGTGAGATCAAGGAAGTGGGCGAGCAACTGCTCAATCAACTGATGGATGTCGGCACGCCGCAGCGGGTGGCTTATGTGGCCCTGGTCCACGACAACGGCGAACTGCGGGAAGTGGGTATCAGCCGCTACGCCCAGGTCGACGAGCAGCCCTCGCATTGCGAGTTCGCCGTGACCATCGCCGATGAGTGGCAAGGCAAGGGCCTCGGCGCGCTATTGATGCAGCACCTGATCGACGAAGCCCGCAACAACGGTTTCCAGCAGATGTACTCGGTGGATTCCGCCGCCAACTACAGCATGCGCCGCCTGGCAAAACAGCTGGGCATGCGCAGCGCCATCGACCCCGATGACGCCACCCAGGTGATCCACAGCCTGGCGCTGTAACGCCAGAGCGCTCCGCGCCTCGGCCCGAGGCGCGGCCGCATTGCCCGCAGAACCGCCCCGCCGCCGATACTGAAGTCAAGCCACAGCCGACAGGTGCTCGTAGAGAATTCCCGAGCCGACGATGATCAGCACCACCCCGCCCAGCACTTCGGCGCGCTGGCCCATCACCGTGCCAATGGCGCGGCCCAGCATCACTCCCAGGGTGACCATGGTCATGGTGGCCAGGCCGATGGCGCTGGCCGCGACCCAGATGTTGACGTTGACGAACGCCAGCCCCACCCCCACCGCCAGGGCATCGATGCTGGTGGCCAGGCCGGTCACCGCCAGTAGCCAGAAGCCGTGCTGGCGCGGTTTTTCTTCCTCGGCCTCAGCCTGCTGGCGGGTGCCGTTGTAGATCATGTGCAGGCCCAGCAATAGCAGCAGGCTGAAGGCGATCCAGTGGTCCCAGTTGGCCACCCATTGAGTCGCGGCTTGGCCGATGAACCAGCCCACCACCGGGGTGATGGCTTCAATGACGCCGAAGATCAGGCCGATGCGCAAAGCTTCCAGCAGGCGCGGCTTGAGCATGGCCGAACCCTTGCCCACCGCGGCGGCGAAGGCATCGGTGGACATGGCGAAGGCGAGAAAGATGATCGAGGCTGGGTTCACGTTGAGTCTTCCGGTCGGGCTTGAGTCCACGACATGCCCACGCGCCCGACTTCAGCGCAGGTATGTCGATGGTCTCACCAACCGAAACGGTGCCCGTACCACGGCAGGTTGCCGAGAATGTTGATACGGGCGCCACCGCAGGGCGCGGCGGCAGGTTACTCCCCAAAGAGGCGCGCAGCTTAGCCGGCCACATGTGAAAATTTCATCAGCACCGCGCCACGACAGCTGCTCGCACAGCGGCTAGCCTGTGCCATCCACCCGTTGATTCGTGGAGGTACCCCATGCAACTCCAGGGCTCCTGCCATTGCGGCGCCGTGCACTTCAGCCTGTCCAGCCGCCATCCCTATCCCTACCAGCGCTGCTACTGCTCGATCTGCCGCAAGACCCAGGGCGGTGGCGGCTACGCCATCAACCTGGGGGGCGATGCGGCCAGCCTCAAGGTACGTGGGCGCAAGCACATCGTCATCTACCATGCCCGGCTCAAGCCCGCCGGTGCCGCCCGGGCCCACAGCAGCAGCGCCGAACGGCACTTCTGCGGGCGCTGCGGCTCCGGGCTGTGGCTGTTCAGCCCACAATGGCCGGAGCTGATCCACCCTTTTGCCTCGGCCATCGACACCCCGTTGCCGGTGCCGCCGCAACACACCCACCTGATGCTCGACTCCAGGGCGCCCTGGGTCGAGGTCGATGCCGGGGCGCACGACCTGCAGTTCGCCGAATACCCCGAGGAATCGATTGCCCAGTGGCACCAGCGCCTGGGGCTGGAGGCCTGAGCGCAACCGGGGCTTAACAGTCTTTGACAGTTTTCCGACAAAGCTGTCAAAGACTGCCACGCCCCCCTTCCCTAGCATCCGCTGATCCAATTGGCCCTCGGGTGCTGCATGTCCCGCAAACTTCTCGGCCTGCCGCTGGTGGGCCTGCTCTTGAGCAACCTCGGCTGCAACGGCCAGCCTCCGGCGCCGCCGCCCATCGCGCCCGGCGATTACGCCAGCATCATCGGCTACCTGAAGCAGTACATCCCGCAACAGATGGCCGAACATCAGGTGCCCGGGCTGTCCATCGCCCTGGTGGACGGCCAGCAACTGATCTGGGCCCGGGGCTTTGGCTTCGCCGACCAGGCCCGGGGCCTGCAAGTGACCGAAAACACCGCGTTTCGCGCCGGCGCCCTGTCGCAATTGCTGACTGCCACGGCGGTGATGCAGCTGGTGGAACAAGGGCGCCTGCAACTGGACGCGCCGCTGCAGGACACCCTCAGGGAGTTCTACGTCCGCTCGCGCTTCCACGAGGACCAGAACGCCGCCGACCGGGCCGTGACTCTGCGCCGCCTGCTCAGCCACCAGGGCGGCATTCCCAGCGAATACCTGCGCGACGCACGCACCCCCAACGCCCTCGACGAACTGCCGGGAAAGCTCAGCGGGCTGTGGCTGAGCAACGCTCCGGGAACCCAGACCGCCTACTCCAACCTCGGTTATGCCCTGCTCGGGGCAGCGGTGGAGCGCAGCAGCGGCGTGGATTTCGAACAGCAGTTGCAGAAGAGCCTGCTGCGCCCACTGGGCATGAGCCAGTCGAGCTTTGTCGGGGACAGCCGCGCCCAGCCCTACCGGGCAAGAGGCTATGAAGACGGTGTCAGCAGCGATGCCCTGGTCCGCGACCTTTCCGCCCAGGGCCTGTGGAGCAGCCCGCGGGACCTGAGCCGCTATGTGCGCATGCTGTTCGCCCAGGGCCGGTACCAGGACCGCCAACTGCTCTCGGCGGCATCCATCGACGAAATGGTGCGCACGCAGAACGCCGGCAACCCGCTGGATTTCGACTGCCAGGTAGGCCTTGGCTGGTTCCTGTCGCCCTGCGGCGAGGAATGGGTCCGGCCAGAGATGCGCACCTGGCAGCAAAGCGGTTTCGGCGAGGGCTTTCATGCCCGGATCAGCGTGCTGGCCGAGCAGCAGCTGGCGGTGATCGTGATGAGCAATTCCGACAGCGGCGAGGCCCTGGCCCAGCCCCTGGTGCCCCAGGTACTGCGCATGCTGCTGCAGGCCCACGGCGCCCCGCCACCGCCACCGCCACCGGCCACGGCCCCCCAGGCCCAGCAACGTCGGGTTCCGCAAGCGGCGGATCGCCGGCACCTGGCGGGCTTCTATGCCACCCGCTGGGGTGTGCTGCGGATCCGCGACCAGCACCAGCGCCTGTACGCCGAGCTGGCCGGCGAGCGCTACGAACTGCTGCGGGACGAACAGGGCTGGCTAAGGGTGCGCAAGAAGCGCCTCGGGCTCTGGCCCCAGGACCTGGGCCCGCTGGGGCAACTGCAACTGGACGTGATGCAGGTCCAGGGCCATCGGGTGTTCACCGCCAAGAGCCACGGCCAGTTGCTGGCGGTGGGAGAACGGATCGAACCGGTGCCCCTGACGGACAACTGGCTGGCCACGGTCGGCACCTACCAGGCTCTGAGCGACGCCCCCGGCGAACCGCCCATCAACGGCATGGACATCGCCCTGGAGGACGGCTTCCTGATGATCCGCAGCCTGCAGCAAGGCCGTCCCCTCACCGACTACATCCTCGCCCCGGTGGACAACGCCCACGCGGTGATCGCCGGCAACGGCCCGGGCCTGGGCGACACCGTGCGCCGCCAGGTCAACGGAGTGAACGTCCTGGGCTACTCATTCAAACGCACCTATAACGCCAACCACCTGAGGTTCTGACCCTTCATGAAAACCCTGAAACACTCCACCACCGCCGCCTTGTGGGCCGGCACCCTGGGCCTGAGCACGGTCTGCGGCACGCTGCACGCCGAAGACTGGAAGTACGGCGTGCACGCCGGGGTGGCCAGCGTGCCGCGCTACAGCGGCAGTGACGAACGCGCCCTGGCGCCGATTCTCGGCGGCGAGATCATCAGCCCCTGGGGCGTGTTCCTCAATACCGACCAGGGCCTGGGCTGGGGCAACGAATGGGGCGACCTGTCGTTCAGTACCTGGGTCGGCCCGAGCGAATCACGGCGCGACAAGAACCACCTGGGCCAGGGCTCCAAGCGCCTCAAGGGCATGGGCGAAATAAAGACCCGGGCGCAGTTCGGCGCGCACCTGGGCTATGACCTGGGGCCGTTCGAACTGGGCGCCACCCTGACCCACGCGGTGAAGAAGAACGACAACCGCGACACCGGCTCGGCCTACAGCGCACTGGAACTGAGCATTGGCAGCAACCTCTACCAGGGCCGCTTCGGCAGCCTGGATGCCAGCCTCAACAGCCTGTTCGGCAACGCCGACTACATGCAGACCTGGTACGGGGTGAGCGACACCCAGGCGGCCCACAGCCGCTTCGGCGCCTACCGGGCCAAGGGTGGACGGGTCAGCAGCGGCGCCGACCTGGCCTGGACCCTGCCCCTCAATGAGCAGACCAAGGTCTCGACCCTGCTGTCGATGAAGTACCTGAGCAAGGAAGCCGGCGACAGCCCGATCGTCGACCGGCGCATGCAGACCAGCATCGCCACTCAACTTGAGTACAGCTTCTAAGAAAGGGAACGCGCGGCCCGTGATCACGGGCCGCGTTGCTGCTCAGGTTCAGGGCTGCGCGCGAACCTCAGTCGAGGTGGGCCCAGGTCATGCGGAACGAGGCACCGCCCCACTCCGAATCCGCCACTTCGACCTTGCCGCCGTGCCATTGCGAGACCCGCCGCACCAGCGCCAGGCCCAGGCCGAAACCGCCGGTACGCCGGTCACGGCTGGCGTCGAGACGGGAAAACGGCTCGAAGATCTTCTCCCGGCCATCCACCGGCACCCCGGGACCATCATCGTTGACCCGCACTTCGTAGCCATGCTCCAGGCGCACCAGGGACACCTCGACCCGGCGGTCGGCGTAGCGGATGGCGTTGCGCAGCAGGTTGATCACTGCCCGGGCCATGAAGCGCGGTTCGATGCGCACGTACTCCACCTGGCAGGAACGGATCAGCAGTTGCACCCCGGCCGCCTCGGCCTCCAGGGCCACGCTGCCGACCACGCTGTCGAGCCAGCTCTGGGCCTGGATGTTTTCCCGGTTGATGGTGGCCGCGCCATGTTCCAGGCTGGCGTAGCTGAGGAGTTCGGAGACCATTTCCTCCAGCTCGCCGAGGTCGGCATACATGTCGGCGATCAACTCGCGGTTTTCATCCGGATCTGGTTGTTGCTGCAACTGGTCCAGCTCGAAGGACAGCCGGGCGATGGGCGTGCGCAGTTCGTGGGACACTGCGTTGGTCAACTCGCGCTGATTGGCGATCAGCCCCTCGATGCGCGCCGCCATGCGGTTGAAGTGCTGGGCCAGGTCGCGGATGTTGGAACGCCGCGACAGGTGCAGCCGGGTGCCCAGGTCGTTGTCGCCAAAACGTTCGGCGGCCAGGCGCAGGCGCTCCAGGTCGCGCCAGTGCGGGCGCACCCAGAAGTACAGGACGATGGCCAGCAGCGCGCCGAGCAAGGCATAGGCGGCGATGTTGTAGAGCAGGGTCAGGGGCGGGTCTTCCGGCAGCTTGATGCTCAACAGTTGCTTGCCACCGTCGATGCTGCCGATGAATTCGGTGAACTCCTCGCGCACCACCAACTGGTTGGAATCCAGCAGGGCCTGTTCGCGCACGCTCAGGTCCAGGTCGTCGGCCTGCACCAGTTTGAGCAGCAGCCCGTAGTGCGGCTTGAGCTGCTCCAACTGCTGCTGACGCCCGGCCTCGTCGAACGGCCGCAACTGTTCGCTCAGGCTGTAGGCCGGCCCGCGCACCGCATCGCGGTTGTAGGACTCGATCAGGTCGGCGGCCAGGTAGTTGATGAAGATGTGTTGCACCGCGGTCATGGCCCCGGCGAAGCCCAGGGCCAGGAACAGGTAGAGCCCCAGAAACAGACGCAGCATTCAAACCTCCCAGGCGAACGGATTGAACAGGTAGCCCTTGCCCCACACGGTCTTGATGCACACCGGCTCGCGCGGGTTGTCCTTGAGCTTGCCCCGCAGCTTGCTGATGTAGACGTCGACACTGCGGTTGAGGCCGTCGAACTCGATGCCGCGCATGCGGTTGAGGATGTCGTCCCGGGACAGGGTCTTGCCCGGCGCGCTGGCCAGCAGCCAGAGCAGCTCGAATTCCATGGTGGTCAGTTCCACCGGCTCGCCCGCCAGGCGCACCTCGCGGCTGTTGCGGTCGATGCTCAGCACGCCGAATGCCAGGGCCCCGCGCAGGGTGGTGGTTTCCGGCACCTGGCGCCGTTGCAGGGCCCGCAGGCGCGCCAGCAGCACCGCCGGTTTTATAGGCTTGATCACGTAGTCATCGGCGCCGGATTCCAGGCCGAGAATGTGGTCCAGGTCGTCTTCCTTGGCGGTGAGGATGACGATGGGGGTGTCCGCCACGGCGCGGATCTCCCGGCACACGTGCAGGCCGCTCTGGCCGGGCAGCATCAGGTCGAGCACCACCAGTTTCGGTTTGAATTCGAGAAATGCCGCCAGGGCGGTATCGCCGCGGTGGACCGTCAGCACTTCAAAGCCGTGCTGGGACAGAAAATGCGCGATCAGCCCGGCGAGCTTCTCGTCATCTTCCACCAGCAACACCTTGCCAAGACCCAGGTTTTCCATATTTGCCAATCTGTGAACGCACAATTTGTGCGCGCGCATTATAGGGGGCAAGAGGTTAAGGAAAGGATAACGCAAGCCACAAAACCCGGGACTTGCAGCGGTTTTGCGCGATATTTCATTCTTTTAAGAGTTTTTAACAATTTGCCCCTGCTTTTACACAAGGGCAGTCGTTCACCAGGCCGGCACGCCACTGTGAAAACGGAACTCCGGATCCGGCGACTCGATCAGCTCCTGCTCCGCCGCCCGCACCCGGTCGATGACCTGGGCGATGTCCTTGGCGTCGCCATACTGATAGGCCAGCTTCAGGTAGCCCTGGTAGTGCCGGGCCTCGCTTTTGAGCAGGCCGAAGTAGAACTTGCCCAGTTCCTCGTCCAGGTGCGGCACCAGGGCTTCGAAACGCTCGCAGCTGCGGGCCTCGATAAAGGCGCCCACCACCAGGGTGTCCACCAGCTTCACCGGCTCGTGGCTGCGCACCACCTTGCGCAGGCCCGAGGCATAGCGCCCGGCATGCAACTGGCGCAGCTCGACCTTGCGCTTCTTCATCAGGCGCAGGACCTGCTCATGGTGCACCAGCTCTTCCCGGGCCAGGCGCGACATCATGTTGATCAGGTCGACATGGGCGTGGTACTTGGCGATCAGGCTCAGGGCGGTGCTGGCGGCCTTGAACTCGCAGTTCTTGTGGTCGATCAGCAGGGTTTCCTGGTCGGCCAGGGCCGCCTGGACCCAGGCGTCGGGCGTGCGGCAGCCAAGAAAGTCGGGAATTTCAGGAAAGTTCATCGGCGCATTTCCGAACAATCAGCCACCACCGCAAAGCGGCAGGCAGCACTATCAGTGATCGTTAACATGAGGCTCACGGGACAAAAGGCTTCATAGCGAAAGGCCGGCGATTATACCGGCCGGGCCGCAGACCACCAGCGGCCGCGATTGATATGCATCAACATCCGGCCCGGGCGCCAGCAACTATAGTTGTGCACGCTAGGGTCTGTTCCCGTTTGGTGACGAGCCGCGTTGCTGGGCCAAACGGGAACAGACCCTAACCGTTCATCCCTTCCTGGAGATCCCGATCATGCAAAGCATCCGCAGTATCCTGGTGGTCATCGATCCCACGCCCGGCGAAAGCCTTGCCCTCAAGCGCGCCAAGCTGATTGCCGGGGTCACCCAGGCCCACCTGCACCTGCTGGTCTGCGACAGAAAGCACGAGCATTCGGCGCTGCTGAGCGTACTCAAGAGCAGCCTCACCGGCGAAGGCTACAGCGTCACCACCGAGCAGGCCTGGAACGAAAGCCTGCACGAAACCATCATCGATGTGCAGCAGGCCGAGGGCTGCGGCCTGGTGATCAAGCAGCACCTGCCGGACGCCCCGCTGAAGAAAGCCCTGCTGACCCCGGCGGACTGGAAACTGCTGCGCTACTGCCCGACCCCGGTGCTGCTGGTCAAGACCGCCACGCCCTGGGTCGGCGGCGTGGTGATGGCCGCCATCGACGTCGGCAACATGGACGGCGAGCACCGGGCCTTGCACGCCAGTATCGTCGACCACGGCTTCGATATCGCCAGCCTGGCCAAGGCCCAGTTGCATGTGATCAGCGCTCACCCGTCGCCGATGCTGTCGGCCGCTGACCCGGTGTTCCAGCTCAAGGAAACCATCGAGGCGCGCTATCGCGAGCAGTGCAAGGCGTTCCAGGCCGAGTTCGACATCGACGACGCCCACCTGCATATCGAGGAAGGCCCGGCCGATGTGCTGATTCCCCACCTGGCCCACAAGCTTGGCGCCGTGCTGACCATCATCGGCACCGTGGCCCGCACCGGGATTTCCGGGGCACTGATCGGCAACACCGCCGAAGTGGTGCTCGACTCCCTGGACAGCGACGTGCTGGTGCTCAAGCCGGCGGACATCATGGATCACCTGGAAGAGCTGGCGGCCAAGGCTTGAGCCCCCTCCCCGCAACGCCATCGCGTAATCTGCGCCGTCCATGACGGCGCTTTCGCCGACAAGCCAGTCCTACAGAGCCCGATCAACTTCACCCCGTAGGAGCCGGCTTGCCGGCGAAGAGGCCTACAAGCCTTGCACCGCCCTGGCGGCCGTCTTCGCTGGCAAGCCAGCTCCTACAGTGGCATTTGCGTGGGGGGAGCCTTGGCGGCGAAGCGCTCAGCCGAGGGCATCCTTGAGAAAGCCGGGGGCGATGTAGCGCTGGTAGTGGGCTTCGGACAGCAGGAAGAATTCCCGATCAATGGCGTCGCGCAACTCCGGCAGGGCCCAGTCGCGAAACTCAGGCAGCAGCACCATCCCATAGGCATCGAGCTGGTTGATCACCCGCGCGCCACGGGCAATCAGCTGGTAGGCCCAGCAATACTCGGACTGATGGGGCACGAAGCGGATCTTGCGCTGCTCCAGCTGCTCACGCAGGCGCACCGGATCGAAGACTTCCAGCTTGGCCGCCATCACCTGCACCAGCAGGTGCTCAAGACGCAGCCAGACCGCGCGTTTTTCCTCCTCGTTGTAACCATTCCAGTTGATCACTTCATGGTGGAAACGCTTGCAGCCACGGCATACCAGATCGCCGTAAACCGTGGAACAGAGGCCGACGCAGGGGGTCTTGATGGTCTGATTGGGCATAGATAGACGACGCACGCAAAAGCAAAACAGTGGGCAATGTTAGCCCTTTGTCTAAGATTGATCACCCCTCAAACTTCAATACAGCAACTTACGTTGAGGCTTTTTTTACCGTAGAATCAGCCAGCCTTTTTAGGCGCCAATGTCCGTTTGAAGCTGTTTTCAAAGCGTCACGAGCACAGTCGTTCCTTCAGAGCGGTGTTGGCGAGGGGTTTTTCCAGCGGGGAAAAACCCAACGCCAACCCTCATCAGCTCCCCGTTCTGCAGGCGTAAAACTTTGAAAGCAGCTTCTGTAAGGAATTGTCGGTAATTCTGGCTAAGTGGCCCACAACGCCACGCAGCGCATGAGTACGGCAATTTCGGGATGAGCGTCCCGGACACCCATTTGGGACCACTGATGAGGGTAATAACTGTGCTTGAAGCCTACCGCAAACATATCGAAGAGCGTGCAGCACTGGGTATCGTTCCCCAGCCGCTTAACGCCGAACAAACTGCAGGCCTGGTCGAGCTGCTGAAGAATCCCCCGGCTGGCGAAGAAGCTTTCCTCGTTGACCTGATCACCAATCGCGTTCCACCAGGAGTCGACGAAGCCGCCTACGTCAAGGCCGGTTTCCTCTCCGCGCTGGCCAAAGGCGAAGCCTCCTCCCCTCTGATCGACAAGAAGCGCGCCGTTGAACTGCTGGGCACCATGCAGGGCGGCTACAACATCGTGACCCTGGTGAACCTGCTGGACGACGCCGAGCTGGCGCCAGTGGCCGCCGCTCAACTCAAGCACACCCTGCTGATGTTCGACGCCTTCCACGACGTCGCGGAAAAAGCCAAGAACGGCAACGTTCACGCCCAAGGCGTACTGCAATCCTGGGCCGACGGCGAGTGGTTCAAGAACCGCCCGGTACTGGCCGACAAGATCAGCCTGCGGGTGTTCAAGGTCACCGGCGAAACCAACACCGACGACCTCTCCCCTGCTCCTGATGCCTGGTCCCGCCCGGACATCCCGCTGCACGCCCTGGCCATGCTGAAAATGGCCCGTGACGGCATCGTTCCGGACGAGCAAGGCAAGACCGGCCCGATGAAGCAGATCGAAGAAATGCGCGGTCAAGGCTTCCCGATCGCCTACGTCGGCGACGTGGTCGGCACCGGTTCGTCCCGTAAATCGGCCACCAACTCGGTGCTGTGGTTCTTCGGCGACGACGTGCCTTATGTTCCGAACAAGCGTGCCGGCGGCTTCTGCTTCGGCAGCAAGATCGCTCCGATCTTCTACAACACCATGGAAGACGCCGGCGCCCTGCCGATCGAATTCGACGTGTCGAAGATGAACATGGGCGATGTGATCGACCTGTACCCGCACGCAGGCAAAGTCTGCAAGCACGGTACCGACGAAGTCCTGGCCACCTTCGAAATGAAGACCCCGGTCCTGCTCGACGAAGTCCGTGCCGGCGGCCGTATCCCGCTGATCATCGGCCGTGGCCTGACCGAGAAGGCTCGCGCCGAACTGGGCCTGCCTGCGTTCGACCTGTTCAAGAAGCCCGAAGCCCCTGTTGAAAGCACTAAGGGCTTCACCCTGGCGCAGAAGATGGTCGGCAAGGCCTGCGGCCTGGCAGAAGGCAAAGGCGTTCGTCCTGGCACCTACTGCGAACCGAAGATGACCACCGTGGGCTCCCAGGACACCACCGGTCCCATGACCCGTGACGAACTGAAAGACCTGGCGTGCCTGGGCTTCTCCGCTGACCTGGTGATGCAGTCCTTCTGCCACACCGCGGCGTATCCGAAGCCGATCGACGTGACCACCCACCACACCCTGCCTGACTTCATCATGACCCGCGGCGGCGTTTCCCTGCGTCCGGGCGACGGCATCATCCACTCGTGGCTGAACCGCATGCTGCTGCCAGACACCGTCGGTACCGGTGGTGACTCCCACACCCGTTTCCCGATGGGCATCTCGTTCCCGGCCGGCTCCGGCCTGGTGGCGTTCGCCGCTGCCACCGGCGTCATGCCGCTGGACATGCCGGAATCGATCCTGGTGCGCTTCAAAGGCAAAATGAAACCTGGCATCACCCTGCGTGACCTGGTCCATGCCATTCCTTACTTCGCCATCCAGAACGGCCTGCTGACCGTCGAGAAGAAAGGCAAGAAAAACGCCTTCTCCGGCCGCATCCTGGAAATCGAAGGCCTGGAAGGCCTGACCCTGGAGCAGGCGTTCGAACTGTCCGACGCCTCGGCCGAACGTTCGGCTGCCGGTTGCACCATCAAGCTGTCGAAAGAGTCGATCACCGAGTACCTGCAGTCCAACATCACCCTGCTGCGCTGGATGATCGGCGAAGGCTACGGTGACGCACGTACCCTGGAACGTCGCGCTCAAGCGATGGAAGCCTGGATCGCCAACCCTGAGTTGATGGAAGCCGACGCCGACGCCGAATACGCCGAAATCATCGAAATCGACCTGGCCGACATCAGCGAGCCGGTACTGTGCGCGCCGAACGACCCGGACGACGCCCGTCTGCTGTCCAGCGTTGCTGGCGAGAAGATCGACGAAGTGTTCATCGGTTCGTGCATGACCAACATCGGTCACTTCCGCGCTGCCGGTAAACTGCTGGATCAGGTCAAGGGCCAGCTGCCAACCCGTCTGTGGCTGTCGCCGCCGACCAAGATGGACGCTCACCAACTGACCGAAGAAGGCTACTACGGCATCTACGGCAAGGCCGGCGCACGCATGGAAATGCCGGGCTGCTCGCTGTGCATGGGTAACCAGGCACGCGTCGAGCCGAACAGCACCGTGGTGTCGACCTCGACCCGTAACTTCCCGAACCGTCTGGGTGATGGCGCCAACGTCTACCTGGCTTCGGCCGAGCTGGCGTCGGTGGCTTCGATCCTGGGTCGCCTGCCGACCGTCGAGGAGTACATGGAATACGCTGGCAAGATCGACAGCATGGCGGCCGATATCTACCGCTACCTGTCCTTCGACCAGATCGCCGAGTTCCGTGAAGCGGCTGCCAACGCCAACATCCCGGTGGTGCAAGCCTAAGGCTGTAGCGTTGTAAGAAGGAACGCCGCGTACTCCACGATACGCGGCGTTTTTTTATGCCTGGGAAAAAGCCCCGGCCTTCCAGCCCCGCAGGCTCTCCTGCAGCGTGTCGTCGACGCTGGTGCCGCTGAGCAGCACCTGGTACTCGCGGCTCGACGGCAGCAGTGCCAGGGCGTCCTTGGCCTCGTGCTTGAGCCGCGCCAGGGCCAGGTGCTTGTGCTCCAGGCTGACCTGGCGGAAGAACTCGTCCAGGGCCTCGATGCTGGTGCCGTCCAGGTCCGGGGACTCCTCCAGGCTGAGGATGATGCTGTGGATCGGCGCCTGCACATGGCGGATCAGGCGCAGGGCGCCGCCGAGGATGCGTTCGGCGTTGGCGAAGAACAGCGCCTCCCCTGGCCGCAGGATCAGCACGCCGGGCACCTGCCGGGCCTGAGGATGACGGCTGAGATCGACAAAGTCGTGGCCACTGCCCAGTTGCCCGAGGATCTGGATATCCGCCGCCGACATCTGCCGCAGCAGCAACAGGATGCTGATACCCACTGACAGCAGCAACCCGTCCAGCACCCCCAGCACCAGCACCGCGCTGACCGCGCAGATCACCAGCACCCGGTCACGCCGCCAGATGAAGTAGCGCCCCAGGGGTTGCAGGCTCAGGCCATGACCCAGGGCGTACATGACAATCGCCGCCAGCACCGGCTCCGGGGTCAGGGCGATATAGGGCAGCACGGTCAGCACGATGAGCAGCATCACCGCCGCCGCGGTCAGCCCTGCCAGGCGCGAGCGCGCCCCGGCCGCTTCGTTGGCGGAGGTGGCCGAGTAGCCGGCCCCGGCGGGCATGCCATGGAACAGCCCCGAGAGCAGATTGGAAGCGCCCAGGGCCAGCAGGTCGCGGTTGGAGGAAACCCGGTCGCCATGCTTCAGGGCAAAGGAGCTGATGGAACCATAGGATTCGGCATACAGGATCATCACCAGGGCGAACGCCAGCTCCCCCAGGCGCAGCCAGTCGGCAAAAGGCAGTTGCGGCAGGCTCGGCACCTCCAGCTTGAGTTCGATGACCCCGATCAGGTCGACGCCATGGGCCGGCAGGTTGAACCACTGGCCGGCGCCAATGCCGATCACCACCGCCACCAGCCCGCCGGGCACATAGGGAATTCGCGAGCAGATCCCCAGCACCAGCAGCGCCACCGCCGCCACCGCGGCGCCGGCCCAGTTCCATTGCGGCCACTGCTCCAGCAACTGCGGCAGGAAGCGCACCAGGTTACCGGTGCTCAGGTGCACCCCGACCACGGTGGCGAACTGCTTGAGGACAATGGTCAACGCCAGGCCGAAGGCAAAACCGCGCAGCACCGGCTTGGCAATGAAGGCGGTCACGCCGCCCAGGCGGAACAGCCCGGCCAGGAGGAAGAACACCCCAGTGAGCAGCACCAGGGCAAAGGCCAGGCTCAGGCGCAGCTGGGCGTCGCCACCGGCCAGGGACAGGGTGGCCGCCGCCAGCACTGCGGCCGACGATGAAGTGGCAGAAACAATGGCAAAGCGGCTGGTGCCCAACAGGCCGTAGCACAGCAACCCGGCAAACAGGGCAATGACCCCGGCCTGGGGCGGCAAGGCGGCGATGCTGGAATAGGCTACGGCTTCCGGCAACAACAGGCCGGCAATGGATAGGCCGGCCAGCAGGTCGCGGGTGCGCTTGGGTGCAGCGGTTGGGTGGATCAGGGGTTCAGTGGCCAATCGGGTTCATCCGTGACAACGCAAAATCCAGATTCAGGGGGTGTCGCCCAACGGAATAAACGTGTTTGGGCAGGCTTGCAGCCAGAGGAGCGGGAATGGCCACGGGCGGGTTCCTGGCAGCAATAAGAGCACCAGCTTAGCCCTTTATTCAAGGCAGCAAACAATCCTGATCAATGCCTTGAACGACAACGCCGCCGGTACAGTGAAGTACCGACGGCGTTGTGTGCAGCAGCGGGTTCGCCAGGGAGGCGTCCGCGCACCTTGCAGTTGGCTTGCGGGCCTCTTCGCCGGCAAGCCGGCTCCTACCGGAAAGCGCCGGGAGGCTGTCAGGACGCCAGGGAGTACACCAGGGCAGTAATGGCCACCAGGCCCACCAGGGTCACGAAGACGTTGGAAGCCTGGCCGCGGTAGCGGGCCATGGCCGGCACCTTGCGGATGGCGTACATCGGCATCAGGAACAGGATCGCCGCGATCACCGGGCCGCCCATGGTCTCGATCATCGTCAGGATGCTCGGGTTGAGGGTGGCCACGGCCCAGCAGATCACCAGCATGAAGGCGGCGGTGACGCGGTCCAGGGTTTTCGTGCCCGGGCGCCGGCCGCTCTTGCCGATCAGGCCCTTGAGGCCTTCGCTGGCACCGATGTAGTGGCCCAGGAAGGACTTGGCGATGGCCACGAAGGCAATCAACGGCGCGGCAAAGGCGATGGTCGGATTCTGGAAATGGTTGGCCAGGTAGGACAGGATCGACAGGTTCTGCGCCTTGGCTTCCGCCAGCTGCGCCGGGTTCAGGGTCAGTACGCAGCTGAAGACGAAGAACAGCACCATGCCCACCATCAGCAGGTGGGCACGCGAGAGTATCTGCGAACTGCGCTCTTCGGCGTGCACGCCATAGCGGCGCTTCTGGTCCACGGCAAAGGCCGAGATGATCGGCGAATGGTTGAACGAGAAGACCATCACCGGAATCGCCAGCCACAGGGTATGCAGGAAGGCCGAAGGCGCCGGGACATCGCTGACGGTGGCGAGGATGCCGCCATTCCAGTGCGGGATCAGGAACACCGCGAGGAACAGCAGGGCCACGATGAACGGGTAGACCATCAGGCTCATGGCCTTGACGATCACCTGCTCGCCGCAACGCACCACCACCAGCAGGCCGAAGATCAGCACCAGGGCCAGGATCGCCCGCGGTGGCGGCGCGATGTGCAGTTGGTTGGTCATGAAGCTGTCGACGGTGTTGGTCAGGGCCACGCTGTAGATCAGCAGGATCGGGAAGATCGCCAAAAAGTACAGCAAAGTGATCAGGGCACCGGCGGTGAGCCCGAAGTGCTCTTCCACCACGTCAGTGATGTCCGCACCGTCACGCCCGGAAAGCACGAAGCGGGTCAGGCCGCGGTGTGCATAGAAGGTCATGGGGAAGGCCAGCAGCGCCAGGATCAACAGCGGCCAGAAACCGCCGATGCCGGCATTGATGGGCAGGAACAGGGTACCGGCACCGATGGCCGTGCCAAACAGGCCGAGCATCCAGGTGGTGTCTTGGCGGTTCCAGCGGGTCAGGGTCGCTGGGGCCGCGGTTTCAAAGCGTTGATCAACGCTGTTGGCCTGATCATTCATCCGGTGGGATCTCCACATTCCGGTCGTTTGCCATTCACCCGGGCGTATCGGAGTACCCGACAGGCAGTGCCCGAGCGAAAAGAGGGGGCGCGATTGTCCGGGATTCCAAGGGCGCTGCATAGACTCAGCTGAGGAACGGTTTATGCGCTGCAGGTATTTTTTCGTTTGATGGGAAAGCGTCTGGCCCGGCCCTCTCCCGCTCAATCCGGGTTCTGCAGGAGCTGGCTTGCCAGCGAAAGGCGCCCGCCTGAAGACGCCATTCGCCGGCAAGCCGGCCCCTAGCGGGCCGCGTTGACAAGCCTCACGGGCAGGCGGCATGATCGGACCCCATGAATATCTACGCGCTGAACCCTACCTCCACCACCACGACTGCCTCCGGCGGGTCGTGTGGTGGCTGTGCGGGATGACACAAGCACAGTAGAACCAAGGCCCCGCCAGCAATGGACGGGGCCTTTTGTTTCTCCGTCCAGCTGGCACTACAAGGAGAGACAAGATGCCTTTATCCAACGCCAAGCGTGCCCTGCTGGTGATCGACATGCAGGTCGGGTTGTTCAATGGACCGGACAAGCCCTACAAGCGCGAGCAGGTCCTGGAAAACATCAACCAACTGATCCGCCGTGCCCGCCAGGCCGGAGCGCCGATCTTCGCCGTGCGCCATACCGGCCCCGCCGAATCCCCGATTGCCGCCGGCAGTGCGTTCTGGCAACTGCTGCCGACCCTGGAAGTGGATGAAGAGCTGGACTGCGTACTGGACAAGACCCGCCCCAGTTGCTTTGTCGGCACCGGGCTGGCCGAGCGCCTGCAGGAGGCCCAGGTCAATGAACTGGTGATCGTCGGCATGAAGACCCAGTACTGCGTCGATACCACCTGCCGCGCCGCCGGCGACCTGGGCTTTGCCGCCGTGCTGGTGGAGGACGCCCATACCTGCATGGACACGCCGCTGATCGGGGCAAGAACCATCATCGCCCACCATAACGCCACCCTGAACGGCCCCTTCGTGCGCCTGGCCACAACCGCCGACGTAACCTTCTGACCCCATCGTTCCCACACCGCCCCGGGCACGCCGATCATGGCGTGATGCCCCCGGGAACGGTGCCGGCGAGCATTGCCAAAATCCCTCGCAACCCGCACCCTTGAGCCTTCGCCCCTGCCCGTATGGAACCCTCCATGAGCGCCACGACGATCGCCGGCTGCCTCCTCTACAGCCTTGATCCACCTTCCCTCGCCCGCTTCTATGCCGAACTGCTGGGCTGGCCCATCACCGAACAGCAAGCCGACTACCAGCAACTGGCCCACCAGGGCTTCGAGCTGACCCTGGTCCAGGTGCCGCCAGCGATTGCTGCGCGCATCGTCCTCCAGGAACCGCCGCTGCCCCGCAGCGATTGCGCCTGCAAGCCGCTGTTCCAGGTAGACGACCTGGCCCGGGCCCGACAGCGCGCTGCCAAGGCCGGTGGCCGGGTGTACGAAGCCGAGCGCGAATGGCAATTCAAGGACGCCCGAGCCTGCGACGGCATCGACCCGGAAGGCAACATCTTTCAATTGCGCCAACCCCTGCCCCGCTAACCCACGAGGAGTCCGCCATGCGCGCCACCGTTCTGGTCCTGGTTGAAAACGTCAACGCCTACCTGCCGCACCTCGAAGACCTGGGTTTCAGGCTGATCCTGGCACCCACCCCACAGACCCGGGCCCAGGCGATCCGGGACCACGCCGGGCAGATCGATGCGGTGCTGACCCGTGGCCCCCTGGGGCTGAGCGCGGCGGAAATCGCCGCCCTGCCCCGATTGCAGATCATCTGCGTGATCGGCGCCGGCTATGAGCAAGTGGACCTGCAAGCGGCGAGCAATCGCGGGATCGCGGTAACCAATGGCGCCGGGGTCAACGCCTCGTCCGTGGCCGATCATGCCCTGGCCCTGTTGCTGGCCCTGGTGCGCGGCATTCCCCAGTCCGACGCCGCGGTACGCCAGGGACACTGGCCGAAGGTGCTGCGCCCGTCCCTGGCCGGCATGCGCCTGGGGGTGCTCGGCCTCGGCGCCGTGGGCCAGGCCATCGCCCGGCGCTGCGCCCTGGGCTTCGACATGCCGGTGAGCTACCACAGCCGCCAGCCACGCCCCGACCAGCCCTACCGCTTCTGCCCGACCCTGGTGGAACTGGCCCGGGACTCGGACGTCCTGGTAATCGCCACCCCGGGCGGCGCCGACACCCGGCACCTGGTGGACCAGCCGGTGCTGGAAGCCCTTGGCCCCGAAGGTTTCCTGGTGAACATCGCCCGGGCCAGCGTGGTGGACACCAACGCCCTGCTGCAGGCCCTGCAGCAGCGGCGGATTGCCGGCGCGGCCCTGGATGTGTTCGATGACGAACCCCAAGTCCCGGACGCCCTCAAGGTGCTCGACAACGTGGTGCTCACGCCCCACGTCGCCGGCCTTTCGCCCCAGGCCAGCCGCGATACCGTGGCGATGGTCGGCCAGAACCTGCTGGCTCACTTCGAAGGCCGGCCACTGCTGACCCCGCTGGCCCTGCCGGCACCGAACTGACCCAGCCCCGAGTCAACACCTATGCTCGTGGGGCGGACAACCTCTGTGCCTGCATGGCTCCTGCGGGGGCTTGGTCTCATCGGGTCGTAGACACACGGGGCTAAATTCAAACGCTTGTATCAAAAGCAATGATTGTCCGGCAACACGCGCACCTATAAAGGCCCGCCGCGATTGTGAGGGGCCGGTAGGCGCATTAGATTAGCCAATAATCTCTGGCCTCCAGAATAAGCAGAAGGGATAAGCATGGCGCTTACAGACCAGTCCACCCGCACTCGCTCAGGCGAGGAACTCGATGCCAACCTGATCGACCCGTACCTCAAGGCGCACATTCCCGGCCTGAGCGGTACGCCGCAGATCAGCCAGTTCCCGGGCGGTGCCTCGAACCTCACCTACCTGCTGGAATACCCCGGGCAGGAGTTTGTCCTGCGTCGCCCGCCCTTCGGCCACAAGGCCAAGTCGGCCCACGACATGGGCCGCGAGTTCCGCATTCTCAACCAGCTCAAGGACGGTTTCCCCTACTGCCCCAAAGCCTACGTGCACTGCACCGACGAGTCGGTGATCGGCGCCGAGTTCTATGTCATGGAACGGGTCAAGGGCATCATCCTGCGCTCCGACCTGCCGCCGGAGCTGGGCCTGGATGCCGGCCAGACCGAGGCCCTGTGCAAGAGCTTCATCGATCGTTTCGTCGAGCTGCACCGGGTCGACTACAGCGCCTGCGGCCTGGGTGACCTGGGCAAGCCCGAAGGCTATGTGCAGCGCCAGATCAAGGGCTGGAGCGACCGCTACGAGAAGGCCCTGACCCCGGACGCGCCGCACTGGGAAAAGGTCAAGGCCTGGCTCAACGAGAAGATGCCCGCCGACCACCCGACCTCGAGCATCGTGCACAACGACTACCGCTTCGACAACGTGATCCTCGACCCACAGAACCCGATGCAGATCATCGGCGTGCTGGACTGGGAACTGACCACCCTGGGCGACCCGCTGATGGACCTGGGCAACACCCTGGCCTACTGGATCGAGGCCGGCGACCCGGCACCGGTGCAACTGATGCGCCGCCAGCCGAGCAACGCCCCGGGCATGCTCACCCGCCAGCAGTTCGTCGACTACTACGCCGAGCGCGCGGGAATCGAAATCGGCAACTTCGACTTCTACTACACCTACGGCCTGTTCCGCCTGGCCGGCATCGTGCAGCAGATCTACTACCGCTTCTACCATGGCCAGACCCAGGACAAACGCTTCGCGCAGTTCATTCACATGAACAAACTGCTGGAGCAGATGAGCCTGCAGGTCATTCACAAATCCAGCCTCTGACCGCGCCCCGGCGCTCGACAGCCAAAACAAGGAAAAACCATGTCCAAGACTCAGTTGTTCGACCTCGACGGCAAGATCGCATTCGTCTCCGGCGCCAGCCGCGGCATCGGTGAGGCCATTGCCAAGTTGCTGGCCCAGCAAGGCGCCCATGTCATCGTGTCGAGCCGCAAGCTCGAAGGTTGCCAGCACGTGGCCGACGCGATCATCGCCGCCGGCGGCAAGGCCACCGCCATTGCCTGCCACATCGGTGAAATGGAGCAGATCAGCCAAGTCTTCGCCGGCATTCGCGAACAGTTCGGGCGCCTGGACATCCTGGTCAACAACGCCGCGACCAATCCGCAATTCTGCAACGTCCTGGACACTGACCTGGGGGCCTTCCAGAAGACCGTCGACGTCAACATCCGCGGCTACTTCTTCATGTCGGTGGAAGCCGGCAAGCTGATGCGCGAAAACGGCGGCGGCAGCATCATCAACGTGGCCTCGATCAACGGCATCTCGCCGGGGATCTTCCAGGGCATCTACTCGGTGACCAAGGCCGCGGTGATCAACATGACCAAGGTCTTCGCCAAGGAATGCGCGCAGTTCGGCATCCGCTGCAACGCCCTGCTGCCGGGCCTGACCGATACCAAGTTCGCCTCGGCCCTGGTCAAGAACGACGCCATCCTCAAGACCGCCCTGGCGCAGATCCCCCTCAAGCGCGTGGCCGACCCCAGCGAAATGGCCGGCGCGGTGCTCTACCTGGCCAGCGACGCCTCCAGCTACACCACGGGTGTCTCGCTCAATGTGGACGGCGGCTTCCTCTCCTGAGGCCCGCTTGCACCACAACAAAGGCAGCCTCCGGGCTGCCTTTTTCATTTCCCGCAGGAGCTGGCTTGCCAGCGAAGAGGGCCTTGAGCCCGGCGCAACTCAGGCGGCCCTTTTCGCCGGCGAGCCGGCTCCTACAGGCGTCTTTCAAAATTTTAATTCCACCAATTGCAATTAAAGAATATTTATTCCATAACTAGCCTTCCCTAGAACAATAATTCTGCAGGTGCGGTTATGGACGAGCTCGGCATTGGTTTGATCGGCACCGGTTTCATGGGGCGTGCCCACGCCCTGGCGTTTCGCAGTGCCGGCGCGGTCTTCGAATTGCCGGTGCGCCTGCACCTGGCGGCCCTGGCCGACGCCGACGCCCAGCGCGGCGAACACTGCGCCGGCGCCTGGGGCTTTGCCCAGGCCCATGCCGACTGGCAGGCCCTGGTGGCCAACCCCCGGGTCAACCTGGTGGCCATCACCACCCCCAACCACCTGCACTTCCCCATGGCCATGGCGGCGCTGGCCGCAGGCAAGGCGGTGTACTGCGAAAAGCCCCTGGCGGTCAGCGTCGAACAGGCCCGGCAGATGCACCACGCGGCCCAGGCCGCCGGGGTGGTGACCCGGGTGGGCTACAACTACCAGCACAACCCGGTGATCGCCCAGGCCAGGGACATGATCGGCAACGGCGAACTGGGGCAACTGGTGAGTTTCCAGGGCGAGTTCAGCGAAGACTTCATGGCCGACCCGGATGCCCCCTGGTCCTGGCGTTGCGAGCCGCAGCACGCCGGCGGCGCCCTGGCGGACCTGGGCAGCCACCTGCTGGCCATGGCACGCTTTCTCATGGGGCCGGTGCAGGCGGTGTGCGCCGATACCCAGACCGTGCACCTGCAACGCCCCACCGAAGCCGGCAGCCAGGAACGCCGCGCCATCGCCGTGGATGACCAGGCCCATGCCCTGCTGCGCTTTGCCAATGGCGCGCGGGGCACGCTGAGCAGCAGCTGGATCAAGCATGGTTACAAGAACCACCTGAGCTTCGAGATCAGCGGCACCCTCGGCACCCTGGCGTTCGACCAGGAACGCCTCAACGAACTGCGCCTGTACCGGGTCGGCCAGAAGGGTTTCCAGCGCCTGCTGGCCGGGCCCGCCCTGCCCGGCTACGCGGCCTTCAGCCCGGCCCCGGGGCACCAGCTGGGCTACAACGAACTCAAGACCCTGGAAGTTCACGAATTGATCATGGCCCTGTGCGGCCAGGGCCGGGACGGCACGGATTTCGCTGAAGCCTGGGAAGTGGAGCGCCTGGCCGCGGCGATCCGCACTGCCGCCGCCGAACAGCGCTGGGTGGCACTGTAGGAGCCGGCTTGCCGGCGAAGGCGATCTTGCGGGCGCCTTCGCTGGCAAGCCAGCGCCTACGGTTGGTGGTTGGCCAGGCGCGCGGCCAGGGCCTTGGCCTGCAGGGCGACGTCGGTGACGGCGGTGCTTTCCCACCACAGGCCACGCAAGGGCGGCCCCATGGCGAACAGGCGCTCGCAGGCCTGGCCCTGGGCGTTGTGCACGGCACCATCGGGTGCGGCGCTGATGCCCAGGGCCAAAGGCCCGGGTGTCACCAGGCCGCGGGCCAGCAGCTGGCGCGGCAAGGGCCGCGCCACCCGGCGCCAGTCGTATTCGATGCCGCTGGAGTTGATCAGGGCATCGCCCGCCATGCGCACGCTGTCCTGGCTGCCGCGGTAGCGCAGGCGGATCGCCAGCCGGCCTTCGTCGCCCGGCTCCAGGCCCTGGTAGCAAGCGGCATGAATCCGCAACCGCCCTTCTTCATGCAAGCGCGCCACCAGCTCGGCGCTCAGGGGCGGCGAGCGATGGTGATGGCTTTCCCACCAGGGCCGTACATGGCGCACGAACTGGCGTTTGTGCACCTCGCTGGCCTGGCTCCACAGGCGCCCTATATGCACCCGCACCGTGTCCAGCGGGGCCTGCCAGTCGATGCCTTGGGCCTCGGCCGCGCGGCATTGCTGGCGCAGCGCCCGCAGCAGTTGCCGAGGGCTGCGGATGCTCGGGTCGGCACCGAGAAAGTCCTCCCAGGCCGGGGGCTGGCGGCGCACGTGCGGCAGCAGCCCATGCCGGGAAAACACCTCGATCGGCCCACGATGCCCGGCCTGCTCCAGGGACACCACGGCGTCCACCATGGTCAGCCCGGAACCGATGATCAGCACCGTCGCCCGGGGATCGAGGCGGGCCATGGCGGCCACATCCCAGGGGTCCAGCGCCGCGGCATTCAGGCCGCTGGAGCGGGTCTGCGGGGTACGCGCCGCCGGGAACATGCCGGTGGCCAGCACCGCCACCGCGCCGGGCAGTTGCCGGCCATCGGCCAGGGTCAGTAGCACGCCGTCAGGGCCGGTTTCCAGGTCCACCGCCTCGCCCTGCACATGGCTCAACGAGGAGCCCTGCGCCCGGCCCTGCACCTGGGCCTCGGCCAGGCGCTGCTGGACGTAGACACCAAACAGCCCGCGGGGTGGAAACAGTTCGCTGACCGGCACATGCTGGCGGTCCGACTCGGGCCAGCCGCCCTCGGCAATGTGCCGGGCCAGCCATTGGGTCAGGTCGTCGGCGTTGTCCGGGTCGACGCTCATGCGCGCGGCGTTGCCATTGAGGGTGTGCCCCAGCTCCACGGCGCTGTAGGCCTCGCCGCGCCCCAGCTCGCTGCGCGGTTCTATGACCAGGATCCGTCGCTGGCCCGGCAGGCGCAGCAACTGGGCGGCCAGCAAGGCGCCGCTGAGGCCGCCGCCGACGATCAGGATTGGCGCATCACGGGTGGCAGGGGTTGCCTGTCCGGTGTGGGTTTGGCTCATGGAATGCTCACGGTCAGTGTTTGCCCAGGTAGAAATCCTGCAGGTCGCCCCGGGCCAGCAGTTGCTCGGCGCTGCCGGACAAGGCCACGCGGCCGGTGTCCAGCAGGTAGGCATGGGAAGCGTACTTGAGCGCCAGATTAATGCTTTGCTCGGCGATCAGAAAGCTCACCCCCGCCTCGCGATTGAGCTGGGCGACGATCTGGAAAATCTCCTGGACGATAATAGGCGCCAGGCCCATGGACGGTTCATCCAGCAGTACCAAAGTAGGACGAGTCATCAACGCCCGGCCGATGGCCAGCATCTGCTGCTCGCCACCGGAGGTCAGCCCGGCGCGCACCCGGCGCTTGGTCAGCAGCCGCGGAAACCAGCTGTAGATACGCTCCAGGTCCTGTTCCAGCTGGCGCCGGCCCAGGCCACGGACAAAGCCGCCGGCGCGCAGGTTGTCTTCCACCGTCAACTGGGGGAAGACGTGGCGCCCTTCCAGCACATGCACCATGCCATGGCGCACCCGCTGGCTGGGGTCGACCCCGGCCAGGTCCTGCCCGGCAAAGGCGATGGCGCCGCGGCTGAGCTCGGCACGCTCGGCCCGCACCAGCCCGGAAATGGCCTTGAGGGTGGTGCTCTTGCCGGCGCCATTGGCCCCCAGCAAGGCGACGATGGCCCCCCGGGGCACGCTCAAAGATACCCCGGCCAGCGCCAGGATCACGCCGTCGTAGATCACCTCGATGTCCTGTACCTGCAGCAAGGTCTCGGCCGTCGCGGCCGTAGCGCTGTGGCTCATGGTTCAGTCACCCTCGTTGCATGTACGGGGCACCAGGCGCTTCTCCTTGGCAAAGGCCGCGGCCTTTTCGTCGATCAGCGGCCGTAGCAGCGCGCGGTCGGCGGCAATCCACTCGCTGATCAGGGTCCAGTTGGCGCCGTCCCATTGCTGCACCCGGGCCGCGCCGCCACCTTCGTGATCGCGGCAGGACAGCTTGAGGTTCTGCATCAGCCCCAGGTAACCCATGTCCTTGAGCCGGGCGTCGTCGATGTTCAGGTGTTCCAGGCCCCAGCGCCCTTCCTCGCCATTGAGCGGGCGCTTGCCGAACTTGCCCTGGGCGGTCCGGATCGCCTCCACCGCCACCGCCGCGTTCACCAGGCCGGAGTTGTAGTACACGCTGCCGAAATTCTTCAGGTCCTTGAGGTCGCTCTTGCCGGTATCGAGGATGTACTGCTTGAGGCGCTTGTGGATCTCGAAGTCACTGCCCGCCGGGTAGGGCGTCAGCGCCAGGTAGCCCTTGGCCGCGGCGCCGGCCGGCAGCACGTCTTCGCTGGAGCTGGCCCAGATATCGCCGATGATGTGGTCCACCGGGAAGCCGAAGCGCGCGGCGGTCTTCACCGCCACCGGGGTGGACACGCCCCAGGTGCGCAGGAACACCCAGTCCGGGTTCTGCTGGCGGATCTGCCGCCATTGCGCCGACTGCTCGTTGCCCGGATCGGCCACCGGGATCTGGATGTTCTCGAAACCGTACTTCTCGGCCAGCAGCTTGAGCGGCCCGAGGGTTTCCCGGCCATAGGCGGAGTCGTGATAAAGCGTGGCGATCTTCTTGCCCTTGAGCCGGTCGAACCCGCCCTCGCGCTGGGCGATGTAGTTCACCAGGGTCGAGGCCTCGCTGTAGAACGTCAGCATCACCGGGAAGTTGTAGGGGAACACCGTGCCGTCGGTGGCTTCGGTGCGGCCGTAGCCCAGGGTGATCAGCGGGATTTTGTCCACCTCGGCACGCTCACTCAGGGCATAGGCCGCCGGTGCGCCGTTGGGCTGGTAGACCGCTACCGGTGCGCCATCCAGGCCGTTCTTGAAGCGCTCGTAGCACTCGATGCCCTTCTCGGCAGTCCATTCGGTCTCGCACTCCTGCCACACCAGCTTGACCCCGTTGATGCCGCCCTCCACCTGGTTGATGTAGTTCAGGTAGTCGATCATCCCGGCCCACACCTGCACCCCGCTGGAGGCATAGGCGCCGACCCGGTAGGTGGCCAGGGGGAAGAACTGCTGGTCCGGCCCGGCCTGGGCTGCCGGGGCAACGGCCGCCGCCAGCATCAACGCCGCGCCGGCCAGGGAAGCTTTCAAGGATGCACGCATGTTGTCTCTCTGTTCTGGGAGGAGGAATTCAGAAGCGCAGCGGCCAGTGCCGCAGGCGCTCGCGCAAGTTGCCCAGCAAGCGGATCAGGCCCTCGGGTTCCTTGATCAGGAACAGGATGATCAGCACGCCGAAAATGATTTTCTGCAGGTTCTGCAACTGCCCGGCGTCCACCGCCCCGCCCAGCAGCGCCTGCCCGGCATGGCTGAGGAGAATCGGCAACAGGCTGATGAAGGCCGCGCCGACGAAGTTGCCGGCCACGCTGCCCATGCCGCCGATAATGATGATGAAGAGGATCTGGAACGAACGATTGATATCGAAGCTGCTGGCGCTGGCGGTGCCCAGGTAGGCGAAGGCCCACAGCGCACCGGCGATGCCCAGGTAGAACGAGCTGACGGCAAACGCCTGGCGTTTGTAGCGGGCCACCGGGATGCCGATCACCGCGGCGGCGGTGTCCATGTCGCGGATCGCCATCCAGTTGCGCCCGACCTGGCTGCGCACCAGGTTCTGCGCGACCCAGGTCAACAGCAGCACCGTCACCAGGGTCAGCAGGTAGCGTCCCTGGGGGTGGTTCAGGTCATGGCCCAGCAGGCTCAACTGCGGCGCCGAAATGGTGCCCGAGGAACCGTAGTTGTAGAACCAGGGAAACTTGACGAACAGCCACTCCAGGAAGAACTGCGCCGCCAGGGTGCTAACCATCAGGTAGAAACCCTTGATCCGCGAGCTGGGCAGGCCGAACAGCCAGCCCACCAGGGCGCTGATCAGGCCGCCGCCGAGCAGGGCCAGGGGCAGCCCCAGCTGCGGCAGGCGCAGCAGAATACCGTAGGTGGCAAAGGCCCCCACGGCCATGAAGCCGGCGGCGCCCACCGAGGTCTGGCCGGTGTAGCCGGAAAGCAGGTTGAGCCCGAGCCCGGCCAGGGACAGCACCAGGAACGGAATCAGGATCGCGTTGAGCCAATAGTCGTTGCCCAGCACCGGCACCACGCCGAAGGCCAGCAGCAACAGGCCGGCCAGGCCCCAGGGCAGGCGGCGCTGGACCAGCAGCAAGGGGGCGGTTTGCCGCGTCAGAAGAAGGGACATCAATTCACACTCGCTCGATGGCCCGCTCGCCGAACAGGCCGGCGGGGCGGATGTAGAGGAAGGCCAGGGCCAGGACATAGGCGAACCAGGGGCTGATGCCGCCGCCAATCAGCGGGCCGATATAGACCTCCGCCAGGTTTTCGGCGGCGCCCACGATCAGGCCGCCGGCAATCGCCCCGCCGATCGAGGTGAAGCCGCCGATGATCAGCACCGGCAGCGCCTTGAGCACCACCAGCGATAGAGAGAACTGCACCCCTTGCCGGGCCCCCCAGAGCAGCCCGGCCACCAGCCCCACCACCCCGGCCACCGCCCAGACGATCTGCCAGATGCGGTTGAGGTTGATGCCGATGGACAGCGCCGCCGTGGTGTCGTCGGCCACCGCCCGCAGCGAGATGCCGATGCGGGTCTTGTTGAACAGCAGCGCCAGCACCGTCACCAGCACCAGGGCGGTGGCCGCGGCAATCAGGTCGAACTGGCTGACCATCAGCGGCCCGAGGAACAGCGGCACATCGTCGATGCCCAGGTCCAGGGCCCTCACCTGGGAGCCCATCAGGCCCTGGGCCAGGCCCTCGATGATGAACGACAGGCCCAGGGTGGCCATGAACAGGGTGATCGGCGAGCGGTTGACCAAGGGCCGCAGCACCAGGCGTTCGATCAGCCAGGCGCCGAGGATCATCACCAGCACCGTCAGCAACAGTGCCAGGGCGAAAGGCACGCCCTGCTCGTGCAGGCTGACGAAGGTCAGCGCGGCGAACAGCAGCATCGAGCCCTGGGCGAAATTGAACACGCCACTGGCCTTGTAGATCAGCACGAAGCCGATGGCCACCAGTGAATACAGGGTGCCGGCCAGCAGACCGCCGAGCAGGGTTTCGAAGAAGAATGCCATCAGTGCACGGCCCCCAGGTAAGCGGCGATCACCTCGGGGTTGGCCTGGACCTCGGCCGGTGTGCCATCGCCCACCTTGCGTCCGTAGTCGAGCACCACCACGTGGTCGCACAGGTCCATGACCACCGCCATGTCGTGCTCGATCAGCACCACGGTGGTGCCCAGGTCACGGTTGATGTCGGCGATGAAGCGGGCCATTTCCTGCTTCTCCTCGGCATTCATTCCGGCCAGGGGTTCGTCCAGCAGCAACAGGCTGGGCCCGGCGATCAGCGCCCTGCCCAACTCGACGCGCTTTTGCAGGCCATAGGCCAGGTTGCCCACCGGCACATCGCGCAATGCCTGCAATTCCAGAAACTGCAGGATGCCTTCGGCCAGCTGGCGGAATGCCCGGGCTTCACGGCGGGCCCGGGGCAAGCCCAGGGCCTGTTCGATGAAGCGCGCGCGGGAGTGGCGCGAAAGGCCGGTGAGCAGGTTGTCCAGCACGCTCATCTTCTTGAACAGCGCGTTGTTCTGGAACGTGCGGCCGATGCCCCGGCGCGCGGCGTCCAGCGGGTCGATGCGCTGCAACGGCTGGCGCTCGAACACGATGGTCCCGGCGTCAAAGCGATAGACCCCGTTGAGCACGTTGAGCAGCGAACTCTTGCCCGCGCCATTGGGGCCGATCAGGGCACAGATCTCGCCCCGGCGCACCTCGAACGACAGTTGATTGATGGCCTTGACCCCCTTGAACGACAGGGAGATGTCACTGACTTGCAAAATGGATTCGGCGTGGCTCATGCAATGTTCCGTGTGAATTCGACGATCCAGGCCGGGGTGGCCGGTGGCGTCGTGGCCTGGGGGGCCTGCCAGATGAATTGCAGGCGAGAAAAGCCCAGCAGGCGGCGCACCCGATGCTTGAGCAGGCGCGCCAACAGGCCCTGGGGATGGGCCAAGGCCCACTCGCACAGGCGTCGGCGCCAGCTGTCGGGGGGCGCCAGGCGGCTCTCGATCTCGTCCGCCAGGCGTTGCAGGCGCTGGGGCGACAGCAGCAGACCGCTGGGGGCCACCTCCCGCCGGTCGCGGCTGGTCGAGCCGCGGCTTTCGGCGAAGGCCAGGCACTGGCCACTGCCCAGCCATTGCTCCAGCAGCACCGTCAGGCCCTCCTGCCATTGCGTGCCCTCCTCGCTCCACAATTGGCCGCTGCCGACCGGGGCGCGCCAATTGGCCTGGCGCCGGGGTGGCTCGCCCCGGCCCAGCAGCTCGCGCAATTCCAGCAGGGGCAGATGCGCGCCTTCCGGCAGGCGCGGCAAGGCTTGCCCGGCAATCAGCAACTGCGGGGCCAGAGCGTTTTCACTGGCGGCGACCCAATCCAGCACCTGCTGGCGCGAATGCACGAAGGCGTGGCTCGGTTGCAGGCGCCACAGGGTCTGGCGCAGGGCTTGGGGCGGCAGCTCGTCGTCCAGGCTCAGCACCTCGGCGCCAAGGCTGTGGGCCGCCAGGGCCAGCAGGAGCAGGTCCGGTTCGAAGCGGGCGCTGACTGCCAACCGCGAATCCGGGGTCAGGCCCTGCTGGCGCAGGCCGTCGGCCAGGCGCTCGACGTCCCGCAGGGCGTCGATCCAGCGCCAGGCGTACCAGTGGCCGTGGCGCTTATGGCGCAAGGCGTTGTGCAACGGGCTGACCTGGGCCCAATGGCGCAACCGCTCCAGGGCCCCGCTCAACTGCAGCCGGGCCTGGGGCGCTGGCGAATCCGCGCTCGGCGCACGCTTGAGTTCATGCACGCTCATGAGTTGACCTCGATCTCTTGGCAATCGCGTGCGGTGGTCCGCTGGCTGGAAATGAACGGGGGGCCTTGTGGGCCTTTTCGCTTGTAGGAGCCGGCTTGCCGGCGGAGGCGTGGGCCCCTTCGCTGGCGAGCCAGCTCCTACAGGGCGCGGGGTTCAGGCGCTGGCACGTTGCGCGGCTGTTTGGCGTTGCCCGCCCAGGTTGCGCCAGGCGCTGCCCGGGTGGCTTTCGGGCAGGCGCGGGCCGGCGCCGAAGAGTTTTTCCCGCAGGGTGCCCGGGGCGTATTCGGTCTTGTAGACGCCCCGCTTCTGCAACTCCGGCACCAGCAGTTCCACGGCGTCGATAAAGCTTTCGTGGGTCAGCGCATACGCCAGGTTGAAGCCGTCGACGTCGGTTTCTTCCACCCATTCCTGAAGCAGGTCGGCGACGGTTTCCGGGCTACCGACGAACAACGGGCCAAAGCCGCCGATGCCCACCCAGTCCGCCAGTTCATGGGGTGTCCAGACCTTGTTCGGGTCTGCCGTGGAGAAGGCCTCCACCGCCGACTGGATGGCGTTGGTGTGCACGTGCTTGAGGGGCTCGTCGGGCTTGAAGCGGCTGAAGTCGATGCCGGTCCAGCCGGAAATCAGCGCCATGGCGCCCTCATAGCTGACCCAGGATTTGTATTCCTCGAACTTGGCCTTGGCCTTGGCGTCGGTCTCGCCCAGGATCACCGTCTGCAGGTTGAAGATCAGGATCTTCGACGGATCGCGCCCGGCCTCGGCGGCCCGGCGGCGGATGTCGGCCACGGTCTTTTTCAGCAGCACCTTGGACGGCGCGGCGACGAACACGCATTCGGCCTGCTCGGCGGCGAACTGCTTGCCCCGGCTGGATGCCCCGGCCTGGTAGAGCACCGGGGTACGTTGCGGCGACGGCTCGCAGAGGTGGATGCCCGGCACCTGGAAGTGTTTGCCGACATGGCGGATCTCGTGGATCTTGCTCGGGTCGCTGAAGATCCGTCGCTCGCGGTCGCGCAGGATCGCGCCGTCTTCCCAACTGCCTTCCCAGAGCTTGTAGCAGACCTCCAGGTACTCCTCGGCGTAGTCGTAGCGAGCGTCGTGTTCGGTCTGGGCCTGCTGCCCGATGTTCTTGGCCCCGCTCTCCAGGTAGGAGGTGACGATGTTCCAGCCGGCGCGGCCCTTCGTCAGGTGATCGAGGGTGGATAGGCGCCGGGCGAAGGGGTACGGGTGCTCGAAGGACAGCGACGCGGTGAGGCCGAAGCCCAGGTGCTCGGTGACCAGGGCCATGGGCGGGATCAGCTGCAGCGGGTCGTTCACCGGGACCTGGGCGGCCTGGCGGATCGCTGCCTCGCCGTTGCCGTTGTAGACGTCGTAGATGCCCAGCACATCGGCGATGAACAACCCGTCGAACTTGCCCTTTTCAAGAATTTTCGCCAGGTCGGTCCAGTACTCCAGGTCCTTGTACTGCCAGGAGCGGTCCCGGGGGTGGGCCCAGAGGCCCGGCGACTGGTGGCCGACACAGTTCATGTCGAAGGCGTTGAGGCGGATTTCACGGGACATCACACAACACTCCTGAAACCTTGGGGTGGCACGCCATTGAGGCGGTAGTTGCCGATCAGTTGGTATTTCCAGCGCAGCGGGTCATCCAGGCTCTGGGGCTGCGGGCTGCGCTGACCGGTGAGTTCGAACTCGGCGTCGCTGGCCGCCAGCAGCGCCTGGCCCGCGGCAATCGCCGCCTCGGCCAGGGCCACCGCAACTTCCGCCGGGTCCGGCTCTTGTTCTATCTGGCGCTGGGCCCGCTCCTGCAGGGCCGCGGCCAGGTCGATGCGGATGCTCAGGTCGCCAAAGCGGCTGATCACATAGGGGTCGTCGCTGGCCCTGGCCAGGCCGCTGCCGCTCCAGGGCCGGGCCTGCTCGCGGATGAAATCCAGGGTTTGCTGCAGCAGGACGCGGGCCCGCTGCAGGGCCTGGGCGTTGTGTTCCAGGGCCGCTTGGGGGGTGTCGGGGCGGGTCAGTGCATTCATGGCGCAGTCCTTCAGTTCCAGGCGTGGCGGGCCGGCTTGATGCCGTTGAGCAGGTAGTTGCCGATCAGGTGATATTTCCAGCGCGCCGGATCGTGCAGGGTGTGGGTGCGGGCGTTGCGCCAGTGGCGGTCGAGGTTGTACTTGCCCGACACCGAACGGGTGCCGGCCAGTTCGAAGAGTTTGCTGGCGGCGAGCAAGGCACTCTCCGCCGACAGCACCTTGGCCTGGGCCACCACCAGGGAGGCCTGGGCGACGCTGTCTTCACCGGGCTGGGCCAGGGCCTGATCGACCGCCTCGGCGGCCTTGGCGAGGATCGCCTCGGTGCCGTGCACCCGCCATTCCAGGTCGCCGATGGCGGCAATGGTGAACGGGTCCTGCCAGCCATGGTCCAGGCCACTGTCGATCCACGGCCGGGATTGCCGGGCATGGTGCTTGGCGTCTTCCAGGGCGGCGACGGCGATGCCGGTGTCCACCGCGGCCTGGATGATTTGCGAGATCGGGCCATCGGCGGTGGGCTGGTCGAAGGCCCGATGGGCCGGGATCACCGCGCTGCGCGGCACCCGCACCGCCTTGAGGCTGCCCCCGCCACTGGCGGTGGTGCGCTGGCCGAAGCCGTCCCAGCTGTCGATCACCGTGAGGCCAGGGTTGTCGCGCTCGATAAAGGCAATGTGCGCCTGGTTGTGTTCGTCCACCGCCACCGCCGGGACGATGTGGGCGAACAGCGCCCCGGTGCAGTAGAACTTCTCGCCGTCGATCTGCGCCTGTTCGCCGTCGAAACGGATCTGGGTTTCAAAGGCGCCGACGTGCTTGCTGCCGGCCTCGGAAAACGCATTGCCGAAGCGGTAGCCCTGCAACACCTTGGCGAAGTAATGGCGCTTCTGCTCTTCGCTGGCGGTCTGCAGCAGGATGTCCACCACCCCCAGGTGGTTCTGCGGCAACTGGCCGAGAGACGGGTCGGCGGCGGAAATGAGCTTGATGACTTCCACCAGGGTGGCGTAGGACACCCCGGCGCCGCCGTACTCTTTGGGGATGGTGATGCCCCACAGGCCGCTGGCGGAAAATTCGTCGAGCTCTGCCCGGGGCAGGCGCCGCTCGCGATCACGCAGCGCCGCCTCCACGGCAAAGCGCTGGGCCAGGGCCCGGGCCACGCTGATGGCTTGCGCATCGTTCTGGATGAGATGGGCACTGCGAGAGGGTTGGGCTGGGGCTGTCATGGGCCGACTCCGCTTCCTGAACATCAAGGTGAACACCCGTCGCGGGGTTCTTTCCAGGACAATTGCAGGAGTCGTGCCTAAATATAAAAACCTTTAATATCAGCAGCTTGCTTGATAATTCAGCTAAAAGGCATCAACTGAAAACAGGCAAAATGTCCAACTGCTGTTGCTGGGCAAACAGCGCTTGCCGGGCCACGGGGCGTCAGATCACCACGTTGCGCACGAAGCGCGTGGCCCGGGTGCCGTCGTTGCGGTAGCCGTGGGGCACGTGGCTGGCGAACATGAAGAAGTCACCGCATTCCAGGCGCCGTTCAGTGTCGCCGAAGAACACCGTCAGGCAGCCTTCGAAGACGTAGATCTGCTCGCTCCAGCCCTCGGCGTCGCACTCCGAGTGATAGACCTCGCCAGGCTCCAGCTGCCATTCCCAAAGCTCCACTTCACGGGTGGCCTCGGCCTTGGCCAGGAGCAGCGCCTTGCTGCCGGGGATAGCACCGGCCCAGGCCAGCTCGTTGATGCGGCTCGAATCCCGGGATTCCGGGGCCTGGATCAGGTCGCTGAAGGCCACGTCCAGGGCTTCGGCCACCCGGTCCAGGGTGCCGAGGCTGACGTTCTTCTCCCCCGCCTCTATCGCCACCAGCATCCGCCGGCTGACATTGGATTTTTCCGCCAGGGCGCTCTGGCTCAAGCCCGCGGCATTGCGCAGGCGGCGGACGTTGAGGCTGACATGTTGCAGGACCGAGGCCCGCTGGACGTTTTCTTTGTGCACTATATTGCTCACTCCCGGGGCCTGCGCAGTATACTGCCCAACTTCCGGCGCATTGTGCGTCCCCCTCAGGTAGCACGCAAGGCCATGACAGCAACGCCCTCCCGCGGATTCCAGTTCAAGTTGAGCAAGGCCGAAGCCGTGCTGGTGCTGATCACCATGATCTGGGGCGGCACCTTCCTGCTGGTGCAGAACGCCATGAGCGTCAGCGGGCCGATGTTCTTCGTCGGCCTGCGCTTTGCCGCAGCGGCGTGCATGGTCGGTGCATTCTCACTGCGCCACTTGCGCGGCCTGACCCTGTTCGAACTGCGCGCCGGGGCCTTTATCGGTACCGCGATCATGCTCGGCTACGGTTTGCAGACCGTGGGCCTGCAAAGCATTCCCAGCAGCCAGTCGGCGTTCATCACCGCCCTTTATGTGCCCTTCGTGCCGTTGCTGCAATGGCTGTTCATGGGCAAGCGCCCGGGGTTGCTGCCGAGTATCGGCATCATGCTGGCGTTCACCGGGCTGATGCTGCTGTCCGGGCCCAATGGCGCGTCCCTGGACTTCAGCCCCGGGGAGATCGCCACCCTGATCAGTACCGTGGCCATTGCCGCGGAGATCATCCTCATCAGCAGCTTCGGCGGGCGGGTGGATGTGCGCCGGGTCACCGTGGTGCAACTGGCGGTCACCTCGCTGCTGGCGTTCGCCATGGTGTGGCCGACCGGGGAAGCGCTGCCGGGGTTTTCCTGGCTGCTGCTGGCCAGCGCCCTGGGCCTGGGGGCTGCCAGCGCGGTGATCCAGCTGGCAATGAACTGGGCGCAGAAAAGCGTCTCGCCGACCCGCGCCACCCTGATCTATGCCGGCGAGCCGGTGTGGGCCGGGATTGTCGGGCGCATCGCCGGGGAGCGCCTGCCGGGGCTGGCGTTGCTGGGCGGCGCCTTGATCGTGCTGGCGGTGATCATCAGCGAATGGAAGCCCAAGGCAGAAGCCGGACAGCAGAGCGGCGAGGCGGTGGAGTCCTGAGCAACGGCCCGCTGCGGGGGGTGGCTTGCTGGTGAGGGAGCTCTTGAGGGCCCTTTCGCTGGCAAGCCAGCGCCTACAGCTGGCTGGGGTAGTGGTGGGGACTGTAGGAGCCGGCTTGCCGGCGAAGGTGCTCTTGCAGGCGCTCTCGCTGATAGGCCAGCGCCTACAGTGCGGGGTCCCCGGGGGCATAGAGCCAGGTGGGGACGGTCAGGGAGCCCTTGTGCTTGGGCTCCAGCAGTACCCGGTCATTTTCAGGCTCGCCGTGATAGTAGAAGTAGGCGTGGTAGAGCACGTGCCCCTCGGCAAAGGCGCGGTCGAAATAGAGCACCGTGCCCGGCGGCAACACATAGTTGCGCTCATCCCCCTGCGGGCCTTCGATGACCAGCGCCTGGCGGGTCTTGAGCATGTCGGGGCGGTCCAGATAATGCTCCAGGCCAATGCCCGATGCCGCACCAAAGGCGGTGAACAGCACGGCGAACGCGCCCCGTCGAAACAGCCGGCCCAAGGCCGATCCTTTAATCATGTGCACCCTTGTCGATCCTTGTGGCGGCTTGAGCTGGGCAGGGCATTTGCCCCACAGCACCCGGTGAACGGGCGCATCAGGCATTTGTCTCCTACCTTTGAAAGCGTATGTAACATTTCTTAGGGGGCCCGGGCCGCGCATGGCGGTTGGTGATCCAGAGCCTGGCACGTATTATGCGTCATACTTTTCCGCAGATTAGAAGCCTATGTCCCTGATAGTTCTACTGCTTCTGCCATTCATCGGCAGCTGTCTGGCGGCCCTGTTGCCGCACAACGCACGTAACACCGAATCTCTGCTGGCCGGCCTGGTGGCACTCATTGGCACCATCCAGGTGGCTCTGCTGTACCCACAGATCGCCGATGGCGGGGTGATTCGCGAGGAGTATGCCTGGCTGCCGAGCCTGGGGCTGAACTTCGTGCTGCGCCTGGACGGCTTCGCCTGGCTGTTCTCGCTGCTGGTGCTGGGCATCGGCAGCCTGGTGGCGCTCTACGCGCGTTATTACATGTCGCCGCAAGATCCGGTGCCGCGTTTCTTCGCCTTCTTCCTGGCCTTCATGGGGGCCATGCTCGGCCTGGTGATTTCCGGCAACCTGATCCAGATCGTGTTCTTCTGGGAGCTCACCAGCCTCTTCTCCTTCCTGCTGATCGGCTACTGGCACCACCGCTCCGATGCCCGCCGCGGCGCCTACATGGCGTTGATGGTCACCGGTGCCGGGGGCTTGTGCCTGCTGGCCGGGGTCATGCTGCTCGGCCATGTGGTGGGCAGCTACGACCTGGATCAGGTACTGGCTGCCGGAGACAAGATACGCGCCCACGCGCTCTACCCGATCCTGTTGCCCTTGATCCTGCTGGGCGCCCTGAGCAAGAGCGCGCAGTTCCCCTTCCACTTCTGGCTACCCCACGCCATGGCCGCGCCGACCCCGGTCTCGGCCTACCTGCACTCGGCGACCATGGTCAAGGCCGGGGTGTTTCTCCTGGCCCGCCTGTGGCCGTCGTTGTCCGGCACTGAAGAATGGTTCTACATCGTCAGCGGCGCCGGGGCCTGCACCCTGGTGCTGGGCGCCTACTGCGCGATGTTCCAGAACGACCTCAAGGGCCTGCTGGCCTATTCCACCATCAGCCACCTGGGGCTGATCACCCTGCTGCTGGGCCTGAACAGCCCGCTGGCCGCGGTGGCGGCGGTGTTCCACATTCTCAACCACGCCACGTTCAAGGCGTCCTTGTTCATGGCGGCCGGGATCATCGACCACGAAAGCGGCAGCCGCGACATCCGCAAGCTCAACGGCCTGATCAAGCTGATGCCCTACACCGCGACCCTGGCCATGGTGGCCAGCGCCTCCATGGCCGGGGTGCCGCTGCTCAACGGCTTCCTGTCCAAGGAGATGTTCTTCGCCGAGACGGTGTTCATCAACTCCAGCGCCTGGGTGGAAATCGCCCTGCCGGTGATCGCTACCATCGCCGGGACCTTCAGCGTCGCCTACGCCCTGCGCTTCACGGTCGACGTGTTCTTCGGGGAGCCGGCCACCGACCTGCCGCACACGCCCCACGAGCCGCCGCGCTGGATGCGTGCCCCGGTTGAACTGCTGGTGTTCACCTGCCTGCTGGTGGGGATCTTCCCGGCGCAGATCATCGGCCCGCTGCTGGCCGCCGCGGCGCTGCCGGTGGTGGGCGGAACCCTGCCCGAGTACAGCCTGGCCATCTGGCACGGCCTCAATGCCCCGATGATCATGAGCCTGATCGCCATGTCCTGCGGCATCGTCCTCTACCTGCTGCTGCACAAGCCGCTGGTGGCGGGCCGTTTCGCCTACCCGCCGGGCGTGGGCCGTCTCAACGGCAAGCTGTTGTTCGAGCGCAGCCTGGTGGGCATGACCCGCCTGGCCCGGCGCCTGGAACGCCGGTTGAGCACCAAGCGCCTGCAGACCCAGCTGTTCGTGCTGATCCTGGCGGCGGTGATCGCCGGGCTGATCCCCATGCTCTACAGCCAGCTGACCTGGGGCGACCGGCCGAAGATCCCCGGTTCCATCGTCTTCGTGACCTTCTGGCTGCTGGCCATCGCCTGCGCCCTGGGCGCCGCCTGGCAAGCCAAGTACCACCGTCTGGCCGCCCTGACCATGGTCAGCGTCTGCGGGCTGATGACCTGCGTGACCTTCGTCTGGTTCTCGGCGCCGGACCTGGCCCTGACCCAGCTGGTGGTGGAAGTGGTGACCACGGTGCTGATCCTCCTCGGCCTGCGCTGGCTGCCACGGCGGATCGAGGACGTCTCGCCCCTGCCCAGCAGCGTGCCCAAGGCGCGCATCCGCCGCCTGCGTGACCTGAGCCTGTCGGTGGCCGTGGGCCTGGGCATGGCAGTGCTGTCCTACGCCATGCTGACCCGCCCCACCCCCAACGACATTTCCTCGTTCTACCTCAGCCGTGCCTTGCCTGAAGGCGGCGGCACCAATGTGGTCAACGTGACCCTGGTGGACTTCCGCAGCTTCGACACCCTGGGCGAGATCACCGTGCTGGCGGCGGTGGCCCTGACCGTGTTCGCCCTGCTGCGCCGCTTCCGCCCGCCCAAGGAAAGCATGCAGTTGCCGGCGCAGCAGCGCCTGCTGGCCCCGGACGTGGTCACCGACCTGGTCAACCCGCGCCAGGCCAGCGACACCGCCCTGGGCTTCATGATGGTGCCGGCGGTGCTGGTGCGCCTGCTGCTGCCGATTGCCCTGGTGGTGTCCTTCTACCTGTTCATGCGCGGGCACAACCTGCCGGGTGGCGGTTTCGTCGCCGGGCTGGTGATGTCGGTGGCCTTCATCCTCCAGTACATGGTGGCGGGCACCCAGTGGGTCGAGGCGCAGATGAGCCTGCGGCCGCTGCGCTGGATGGGCACCGGGCTGCTGGTTGCCCTGGCCACCGGCCTCGGCGCCCTGGCCTGGGGCTACCCGTTCCTGACCACCCACACGCTGCATGTGGACCTGCCGCTGTTCGGTGATATCCACATCGCCAGCGCGCTGTTCTTCGACATCGGCGTGTACGCTGTGGTGGTGGGTGCGACCCTGCTGATCCTCACGGCCCTGGCGCACCAGTCGGTGCGGGCCCACAAGCCGGCCAGCCAGGCCAAATCCCTGACTCAGAACGGAGCCGCCTGATGGAAGAAGTCATCGCAATCGCCATTGGGGTCCTCGCCGCTTCCGGAGTCTGGCTGGTGCTGCGCCCGCGGACCTTCCAGGTGGTGATGGGCCTGTGCCTGCTGTCCTATGCGGTCAACCTGTTCATCTTCAGCATGGGCAGCCTGTTCATCGGCAAGGAGCCGATCGTCAAGGACGGCGTGCCCCAGGACCTGCTGCACTACACCGACCCGCTGCCCCAGGCGCTGGTGCTCACGGCCATCGTCATCAGCTTCGCCATGACTGCGCTGTTTCTGGTGGTGCTCCTGGCTTCCCGGGGCCTGACCGGCACCGACCACGTCGATGGCCGGGAGCCCAAGGAATGAATCCGTTGTCGCACCTGATCGTCGCCCCCATCCTCCTGCCTCTGCTGACCGCGGGCATCATGTTGCTGCTGGGGGAAAAGCATCGCCCGCTGAAAGCCCGGATCAACCTGCTCTCCACCCTGCTGGGCCTGTGCCTGGCGGGCTACCTGCTGTACTGGACCCAGGTCCAGGGCGCCACCGGTTCCTTCGGCGTGTACCTGCCCAGCAACTGGCAGGTGCCGTTCGGCATCGTGCTGGTGGTCGATCGCCTGTCGGCGCTGATGCTGGTGCTCACCGGTATCATCGGGGTCAGCGCGCTGCTGTTCGCCATGGCCCGCTGGGACGGCGCCGGGGCCAGTTTCCATGCCCTGTTCCAGATCCAGCTGATGGGCCTCTACGGGGCCTTCCTGACCGCCGACCTGTTCAACCTGTTCGTGTTCTTCGAGGTGCTGCTAGCGGCGTCCTACGGCCTGATGCTGCACGGCTCGGGGCGCGCGCGGGTGTCTTCGGGGCTGCACTACATCACCATCAACCTGCTGGCCTCATCGCTGTTCCTGATCGGCACGGCAATGATCTACGGGGTCACCGGGACCCTGAACATGGCCGACCTGGCGATGAAGATCCCCCTGGTGCCGGAAGCCGACCGCGGCCTGTTGCACGCCGGTACGGCGATCCTGGCGATCGCCTTCCTGGCCAAGGCCGGGATGTGGCCACTGAACTTCTGGCTGGTGCCCGCCTACTCCTCGGCCAGCGCGCCGGTGGCGGCACTGTTCGCCATCATGACCAAAGTCGGTGTGTACACCGTACTGCGCCTATGGACCCTGCTGTTCTCCGGGCAAGCAGGGGCCTCGGCCTATTTCGGCAGCCAGTGGCTGGTGTACGGCGGCATGGCGACGATCTTCTGCGCGGCCCTGGCGATTCTTCCGGCCCAGCGCCTGGAGCGCATGGCCAGCCTGAGCATCCTGGTGTCGGCCGGCATCCTGATCTCGGTGATCGGCTTCGCCCAGCCGGCCCTCACCGGCGCGGCGCTGTTCTACCTGTTCAGCTCGACCCTGGCGATGTGCGCGCTGTTTTTGCTGGCAGAACTGATCGAGCGTTCGCGCTCGGCCAACGAGATCCCCCTGGAGGATGAAGGCGAGATCCTGCCGCGGCCCATGGAGTCGCTGCACCCGCCACGGGGCAGCAACCTCGACGATGAACAGAAAGTGGTGGTCGGCCAGGTGATCCCCTGGACCATGGCCTTCCTCGGCCTGAGCTTCATCGCCTGCGCCTTGCTGATCATCGGCATGCCGCCGCTATCGGGCTTCATCGGCAAGCTCAACCTGATTGCCGCCCTGCTCAACCCCGAGGGCCTGGGGGCCAGCGAGGGCGCGCCGATCACCCCGGCGGCCTGGTGCTTCCTGGCGCTGTTGATCCTCTCGGGCCTGGCCTCGCTGATTGCCTTTGCCCGCCTGGGCGTGCAGCGCTTCTGGACCCCGGAGGAATGCCCTTCGCCGGTGCTGCGGCGCCTGGAGTGCCTGCCGATCGTGGCGCTGCTGGGGCTCTGCGTGCTGCTCAGCTTCAAGGCCGAGCCGTTGCTGCGCTTCACCCAGGCCACCGCCGACAGCCTCAACCACCCGGAGCATTACGTGATGGCGGTGCTCGGCACCCGCACCGTGCTCAGCCCTGAATCCAAGACCGCAGCGGCAGTGGAGGTGCACCCATGAAGCGCCTGTTCCCCGCGCCATTCCTGTCCCTGGCACTGTGGCTGCTCTGGCTGGTGCTGAACCTGTCCCTCAGCCCGGGCAACCTGCTGCTGGGCGCCCTGCTGGGCTTTCTCGCGCCGCTGCTGATGCAGCCCCTGCGGCCCCTGCCGATCCGCATCCGCCGCCCGGGCACCATCCTGCGCCTGTTCCTGGTGGTGGGCCGCGACGTGCTGGTGTCCAACCTGCTGGTGGCCTGGGGCGTGCTCAACAACGGCCGGCGCCCGGTGCACTCGGCCTTCGTCAAGATCCCCCTGGACCTGCGGGACGCCAATGGCCTGGCGGCGCTGTCCACCATCACCACGGTGGTACCGGGCACGGTCTGGTCCGAGCTGTCCCTGGACCGCAGCCTGCTGTTGCTGCACGTCTTCGACCTGAAGGACGAGGCGCAATTCATCCAGCACTTCAAGGCCACGTACGAGCGCCCGCTGATGGAGATTTTCGAATGAGTGTCCTGCTGACCAACGCGATCTTGCTGAGTCTGTTCATTTTCTCCCTGGCCATGGTCCTGACCCTGGTGCGCCTGTTCAAGGGCCCCTCGGCCCAGGACCGGGTTCTGGCCCTGGACTACCTGTACATCCTGGCGATGCTGATGATGCTGGTGCTGGGCGTGCGCTACGCCAGTGACACCTACTTCGAGGCGGCGCTGCTGATCGCCCTGTTCGGCTTTGTCGGCTCCTTCGCCCTGGCCAAATTCCTTCTGCGTGGCGAGGTGATCGAATGAACAGCCTGGAACAATTGCCACTGTGGGTGGAAGTGCTGGTGGCCCTGCTGCTGGTGATCAGCAGTGTGTTTGCCCTGATCGGGGCCCTGGGCATCCTGCGCATGAAGAGCTACTTCCAGCGCATGCACCCGCCGGCCCTGGCCTCCACCATGGGCTCCTGGGCCGTGGCCCTGGCGTCGATCCTGTACTTTTCCGCGCTCAAGTCCGGGCCGGTGCTGCACGCCTGGCTGATCCCGGTGCTGATGTCCATCACCGTACCGGTGACCACCCTGCTGCTGGCGCGGGCCGCGCTGTTTCGCAAGCGCATGGCCGGCGACGATGTGCCGGCGGAAATCAGCAGCAAACGCAGCGAAACCGGCAACTGAGCACATCCGCTGCACCTAGGAGCCGGCTGCCGGCGACGAGGCCCGTGAGCCTTGCGGTGACTTCGAAAACGCCTTCGCTGGCAAGCCAGCTCCTGCACCAGCCAGTTCCTGCACTGGCCAGCGCCGGCTGACTGCCCTCAGGCCCAGGCCAGCACCAGCAACCCGGCCCCCAGCACCACGCACAGGGGGGAATAGAACAGGGTGTCGAGGCGGGCGAATTTCGAATCCCGGACTTCCTTGAAAAAACCCACCAGCTCGGAGTCGCCGATGGCCCGGGCGAACATCAGCAAGGCAATGGCGCTGATCACCCACTGCAGAGACGGATGGGTCACGGTCGGCAGGTAGAGCCCGACCCTCAGGCACACCAGCATCGCCACCAGCAACAAAGCCACTGCCACCAGCATCGTGGCCAGGGCCGGCGGGCGGAACGCCGGCTGGGTCATGCCGGGCCCTGGCCCCGGCACTTCGGGGATCACTGCATCACTGCCACGCTTGCCACCCGCAGCCCAGTACAGATGGATCAGACTGATCAACAGGAAGCTGCCAGCCACCCCCTGTGCGAGCAGAAGATTCATGTTCAGACGTCCGTGCAGAAAATGTCGCTGAAGAATGGACTCGATTGACCGTTTTTGTAAGTACGTTCGTCGCCTTCGATGATAAAGTGCCGCCCCATGAAATTTGCCCGTTCCGATCGCTCGCTCGTTGCCTGGATGCTCTATTGCTGCGTCCTGTTCAACGTGTTCGCCTGCAGCATCGGCCACGGGCAGATACTCGGCATGCAGCTCAACGGCATCGGCGGGCAGTTCTGCAGCGTCGACCCTGCCACCCAGGCGCCGCTGCAGAAACCGGCCGACCAGGGCTCCCTGCCCACTCTATCCAAAGCCTTCGGTTGCCCGCTGTGCTCCACCGGCGGCATGGGCCCGGCCCTGAACTCCAGCCTGACCCTGGCCCTGCTGCCGCAGCCCCAGGCCCCGCTTGCGCGCACCCTGGCCAAGACCGACCTCCCCGCCCGCTCCACCTGGCCCGCGGCCCATCCCCGGGCACCGCCTCTCGCCTGATTCCTGCTCGTGCTCAACCTGCCCACTGCGCTGTCGCGCGGCGCGCGTTCGTGGGCCTTTTCCTAGCCAAGAATTCAGGATGCACCGATGAAACACCTTCCTTTGCTGGCGAGCCTGCTGGGCTGCCTGTCGATCAATGCCTGGGGACAGCCGAGCCTCGAACTGGCCCCCACCACCATCGGCGCCGATGAGGCCGATGCCGAGCCGGGCCTGAACCTGGACCAGTCCAGCGGCATGGCCTCGCGCCTGGGCCTGAGCCTGCGCGAAACCCCGGCCTCGGTGGCCGTGGCCAGCCGCCAGGACCTGGAGCGAAGCGGCGCCCGCACCTTCCAGGAAGCGGCCAACGCCCTGCCCGGGGTCAACGCCAGTGCGCCGCCGGGGTTCGGCGGCTTCGTCTCCTACCGTGGCTTCACCAGCAGCCAGATCACCCAGATGTTCAACGGCATCAACGTCGCCACCGGCCTGGCCCGGCCCGTGGACGCCTGGATCTACGACCGGGTGGAACTGGTGGGCGGCCCCTCGTCGCTGATCAATGGCGCCGGCTCCGTGGGCGGTTCGCTGAACTACGTGACCAAGCTCGCGGACCGCCGCGAACAGGCTGCCGAAGGCCTGCTCGGCTACGGCAGCTACGACACCACGCAGACCGCTTTCGGGGTCAACCACGCCCTCAGCCCGGCCGGTGCCGAGGTGCAGCACTACGCGCGCTTGGACGTCAGCCACAACACCAGCAACGGCTACATCGACCGCCAGGAAAGGGATGCCTGGAGCCTGGCCTTCTCCCTGCTCAGCGACCTGACCCCGGACCTGTCCCACACCCTGGCGGTGGAATACCAGGATGAACACGAGGACAGCCCCTACTGGGGCACCCCGGTGCTCAATCCCAAGGCCGGTGAGCTGAAGATCGACAAGCACAACCGCTTCAACAACTACAACGTCGCCGATGGCCTGTATGAGCAACGCACGGTGTGGCTGCGCTCGATCATCGACTACCGGATCAACCCCAGCACCAGCCTGCGCAACACCCTCTACCACCTGGACAGCCAGCGCGACTATCGCAACCTGGAGACCTACCAGTACAACGCCGACAACAGCCGGGTGAACCGCTCGACCGCCTACCTGGTACGGCACCAGGGCCAGCAGGACGGCAACCAGTTCGAACTGCGCCACGATGATCAGCTGTTCGGCCTCGACACCACCTGGTCCGGGGGTTTTGAGTACAAGGTCAACAGCACCACCAACTCGCCCTGGAACGTGCCGGCCAGCAACAGCGTCGATCCCGGCAACTTCCAGCCGGGGGACTTCTATGACCTGAAGGGCACCCGCCAGGGCTGGGCCAAGGACAAGACCAACCAGGTCACCACCCGCGCCCTGTTCGTCGAGAACCGCCTGGCCCTGACCGACGAGCTGTCACTGCTCAGCGGCCTGCGCTACGACGCCATCGACCTGGACGTGACCAACCACCGGCTGATCACCGCCAGCAACCCGCGCCACCTCAAGCACAGCTGGGAACCGGTCACCGGGCGCCTGGGCCTGACCTGGCAGTTCCTGCCCAGCGCCAATGTCTACGTGCAGTACAGCACCGCCGCCGAGCAGCCCAGTGGCACTCAGAACTTCGAGGTGTCCACGGGCAAGCAATGGGAAGTGGGCAGCAAGTTCGACTACCTGCAAGGATGGGGTTCGGCGACCGTTGCCGCCTATCGCATCGAGCGCAAGGACTTTGCCGTCACCGATCCCCTGGACCCGGCCAACAGCATCCCGGTAGGCCAGCAGACCTCCAGGGGCATCGAGCTGGCCAGTTCCCTGCACATCACCCCCAAGCTACTGGCGCAAGCCAACTTCGCCTGGGTGGATGCCGAGTACGGCGAGTTCAACGAGAAGATCGCCAGCGGCGCGGTGGTCTCCCGCAAGGGCAACACGCCGACCAACGTACCGGACCGGCTGGCCAACCTGTGGCTGACCTATGACCTGTCGCCCAACTGGCAGACCGGGGTCGATGCGCGCTACGTGGCCTCGGTATACGCCGACAACGCCAACACTCTGCGGATGCCTGCCTACACCCTGTACGGCAGCTTCCTGCGCTACAAGGTCGACAGCCACACCACAGTGACCGGCCGGGTGCGCAACCTGACCAACGAGGTCTATGGCCAGTTCGCCCATGTGTCCCCGGCGTACTACCTGGGCCAACCGCGAACCTTCGAGGTGGCGGTTCAGACCCGCTTCTGACCCCTGCCTTGCACCCGCCGGGCGCAAGGTTCAAGGGCCCATTCGCCGGCACGCCGGCGCCTACAAGGTGGCGGCGATCCTGTCCGCCACGTCCCGGGGCACCCAGGCGCGCCAGACGTCGGGGTGCTGCTTGAGGAAGGCCCGGGCCGCGTCCCGCGGGGCGCTGTGGTTCTCGCTCATCTGCGCCAGGGCGCGGTTCAGGGGCTCGATGGGCAGGTCGACCTTGGCGAAGAACTGCGCCAGTTGCGGGTACTGCTTCTGGAATGGCGTGGACACCCCGATCGACAACCTGGAGGCCAGGGAACGGGTTGGCCGGGGGTTGGGGTTGGCGGCGTCGGTCAGGGTCTTCCAGGCTTCGGCGTCAAAGGGCGGTTCTTGCAGTTGCACCAGCTTGAAGCGCCCGAGCAGCGGCGTGGGCGACCAGTAATAGAACAGGATCGGCTTGCCGCGACGGATCGCCGAGCTGATCTCCGCATCCAGGGCCGCTCCGGAACCGCTGCGAAAATTCACGTAGCTGTCCTGCAGGCCATAGGCCTTGAGCTTCTGCTGGTTGACGATCTCCGAGGTCCAGCCGATCGGGCTGTTGAGGAAACGCCCCTTGTCCGGGCTCTCCGGGTCCTTGAACACGTCCTTGTAGCGGGCCAGGTCGGTCACGCTGCGCAGCTCCGGCGCCAGGGGCTTTATACCCTTGGCCGGGTCGCCCTTGATCACGTATTCCGGCACCCACCAGCCTTCGGTGGCGCCCTTGACCGTATCCCCCAGGGCCTGCACCTTGCCTTCGGCCTCGGCCTTGACCCACACCGGGCTGCGCCCCGCCCACTCTTCGCCGATCACCTGGATGTCGTTGTTGGCCAGGGCCGTTTCCAGGGTGATGGTGGTGCCGGGCAAGGTGTCGGTGGGCAAGCCATAGCCCTGCTCCACCATGATCCGCAGGATCTCGGTGATCAGGCTGCCGCTTTCCCAGTTCAGGTCGGCGAAATGAATCGGTTGCGGCGCCGCCACAACCGGCTGCACCGTACTCAGGGCGGCAAGGCTCAACAGGCTGCTGGCCAGCAGCGCGCGGATTCCTTTCATCGGGGTACACCTCTTGGGTCAGGACCTGGGCCACAGGGGCAGGCAGCGCCTAAGCGCACGGCCCCCAAAGCATTAAGTCAACTGACTGTAGTAGAGGTTCAGTAGTTTCAACCCCAGGCCATTCCCGGATGGCCGCTCAAGAGGCCGGAGGCTCCTGCAACCGCTGCAACTCGCGGCGCACCATGCTGGCGTAGGCCGCGGGGCGCAGGTTGTACAGCTGGGCGGCGACCCAGTTCAGCCAGGCGCCCTGGAGCACGGTCTTCTGCGCGAACAGGCGCTGGGCTTCAGCGCTCGCGGCCTGTTGATGCTCATGGTGAAACGCGGCGCGGCCCTGGCTCATCACTCGCTGGCCTTGAAGCTCACCAGTTCGCCCTTGCGCCATTTGGCGGCCTTGGCGGTCACCGCCTTGAGGGTCTTGGTCAGGCCTTCCTGCAACTGCTCGTTGGCGGCAAACACGGTCACCACCGAATGGCCTTCCTTGAACAGGATGCCCTGCCCCAGGGGGCTGCTGACAAAGGCGTAGTCGCCCAGGCCGTAGACCGTCAGCTTGATCTCGCGAAAGCGGATCTCCATCTTGCCGCCTTCACGGCTGGGCAGCACGGCGGCGCGAAAATGATCGCCGACCTTGAGTTCAAGGCGCGGCTTGTCGTCCACCACCAGGGCCGTCTCGGTGTCGATCTCGGCGACGTAGATGCCTTCGGCGGACTGTTCGGTGAGGTAGACAAAACGAGATTGGAACTGCTTGACCAGCTTTGCGCGCAAATCACCCAACACGAACAATGCATGCATTTCAAGATTACTTACTGCCAAGGAACACTCCCCGATACTCAAAATGATGTCGCCCGGAAAAAAACGGACGGCACGAAAAAACCGCCATGACGGCGTAGTCACCCCAATCGGTTACCCAATACACACAAGTGCAGCTGGCACTCCTGGCCACGACGCTGGCGGCGGCACTGAGCAAGGGGCATTTCGCCGATGCATCAGGCACATGTCGAAGGCGTGAGGAGTGAGCTCTGACCCGCAAAGCGTGGCGGCGCGTCGTCGGGGGTGGGTGCTGGAACAGGCCTGCTGGCCGGATGCACCCGGGTCACGATTCCCCCGGTCGGCAGCCACTTCGGGTTGCAGAGGCAATTCTAGAGCAACTTTGTGCATTTCGACTATTTAAAGCGCACACCGGCTTCGCGCGCACCCACTTCAGCAAAAGCCGGAGTTGACGCGCAGCCGGTAATATTACCCAGCAACAGAAGCAGGAAGTTTCAGATTAGATCATCAGAATAATCGCCACCTAGAATCCAAATGATATAACTCAGCCCGCCATCACCCAACAACTGCCATACTCCGCCATTGATTGAATGCCCCCCTCTTGGGGGGCGTTCAAGCACTCACTCATCTCCAAGGGAAGGCTAGAAGTGACCGAACTAGATATTGGCGAGTTTTTCATTCGTGGCGAGTGCAGAGAAGTCGAAGGCGAGTTCCAGGCCGTGATTGCCATGCGCGCCAAACCCCCACTGACCCAGGTCACCTTCCACCAGGTGGAACGCGATCGCTGGTTCAAGACCTCGGAAGACGCTGCCGCGGCAGCCAGAGCGTCGGCCAAGGCCCTCAAGCAGGCCATCGACCAGGGCGCCCTGAACGCCTGACAGACAGCGCCAGTCAAGGATCCGACAGCGCGACCGATACAAAGGCGAGATCCGTTTAAGAGCATCATGATGATCGACTTCAAACCCCCATCTCGCCTGGCCGACTTCCTCAAGCCGGATCCAAGCACTGCGGTACTGGAAGCCTCGGACGACGGCGAGACCCTGGTCCTGAGCCGCTCCAGCGCGCAAACCCCGGAAGAGGCGCTGTTGCTGGCGAAGAAAAAACGCATCCGCCAACTGAAAAAGCAGATCGAGCTGCTGCAACAGAAACTGCAGCGGGCCAAGGCCCGCCTGGCCACAGTCAAGGAAGCCAGTTCCGGCTCCGACACCGGCCGGGCCATGGCCCTGTCGTCCGCCCGGGCCCAAGTCATGGCTTACAGCACTGCCCTGTCCATGGCCCAGACAGCGTTGTTCCAGGCCGAGAGCGGCACCCTGGCCTGAACCCTTGGATCGAACTTGCGCGCCCGCCATGCCTCAGATGCACTGAGGCAGCACCGGTGCTGCCCGTCACCCAAGGAGATCACCATGGAAGCGCCCACCCATAACCTCGAAGGGCTGTTCGACCAGTTGGGCCTGGATTCCAGCCCCGCCGCCATCGATGGTTTCATCGCCCGGTACTCGCCCCTGGACGAAGACCTGAAAATGATCGACGCCCCCTTCTGGACGCCCCAGCAAGCGGCCTTTCTCAAACAGCAACTGCGCGAAGACGCCGACTGGGCGCCCGTGGTGGACGAGCTCAACCTGCGCCTGCACCAGGCCGGTTAAGCCGAATGCCGCAGGTGCCGGCCGCCGGGCAGCAGCACCTGCAGCTGCTGCTGCCAGGCCAGCCGGCACTCCTCGGCCTCGGCGCGGCTGGCAAAGGCCGTGCCGCGCTGTTCGCCATTGACCAGAACCACCCAGCACGCACGACGGCCCTGGGCCCGCAGGCTGGCTGGCACGCCGCTGCCAATCATCACCGCTACATCGACTTTGCTGTGCATGGAGCTACCTCCAGAAAATTAGTTAGCTGCCTAACGATGTTGGCATACTAACTAACTTGCCGGCCCCTGGAACAGCCTGTTCCTGCATTGCAGCATTACCGATAGCGTAACAATGGAGGCCTCAGCCCTTGCCCGAGCCTGGCGCCTGCTCGGGTTTGTAACCCAGGCGCAGCCCGCCCCAGTGCCGGCCGCGGACCATGATCGGCACCGAAAGGTCATGCATCAGCTCGCCGGTATCCCGGGTATAGGTCTGCAGAAGCAGCGGTTGCTGGTGGCTGCCACAGCGGATCCCCGTGCGGTCGGCGAACTTGCGCTTGCTGCGGTTATGCAGGTTGTCCACCTCGGGGTCGCCGGTCAGCGGCTGGGAAAAAACCTTGTTGTGGGTCGGCACGTAGCCTTCCTGGGTACAGGCGATGGCGAACACCAGGCCATCGTGGCGCGGCAGCAGGGATTCCTGGATCGGCGGCAGCACCTGATCGGTGTAGCGGTCGAAGCGGGTCTGGTATTTGGCCGGGTCGGTGTTGGCGATCAACTGGTAGTGACGATCGAACAGATCGTCGAGGCTGATGCGGTTCTGCTCCAGGTCGGCCTCGAACTGCTCGGCAATGCGCCGCGCGCCTTCGCGGGCCAGGTCGTAGATGCGCTGGTGATAGTCATCCAGGCCCACCGCCGCCAGGCGTTCGCTGATGGTTTCCGCCTGCCCTTCCATCTGCACCGCGGCCTGCGCCAGGCTGCGGGTCTGCTGGTCGCTGACCGCCAGGTCGCTGCGCATCTGCTCCACGGCATGAAACAGGCTGTCCAGTTGCTCGCGGTTGGTCTCGGCGCCCCGGGCGATCTCGCTGACCTGCCCTTCCACCCCGGCCGCCAGGCGCGCGATGTTGTCCAGGTGACGACCGGTGTGCTCCACCTGCTCGACCCCCAGGTTGAGGTCGTCGGCCAGCTGGCGGATCTGCTCCACCACGTCGCTGGTGCGCTGCTGGATATCTGCCACCATCACCCCGACCTCGTCGGTGGCCGCGGCGGTGCGCCCGGCCAGCCCGCGCACCTCATCGGCCACCACCGCGAAACCGCGCCCGTGTTCCCCGGCCCGGGCCGCCTCGATGGCCGCATTCAGCGCCAGCAGGTTGGTCTGGCTGGCGATGGACTGGATCACCAGGGTCACCCGCTGGATCTCCTCGCTGCGCTGGCTCAGGGCCTCGATCAGCTCACGGCTGCCATTGGCGCGCTGGCTGAGCAGGTGCATGCGGCTGATGGATTCCCCCAGCACCGTGCGCCCTTCGGCGCTGCTGGCGTGGGCCTCGCTGGCGGCGCCCAGGGCCTGCTGGCTGAGTTGGGAGGTGACCTGCTCGGTCTTGATCATCACTTCGGCGTTGCCGACGATGCGCGCGGCGGCGTCGAGCTGGGATTGCAGCTTGCCTGCCAGCTGGGTCACCGAGTAGGCCACGCCCGCCGCGGACAGTGCGTTATGGGTGGTGCTGTAGGACAGGTCACGGGTCAGCGCCGACAACTGATCGTCAGCCGTCGCGTTCGCCACCAGGGGCCGCCCGCGCCCGCGCAACCGCGGCAGCCAGATCACCAGCACCGCCACGGGCAGGCACAGGTACAGCGACCAGCCGCCCAGGGCCTGGCCGGCGAACAGCGCCATCAGCGCCGCGCTCTGCAAGGACGGCGCCCACCAGCGGGCGGCGGTTTCGGGTGTTGCCAGCGGCTGTGCGACCGGCGCCGCTAGAGATCCATCTCTTGACATCTGTGTCACCCCACATCGTTCTAATTGTTTGCGGCATTAGACGCCACTAGAGGGCCATTATCCATGGTCCCTTAGTCGCGGGTTTGCAGCAGATCAAGAGAATGTGCGGGCGGGCACTGCCCGAAAAAACAGAGCCCCCGCTGTGGCGGGGGCTGGCGATCAGGCTTGACGCTGATGCTTGTCGATCTGCTCGTGGCGCTCTTGGGCCTCGATGCAGTACTTGGTAGTGGGGCTGATCAGCAGGCGCTTGAGGCCGATCGGCTCGCCGCTGTCGTCGCACCAGCCGAAGCTGTCGTCGCTGATCCGGCCCAGGGCCTGTTCCAGTTGCGGCAGCATGCGCTGGTCGCGATCAATGGCGTTGACCAACCAGGTGCGCTCTTCTTCGACGGAAGCGGCGTCGGCCGGGTCAGCCGGGGTGTCCAGGCTTTCAATGGCGATCCGGTTCTGTTCGATGCGCTCGTGGGTTTCCACCTTCATGGCTTGCAACAGGTCGCTGAAAAAAGCGTGCTGCTCGGCATTCATGTAGTCATCCGCCGGCATGGCCAGCAACTTTTCCTTGGTCATTGATTTCTCTATAAAAAATACGTGCATTAAGGCGAATTCAAACTGTTTCCGGTTGACCCGTCAGGTCATCAGAAAGGCGCCATACCTTCCAAGCGCCACCCGGCACTCAATTTACGAGGGGCGGCAGTCTAAGGCCGGTTTGAGGGCGCAGCAACTGAAATGACAGCGAATCTGTCCGACAAACCGCACAAAGCCCGCAAATGCGGGCTTTGGTGGCGTTTATTGGAGTGCGTTTATAACAAAAAATTCCATAGCCATGGGTCTTTTAGAAGACAAACGGCAGTGCCGGACGGCGGATTCTGGCCGTTTTCAACGATTTCCAGGGGCACCGGCCGGCCGGCGAAGAGGCCTTTGGAGCGGGCCAGGGCTCGGGAGCGTATTCGCTGGCACGCCGGCTGCTGCACCAGCCGGCGCCTCTCCCCTGCTCAGCGCTTGAGCTTGCGCTTGTTGCGGTACTGGTCGATGACCACCGCCACCACGATGATCAGGCCCTTGATGATGTCCTGGATGTAGGCATCGACCCCGACAAAGGTGAAGCCACTGGCCATGACCCCGAGGATCAGCGCGCCGATCACGGTGCCGGTGATGCGCCCCACCCCGCCGGCCAGGCTGGTGCCGCCGATCACTGCCGCGGCAATCGCGTCCAGCTCGTAGGACATGCCCATCCCCGCCTGCCCGGTGGCGGCCCGTGCCGAGGCCACCACCCCGGCCAGCCCCGCCAGCAGCCCGGCAATGCTGTAGACAATCACCAGGTGGCGCTTGACGTTGATCCCCGAAGTCCGCGCCGCCTGCATGTTGCCGCCGATGGCATAGGTGTACTTGCCGTACTTGGTGTAGCGCAGGGCGATATGAAAGATCAGCGCCACCACCAGGAAGATCACCACCGGCATCGCCCCGTGGCCGATGGCGGTGTAGGAATCGGAGAGCATGCTCACCGGCTGGCCCTGGGTGTAGTAACGCGCCAGCCCCCGGGCCGAGACCATCATTCCCAGGGTGGCAATAAAGGGAGGAATGCCGGTCAGGGCAATCACACTGCCGTTGATCGCCCCCGCCAGGAGGCCGACCCCGAGCCCGGCGAGCACCGGGATCCACACCGGCAGGTCGGTCAGCGAGGGAAACACCGCCCGGGTGAAGTCCGAGGTCTGGGCCAGGCTTGCGGCAATCATCGCCGACAGGGCCAGCACCGAACCGGAAGACAGGTCGATACCGGTGGTGATGATCACCTGGGTCACGCCGATGGCCAGCAGGCCGATCACCGAGACCTGGAGAATCATCAGCACCAGGCGCTGGGAATTGAGCAGAAAACTCTGGTCGCGGACGATCCAGCCAAATAGCTCGAACACCAGGCCGATACCGATCAGCACCAGGAAGATGCTCAGCTCGGTGGGCAGTCGTCGCCGGGGCTTGACTGCCACCGCCGCGGGTTTGTTGTCGATTATCGCGTTCATTGCCAGCCACCACCCTTGGGTTGAATGTCGTCTAGTTCAGGCCCGAAGCCAGTTGCATGACCCGTTCCTGGGTCGCCTCGTTGCGGTCCAGGGTGCCCATCAGCTGCCCTTCGTGCATGACCATGACCCGGTCGCTCATGCCCAGCACCTCGGGCAGTTCCGAGGAAATCATGATCACCGCCATGCCCTCACCGGCCAGACTGGCGATCAGGCGGTAGATCTCAGCCTTGGCTCCCACGTCAATGCCCCGGGTCGGCTCGTCGAGAATCAGGATCCGCGGCTGGGTCATCAGCCAGCGCGCCAGCAGGGCCTTCTGCTGATTGCCCCCGGACAGGGTGTCGATGCATTGCTCCAGGGACGGGGTCTTGACCCGCAGTTTCCTGCACATGTCCTCGCACAAGGCGCGCAAGGCCTTCTGCTGGACAAAACCGCCGCCGGCGTAGTGCGGCAGTACCGCCACTTCCATGTTTTCCAGGACCGACAGGCAGGGGAACAGGCCACTGAGCTTGCGATCCTCGGTCAGCAGGGCAAGGCCCTTCTCGATCGCCCGGTGGGGGTCGCCGATGCGCAGGGGCTGGCCGTCGAGGACAATCTCGCCGCCATCGCTTGGGGTGATGCCGAACAGGGTTTCGGCGACATTGGTCCGCCCCGAGCCCATCAGCCCGGCAATGCCGAGGATCTCCCCGGCATGCAGGTCGAACGACACCCCGGCGAACACCCCGTCCAGGCGCAGGTCGCGGACCTTGAGCAGCAGCTCGCCGATAGGCTTCTCGCGCTGGGGAAACAGCTGGCTCAGCTCGCGCCCCACCATCATCGAGATCAGGCTGTCGCCGTCCAGGCTGTCGGCCCGTTGCAGGCCGATGTAGGCGCCATCGCGAAACACCGCCACCTCATCGGCAATGGCGAACACTTCGTTCATCTTGTGGGTGATATAGACGATGCCCTTACCCTGGGCCTTGAGGTCGGCAATGATCGAGAACAGGTGCGCCACCTCCTTGTCGGTGATGGCCGAGGTCGGTTCGTCCATGATCAGCACGTCGGAGTCGTAGGACACGGCCTTGGCGATCTCCACCATCTGGCGCTCGGCGATGCTCAGGTTGCCCACCTGCTCCTCGGGGTCCAGTTCGATGCGCAGGCGCGCCAGCAAGGCGGCGGTGCAGCGGTGCATTTCCCGGTGGTCGATCAGGCCCAGGCGGTTCTGTTGCTCGCGGCCGATCCAGATGTTCTCGGCGATGCTCATGTGCGGCATCAGGTTGAGTTCCTGGTGGATCATGGCGATCCCCGCCTGCAGCGCCGCCAGCGGCGTGGCGAAGGTCACCGGCCGGCCCTTGAGACGCAGTTCGCCGGAGTCGGGCTGATAGATGCCCGCGATGATCTTCATCAGGGTCGACTTGCCGGCACCGTTTTCGCCCATCAGCGCCAGGACCGTGCCGGGGCGTACCCGCAGTTGCACGTTGGCCAGGGCCACCACCCCGGGAAAGCCCTTGCTGACATTCAGCACTTCCAGCAGGTAGGGCTCCTGGGGCGCCACGGCCGGGCTCAGGGAGTGCAGGCTCGAAGCAGTAGCACAAGCGTTCATGATCAGCTACTCCAGCGGCCGGGCAGCCAGCGCCGCCCGGCCCGCGTGTGATTGAAGGGCCGGCGCCTACTTGAACTGGGCGACCGTTTCCGGGGTGATCAGGCGGTAGGGAATCCACACCGCGGCGTCCACCGGCTGCTTGTTGGCCATCTTCACCGCGGTTTCCACCGAGCCGTCGGCCTGGCCCTTGGCGTCCTGGAACACCGACACCGCCAGCTCGCCGCGCTGCACCGCGCGCAGCCCGTCGGGGGTGCCGTCGACCCCGGCGATCAGCACGCTGCCCTTGGCCACCCCGGCCTGGTTCAGGGCCATGGCCGCACCGATGGCCATCTCGTCGTTGTTGGCCACCACCGCATTGAACTCGCGGCCCTGGGTCAGCCAGTCGTTGACCAGGGTCATGCCCTTGTCCCGCAGCCAGACGCCTGTCTGTTCCTGGTCGACCTTGATCCCGGGGTACCGGGCCAGCACCTCCTTGACCCCCTTGGTGCGATTGGTGGTGGAGTTGTTCGCCAGGTCGCCGAGAAGGATCACGATGCTGCCCTTGCCGCCCATTTTCTCGGCCAGGTACTGCATCTGCATCTTGCCTGCCTCCAGGTCGTCGGAGGCCACGGTGACCACGCCCTTGGGCAGGTTCAGGTCGTCCGGGCGACGGTTGACGTAGACCAGGGGAATCCCGGCCTTGACCGCCGCCTCGGTGATCTTGCGAGTGGCGGCGGTATCCACCGGGTTGACCACGATGGCGTCCACCTTCTGGCTGATGAAGCTTTCCACCTGGCTCAGTTGCTTGACCACGTCACTGCGGGCGTCCTCGAACTGCAACTGCACGCCTTCGGGCATGGACCTGGCCTTCTGGTCCATGGACTCGCGCAGGTAGGTCAGCCAGGTGTCGTCGAACTGCGACATGCTCACGCCGATGCGCACCTGGGCCAGCGCCGCGCCACTGAACAGCATCAGCGACAGGGCAAGACACGCCACTCGGTTCTGAATGTTCATTAAGAGTCGTTCTCCACATGCTTGTTGGTGGGTGGCCGTGCTCAGGCCGGCGAATACAGAACCGGGGCCCCGGGCATGCAGCCCAGCAGCGCGCCCTGGTGTTCGACACACAGGCCGCTGAGCAGGGTCAATAAACGAGAGGACCAGGGAGTGACGGGCAGATCGCGGGAGGCGGCGCCCCGGGTACGGGACAGCCATTGCAGAGCAGAGCGGAAGGTTTTCATCGACGGCACCTGTTTGTTCTTGTTGGTGGGTTCTCCAGGGCTCAAGCGGGGCTTGAAGGCCATGGGAACCTTGTAGGGTCGGCTACCTGGAAACGACTTTATTGGAAAATAATTTCTATATCAACTCATTTTAGAATTTTACTGCAATTGCATTTCCAGCAGCCCGATCCCTCGCTTCCCGCAGGAGACGGCTTGCCGGCGAAGGGGCCCGCACGCCTTGCAGCGCCCTGGAAAACACCTTCGCTGGCAAGCCGGCGCCTACAGAAATCCCGGGGTTCAGGCGTAGAGCGCCGGGCGCTGGGGCAGGCTGATGGGGACGATCGCCCCGCTCTGCTGGGCCTCGATGCAGGCGTCGGCCGCCACCGCCGCGGCCAGGCCGTCCCAGGCCGAGGGCCCACCCACCCGGCCAGCGCGCACGCCATCGACAAAGGCCTGCAGCTCGACGTCATAGGCGGCGATGAAGCGCTCCTTCCAGTCCATCAGGATCGCGCTGGACAGGCTGGCCGCGCTGCGCAGCTGGACCTGGGGCGGCTCCGGCAGGCGGGCGATGCCGCTCTCGCCCACCACTTCGCACTGGATGTCGTAGCCGTACTGGCAGTTGACGAAGATCTCCACGTCGATCCGCGTGCCCCGGGCGGTTTCCAGCAGCACGATCTGCGGGTCGCGCAGTTGGGCGTGGGCCTTGCCGGTCTTGCGCGGGAACAGCACCTGCACCGACACATAGTCGTCCGCCAGCAGCCAGCGCAGCACATCCAGCTCGTGGATCAGGGTGTCGGTGATGGCCATGTCGGTCTTGTAGTTCTCCCCCACCCGCGGGTTGCGGTGAGCGCAGTGCAGCATCAGCGGCTCACCGATGCGCCCACTGTCCACCACCGCCTTGAGCGCCTGGTAGCCGGCGTCGTAGGGGCGCATGAACCCCACCTGCACCAGGCGCCGGCCGTGGGCAATCTCGGCCTCGACGATGCGCCGGCAGCCGGCGGCAGTCACCGCCAGGGGCTTTTCGCAGAACACCGGCTTGCCGGCGGCGATGGCCGCCAGCACGAACTCTTCGTGGCTCGGGCCCCAGGACGTCACCAGCAGCGCCTGGACCTCCGGCGCCTGGATCAGGGCATGGCCGTCGGGGTAGACCTCGGCCTCAAGCGTGAGCCCGGCCAGCACCCGGGCCGCCTGCTGCGGGTCGATGTCGGTCACCGCCACCACCCGGCAGCCCTGCAGGGTCTGGCTGCAACGCCGAATGTGATCCTGACCTATGGCACCAGTGCCGATAACGCCTAGCTGCAAAGACATGGGTGTACTCCTGTGGTTGTTCGGTTAGGGAGCTTCAGTACTGGCGCGCCTTGGCCAACTGCTGATCGATGGCGGCGGCCGCGGCGGCCACCCTCTCACTGCCGCTGACCTCGGCCACCGCCACATGCCACCAGGACAGGTAGCCGTGGAGCATGGTCTTGGGCAGCACCTTGATATCGATCAGGGTCGAGACCCGCTGCAGCCGGGCGTCCGCCAGGGCGGCGTGGAGCTGCTCCAGGTTCCTCACCTTGTAGGTCTTGCAGCCGTAGGCCGCGGCGCTCATGGCGTAGTCCACCGGGATCAGGCCGCCGTCGAGCTGGTCGCTGTCTGGGTTGCGGTAGCGGAACTCGGTGGCGAAGCTGTCCAGGCCCTGGCCCAGCTGCAGGTTGTTGATGCAGCCGAAGGCCATGTTGTCCAGCAGCACCACGTTGATCTTGCGTTGCTCCTGGATCGAGGTCAGCAGCTCCGAATGCAGCATCAGGTAGGAGCCGTCGCCCACCAGGGCATAGACCTCGCGCTCGGGGGCGGCGAGCTTGACCCCCAGGGCCGCGGCAATTTCATAACCCATGCACGAATAGCCATATTCCACGTGGTAGGTGTTGAGCCCCTTGCTGCGCCAGCTGCGTTGCAGGTCCCCGGGCAAACTGCCGGCAGCGGCGACAATCACCGCATCGTCGGCCAGGGTCTGGTTGAGCACCCCCAGCACCTGGCTCTGGGTCAGGCAGGAGCCGGTCAGCTCGATGAACTCGCGCAGCACCGCCGGGTCCAGCGCGTCGTTGACCTCCGGCACAAAATCCTCGCCCTGATAGTGCACGCCGTGGACCCGCTCCAGCTCGGCATCCAGCTGCGCCCTGGCCTCGGCCACCCGAGTGCCCCAGCCGGCGCGGTAGGCGCTGCCGGCCAGGGCCTCGCCCAGTGCCTGCAAGCCGGCCCGAGCATCGGCCAGCAGTTGCACGCCATCGAGCTTCACGGCATCGCCGGGGTTGATATTGAGGTTGAGAAACTGCACCTGGGGGTGCTGGAACAGCCACTTGGACGAGGTGGTGAAATCGCTGTAGCGGGTACCGACGCCAATGATCAGGTCGGCCTCCCGGGCCAGCAGGTTGGCCGCCAGGCAGCCGGTTTCACCGATGCCGCCCACGTTCAATGGATGGCTGGACAGCATCGCGCTCTTGCCGGCCTGAGTCTCGGCCACCGGGATCGCGAAGCGCTCGGCAAAGGCCTGCAGGGCCTGGTTGGCCGCGGCGTACTTGACCCCGCCACCGCAGATCAGCAACGGCTTGCGCTTGCCCCGCAGCAGCGCCACGGCGTCCGCCAGCATCGCTTCGGTGGGTGGCCGCCGGTCGATGCGATGCACCCGTCGGGCGAAGAAGCTCAGCGGGTAATCGTAGGCCTCGGCCTGCACATCCTGGGGCAGCGCCAGGGTCACCGCGCCGGTCTGGGCCGGGTCGGCCAGCACCCGCATCGCCTGCAGCGCCGCGCTCATCAACTGCTCCGGGCGGTTGATCCGGTCCCAGTATTTGCTCACCGCCTTGAAGGCATCGTTGGTGCTGATGCCCAGGTCATGGAACTGCTCGATCTGTTGCAGCACCGGGTCCGGCTGGCGGCTGGCGAACACGTCGCCGGGCAACAGCAGCAAGGGAATGCGGTTGGCCGTGGCGGTGGCCGCGGCGGTCAGCATATTGGCCGCGCCGGGGCCCACCGAAGCGGTGCAGGCATAGACCTTGCGCCGCAGGTGCTGCTTGGCAAACCCGATGGCGGCATGGGCCATGCCCTGCTCGTTGCGGCCCTGGTGCACCCGCAATTGGCCCGGGTCCTGCTGCAGCGCCTGGCCGATGCCCAGCACATTGCCGTGGCCGAAGATCGTAAAGACCCCGGCAATGAACCGGCTCTGCTGCCCGTCCACCTCGACGTACTGGTTATCGAGGAATTTCACCAGGGCCTGGGCCATGGTCAGTCGAATCGTGCTCATCTGTGTTCCTTCAATGGCCATACAGCACTCTCACTGTTCTTTGTGCGGAAGCCGGCTTGCCGGCGCCTACAAGGGGGGTCAGGCCAGGGCCTGGCGCAGGTGCTGGATACTGCGTTCCAGAGCCTGCTGCAGGTCCGGTCGATCGTGAACGCTCGCGGCAAAGGGCTCGAAGGACAGGTAGCCGCGGTAACCGCCCGCCAGCAACGCGGCGATCTGCGTCGTGTTGCCCAGCCGGTCCGCCGCGCCCACCAGCACCCGATGACCGTCCCGCAGCGCTGCCAGAGGCAGTGGCGGGCCCTCGACACCGGAGAGGTGCACCAGCCCGGTGAGCTCGGCGAACAGCTGGGGTTCGCCGGCCAGTGTGTGGTGGAAGGTGTCGTGCACCAGGCTCAGCACATCCAGCGCGCCAACGGCGCGGATCGCGTCCACGGCGCTGCGCTTGTCACGCAGGGCGCACTCGGCAAACCCCAGGGGTTCGACAAAACCGCGCAGGCCATGCTGGCGAAGAACCTCCGCGATCCGGGTCAGGGCGGCCGCCAGCCCCTGGGCCCGCTGGCCCGCGCTGCGCCGGTCGCCGGGGTCGTTCAGCGGGCACAGCACCAGGCCCTCGGCACCGCAGGCGCGGGCATAACCGGCCAGGTGCAGCAACTGCTGGCGGCGCTGTTCATCCCACAGGTCGAAGGGGTACAGGGCATTGATCGACAGCAGCCGGATGCCACGCTGCTCACACAGCTCGCGGACCTGCTCGGGGGGCGTGCCATCCTCGATCTCCACACCCTTGAGGTCATTGCGCAGCTCCACTGCATCGATCTTCAAGGCCAGTGCCAGGTCAAGAAAATCCGCCAGAGGCAGGTGCGGTGCGACCATTCGGTTCAAGGCAAAACGCAAAGGCTGAGTCATGTTCCAACTCCCCGAAAATCGGCAAAGGTGCGTCGTTCACAGATCCAGCAGCCAGCTGTGCCGGGGGTCGTTATGGAACTGCCAGACCCGCTTCGGCCCAGCCATCACGTTCAGGTAATAGGACTCGTAGCCATAGGGCACGCTGACCGGGTGGTAGCCCCTGGGCACTACCACCAGGTCGTGGTGCTCCACCGCCATGGCCTCGTCCAGGCTGCGGTCGTCGGTGTAGACCCGCTGGAAGACAAAGCCCTGGGGCGGGTTGAGCTGGTGGTAATAGGTCTCTTCCAGAAAGCTCTGGTGCGGCAGGTCGTCGGTGTCGTGCTTGTGCGGCGGGTAGCTGGAGGAATGCCCGGACGGCGTGCGCACCTCCACTACCAGCAGGGAATGGGCCGGTTCGCTGTCGGGCAGGATGTCGCAGACGTAGCGAGTATTGGCGCCCTTGCCGCGCACGCTGCGCTTGCATTGTTCCGGGCGGATCAGCCGTGGGCCGAGGTCGTTATCGACTGCCCCCGGGGCGGCACACACAGCGATCTGCACATCGCTCAAGGCGGTGACCCGGGCCCGACTGCCCGGCGGCAGGTAGGCTGCAAAGGGGGATTTGTCTTCGAACACCGATTGCCGGTCACCCAGGTTGGGCCACTGGAAGGCGCCCTGGGACGCTTCGCCCTGCACATCGATGCGGCCGCTGAGCAGCACCAGGCACAGCTCCTTGTCGCCGGCGCTGACCGGCAGGCTTTCCCCCAGGCCCAGGCGGTAGGCACTGAACCCCACGTATTCCAGGGCGCCCTCTTGCAGCTGGACCATGGTCCGGCCCTTTGCAGCGCTTTTAACCAGCAGGCTCATTGGGCAGCCCTCCTGCGTTGCAGCGCGGCATCCAGCAGGGCCCGCAGGGTGTCGTAACCTTTTTTCGCATAGACGTAGCTCGGCGCCACCGCCGGGTCCTGCTCGGCCTCCACTACCAGCCAGCCCTGGTAGCCAGCGTCCAGCAGCACATCGAGCAAGGGAGCGAAGTCAATGTCGCCATCGCCCGGCACGGTAAAGGTGCCGTTGACGATGCAGTCGGGGAAGCTCCACAGGTTGTTGCGCGCCAGTTGCACCACCGGCTTGCGCACGTCCTTGAAGTGCACATGGCACACCCTCCCGATATGCCGGCGCAGCACCTCCAGGGGTTCGCCGCCGCCCATGTAGCAATGGCCCGAATCGAACAGCAGGCCGACTTCCTCGCCGGTCAGGCGCATCAGCGTGTCGATGTCCGCCGGGGACTCGACGTAGGCGCCCATGTGGTGGTGATAGGCCAGGCGCACGCCCTGGGACAGGGTGAAACGCGCCAGCTCCGTGAGTTTGTCCGCGTAATCCTGCCAGGCCTGTGCACTGTGCCAGCGCGGGCGCTCGATCAGCCGCACCGGCAAGCCCTGGATCGAGTCGGCCACTTCGCCGTAGACCAGCACCGAGGCGCCGTTGCGTTTGAGCAGTTCGACGTGGCTGGCAATGGCGTCGATTTCCTCGGCCACCGAACGCCGGGCCAGGCGGCTGGAGTACCAGCCCGAGACCAGCGCCAGGTCATAAGGGCGCAACACATCGCCCACGCCCTTGGCGTCCTTGGGGAACTTGCCGTTGAGTTCGAAGCCTTGGTAACCGATCTCGCGCCCTTCGCTGAGGGCGGTGCTCAAGGGCGTTTCACCGCCCAGGGCCGGCAGGTCGTCGTTGCTCCAGGAAATCGGGTTGATGCCAATTCGGATCGCGGGCATGGCTGCACCTTTTGTTGTTATTCATGAAAGCGTGGAGAACGGCCTCGCACTGGTAGGAGCTGGCTTGCCAGCGAAGGCGCCGGCGAGCCTGGCACCAGGCTCAAGACCCTCTTCGCCGGCAAGCCGGCTCCTACACAGGGCGGGCGCTGCGCCAGGCGTTGATCAGTTGTTCGAAGGTGTCCTGCACTTGCCGGATCAGGGTGTCGTCGTCGATCTCCCCCGCCAGCCAGGCTCGGCTGGGCTCCTGGAAAATCGTGCGGCCCACGGCAAAGCCCCGGCAGGTGCGGCTGTCAGCCGCTTGCCGGAAGCCCTCGGCTAGGGCTTCGGCCGAGGCATTCAGGCCCAGCAGCACCACGCCACGGCAATAGGGGTCGCGCTCCTGGATCAGCTCATCGAGCTTTTTCCATTCCTCGGCCGACTGCGCCTCGATCTTCCACCACGCGGGGTAGATGCCCAGGTTGTACAGGCGCTTGAGGCTGCGGTAGAGCACCTCGGGATGAGCGCCGGGCAGGTCCCTGGGCGGGATGATTTCCAGCAGCAGTTCATGCCCGCTGACCTGGGACGCCTGGTACAGGCCACGGATCTGCGCTTCCTGTTCCAGGCGCAGCAGGGGGTCGTCGTCCGGGTGAAATTGCACCAGGCACTTGATGATCTGTTCCTGGGGCCAGGCGATCAGGTTGCTGCCCACCGAGCGCCCGTGCTCGAACGCCAGGGGCCGCGAGCCCTGCACTTCCACCGGGCGCGCCACCCACCAGCCGCGCCCGGTGGCGGCGTTCAGCGCCTCCTGGCCGAAGCGCTGGTCGGCCAGCAGGCCGACATCGGCCTCGATGCCCCGGCGCCGCAGGTCGGCTTCGACCCGCTGCACCGCTTCTATGAAGAGTTGCTTGAGCTGACCGATGGCCTTGAGCTCGCGACCGGCTTGTTGGGCCAGCTCCACCAGTTGCCCACGGTGGTCGAAGGCAAAGACGAACAGGGGCTTCCAGGCCTTGCGCGGCACGCTGACCTGATGCAGGCGTTGCAGGACCGGGTCCTGGTCGGGACGGGTGATGGGCACCGGGCTGCTGAACAGATAGTCCAGTTCGGCCCGGGTCGGCATCGCCGGGGCGCAGGCGTGGCGCGACACCACCAGGCCGCCGCAGGCGTTGGCCAACTGGCAGCAGCGCTCATCACTGGCCTCTTCCAGCCAGCCACTGAGGAAGCCGGACATGAAGGCATCGCCGGCGCCCAGCACGTTGAGCACCTCCACCCGCACGCCGGGGTAGATCGCCCCGTCTTCCAGGCGCTCCGGAATCTCGCCGTGGATCACCGTGCACCCTTGCGGGCCAAGCTTGACCACCAGGGTAGCGGCGCTCAGGGAGCGCACGGTGCGCAAGGCCGTCAGCAGGTCGTCGCTGCCACCGGCAATCAGGAATTCCTCTTCGGTGCCGACGATCAGGTCGAAGCGCGGCAGGATGCCCTGCACATGCTGGCTGACCTGCGGGTCGGCCACGAACCGGGTCTGGCCGTCGGCCTTGCCCGCCAGGCCCCAGAGCACCGGCCGGTAGTCGATGTCCAGGACCCGCTTGACCCCGTGCTTTTGCGCGTAGTCCAGGGCCTGCAGGCTGGCCCGGTAGACGCCATCGGTGGAGAAATGGGTGCCGGTGATCAGCAGGGCCTTGCTGGAGGCAATGAAGGCTTCGTCGATGTCGGCGGCGCACAGCGCCATGTCCGCGCAGTTCTCGCGGTAGAACACCAGGGGGAAGGTTTCGCGGTCCTTGAGGCCCAGCAGGACCAGGGCGGTGAGGCGCTGCGGGTCGACCTTGACGGCGCTGACGTCGCAGCCTTCGCGCACCAGCGACTCCAGCAGGAAGCGCCCCATGTGGTCGTCACCGACCCGGCTCAGCATCGCCGACTTGAGGCCCAGCCGCGCAGTGCCAAAGGCAATGTTCGCCGACGAGCCGCCGAGGTATTTGGCAAAGCTTGCGACATCCTCCAGCCGGGCCCCCACTTGCTGCGCGTAGAGGTCGACGCCCAGGCGTCCGAGGCAGATCAGATCCAATTGACGCCCACTGGCAAAACGAGTCTGGCCCATGCTGGCTCCTGTTATTTTTATCAGCCGCTGCCTGCCGTCGCGCACTGCCCCGGCAGGCCTACTTGGTGGATGCAGACTAGAACGTCTCCCGGCACCAATCAATATTTATTCTATAAACTTTTTACGTGGAATATTTTTTCCATTAAACTTTTCTGCAATGCCCAAGGCTGCGCCGTGCATCGTTTCAGCAAGGCGCCCGGGGCCGGGCCCCTCAAGATTTTCCCGGCGCCGACCCTGTAGACTGCCCGCAGCCCATTTATTGTCAGGGGGCGACGCCCGCGGTCGCTCCCATCAGTACCCTCAGAAGGATCCGTTATGTCCCGCACCGATCAGCCGGCCCTGTCCGATCGCACGCCCGAGAGCGACCTTGCCAGCCCTCCGGCCAATGCCGAGCGGCTGCTGCAGTTGATCACCGAGGAGTACGAGAGCCTGCCGCGCCAGCTCAAGCGCATCGCCAGCTACATGAGCCAGCAGAGCGACCGGATCATGGTCGACCGGATCAGCGACATCGCCCGCGAGTGCGAGGTGCACCCTTCGGCCATCGTGCGTTTTTCCCAGCGTTTCGGCTTCAGCGGCTTCAGTGAAATGCAGGCGCTGTTCCGCCAGGCCTACACCCACAAGGCCACGCCGGTGCAGAACTACCAGCAGCGCATCCGCAGCCTGATCGCCAACAAGTCGCAGAAGGCCAGCGACGGCGACCTGGCGCGCGACTGCATCAGCGCCACCCTGTCGGGGATCGAGCGCCTGGGCCTGGAGCTGGACGACGCGGCCTTCGAGCAGGCCGTGGACCTGGTGGTCAACACCGACAATATCTATGTGGTGGGGGTGCGCCGCTCCTTCGCCGTGGCCGACTACCTGGTGTACAACCTGCAGCACACCAACAAGCGCATCCACCTGGTGTCGGGGCTGGGGGGCAGCTACCGCGAGCAGATGCGCAGTATCCGCCCCAACGACCTGGTGATCGCCATCAGCTTCACCCCCTACGCCAAGGAAACCCAGCACTGCCTGCGCATTGCTCAGCACAACCAGGCCAAGACTCTGATCATCACCGACAGCACCCTGTCGCCCCTGGCCAAGCGCGCCAACAGCGTGCTGCTGGTCAACGAGGGCAGCTCCTTCGCCTTCCGCTCACTGAGCGCCACCCTGTGCCTGTGCCAGGCGCTGTTCATTGCCGTGGCCTACCGCCTGGAACTGAAGATGGACGAGATTCACGAACAGGGCGGCTTCGACGACTAGCCCTTCGGCTGGCGCGGCGCTATTCGTAGATCTTGCCGCAGTACAGGAACACCGCGAAGCGCTGCCAGGGCGAAGCCTCCACCAGCCCCTGGGTGGCACCGATGCCGGTGGCCTCGGCCCAGGCGTGGGCGCCGTCGAGAAAATCCTCGATGCAATGGTTCTGCCAACTGTCGGCCTCGCCGGCCTGGGCCATGCGCTGCGCCTGGCGGCGGTCGGCAATCAGCGCCTGGACGAAGTCGAGGAAACTCTGCTCGTCATGCACCTGCTGCAAGCATTGTTCAAGGTCCATTGGGGCTCTCCGGGGTCAGGACGTTGCCTGGAGCGCCAGGCCCTTGCGCAGCAGTTCCTTGCGCAGGATCGGCCGGCCCGGGCAATGCACGCCGTCCAGGGTGCTGCACTCTAGCAGCCGTTCCAGCTTGCGGGCACTGCCCGGGCTGCCGGTCAGCAGGTAGCTCGTGCCTTCGCCGAGGCTGATCAGGTTCAGCAGCCAGTCATCGCCCCACTGCCCCAGCACCTGCTCGATCAGGCTGCGCTGGCGCACCAGCAGGCCCTGGGCATGCCACAGGGTCAGTTGGGCGAAACGCCGCGGCAGGTTGCTGGACGCTTCGAACACTTTCAGGTCCTTGAGCAGGGCCTCGGGCAGTTGCGCTTCGATCTGCTGCTGGCACTGCTTGAAATAGTCTTCGGGCCAGTCGGGGCCCAGGCCGGCCAGCGCGGCCAGGTCGGCGTAGGCCTGGCGGTCCGCCGCGGTGCACCCCTGGTCGGTGAAGTTCAGGGTGTTGTCGAGAATGCCCGCCGCCAGCAGTTGCGCGCTGTCGCGGCTGATCCTGGGCAGCAACCCGGAGTCGCGCCAGCGCTGGTAGACCTGGGTACAGGCGGCGCCGATCTGGCGGATATCCGCGTGCTGGCCCAGGCGCTCGTTCCAGAAGGCCTCGAAACCCGGGTGATGGTCGATGACCTCAACCACCCGGTCCAGGTCCACCAGCGGGTCCAGGTGCAGGTGGTTGGAAATGTCCACCAGCACGAACTGCTCGGTCCCTTGCGGAACATGGGCGTCCAGCCCCTTGAGACGCTGGCGGAAAGTGCCCGGGATGCTCTCGTTGAGCGGCGCGCTGCTCAGGGCCCGGGCCGGGCGGCCGTTGAGGTTGAGCCATTCGGCATAGGCAATGCAGCCGGCGTAGGCGTCGATATCCAGATAAGCCGCGCCGGCGGTGACAATGATCATGACGTCCCTGTAATCCACAAAGGCCGGAGGCCGGGGCGCCGAGGGTGCCTGAGCCACATGACAGCCAGATGACAGTCAGCGGCCCTCTACAGGCCCTGCCTCGGCCACCAGCAGCGCCGCCAGCCGCGAGCCGCTGAAGCGGATCTGCGCCAGGCTCAGGGCCGCGTAGCCGACGATCACCGCCGCCGGCCGGCGCACCTGCTGGCAGTGCTCGGCCAGGCCCTGCAACAGCAGGCCCTGCTGGGCCGCGCGCTGGCGAAAGCGCGCCTCATCGCTGCCCGGCGGCAACGTCAGCAGCAGATGCAGCCCGGCCTGCTGGCCGCTGATGCTGTAGCAGCCCGGTGCTTCACTGGCGAGGATCGCCAGCAGCAGGTCGCGGCGTTCCTGATAGGCCTGGCGCGCCGCCCGCAGATTGCGCAGGAAGGCGCCGCTGGCGATGTAGTCGGCCAGGGCCAGTTGCTCGATCACCCCCACCGAGCGCCCGGTGTCCTGCAAGGTGGCCAGCAACCGCGGGCGCAGGCGCTCGGGCAGCAGCATGAAGCCCACCCGCAGGCCGGCGAACAGGGTCTTGTTGAAGCTGCCGCAGTAGATGACGCGGTCGTCCCGGTCCAGGGACTTGAGGGCCGCCAGGGGCGCGCTCTGGTAGTTGAATTCGCTGTCGTAGTCGTCCTCCACCACCCAGGCCTCGCTGTGCCGGGCCCACTCCAGCAGGGCCAGGCGCCGGGACACCGGCATGGTCATGCCCAGGGGCGCCTGATGGGCCGGGGTGACATAGACCATGCGGGCATCCTGATGGTGTTGCAGCTGCTGTACATCGATCCCGTCCTCCTCCACCGGAATCGGCACCAGCCGCGCTCCGGCCAGGGCGAACAGGCTCCGGGCCGACAGGTAGCCGGGGTCTTCGAGGCACACCTTGTCGCCCGCTTGCAGCAGGCTGCGGGCCAGTAGGTCGAGGCCATGGCGGATGCCGGTGGTGATCATCACCTGCTGCGGCTCGCAGGCGATGCCCCGGTGCTGCCCCAGGTACTGGGCGATCTGCTGGCGCAGGGCCGGCAGGCCGCCGGGGTCGGCGTCCCACAGCGACTGCGCCGAGGCATTGCCCAGGGCCCGGGTCAGGGAGCGGGTCCAGCGTTGCAGGGGAAACAGCGCCGGGTCGGCCAGCCGGGCGACAAACGGCTGGCCGGCCCGCACGCTGAGCGGCGGGTACGGCGTCTCGCTCTCGCTGACGATGGGTGCCGCCGCCCGTGCCGGGGCGCTCAGGTACAGGTCCGGCACCACCGCGCAGACCCGGGTCCCGGAACCGCTGGCCCGGCTCACATAACCTTCGCTGCGCAAGCGGTCGAAGACCACTTCCAGGGTGCCCCGGGACAGGCCCCAGCGCTGGGCCAGGGTGCGGGTCGAGGGCAAGCGGCAGCCGGCCGGTAGGCGTTTTTCCAGGATCGCCTGGCGCAGGGCACTGTAGGCGCTGTCCTGTTTGCCCGGGGCTTCATCGCAGTGCTGGGGCAGCGGCAGGTCGAGGGGCACGGGGTGTTTTCCACGGCTCATAGTGGTCCAGTCAAAAGCGGCCTAAATGGTGCTCGGCATTAAACCACAAACCTCTTAATTTCAGTGCCATCGCCCTCTGCCCCGAGCCTGCCATGCCGCCCGCCACCCCCATCACC